>JAIDZC010000001.1 GCA_029057785.1 Anaeroplasmataceae bacterium
CAACTCCTATTAGTGATACTATTGCTATTACTAGTGAACATAACATTAATTTTAAATGCTTCATAGTATTTACCTCCCTCACTTTTTTCACTGAAATGCATGTTTGTTCTTCAACTTTTAGACCTCAGTTATTTTATGTCAAATTCTGTTTTCAAATTTAACATTTGATACCACCCTCTTTACTTCTCTTTTCTTATTATAATTTTATCATTCTGCATAATATTTTGTCAACATATATTTTGTTAAAAGGTATTGTGTAAAAATTTATTTTATGCTATATTTAAAATTGCTAATTTAGGATGTGATATAATGACGTGGGAAAAGGATATAGAGGAAAATTTTAAGGTAGGATTATTAGACTTATTGATTCTTAAACTTCTCTCTAAAGAAGATATGTATGGTTATCAGTTAAAACAAGAACTTCTATCTCAAAGTAACAACTCTATTGAAATTAAAGAAGGTTCATTATATGGACCATTTTACCGTTTAGAAAATAAAGGATTTATTACTTCTAATAAAGTATTAGTTGGAGCTAAGAGGTTTAGAGTTTATTATCATCTAACGGAAAAAGGGAAGGAATATTTGGAATGTGGTAGCCAAGTATTTGATAAAATATATGCTGGAGCAAATGCAATTCTCAAGGGGTGAACTTAATATGTTAAATAAAAATGATTTGAAAAATTATTATTCTCTTATCAAAAAGAACTTATCTTGTTCTTTCAATATGAAGTCTGTATTTATGAAAGACTTAAATGATAGAATTAATGAATTCTTAGTGGATAACCCAAATTCAACAATTGATACTATCATTGAGAACTTTGGTACACCTGTAGAAATTGCAAAAAGTTTCGATAAAGATAATGACCATTTAATAAAGAAAGCTAAAAATAGGTTGATCATAGAAATTGTTTTATTAGCATCATTGCTTGTTTGTATTGCAATTTTCGGCATTGTCATTTATAGCATCTTAGAAAATCTTGGAGGAAACATAACAGTAACAACAGAGTAAAAAAGGGGGAAATAAAAATGAAGAAAATTATATGTGTTGTATGTTTACTATTTGTACTTTTGATTTCAACAAATCAAAAAGTTTCTGCAAGTGAAAATAGTCTTTTAAATGATTTTAAATTAATCACAAAGGAAACAGAACATTTTGAAGATGGTAGTTACATTATTTATGAAACTTATGAACAAATAAATGATGTAGTTCTTCTTTCTACTTCTTATAGTAAGACTGGAAAAAGAACCGTAACAAAAACTGGAAGTGATGGGAAAGTGTTATGGACTTACATTCTTTCAGCTGAATACTGGATTGAGGAAGGTATTTCTGTATCATGCACTAAAGCAGATTATTCTACTACTATCAATAATTCTTCTTGGAGTTTTAATGATGGATCTGCTAGTTATAGTGGAAACACAGCTTATGGAAAAGGAAAATTCACATATAAGGTCTTATGGATTTTTCCTACTCAAGATGTTAATATAGATATAAAACTTTCTTGCGATAGCTATGGTAATCTATCTTAATTAGTATCAAACCACATTTGATTTTAAAAATTGAAAAAAGCAAAAAATGAGAGGATTCTTCCTCTCATTTTAATTTGTATTGATTTTTATTAGAACTTGCTAGTTTATTGATGATTCTGATGTTTCTTCATCCTGCAATTCTGTAATAATTTCTACCAACCACGTTTTATGCTTATATGAAATAATTCCATCTGGTATCTTTTGTAAATTGGCAATGAATTTTGAAAAGTTATTTTCTTTATATTTTTCTTTAACGAATTCCGAAATTTCATTATCAATACTATCTTGATTAAACATATCAAAATATCTTTCAATAATGGTTGCAAAAATACAATAATAATAAAAATTATCTACTAAAATCGGAATATTGAGTGAGTTAAAAATTTCATTTTGGCTTTTCTCAAATTCGTCATTAGTCATACTATACAGAATGGACTTGATTGGCGTTATATAATATCTTGAAGCTCTTTCATTTATAATTGCTTGCTTAGCAAACGCGTGAAAATACAATCTCAAATTTTGTTCAAAAAACACTTTTCGACTTCCTTTTTTGTTTGCAGGAGCATATCTTAAATCATAAATAGGAATACATCTTTGCTCGGATAAATAAACTGATTTAACTTGATATTTTTTTGATGACAATGTTGAAATATCTATTGCTATCCCTTGTAATTTTACCTGCATAGAATATACTTCAACTGTATCTGGTTGGTCCATCAATGCAATTATCCTACTATTTTCTTTTGATATGCTGGTTTCTTCTCTAGGATCTAGCCCTAGTTTTCCCTTAGTAACAGCACAAGTGAAAAATACTTTTTGTTGTGCCAAATCATTTCTAAAAGCATTTAACATATTCAAAAGCAACGTTCTATTTTTGCTTTCCAAATATATTGAATCACTCATTATAATAAATGATATATCTTTATCTTCTGTTACAATGCTCACAAAAGATTTTTTTATATTTTGTATTGTCTTAGTATATAAATTTCGATCGGAGCATGCAAGTTGCTTTGTTCCTAGAAAATCTAAAAATGCAATATATTTCATTTTGTATTTCACCTTTCAACCACTATTTTAATTCATAAATAGAAATAAAATCTGTCAACTGGAGAAGGTGATGAATCTTTTTACCAGATACAACACATATTTTTCCATAACCATATTGTTTCAAGCCCATAAGTTGTCTTAGTTCTTCTCTCTTTGACTTTTTATGCGGTCTTCTTTCAATTCTTATTAAGTAATTCTTTGGCCCTCGATAGTTTTTCATTATCTCTGCAACTAATTTTCTCTCACTTATTTGATGACGTTTTTCATGGTTTTCCATTACATTACGTGCAATTATTACAGCCTTTGCATAAGAAATGCTTGATTTCTGTAGAGATGTAGGCTCAGAGATAGGTGTGTCAATAACAAGCTTATCTTTGGAATAAAAGTAATTGTTTTCTCTCAAACATGTGACAAATTTTGCCCACAACTTAACATAAGACTCAAAATCAAATCCATTTTCCAAAATAAAATAGCATAGAAAATTAACATAAGTTTGGTCTTTAGAAACTTTATAACCTTCATTTACAAGAAAATCTTTTTTAATCAAATTGAATTCTCGTTTTTGTGAAGTTGTTTTAAAATTAGCATTTAAGCAATAATAATAAAACATAACAATATCAAAATATATTGCTTTTATATAACTCAATCCTTGTTCATATGTTTTTATTATTATAGTCCAATCATACTCTGTAGAAGCACTTCCTTTGGTTTTTATTAAAACATAGTGTGATAAGTCCTCTTTCTTATAGCCCTCAAGACTAAAATTGCCATCTTCTGTAACCACTATTCTAACTTCTTCTTTTGAACTTTGACCTTCTATTTCTGTATGTTTTTTTACATCGAAATCTACGTTTGGAAGTTGTCCTAATATTTTGCTTAGTTGTCTTTTATCAGCAGTATAAAAAAAGGTTTTTGATGCTTCTTCATAAATACTATCAATGATTGTACCTCCATTACAGCAATTAACGGCAACTGTCCTTCTATGAATCGTTTTCATTATGTGACACTCCCTTTCTCAAATTTATACACTACAAGCACAAAAAAACTACGACCATATAACTATTTTTTTTACATAATACGACTTAATACAAGGTTATTATATGGCTTCTTATTTATCAATGCAAGAAAAAAATAAATAAAAACGTTTTACATCGTTCAAACTGTAAATCTCAGAGAAAACATTAAAATCTAAAATAAAAAACTATAAATGCCTTTTAGTAGTTTAAAAACACATTTATAGTTGCATAAGTTATATTCTTCGTTTTTGAGTTTCATTAATCCTTCCAATCATTCAGATGAATCATACCATAAATAAAATAATATATTTTAAACAAATATATTTTAGCTCCAAATTTTTCATTGCATTCAGGATTCTTACAAACTAAAAAAGGGTCACCATTTGCATTTCTATATCGTATTTGAACGAGAGATTTACATTTCGGACATGGTATTTCATTTGCTTCTAAATATGACTGATAAGTTTGAGCCAAAGAAAGAACTGTCACTTTTTCTGCTCCATTAGCATACAAAACTTTAACAACTTCATTTAGAGATGTTCCAGTTGTTATAACATCATCTACAAAAAGTATCTTTTTTCCTCTTACATCAATACCTTCGACAACACTTATAGAGCCTTCCATTTCTTTTTCACGTTCTACCTGATTCTTTTGTTTTAATGAATCAACTTCTCTATTTAATTTTAATATATTGTTTGGTATTGCTTTCTTAAATCTATCAAATTGATCCTTCTTTGCTGGAATATAACAAAAATAATCATATGTAGTAGAGGATCTTTCCAAAAAATACTCAAGTGAATTTTTAATAAAATTTGATAAAACATCCAATTGGTGCTGCGTTTTACTATACTTCATTTCTATCTTACTTGATAAAAAGTCCATATTATCAGCACGCTTATGACGTCCATAAAATCTCCCTAAAGAATAAACTGAAATAACATCTTCAGTTTCTTCATCAAATTCATCTCCTAATGAAATTCGAGAATATATAGCAGTAGTATTTTTCTTAGATAATGTAAAATCGTTAGTAAAAGCATACTTTTCAGAAAAAAGAGTATAAATATTACCTTGAATGAAATCATCTACTGTCTTAGCTTTTGCATCAACAGAACCTTCATTGTTCTTTTGCCACCACTTTAGGTTATGATCTATTTGTATCAATGTCGGATACCATTGCTTTCCATCACTATCTACAATAAAATAATTTCTACTTGATCTTGAAACATAAATAGTATCAAATCGAGTCCCCTGTACATTTTCAAAACCAAAAGTAAAAAAATCATCTATTTTAGAATCTATGAAATCACAATTTTTAAAAGAAGACTTGATTTTATTATTTTCCTCTTCTGTGATAGTATTTTCATCAATAATTATTTGTATTTTCATATTCTATTCCACTCCCAATTTTTCCTTTAATAATCTTTTTAAGTCGTCAAAATGATTAAACTTATAAACATTTGTATATTCTTTTTTGAAATTATGTGGCCAACTATTATAAGGGTCATCAAACACTGATGCAGGAACAAACAGTGATTTTCCATTTTTAAGTGTGCTTCTTGCTTGGCTTACAGTTCCACTTGTGTCACCAGCTTGCATTACTATTGTTGAATCTGAAATTGAACTCATTATATAATTACGCCTTAAAAAGTTCCATTTTAAAGTGGGTTCAAAATCTGCAAATTCTGTAATCAATAAACCATTTTTTTCAATATATTCTTGTATAACACGGTTTTCTTTCGGATAATACTTTTTTAAAGGTGTACCAATTACTGCTATAATATTTTTATAACCTGCATTAAAACAAAAGTTATGTGTAGTCACATCTATACCTTTAGCAAGACCTGACACAATACATATATTTTTTGAAATTAAAAACTTAGTAATTCTAATGGTATCGGTTACTGCTCTTTCAGATGGATTTCTAGTACCAACTATGCTTAATGATACATTCTTTAGCAAATCAAGATTTCCTTCATAAAATAAAACGATAGGATGCTCTGTAGTATTTTTAACCTTATTTGGAAATATGTCATCTTCAATGAATATTATTTGATTCTCATACTTTTCAAAACAAGCTTCTGCTTTGCTCTTAATTTCATGAGTCAAATTTTTATATATATCTTTATCTTTATTATCTAAATCAAAAATACAATCTTCAATTCTTTTATTTAATACTTGAATATATCGCATAAAGAAAGAACGTGCTACTTCTCTTTTATATTGAAAGATTTGTAAAATAATGAAATAATTAATTATTTTATTTTTTCTATCATTCATAAAAACACATCCTTTCATTTTTTTTATTATATCATTTTATAACGTACATAGCAAACAATTATATTTATTATCAAACTTATAAAACAAGTTTCTTTTTAGATAGTACTATAAACATAACCAATTTACAAAAAAATCAACTTCATTCTTCTAAAACCTAAAAATTCCATATGATACATTTAGTTCAATCAAAAAGATATATTTTTCACTTCTTTGAGAAAAAGCAAATACTCATCAAAATAATAAAATAAACTATGTGCATAATTCACCATATTATCATATGTTGGTGCTGGTAGAACAGGTAAAATCGTATTAAAAGAAAAATAGGAACTCAAATTATTAAAAGAAAAAACATATCCTCTACTTTTTGCACTTGGTCCATTGCCTTTTTTTAAAATACCTAATTCTGAATTACCAAAAACAAAACTATTAAAATAACCTATATTTAATGAATCTGACACCTTTATTTTTTTTATAATATTTCCATATTTTTTCCTTGACACAAAATCTAAAATAGGAATAGCTAAATTGGCTGATGTAAGATTTCCTTTCTGAATTCTTGTACTTCTATATGCAATACCAATACATTTACTATTAAGATACTGCATAAGTAATTGTGGAAATAAATATTCCACCTTAAATTTTCTATTACTATTATTATCATAAACAACTGAGCAAGCAATAACCAAAGGTATCACTCTTAATGTTTTTATTGTCGAAAGAATTTGCTTGTCCAAGAGTTGATAAGTTTCAACATGCTCTAAAGCATCATAAAACAATTCAATATAATAAGATAAATCTATTATATTCTCATTTAATAATTCTTTTAAATCAAAATTTGAAATTGTCAATTGATCTAATGATGGATTCCTTAACTCATTCCATAAAATATACGAATTTTGAGAAAGATACAATCCTGGCACTCCTGGAATACTATATCTATATGTATCAACATTTTCTCGCATATTTAATGGGATATGAAGCATTTCTTCAGCAGGTAATTCCTTATGTGGTTCTACTATTCTGCCTCTAACTAAATACAGTTCATCTAACTCTTCTTCAAAATCAACATACATACTATTCCCTTTAAATGCATAAGCCTTTTTTATAGGATGGATCAGTATATCTTTATTATCTTTTATTATTTTATGCACTATTTCAATTGATTTTTGTTGTCTCCCTTTTAAATAGTAATTAAAAGCATTTCCAATTAATTTTTGCTGATTTTTCAACTTTTTTAAAGAAGCTGTAAACTCTTTTTTAAATTTACTTAAGCTAGACATACTAGTTAACAGATTTAGTTGATTATAATAGTAGTCAACTTTTTTATTAAATGCTTTTAAATATTCATCTGTCTGTGTAATATGTAGTGGTAAGCTAAAATCATTCCAGTTTTTCATATGTTTCACTCCTTCTTTTTAATTTGATTTTTTTTGCAAAACTTCATTGACTGCCTCAACTAATAAAGAAAATGAATGAGGTCTATCATCTTTGCGAAGACTTTGGACCGCTTCTTTCTTTGATTTATAAATCTTCCTTAAAAGATTCCATTTCTTTGAAGAATTAATTTTTTTATATTTATTATTAAAATTTTTACTATTTGACAAGGGGATATAATGATAATCTTCCTCACCTTTGCCTTTTTTTTCATTTTTTAAAATAGTATATTCATTATTTGAATTATATCTTAATATGGCAATATCATATGAATAAATGATTTGTCCATTAAAATCTAATTTTTTTGTTGTTAAAACATGAGTAGAGTCTTCACAATTTGATAAATCTAATCCAAGTTCTTCAAATGCTTTATCAAAATATTCTTTAAATTTCAATTTTGTTTCTTGGGCTTTTTTCCTGTATTCAGAAGGCATTTTATTAAATCTTAACTGATAGTCTAAATCAAATCCTTCATTTCCAACTAAAATCAAGTTTCTTTTAGCACTTCCAACTAAAAAAACATCAAATATCCATTGGTTTTTTCCAAAGTCTCTCCTTATATACTCTCGTACTTTCTTTAAAATTTTATTTTCAAATATATCTCTAGCTTCACGCTTTGTTGGATCTTTTTTTGCTATATATTTCATTATCTATTAAATCTCCCATCTTTAAATTTATGTAAACATATAAGATTTTCATAAGGTGGCTGATTAATGTCACCATCTTTAAAATTGCTTTTGTTTATATCTTGTGTTAACCCACCAACTAATTTACCATTTTGAATAGAGCCTTCTTTAAATACCTCAGTTGGCATTAGTCTATACAAAGCCTCAACTCCATCCTCTATTTCTTTTATTTCTCTCTCAATTTTACTTTTATCTGTATGATAAGATAGTAATAACATATTATGATGCATTACTTTATTTCTTAATTTTTTTCGCACCATAACTATATCATTTTGATCAATACTATATTTTATTGCTAAGTCATATTTTTCAAATATCTTTTCTATTGTTCCAAAATCAAAGAATCTTGAATAAGAGTACTCATATAAATTTGAATTAAGATTGCTTTTATCTTTGTTTTGTAAGGCATCAATATCAAGTTTTTTATTTTCATTGTCTTCAAATTTTTCTAATGTTTCTAGTTCTTCAAAAATTATATTACGCAAGTGCTCTTCTGCTACACATAAGTATTTGTAAAGCTTGTCTCTTATACTTTTATCATATCGTATAAGATTTTTAAAATGCTCATATTTGATAGAACAATTTGTTTGCCAATTGCACAGGGCATCATAGACTTGCTTATATAAAAAAATGCCCTTAGATTTTAAATTTTGTAAAAAAAGTTTCTCTTCTTCTTGGTTTTCAAAAACTAATAATGGAAAACATTCAGAGATATTTATTTCATTAAAATACATTATTATACCTCCCAACATGATGTTTTCTATATTTTACCAAAAAATGACAAAATTGTTAAGCCTTTAAAAATATTTTTATACTCCAAATTCTTCTCAAAATAATAATGGATTATTGGGAGGAAAATATGAAAAATAAATTTTATGTTACAGCAGAATTTAGAGAGGATTATCCAAACGATACAGAACTAGCAAAAAATTTTAATGACCATATTAAAAAAGAAAGTATAGATTGCTTAGTGTCAACTATAAATAAATTAGGCTATGAATGCAAATTCTATGGAGGAATTAATAGTTTACTAAAAATAAACACTTTTGAACAAAATATCATTTTTATTAATTACAATTATGGTAAGACCGAGCAACACAAACGAGCTCAAGCCCCACTACTTTTGGAAATGGCAAATGTTAAATATAGTGGCTCTGATCCATTTGTATCATTATTGGTTAATGATAAGGCATTTACAAATAAAATTTTAACTGCAAGTGATATTACTACGCCCCAACATATTTTATACTATAAAAATAGTGTATTGCCAAAAGAAATTCAATTTCCTGTTATTGTTAAACCTAATGCTTCATCCTCTTCATTAGGGATTACACAAAACTCAATAGCATATAATTATGAAGAACTTTCTCAAATACTTAATAAGCAAAAAAAATATCTACCTTTAATAATAGAGAATTATATTTCTGGATATGAAATAACAGTTTGGATTATAGGAAACAAAGATAGATTCTCTTTAGTTGCACCATTATTAATTTCAAAAAAAGAGAAGGAATTTTTCATGAAAAAAGATGTTTTTACGTTTGAAGATAAAGCAAATCATCAAAGGTTTTTTCATAATCCATATAATATCTTGTCTAAAGAATTAGTTTCCAAAGTATGTGAAATCGCAAAGCGATGTTTTACAATTTTAAATATGAGAGATTACGGAAGATTAGATTTTAGAGTAGATGAGAGTGGAAATATATTTTTCCTAGAAGCAAACGCATTGCCTGGATTTAGTATGAGCACAGATATCGGGTATGTATGTCAATTCTATGACTATAAATATGAAGACATTTGTTCCAAATTAATTGAAACTGTTTTGTCTAGATTTAATGACCAAAACTAATAACCCAAGGAACAAGTTCTGTTGATTTAACGTATAAATCACATCGATCTGTTTTAATCTGACTTGCATCAAGCATTTCTTCATCACAACCTAATTCAATGCATAATGCATTGTATTTTAATTTTTCATATCTTAGCATAATTTCTTTTGATTCTTTCAAGTAATATTTTGCTTCTTCAATATCGTTTGTAATTTTTGCACTAACCACTAAAGACAAATAGATATATCTTTTGGCACGCACATCATAATTTACATTTTTTATGTTTGAATATATATTTTTTCTGCATTCTCTTAAGAATTGCAATTTGATTAAATTAGCATTATTCATAATATAATAAGAATTAGCAATTAGCCATCCTGTTTTGGCTATATTTCTTGCATAATATGATCTAGCATACATATTTGCTAAAGAATATGTTTGAATAGCTTTTTCGAGATAACTATTTGTACGCGTTTTAATATATAAATACATATAAAAGGTTCCTTTATTTACTAAAGGGTAAGCGGCTTCATGAAATAAATTTTTATTTTTAAAATAATCAAATACTTGATCAAACTCTTCAACATAGTTTAAATCCACCACATTATCATACAGAGCTAATTTCATCATAGTTATGTTATGCTGTATTTTATAATATTCTTCTGATTTATTCTTACATAATGACAATGCCTTTGATGTTAATTTTATTGATTCTGAGAAAGGCATTATATTATTTGAATACCTATATAATCTATATATTTCCTCCGAATCTTTGTATTTTTTTAAAGTTTCTTTAAACAACTTTTCAGCGTGGTTTATACTGATAGTATCTTTTTTAATAGAAAGAGCCATTATTAATTTAGATACAACTTCTAATTCCTCGATAGCATTAGAAGAAATATTAAGAGCTAACTTATAAGTATCACTACAAGATGGTAAAGATAGCAAAAATTCTATATCTCCTATTAATATAAGGTTTTTATATTGATTTTTATCGATTAGACTTGCATATTTATAAGCAGATTCATAATATCCATTTATAAATAGCAACTCTGCATAGCTATGAATACTTTTTGGCAAAAAAGAATTCTCTATTATAAAGTATTGTGAAAAATAGTCAATCAAAAATATTTTTTCTTCAATGTTTTTGGTTGAATTAATTAAATTCAATAGAACCCCCTTTAATTCAAACTCATTAGGGTTCTTTATTTTTTTTAATAATTTGGATGTTATCGTAAATCTATTCGTATCCAATAAAAAAAACTGTATTAAAAGGTTAATTACTATTTTTTCTTCATCACTTGTAAGTTTAAGTAAATTATAATAAAAATATGATAAAGAATATACTGGTCTACCCATCATCATTCCACTTATATAACAATATTTATCAAAAACTTCATCTGGCAAAGATAATCCTAAAATCTCAGCAATTTCGTCTTTTGTAAAATTCTCTTCACTAATTACAAAAATGGCAAAAAATAATTTAATTGTTTTATTTAAATTCGTTTCTTCATTAAATTTTTCTCTTATGAAATCTATAAATTGACGTATACTATTTGGATTTATCACATTATGCTGAAACTCTTTTATCGAGTTGACTAATAATCCAGGGTTTCCTTTTAAAAGGGTATATAATATTCTTGTGGAATCAGTCTTTTCACTTTCACTTTCAAAAAGGAAAAATTGTGATAAAAGAAGTGCATAGTCATTTATCTCTTTAAATTCTTTTATATTAACTGAAGTTATATTTTTCAATGAATCCTTCACTAACTCGCTCTTCCAATTTAATTTTGTTTCGTCATAAGTAAAATATACTTTTCTATTATTTAATGATTGCAATTTTTTAATTTTATCTAAACTTATACTATCAATCATAAATGTATCATCAAAGCAAAAATAAGTATACTCTTCTTTAGGGAAAATATTATTTATTGCTTGATAAAAATCAAATTCTGAAATACTCAAGCTGGATAGTTTTTCTACTACCTCTTGGATTACATTTAAATCGTCAAAAGAATTTATATTTGAAAATGTTTGAATTAAATTTTCATTAGTATGAATTATTTTCAATAGTTCATCAATCTTTTTTTCTTCATATAACCATTTTGAAACAAATTCCACCCAATAACTTCTAGCATCTGTCAATATATCATATTGAAATATAAGACCCTTTTTATCTTTCAAATACTCATGCATAAAAGCACTTTTTCCGATTTGAGGATCTTTTCCAACAATTACTATGAAAATATCATTTATACTTGCATCAAGAATATCTTTAGTTTCTTGTCTATCTATAAATTTTCCCATTTTTGAATTTAACTCTCTTTTCTTTATTTTTTTCACTTGTATAGGTGATTGATTTTAGTAATTTAAAATCATAATTAGGAAAAAGTGCAAAATTGATAACATAATTTTTAAAATTTTCTTGATTTGAAAGCATCAAAAACTCTTTTTCTCCCATTACGTCAATTGATTTGCCATCTAAGAAATGCAATTTTATATTTTTTATAATGGAAATCTTATTTCTGTTTGAAAAAAAGTATATTGTCATTGAATTAGAGGATAATTTATAACTAACGCTCACCTTGGCTTTGTAGAGGATTAATGTAAAAAGTCCTATAATCATAGTTAGTGTTTGCAAAGACATTAAAATTATTGAAGCAATCTCAAATTCACTCATATATTTTTCCTCCCAATAATCCATTATTATTTTGAGTAAATTATACAATAAAATGTTATAATTTACAATTAGAAATCGAATTTTGGAGGAAAATAAATGAATTTAATAAAGTATAGGGAGATATTTATAGCAAAAATGATGGTATCTAAAAACTTGGATATGAAAAGTATCAAAGCCTATACATCAGATTTAAACCACTTGATTGACTACACAAATGGGAAAATATCTCAAGAATCTATTATGAGTTATATACAATACCTAACTCAAAAATATAAGGATACTACTGTTTCAAGAAAACTAATCACAATCAAGATGTTCTTTAGATTTATTGAGGAAGAAACGAAATGGATAAATCCATTAGATAAATATAAAATTAAAATTAAAAAAGAAAAAAGATTACCTAAAACAATACCTGTAAAAGATGTTAGTAAGTTGTTAGATTATATGTATGAGAATCTTAATAAAGCTACTACTTCTTTTGCATACTTTCAAGCTGTTAGAGATTTATGCATTATAGATCTTCTTTTATCTACTGGAATGAGAATAGCTGAAGTATCTAATTTAAAGTTAGAAGATATTATTACTTCTGAACGTGTATTACTTGTTCATGGTAAAGGAAAGAAACAAAGACTTTTATATATTTCCAGTTTAGAAACTTGGAATAATTTAAAGTCTTGGATAAATATAAGAAAAAAGCTTAAAGTAAATCACGACTATTTATTTGTAAATAAATATCATAATACTTTAAGTATTTACGGAATTGAAAATATATTTACTAAATACCGAGATAAAAGTGGTATATCTCCGTCTGCTACACCACATTATTTAAGGCATACGTTTGCTACGAACTTGTTAGCTAATGGGGCTGATTTAAGAAGTGTTCAGGAACTACTAGGACATTCTTCTATTTCTACTACAGAAATTTATACTGAAGTTAATACTGTCAGAAAGAAAATTGTTTTAAAGAAATATAACTTAAGAAATAAACTTACGAAAAATTCATAATCAAACAAATTGATAAAAGTTTTCTTCATTTATTTTTCGACTATTCAGTTTTAGCTTCATCAAATATAGTTGGTCTTTTAAAATAGAAGTTTCCCTGTAATTCATCTATTAAATTATCAATAACATCAGTTGCCTCAAATATTAAAAATTGTATGTCATTTAATATGTTTTCTATTTCTTTAAAATCCTTATGAAAGTCTTTTAAAAAGAATTCGTGATTGATGTAATTTCTTTTATTAATAACACCTTCTAAATCTCTATATTGTTTTTCATTTAGATGATTTTCTTTCTTTAATGCATTATTTAAAGTATTCAGTGAAGCTACATCAATTTTTTTGATTGGGATTTGAAGTATAGTAGCAAGTTTCTTATACTCTTGTTCCCATTCCTGTGAATACATTATAATCTTTCCAACTGCTTTAAAAACATCATTTGGATAATCATTTATCTTAATATCTTTTCCAAGCATTTCGTCTATATTCCTTTCAATTATTAGTTCTAACTTAATTTCTTTCTATTAACTTAATATCCATTCTCTTACAATATTCCATCATCTTAATCTTATTTTCTTTAGACACATTTTTACCTAAATAGATTGCTATTATTTTTGGTGCGATTGGTTTTTCTCCTGCATCTCCAATCAATCTCCATTCTCGTTGATATTTCCATTGCGTGTTTTTGGTTAGAAACAATCTTAAATATTGTGTTATATCTGCTTTTATCTGCCCGTTACTCAAACTACTTATCCATTGTCCTATAAGATTTGAAACCAATTGAATTATAATATTTGTCTCTCGTATATCTTCATATACTACAGGGAAAATGCTTTGATTGAAAGGATAATCAGATACATCATACGCGATACAACAACCTGTTTCATCTTCAGCATAATAATTATTCCACATTTCATCAATGTCTTTAGATTCGCTTAAAGAACATATTCCTACCCTTTCTTTAGAATATACTCCATAGGAAAGAAGTTTCTCAAGCTGAGGCTTAATTGAAGGTTCATTTAACATATCAGGTATTGCAATAATGTAATTAACAAAAGGTGCTATATCTACGCTTGGAACTAGTTTTTGAAGTTCAGGGGCTATTTCCATCATATAATTTGGTCGTATTGTTCCATCAGGTTTTGTTATTCTTTTAACCATTGTTTCTAGTTTTTCATAGTTTTCAGGGGAAGTATAAGGTTTTATCATCATTTGAATAATTTGATCAACACACTCTCTTTTCAAATTATTAGTTTCTAAATCCATTAGTCTATAAAAATCTAATGATGTGTTGCATTCAGATTCATCATCTAAATCCTTAGCAGGACAAAGATATAGATAATTCTTTTCTAGCATATCAAAAGTATATTCATTAAAAGGTTTATACTTATATAAAATAGCAGGTCCAGAATATTTAATTTCTTCTTTTGTATTGATAACTAAATTCAAATAATCAATTTTGTTAATTTCCATATATTAGCTCCTTATAAATCACTTAATCTTTTTTACTAATAAAATTTTACCACAAAAGATTTGGAATTTACAAACATTTACAAAATTTTATTTTTGTTGTATAATAAGAAATGTCAATAAAGGGGGTGGTATCTTGAAGGCTCTAATTAAAGCTCTTATGATACTTCTTAGGCTCCAACTCGGTTTTACCATTGGATTCCCCTTTATTTCCATAAAAAAAAACACTAGAGGTATTGTTCCTCTAGTTTTTATTTTTAGTGATATAAAATTAGGTTGTGCGGGATTGTGCGGGGAAAAATCGTGCGGGATTTTTCACGGGAAACTTATATAAATTATTAAAACAATATAGAAGTTATGGAAGTTATATAGAACTATTTTAAAAGATATTGTTCATTTTATAAAGAATATTAAAGAAAAAATAAGATATTGAAAGTTGGTCACTTTGCTTCTAATCCATTGGGCAAATAAGATTATTCTCTTAAAACGCCCCATTTCTACTCATCTTTCCCTGATAAGCCTAGGCGATGCTTCTTTCTAATGTTTTTAGCTAGGAAATACATGGATGAGTCTATATCTGTCATACCTGGAACATCACGAATTAAAACCGCCTGTCTTAGACCTTCTACAAGAGATTTGTTATCAATCATTATATCATGCTGATTAGAACCAATTGCCTCACTTACCAAATGAGTAAAGTCTGAATCCCTTGAACGTTCAAATGCATTTTCTTTAAATTCGGAATTTTCATAAGAAATACTATAGGTATCTAAGGTATCCTTATTTCTAGCTACTATTGTAGAAATAATGGAAGAATCTAGACCACCTGATAGGAATGTTGATAAATCTACATCTGAAACCATTTGTCTTTGAATTGCTCGATCTAATAGGATTCTAACCTTTCTCTTTGTTTCCTCATAGTTATATTTATATTCTTTTGCTTCTAATTGATAATACACATGCTCTTCTATTGGTGCACCCTTTTTAAATTTCAGATAATGTCCTGGTCTAAGCTCATAGATGCCCTTGAATACTGTTTTAGCCTGACTATGTGAAGGCCCCATCCCAAGAAGTTCACAAAGTCCTTCTTTATCTACAATTCTTTTATCTGTATACTCTAATATGGACTTTATCTCAGAAGATACGATAATATCTTCATCATAGAAGGTATAGTAAAGAGGCTTTACTCCAAACATATCTCTTACAATCCATACCTCATCCATATGGGTATATACAAACGCAAAGATTCCATTTAAATCCTTTAAGATATCTTCCTTATATTTTATCAATAGCTTTAATAGTAATAAGGTATCACTATTAAATTCTAACGGAGTATCTAATTTTTTTACCAATTCATTTTGATTATAAATCTCCCCGTTATAAATCAAATGATCATTTAGGATACTCATCGGTTGTTTCGCATTAACTACATCTCGAATAGCTAGACGCTTATGTCCAAAGGAATGCTCCTTATTGAATAAAAACCCATAATCATCTGGACCACGATGATTTAATAAATTACATGCTTTTATAAATTTTACTTCATCTGTATTTGTATAAAAATTACTCTTATAAAATATACCACACAATTTTTACCACTTCCTATATTAAGGTATGATAAATTCATTAAAGTGTGACTATGTACAAAAGAAAAAACGTATCATAAAGATACGCTTTTATAAGAATTTACGAATTTGAATTGCTAATTTTTCTTCTTGATTAATTAGACGCTTTGTAATATCTTTAGTATATTCATCTGCAGCCTTATATTGATTTAAATAACGATTTAAGGATTTTACACCCATATTACAGCCATCTGTAATTAAATCTGCAACTGTAGTGTCACATTCCTTCATCTTAATCCTCATATTCGTTTTAATCCAAGACATCCCCTTTACCATAGGATTTGGATTTTTACCCTCATCTTGATACTTATCTAAAAGCTCTTGGATTTCTTCTTTTAACTTATCATGGTCTTTTTTGCAGGTCTTTAAAACAGATTTAAACTCTTCATCCTTAACATAATCTAAAACCTCTTCAATTGCAGAACCACCCATTTTAATTCCCGAGTCACACTCTCTTAATAATTTTATTGTATCTGATTCAATCATTCTCATTTATCCTTTCTACTTATTAGTATGGAGAAAATTGAACATTTCATACAAGTTAAAAATCCCCAAAATAAAATTTTTGAGGACTCATAACATCAATTGATAAATATTTATTAGAATGATAGAAAACTTTAATAATTCTCTGACATTTCCAAATAACGTATTTTAGCTTTATTTTTACCAGGATATAGGCTATTTGAAAAAGTGAGAGCTTCATCTCTAAAAATTTCCCAAACAGTTTCTAAATTCCATATTCCAGAAGATGAAGTAAATAATAAAATATCATCAAATCTTTGTGGATAGACATTATTATTGTTTGCTATTATGTTACACTTTGTTTGATAAATGATGGTTTCATGATCTTGAATTTCTCCATTATAAACATTCGCTGTAATAGGTTCTAATTCATAACTTGCACTGACTTGACAGTTAATTTTTTGTTCGTTATAAATAACCTCAATGTTTAAAGCATCAAAACTCAAATAATAGGATTGTAGTTCACCATTTTCTAGATATATAGGCTTATAAGTCTTATCCTCTTGAAAGATTTCTCCATTAGAATCAAAGTCTGTATTATATACCCAAAAATACTTAATATTCCAATCTTCATTAAAGTAAACATTTATAGATTTACCTAATTCTTCTCCTGAAGTTGAAAAATACGGAGATGTGGCGGTTAAATCATAAAGACCAAAATATTTATTTCTTAATTCTTCTGTAAACTTTCCTTGTTCAAGAATTAATTTTGCACACCTCCAAGATTCTTCATTATAACGCAATATATATTCTGGATTATAGGCAAACCAATTTAAATAATCACGATAATTTTTTTCTCCAGATAAAATCTCTGCAAATAATTTTTCGTTTTCTTCGCTTCCCAATTCATATGAATTGTCGTTAATATCTGCAAAAAGATCCATGATTTGATTATCATCATTATTAGTAGTAAACATTTCTTCCCATAAAGACCACTTTGCATAAAGCACAATCCCATTTTCAGCTTCCTTATCAAAATGATAACTAGTATTGTATTCCTCGTCTAAATACCACCCTGTAAAAAGCTTATTAGAGTTTTTAGGAGTAACAGGTGCTTCAAAAATAAAAATTTCATCTTTTTTTACAGCATATAATATTTCTTCTTTTTGACCATTTCCAAAAACTAAAGTTGCATGTGGAATTGCTTCCCATTGGGCTACAATAGTGATATTTGTAGTAATTGCTTCTTCCATTGTCCAAGCAGCATCATTAACTGTCCAGCCAGTAAATTCATACCCTTCTCTTGTTGGCTCAGAAACTCCTGTTAGCTTCTGTCCTTTTTCAACTTGTTTTGCTGTTGGGGTTGTACCATCATTTAAGTCAATGGTTACTGTCCAATATTCTTTTGCTGGTGGGTTTGCTGTCCACTGAGCAACAATGGTGATATTTCCTGTGATTGCAGTATCCATTTTCCATTCAGCACCATTTACTTTCCAACCAGCAAATGTATATCCTTCTCTTGTAGGCTCAGAAACTCCTGTTAGCTTCTGTCCTTTTTCAACTTGTTTTGTTGTTGGGGTTGTACCATTATCTAAATCAATGGTTACTGTCCAATATTCTTTTGCTGGTGGGTTTGCTGTCCACTGAGCTACAATCGTAATGTTGCCTGTAATAGCTTCATCCATTGTCCAAGCAACATCATTTGCTTTCCAACCAGCAAATGTATATCCTTCTCTTGTAGGCTCAGAAACTCCTGTTAGCTTCTGTCCTTTTTCAACTTGCTTTGTTGTTGGGGTTGTACCATTATCTAAATCAATGGTTACTGTCCAGTATTCTACTACTGGAGTGTCTTGTTCCTTTGGTTTTGTTTGACAGCTTGTTAAGGCAGTAGCTGATACGCCTAATAGTGCTGATAAACAAAGAAGAGAAATCAAAAATTTTCTTTTCATAAAGACCAACTCCTTTATAATTGTATTATACCATATATTCTTTTTTGTAATCAATTACTTTCTCCATATCAATTAAGCTAGTTTTATATAAATATATTATTTTATTTATAAAGAAAAGTGGAATGACTATATCTCAATCATTCCACTTTTAGCTAACAATATAATTGCTTGAGTTCTACTTGTGACTCCAAGCTTACCTATCACATTTGAAATGTGATTACGAACTGTTTTATCACTGATATGTAATTTATCAGCAATTGATTTTGTTGTTTCATTTTGAATTAATAATTTAAATATTTCTAGCTCTCTAGGAGTTAAAAAGTGACCGTTCATAGGAACCTCCATTATTTCCATTTTATAGTATGCAATGAAAATATAAAAGGTTAATGGTTTTACAATATTTTATTCTTCTACTAGCTCAAAACGATACTTTTGAGTGACTTCTGGATATTTCTTGTGATCTACTTCACTTAAAAACATTTCAAGAGGTCTAACCCACAAGCTTCTATCCTCATATAGTCTTCGATAAACAACCATTTTCTGTTTTGTTTCAGAATCATACGCAATATCTTCTACAAAATAATACTTCCCTTTAAAATGACGATAAATTCCTTTAATCTTTAATTCTCTCATAGTTTCTCCTATTGCTTAGTTATAAGAATTCTTTGGTGATCTGTTCCATAATCTATTATTTCTATTTTGTAAGTGCCTGATTGCTTTACACTTATATTCTTATTGCTTCCTACTGAATTAAATAAACTATTATCAACTAGATCAGAATAATTAAATTCAGAAGTCCAAGAGGAATCAGCAACTTTGAATGCTTGATTTTCTTCCAAATGAATCAGTATTGTTGGTATTCCATTTTCAAGTCTTAAATTATATTTCTTTTCAATACCATCCCAACCATTCATTTCTCCTCTTAGATAGTAGTTCGTATAAGTGGCTTCTTCCTCTTTATTCCAACTAAAAGAGGTAAAGGTTTCTTTTTTCTTCTGAAAATACACTCCTATTGATAAATTCCAACTATCAGATAAATTATCTACTTCCTTCAAAGAAAATTCTAGTTTATTCCCATTGACCTTATCTCCTAATGCTAAGACTGAGCTATAATTTTTCTTTGCCTTATTGTAATATGCTTCAAAGGTTTCTATGTCTAACCACTTTGCAGATAGAATAGAGGAAATGGATTTCAAATAATCTTCTTTTATTGTAATATTTCCAGATTCTAAAATGCTTTTATTAAAAAAGGCAGTTGTATTTTTTGCATATCCCGTTGTATCATCAAATGGTTGATTTAAGGCACCATGATGATTGGTTGGATTTCCACTTCCACCAGTAGAACCTAAGACTCTATCATGATCTGTAGGAATAAAAATTGCTTGATTTGTATCTTTTATAAAATATAGATAGGTATTATTTGAATTGCCTCTCAAATCATCAGGATCTCCTAATAGATAGGATATTGCAAGATATTTCATCGTATAATCATAAACCATATCTGATTTCATAAAAGTATCAAACTGGTTTGTAGGTGTGTCTATAATTTTTTGAATAAAACTCTTGATTAATTCATGATTGGATGTTTTTTTATTTGTCTTCAAATCATATGTAAAACCAATTTGTTTATAGCTTTGATTTTCCTGGATTTGATATTCTACACCAAATAAAGAGGAATTTAAATTATCTAGAGTGGCTCCAACATTCGTCCAGCCCATTTTATATAAATCTCCACCTGCAGAGTCTTTAACTAAATTTCTTTTTATAAAGGATTTATCAATATCCTCTACTCCCAAATACACTCCTAGGTTTTGAGTATCTCCATCAATTTTCATTTCGACTTGCATAGGAGAAGTATGTGGTGCCAAAACACCATTTTGACGATACATTTCAAAAGCATAATATTCTCTTAAATATGTTGATTCTTGATTTCGATTCCAACGAATATTTAATTTTTCTAGTCCAAAAAAGTTTCGGTTATCTCGATATTCATAAGCTGCATCATCGGTCCATGATATAGGCGTCTTCGTAAATTCATCATCAAAAGTTGCCGTAAAATTAAGCTTGTAATGGCGTAAGTTTATATTCTCTTTATTATCTAAAATGGCACCTCTTGAGGTATTCCCCTTCTGCCTGATTCCTACCTGTTCATAATGAAATAATAAATCTCCCATCTCTATATTTAAATTACAAATACGATAAGATTCTTTATTTCCAGTTTGATAATCCTCATCTAATTTTTTTAATTCTTCTTTACTAATATCAATGGTAAGCTTAATTTTTTCATCAATAGAAAAGAATTTCAATAAGCCTAAGCAATAGTTAGATTGAAAAACACCATTTGCTTTCTCTTTCTTCTTTTCAGTTAAACTTAAATAATCAGCTTCTAAAGTACTTGTATCTTTTGTGTCATCTATGTATTTAACATAATCCCCATACACTCCAAGTGGATAAACTATAGCATCTGGCTTATCCGTATCTGTAGGAACTTCTGGCTTTTCCTTGTCAGCTGGGTCATCTGAATTAGGGGTGTTTGTCTTACATCCAACCAAAAAAAGTAATACTACCAAAAAGCAAAAACCTAATTTTTTCATATTCATCCCTCATATCGTTTTATGTATCTTTATTATAGTATAAAAATGCGTTTAATGCAAATCAAAATCGCTAGATAAATCAATAAAAAAAAGACTATTGATGAAAAATATCAATAATCTTTTTTTGTATTAATTACTCTTAGTAACCTTTGTGATGTGTGGTTGAGCACCATTATACCAATATAAGAATGCTTCAATAGTTATAACATCACCAATTTGTAATGCTTCAACTGCTTTGTAAACATCAGAATTTTCATCACATAAATATGATTCAACAACTGCGGAAAGAGTGTTTGTACCATCAGTTAGTGTTATGTATAGGTCATCGCCTCTAGTTCCAGAATTATTCCACTTATACATAAATGCAGCCGTATGCTGTTCTTTATTTTCATCTTCATAGGTTGAAGCTGCAACCTCTAAATTCTTAAAGGTAACTGCCATATTTTGTGATACTAATAAATCTTTTCCTAAATCTTCTGTTACATCCTTAGGGTTTGCAATAAATTTCTTAGCATTTAAAACCTTATAAGTTGCCTCTGCTCCTTCTGTTAAACCATCTATCTCAACTTCTCCAGACCATTCTGTCTTATTTCCAGTAACTTGAATCTTAGTACCTGCAGTTAACTTCTTATCGTAATCATCCTTTGTACAAGGTAAATTATATACGAAATATCCACCATCTTGATCTTGTAAATAGAAAGATGCAACTCCAATACCATTATTCTCCCACCAAGATTGTTTTCCTTGAATATAAGCTTCTATTGTGACAGTTGAACCCTTTTCAGCAGCCAAATATTCTGCATGAGTCAAAGCCTCAGTTGCTTCCTCTTTTGCACAAGAAACAAATAAGCATAAAGATAATATACCTATAAATATCGCAAAAACTTTTTTCATTTTGAAATCCCCTCAAATCTTTTAATTTCATACTTATTATATTTTTTTTGATAAAATATGTCAATAAATCTATGAAAATAATTGAAAAAACACTACTTTTTTCTATTATTTTATCTCATATGTCGAAAGCTTATACCTAGTGTTTACTATAGAATATAATTCCTGAACACCCTTTTTATCTTGATATTTTTTATTAAACATTGCCTCTATGAGATACCCAGCAGCTGATCTGCATAAGGAAGACCCATTAAATACCGGTGTCACAAAGGTATGATCAATTTGATCCATAATAAGCTTTGTTGCAGCTCTCTTCACTTCATATTCTTCTTCATTTTCTAAATAAGCTTTAAACTCTTCTGATTCTACCGCAGAGCTTGTAACAGGAAGATACCCTTCTGTTTTAGAAAATGCAATTTGTGTTTCATTAGTTAAAAGATACTGCATAAATAGCCAAGAGGCCAATACCTCCTGGGGATCTTCCTTATAGAATAAACACATGGATGGTCCTTGTGATATCATATAAGGGTGAGTTACATTCACTTGAGGAATCATCGTAACAAGAGTTTCAAAGTCTACCAATTCAGATTCAGGAATATCTAAAAGTGGAGCCTTAGTACCAATCCATGTCGATCCTGCAGTAGAATCAATCGCAAAAATACATTGCCCCTTATTAAAGAAATTTCCAGGATAGCTGACTCTTTTAAACGTATCAAAATAGCCTTTTTCTATTGGTTCTACTAAACTAAGGAGCATGTCACTAACATCATCACTTAAAAACATAACCTTTCCCTTTGAATCTGTATACTCATACTCATATTGCTTACAAAGCTGAATGAACATATTATCTGTAGATTTATAGATTAAAGGAATCATTGTCGTTCCTTCCTTTAAAGATTTTCCCTTTGCATAGGAACAAATCTCCCATACATAGTCCCAAGTAAAAACCTCTGGAATAGAAAATCCATTTTCCTCTAAATAGGTCTTGTTCACATAAAGAGCTTCTGTAGAACGCATAAAAGGCAGAATACAGTAGTGATCTGAAATTTTACATTCTGCTAAGAATTTTGGTAAAATATCCTCTTCCTTTATGGAATCAAATTTAACCTCACTCCCTCCAAATCCATATTTTTCATTCTTCATTAATGTATCAAGTGGTACAATAACATCTCCGCCCTCCATATAGGTAGCTACATGGTCAGGGTAAGCAATGGAGATATTTGGTGTGGTTTTTGTGGAAATATTAGTGATAACATCTGAATATATTTTTGTATAATCATTATATTGAACTACATTGATATGGATATTTGGATAAAGTTCTTCAAAGCTTTCTACTGCTTGATTGAAAATAGCTTGTTGAACCTTATTTGTATCATTCTTTGCCCAAAAAGTGAGTTCATGTGACTTCGTTTCATCAAAGCTTTCTGGAACCTCAAAATCAATAAGCTCCACACCATTTTTTTTAGGAACAAGCTTCCCATGACAGGAAGCAAGTATACATATCACTGATATAAGGCTTACACATAACATAAACTTCTTCTTCATAGCTTTTACCCCTTTGATCCACTTCTAGCAACGCCAGACATAATTTGCTTCCTAAACACAACAAATAATAAAAGTAATGGTAAGGAAACACACACTACGGCAGCCATCATTCCTGGGATATCTGCCTTACCCATACTTTGTTCTTTAATCAATTGAATACCATTACTTACTAAATAATAATCTTTATCCGTTGTAATAAGTCTTGGCCAAACATAAGAATTCCAGCATTCAATCAATTTTAAAATTGTGATTGTAATAATTGTAGGCTTAGATAGTGGAACTAAAATCTTCCACAAATATTTAAAATCTGAAGTACCATCTACCTTTGCAGCAAAATACACATCATCTGATACTTGCATAAAATTTTGTCTCAATAGGTAGATATAAAATACAGATAAAATAGATGGTAAGATTAGACCTGTAAAGGTATTTCTCCAATCTAAATTGACTATACTTACATAATTTGTAATAATGACTAATTCATTGGGTACCATCATCATAGCCAAGAATAAAACAAACACTACATTTTTTCCTTTAAAATCAAGCCTTGCAAAAGCAAAAGCGGCCAGTAAAGAAACAATGACCATAAGAAATGTAGTCGTTATGGAAAACACTAGAGTGTTTAACATATACTGTCCAAGTTTGGCTACTGTCCAGGCAGAGATATAATTCTCAAAGGTTGGTTTAAGAACAATAAACTGAGGTGTTGTTTCTGAATTATAAGCTGCATAGGTTTTAAAGGAAGTCAGGATCATCCAAAAAAATGGAAAAATGACCAGAATTGCCCAAACAGACAAAAGAATGTAAATGAGAATATTTCTAAATATTATACTTTTATCTTTCATCTTATGACCTCCTAATAGTATACCTTCTTCTTACTAATCAACAGGTTAATACAAGTGATTGTAAGAATAATGCAGAATAATAAAATGGCAGCAGCTGCAGCATAGGATGGATAACCGCCGGTTTCAAAATAGAGCATATTATAGACATATCCTACAATCGTATTCATCTCTGAGGAATTCAAATCCTCTCCGAATAAAGCTACTGCATTGTTATATTCTTTGAATGCTCCAATAAAGCCTGTAATAATCAAATAAGATATCATAGGAGAAATCATAGGTACTGTAATCTTACGAAACATAGTAAAACGTGTTGCATTGTCTAGCTTTGCAGCATCATAATATTGTTTGTTTACAGATTGTAGAGCTCCAACTAAAACGAGAATTTTAAAAGGCATTACAGTCCAAATGATATAAAACCCTAAAACAAACATTTTTGCCCAATAGGGACCACGGATAAAATCAATCGGTTCGATATGAAACCATCCTAAAATCATATTGGCAAAGCCATTACTCATCGGTGTTTTATCAAACAAAATCAAAAAAACTAAACCAACTGCCAAAGTGTTTGTTACATATGGCAAAAAGAAAATGGTTTGAAATATTTTTCTTAATGGTTTAATGCTATTTAATCCGACCGCTAATAGAATAGCAATTATCGTTGAAAGTGGAACCGTGATTAAAATGATAAATGTATTTTTAACAGCACTTATGAAATCAGGATCTTTTAAAACATATTGATAGTTTTCTACTCCTACTCCTGTATAGGTCTGACTCACAAAGGTAAAGTTTTCTTCAAAGGAATAGATGACTACATCTAGTAAAGGATATAGCATAAATACCCCTAATAAAAGCATAGCAGGTAATAAATAAAGCCATGCCTTCCAATTGTTCTTTTTCATTTGGGATTCCTCCCCTCTTACTTCTGTTCTTCCTGTTTATGAAAATAATCATAGATCGTCTGTGCTAAAGGCCCTGGCATGCTGGCCTTTTTCAATTCCTCTACTGATGCTTCTTTAATGTGATCTATGCTTATAAAATAAGCTAAAAGCTGTTCTTTTCGTTTTGGTCCTAATCCTGGAATAGGATCTAGCAGAGATGAAAATAATCCTTTTGCCTTATTGCTTCTAAAAAAGCTGATAGCAAAATCATGGACTCTTTGAGAAATATCTGCTAATAATAAATAGATAGGTGAATTCTTATCTAAATCAAATAAAGTTTCTTCAAAGAAAATCTTAGAAGCCTTATGTCGGTCATTCTTTTGGATTCCCATAACTGGAATAGATAGGTTTAAGCTTCCTAAGACATCTAAGGCAGCATGGACCTGAATTTCTCCACCATCCATAACAATCAAATCTGGAAACTCCCCTTCTTCCATCATCAATCTGAAATATCTTCTATAAATAACTTCCTTCATAGATTCATAATCGTTTGCTCCAACAACGGTTTTAATATGATATTTTCTAAACTCCTTTGGAGCTGGCTTACCATTGATATAGCATACCATGGCAGATACTGGATATTCTCCATAAAGGTTAGAGTTATCAAAGGCTTCTATTCTTCTAGGAGTAGGTATACCTAAAAGGTTCCCTAATTCCTCAATTGTTTCTAGCTTCTTCAACACTTGATTTCGATAGATATTTCTTTTATTCTCTAGATTAAATTTGGCATTATCATTTGCCATATCTAAAATTTCTTTTTTCTTTCCTAGCTTTGCCTCATAAATTTCTACACCCAATACACTTGAAAGCAATTCTGCGTCAAAGGCCTTAAAACATATCTCCTTAGGTTTAGAATTCATCTCATAAAACTGAATTAGATAGTTTATCGTTTCATCCTCTAGACTATCATATTTATTAATAATGGTTTGATGATTTTGAACAATATTTCCATGTCGAGTAATAATTATGTTTATTGAAATATCATCTTCATCATTATAAATACCAATATAATCTCTACTTGTCATATCATTAATGGAAATCTTTTGCTTTGCGACAGTATCCTCTATAGCCATCTTTAAATCACGATATTCCTTCGCCTTTTCAAACTCTAGATTTTCTGAGGCTTCCTGCATTCTTGAAACAATATCATCTAATACTTCCTTTGCATCCCCATTTAAAAAGCTAGATACCTTTGATTTGTAGCTTGAGTAATCTAATTTTTCTTTGTGAATACAAGGACCTAAGCATTGATGCATATGGTAATACAAGCATTCCTTTTTAGGAATATTATAGCATTTTCGAAACGGATAAATTTGATTTAAAACATCTATCGTTGTTCTGGCTGCCCTAACGTTAGGATAGGGACCAAAATATCTAGCAAAATTTCTTTTTCTTTGATTTCTTGTCACAATCAAGCGAGGGTTATCCTCATTGGTTAAGGCAATATAAGGATAGGTTTTATCATCCTTCAGCATAATGTTATACTTAGGATCATATTCCTTAATCATATTAATTTCTAAAACAAAGGCCTCAAGCTCACTTGCGGTAATCACATAAGTGAAATCGGTAATCTCACTAACTAGCCTTGTTGTTTTGGCATTATGTGCACCATGAAAATAGCTTCGCACACGATTCTTTAAATTCTTCGCTTTGCCTACATAAATGATTGTATTATCTTTGTCTCGCATTTGATAACAGCCAGGTCGGTCTGGCAAGAGCTTTAATTTCTCTTCAATAATAGGAAGCACTACTTCTCATCCTTATCATTCAAATGCTTTGCAATAAATTCACTAATACTCAAACGTTTCTTTCCTTTACCGACCTTACGTAAAGAAACATTTGGATATTTAGAGATCAATTCTTTTAACTTTAACGCAATAGCTGTATTGGATAAATACTCTTTAGTTTCTGAAAACTTTTCTGAAGCACTAGCTTTCAGTTCTTTCAATTTATCTGTAGCTTCTTCTGTAAACTGATTGATTTTTGCAACAACCTTAGCAATATTGATATTCTTAATCGTTGAGAATATGAAATCCACAATTAATCCAGTTAAAAAAATACTATTTAGAACTCGAATAGGAATTGTTCCCATCGCTTCCATTAGCTTTGATACTAGTGGGTGTAAACCGTAAATGACAAGCATAACTAAAGCACCAAACATCAAAGAATTTCTTAAACATACCCTACCATTAATATTCAGTTTTCTTTTGGAATAATCCCACCAACGCATATGGAAAATAAGCTCCATAACATAGCTTGTAAGGTATTCTAATCCAGAAGTTAATAAAATACCTAAAATTAAAACCAAATACCACATATTGGATATAGGGAGCATAGATAAAAGAATGAGGATAGCGCCACAGCCATAGATTGGACAAATAGGCATATACAAATAACCACGATTAACTAATTTTCTTTGACAAATAGAACAATATGCCACTTCACATAAATATCCTAAAAAAGCATAAACAAAAAAACAAAAAATATATTGTTCAACATTCATCTTTCTCGCCTCCTCTTAGAAAAAAATGTGGCTAATAGCTTAGCTCCACTATTAACCACCCTTTATTACTTAAATGTCATCTTAGTTTTGCCAACTAAAATTTCTTCTAATGCTTGACCAACAGGCTTAACACACATTCCATCTTCATAAGAAGTGAAATCTTCTTCTTCGATGATTTTAGCTCTTTTAGCTGCTGCATAAGCTAATTTATATTTAGAGTCAATTTTATCAAGTAATGCATCTACAGAAGGGTAACGCATACCATCATAATTCTTTTTATTTGACATATTCATCTTCCTTTCAAGGTCTAAAAATATTATAACATATTTAGAGAAAAAATAAAGAAAAAATTTAATTTTCCTCTATCATTTCCATATATTTATGGATAGAACGCTCCGTTTTTGCATGCTCTGCACGGATAATAGCCATAATTCTATCTGCAGCGTTATTTACCTCATCGTTTACAACGATATAATCATATAAATGCGCAACCTTAAACTCACGATTTGCCTTTTCAATTCTTTCTCTTATGATAGGCTCAGATTCTGTACCTCTGCGCTTTAAACGATCATACAACGCTTGCTTCCCAGGTGGAACAATAAAAATCATCACACAATCTGGCATTTTCTTTTTTACCTGCTGAGCTCCATCTACTTCTATTTCTAAAACAACTTCATTACCTAAATCAAGCTGTTCATTAACTTTATCTAGTGGAGTACCATAATAATTTCCTACAAACTCAGCCGTTTCCAAAAACTTACCACTGGTCTTACGTTTTTTAAATTCTTCTTTTGAGACGAAATAATAGTCTACTCCATCGACCTCTCCTGGCCGTTTTTCTCTTGTTGTCATAGACACACTATAAACCAAATTATTATTTGGCAAATTAAAAAGAGCTCTACGCACTGTCCCCTTACCAACTCCAGAGGGACCTGATATAACAACTAGTAAACCGCGGTCATTTAATTTCATGCTTACTACCTTCCCTTTGACTTATTTTATCACTATATGATAAAGGATACAAGAAAAAAACATTTAAAAGCGTTTTTATAGTACGTCAATTAGCGTCTCAACAGCGTATAAACTGTCGAAGATTGTATCTAAAGCTAAAGGATCTATTTCATTTAAAATACATCTATACTCTAACGAAACAATTCCTTCTTCTGTTAGAAATGCCTTGAAAAACTTAGATTGCTTGTTAAAATCATTGAGTCTTTCATAATTAAATCCCTTGACTGAATGCTCAATAACATTAATATTTATACTACATAAATTTTCCTCAATTGTGATATAAGGATATAGCATATAAGAAAGATTCTTAAAATATAGCTCCATTTGAATTCTCAAATTCTCTTCATCATATTCAAAAGGAATTTGTTTAGATTCTAAGTATTGTCCTAGTCTAGCTAAAAATTTTTTTCTACTCCAAGCCATTTTCATCAACTCCTTTTGATTATTTTAACATATTTTTTTAAATATTAAAAGAAATATCCATTTTAATGTTTTATTAATGTTAAAAATTATGCTATACTTAAGAGTGGTGATGATTATGAGTTTTGATGGCGTATTTTTACATAAGCTGATTGAAGAGCTGAATGTTCTAAAAACAGGAAGAATTACAAAGATAATGGAATCTGGTGATACAGATTTTATTTTGGCGATTCGTTCTAATCATCAAAACTATGCAATAATGATTAGCTTATCTTGCGATTTTGCAAGAATCCATTTAACAAATAAAACCTATGATTCACCAACTAATCCAAGAAGTTTGACTATGCTTTTAAGAAAACATATAGAAGGCTTTTTCATTGAAGATATATATCAATATAAAAATGATAGAATTGTAGTCTTCAAACTTGCTGGATATAATGAAATGAGAGATTTCACACACAAATATCTTATTTGCGAAATTATGGGAAGATATTCTAATTTAATTTTAGCAGATGAAGCATATAAAATTTTAGAGGTTTTAAAGCATACTGGAGTTACTGAATTCGGACGCACCATGCTACCAAATGCAATTTATCAATTTCCTGAAGCTTCTAAATTGAATCCATTTTCTTTGTCCTTAAAGGAGTTAGAAGATTTAAAAATAGAATCTCCTAAAGATCTTTGTAATCAATTAGAGGGTGTTTCTATTGCACTCGCAAACTATGCTTTTACTAAAGAACAGGCCATCTCTCATTTTTATGAAATATTACACAAATGTGCTGCTCCTTCTATCTTTACAACTCCTCAAGGGAAAAAGGATTTTTACTTTTTTCCATTATCTAGTTTAGAAAAGGAGGCATATCCATCTTTATCTCAACTTTTAGATGACTATTATTTTCAAGCAGACAATCAATCTAAGATAAAGCTCAAAACCAATGATTTAGTATCCTTCATTCAAAGACAAATTCATAAAAATGAAAAGAAAATAAAAAAGTTAACTACTGAGGCACTAGAAGCCTCTCATGCAGAGGAATACAAAATAAAAGGAGAGCTTTTATTAAGCTATCCAAATTTAAAAGCAAAAGAATCTAAGGTCTCTATCTTTAATTATTATACGAATCAGGAGGAAGTTATTGATTTAGATATCAAATATGATGTCATCACAAATAGTCAAAAATACTATAAAAAATATCAAAAAACAAAGACTGCTATTCATTATATTGAAGAACAATTAAAACTAGCAGAAAGTGAGATTGAGTATTTCCAAATGCTTTTAGATCAGCTTAAATGTGCAAGTATCAATGATGCTATAGAAATTAGACAAGAGCTTATAGAAAATAAATACCTTTTAGAAACAACAAATAAATCCAAGAAAAAGATAAAACCAAACTACTTAACCTATATTGTAGAAGATACCATCATTTATGTAGGGAAAAACAATTTACAGAATGAATATCTTACTCATAAACTTGCAAAGTCAACTGATTATTGGTTTCATGTGCAAAATGCAAGTGGAAGTCATGTTATCGTATGTACAAATGAATTGACAGAAAATATATGCAGAATTGCTGCAATGCTAGCTGCAAATTATTCTTCTTTAAATGAATCCTCTTCTATCCCCGTTGACTATACCTTAGTAAGAAATATTAAAAAAATTCCTGGAAAAAGAAACTGCTTTGTGACCTACACAAAACAAAAAACAATCTATATTGATATCGATAAAAAAATACTAGAAAACTTAAAGGTGAAAAAATGAATGAATATAAGCGTTTTGCCTACTACTATGATGATGTATATGAAGAACTAGATTATACCTTATGGTTAGAATTTATAGAACCTTATTTAAAGTCTTCCTCTTCTATTTTAGATTTAGCCTGTGGAAGCGGTACTCTAGCTATTCTATTAAAATTAAAAAATTATTCAGTAGAAGGATTAGATTTATCAGAATCTATCATTGAAATTGCCAAGGAAAAGGCAAAGATGAATCATTTGGAGATTCCCTTCTTTGTTGGAGATATGACAAATTTCAAATTGGATAAAACCTATGATGTCATTACTTGTTTTTTTGATTCTGTTAATTTTTTAAAAACCAAGGAAGACATCCAAAATCTTTTCTCTTCTGTTCAGAAACACCTAAATCCTAATGGTATATTTATCTTTGATATATTTTCAAAAACCTTATTAGAAGAATATAGACATCACACTTTCAAAAAGAAATACCCTACTCACTCCATTCAATGGACTACAAGCAAACAAGATAGGACTCTTAAGCATTCCATCCGCATTCAAGAAGGAGATTTAAAGCTAGAGGAGACCTATTATGAATATTATCATGATATTAAAATCTTGTGCTTTGATGGATTTGATGTTTTAAAAATCAGTGGAGACTTTAATGAGGATTTAGAGGATGAGGATGAAAGAATCCTTGTAGTATTAAAAAAAATTGCATAACAAAAAAGACCCCATTAAAAATCACTTCAAACATGGGGTTCTTTCTATTTTCTTATTAAAAAGTAATTTTTTCTTCTTGAATGGTTTTGATGGAACTTGAATAAAATTCTTTTATCGCTTGGATAAAATATTCCAAATCCTTTGTTCCGGCAGTTTCATATGAAGAATGCATGGCAAGCTGTGCTAAACCTATATCTACCGAAGGAATAGAGACATGAGTTAAAGAGATTGCTCCTAGGGTAGAGCCTCCTCTTACATCACTTCTATTCGTAGTAAATTGGGTGGGTACCCCCGCCTTTTTGCAGATAGCCTGGAATAATGCACTGGATAAAGCACTTGTTGTATAAGATCCATTTGCAGCATTCTTAATCACAATTCCTTCATTCATAAAGCATGGATTAGATTCATCATATTTAGAAGGATAATTTGGATGATATCCTTGAGCATTATCTGCAGAAATCAAGAAAGAATTTCCTAAATTCATCAAATGCTCTTCTTCTGTTTTATGCAAAGCCAAACTAATTCTTTTTAATGTGTCAGCTAAAAAGGTTGAATTCGCTCCTTGAAGTGTTGATGAGCCTATTTCTTCATTATCAAATAAAGCACAAACATTAACCGAATCTTTAGGTTGAGAATGTAGGAGTGCTTCTATTAATCCATAAGAGCATTCCAAATTATCAATCTGAGGTGCCATCATAAATTCCTCATTTGCACCTACTAAACAGCCTCGGTCTAAACAGGTCAAATATAAGTCACTACTAACAATTGCTTCTTCTTTTACATGTAAAACTTCTGCAATCATCTGATATAAAGAATTTATCTTCCCCTTAGATTCAGCAAATAATGGAAGCATATCTACTTGAGGATTTAACTCTACTCCTTTATTTACATTACGATTGTAATGAATAGGCAAATTTGGTATACATAGCATAGGTTTATCTATATTTACTAATTTTGCTTGTAGAACATTATTCTCTAACACAAAGACTCTTCCTGCAATTCCTAAAGGACGATCCATCCAAGTAGAATAGATTGGTCCCCCATAAACTTCTGTATTCAGTTTAATGTACTTTCCCTTCTCTAAAGTGAAATTTGGTTTCAGCTTAAAGGTAGGAGAATCTAAATGGGCTGCAGTAATATGGAACCCCTTTAAAGTATCCTTAGGTAATACAAAAGCAAGTAATGATGACATATTTCTTCCAATGAAATACTTTCCTCCTAAGGATAATTTCCAAGATTCATTTTCCTTTAATTCAATAAATCCTTCCTTTAATAGTTTTTCTTTAATTTTAAAGCTTGCATGAAATGCAGTTGGTGTTTCCTTTATAAATTCTAAAAATTCTTTCATAGCTTATCCACTCCTATCAAACATTCAAAGCATATTTCTTCATTAACGTAGCCAATAAAGGCTTCTTTATCTTCTAATTTAAAATGTCCTATTTGAATTTCATCCTTATGCTTAGCTTCCTTCACATAGGCTATTTCTACATCCTTTATATACTCTTTACTCCCATATTCAAAAAAATGATTTTGAATTATATTCATATATCTCGCATTATTCATATGTCCATTATGATCAATATCCTCTAACGTCACTGTATAATGGAAGGTATCTATAATTTTTGTTGCATCTAAGTCTAGCTTTCGTTTACATTTTTCTGGATAATTTGTAAAGCTCTCATATTCTCCATTAAAATTGATTTTATCTGATCGAACTAATCCTCTTGTATTTAGATCAATGATGACCCAATTTGAAATTCCCTGAACTAATACTTGTTCTTCTTTATCCTTTAAAAGATATTCACGTTCAAATTCTAAACGATTTTTAGGTTTAGGCCAAGTTACAAGCTGAACCGTATTTAAATAAGGGGGTATCTTTTTTATTTCATAGCGCTGATATAATACTACCCAAGCGTAATTCTTTTCTTTTAAATCCTGATATCCAACACCTAAATCCTCTGCATGAAGACCAGCCAAATCCTGAAACATATCTAATATGGCTGTAGGTCTTATGACATCATTATAATCTACATCCTTCGTATGAATGAAAAATTCCATTTTTCTTTTCATGAGACTCATTAACATCACCATATAGAATTATAGAACAAAATTGTAAAAATTGCACGATATTTTTAAAATAAAAAAAATATCAATAAAGGACACGTCCTAAATTGATACTATAATTATATTCACTTTTACAAAATGTGTCAATAAATACACTTATGAAAACGTAATCATAGATTTTATTTTTCAAATATGATACAATAGTTGATGGTGATCAATATGAACAATTATTTACAAAAGGCCTATGCCTTTGATGGAACTGTAAGAATATATGCTGCCATTACAACAGACCTTGTACAGGAAGCCCAAAAGATCCATAAGCTTTGGCCTACTTCTTGTGCAGCCCTGGGAAGATGTCTAACGATAGCAAGCATTATGTCATGTACTTATAAATCTGGCGAGCATTTAACCATTAAGGTTTGTGGAGATGGTCCTATAGGACAAATCACAATGGAAGCCACAGATGGACATGTACGCGGATTTGTTCATAATCCAGGAGTTTATCTTTCCTATAACAATGGGAAACTCAACGTTGGTGATGCTGTAGGAAGAAACGGATATATTGAAGTTATAAAGGATTTACATATGCGTGCTCCCTTCTCTTCAACCTGCGAAATTGTGAGTGGAGAAATTGCTGAAGACTTTACCTACTATTTTGCAAAATCAGAACAAATCCCATCTTCTGTTGGATTAGGTGTTCTAATCGATCCAGATGGAAATGTTTTAAGTGCTGGCGGATTTCTCCTTCAAATTATGCCAGGCTGTAAAGAGGAAACACTTCTAAAGCTTGAGAATCGTCTGAAAACACTAAAAAGCTGTTCTGAAATGATTCAAGAGGGCTACTCTGCTGAAGAAATGATTGAAGAAATCACAGAAGGAGATTATGAGCTTTTAGAAACAAAGGAGCTTTCCTACTTCTGTCCTTGTAGTAAAGAACGCTTTAGGAAGGGACTTATGAGCCTTGGTAAAATAGAACTTGAAGATATTCTAAATACTGATCATAAAGCTTCCATAACTTGTAATTTTTGTGGTAAATCCTATGAGTTCGACTCTAAGGATTTAGAAGAAATGATTTCTTCTTTATCCCTTAAAGAAGCTTAAACTTGGTGGATAAAAGCTAAATACAGAAAATAAAACAATCATAATTAAGAGAAAGACGACACTGTTAGAAAAACTAACAAACGTCTTTTTTTTATAAATCAAAAGGAACCCTATCAAAACTGCAACATAATAAAGGATGATATTTACTGCATCAACATCATATCCTAAAATTCCACTATAGGTATAGTAGCCTACAACTATAAATGCGATAGTAGCTAATATTGCTGATACAAAGAAAGAAAAAAGTTGACTCTTATCCTCTTTATAGAAAGGAAGACAGCATAGATAAAAAATTAAAAATGGAAAGAGAACTAGTTTACAATGCTCAAATATACTTTCATTCATAGGGAAAATAAAAAGGGGTACCCAATCATACATAAAATGAAAAAGAGTTCCTAAAGAAAAAACCACAAGAACTCCTATAATTGTTAATTTCTTCATATCAACCACCTCTAATAATAGTATGTATGAAGAAAATCTATTTATGCAAAAAGCTTTAATAGTAATGCAGAAAAATCATCAACAAAATCATCTGCAATCTTTACAAATGTTTCCATAACATAATGATCTTTTAATTGATAAGAAATACACTCTGTAAAATACTGCCATAGCTTCAAACAAACATCTTTCTTCACTTGAAGAACTAAGGACTTTTTTTCAATTTTCTTTTTAATTTGATTCAAAGTTTCATGCTGTGCCTGAGTTAACTCTCGATATGCCATTCCCATTGTTTCTTCTGTAAACACATCATTTAAAGGACGATATTTTACAATATGACAAGGGTATGTATAGGTTTTGCCATCTTTGATTAATTCCTCAGTGTATTCTTTATCATCAATTTCTGTAACCACATAAATATCATCCTTATTTTGTAGCTTAAATATTGTGTGGACTAGAATATCATCTTTAAAGGAGGTAATTGGAATATACAACTGCTCTTCTCCTTCAAAAACCTGTTTTGTAACAAAGCCACCTAAGTTTGGTTTACTATAAATAATCATTTGAAAGCTAGCAGAATACCTTTTTAATTCGCTATCTCCCTTTTCAATTGTCTGTTTTATTTTTTGTTTTGCTTGATTTAAAGCTTCTTTGATTCCCATTTAGAAACACCTCTATTATTTATTATAAGACAATTCTACCATTTTATCTACTCTTTTTGATGCAATTATCACATGCTTGTTTACAATTTTCTTTTCTTTGACCAAAATAAGAGCTAATATAGCGATGCCTACATTTCTTAGTTAAACAATATTCTACTAATGCCTCTAGTTTTTTTTGATTTTGTTTTTGAATAATGGAATTCTCTTGTTGACTAATGAAGTATTCAACTGTATCTATATCCTTAAAAGAAAAAAGTACAATTCCTTCCCCATAAGTACCATCACGTGAGGCTCTTCCCATCTGCTGAACCAAATCTTCTAAGGACTGAGGCAAATCATATTCTATTACAAATCGAATATCTGGAATATCAATTCCCATTCCAAAAGCATTAGTGCATATCATAAGCTTTTGACTACCTAACGTAAAGGCTTCTTGATTCTTTTTTTTAAGTTCTACTTCTAGTCCTCCATGATAGTAAGCATTTGGAAAGCCTAACCCTAAAAGCTTAGAGTGCAATTCTTCCGTTTTCTTGCGGGTAAGACAATAAATGATTCCCCTATCCTTTTGATGAGATTTTAAATATTTCACAAGATAATTCATTTTATTATCCAGTGAAATTACTTTATAAAATAAGTTAGGTCTATCCATCGGAACCTCAACAACTATAGGATTATCCAAATGTAAATATGCCCTTATTTTTTGAACTGTAGAATGTGTCGCAGTGGCCGTCAATGCTAGAAGCTTTGGTCTTTTTTCGAGTTGTTCGATAAAGGAATAAATTTTTCCAAAGGCCTCTCTAAACCCTTCTGCCCATAATATCGTATGAGCTTCATCAACAACAACCATAGAAACCTTAATACCTTTTAAATGCTTTAAGAAAACTGTGTTTTCTAAGCGCTCTGGAGAAACATAAATCAACTTGTATTTTTTGATATTTGAATAAATCACAAATTGTTCTTCATAGGACAGATTGGAATTTAATACTGTTGCAAGAATCCCTTTCTTTCTTAAAGTCTTCACTTGATCCTCCATTAAGGCAATTAAAGGAGAAATAACGATACTTACACCTTCTAGAATTAGTGCAAGCACTTGAAAGATAATGGATTTTCCAAATCCAGTTGGTAAAAGACCTATAACCTCCTTATCCTCTAAAACGAAATCAATGATTTCATCTTGAGGATATTTAAACTTCTCATATCCAAAATACTTTTTTAAAACACTATATTTATCCATTTTATTCACCTATGCCTATTATACAAAATTACAAAAGAAAATGCTTAAAAAAAGGATTGGATAAAATATTTTTTTTCTATAAAGAAAAACCTCTTAGTTATTCACTAAGAGGATAAAATTTATTCATTTTCATATCCATTTGGATTGTTTTTTTGCCAGTTCCATGCATCTCTTGC
>JAIDZC010000010.1 GCA_029057785.1 Anaeroplasmataceae bacterium
CTTATAGAATTGCGTTAGATTCTTTTGATTTTAAATTATATCCAGATTGTATGGGAAGTGAAGAATTGTTAAATACTTTCATTCAATCAGGATTTTCAATATATTCTACATATAGTTCAACCCTAGCACCTATTTATGAACGTGTTTGGAATCGTTGTAAAAAAATCAAGGTACCACAAGGAATCCGATTTGAAGTCTTTCATAATCGAGAGTGTTTCAATCATTTAGAAGAATTATATTCCATTGCTAGTATTTCTTTCCAAAAGGCAGATTTTTATGAGCCAATTTCTTTTGAATGCTTTAAAGAAATCTATTTGAAGAATATAGAATTAGTTCAACCAGATATATTACTTATTTATGATGAAGAAAGACCTATTGCATTTAATTTTTGTTATGAGGATTTAGAAAAAAGATTTTATGTGTGTAAAACAACTGTGATACTTCCAGAATATCGAAACAAAATGATTTTAAAACTATTGATAGATAAGTCTTATGAAATGATGATAGAAAAAGGCTATAAAGAGGTTTTATATCATTTCCAAAATGATCGAACAAAGGTATTAGATGGTATATTTAAAAATGGAATCCTTCGTCAAAAAAAATATGGGGTATTACGTTATGAGAATAAATAATAAAACTTGTACACGTTGTGTAAATGATAGAACTATCAAGCATATTCATTTTGATAATAAAGGAGTTTGTAATTTTTGTAACTCCTATGATAAGATATCTCCTGTTTTGGAAAATCAAAGCTATTTAGATAAGGTGTTCCAAAATAAAATCAAGGATCATACACATACCTATGATGTTGCATTAGGTTTTAGTGGAGGCAAGGATTCCACCTATGTGCTTTATCAATTGGTGAATAAGTATAAGCTTAAGGTCATCACATATACCTTAGATAATGGATTTTTATCTGAAGAGGCAAAGAATAAAATTGATAGGCTTGTAAAGGAACTGGGAGTGGTTCACGAATATGTGGTCTGTGATATGAGGCTATTAAAAGAAATGTACAAGGTTATGGTGGAGAAGTATTTGTCTCCTTGTATTGCCTGTTCCTTTTTAGGCTACGCTGTAATGTTAAATTATGCAACAAAGGTAGACGCGGCAATTGGGATTCATGGGAGAAGCCCTGCTCAAATGTTTCGTAATTATGCTAGTGATGTTGATGATGTGTTTAAACCATTTATAGAAGAAGGATTAAAGGAAAATCCAATACCGATGAATGAACTTGTTTATACCATATTAGAAAAAATAGAGAAGCTAGTTCATCCTGCCTTAGCAAAAATGATAAAAGAAAATCTTTTAAAGGAAGGTTTAGAACAAGGCTTTAGAGAGTTTGTTTCTTTCTTTTTATATCATCCATATGATAAAGATGAAATCATTCAAACTTTAACGCAAAATACTTCCTGGAGAGTAGAAAGTGAAGAAGAGCATTTTGATTGTTTAATTCATCATGGAGCTCTTTATTTAAAGGACCAAATTGCAAGAAGAAGTCATCTTATGCCAGAGTATAGCTATCTTGTTCGTAGTGGTCAAATGACAAGAGAGGCTGCAGTAAAGGCACTCGAATATCACCACGATAAAAAACAATCCAAGCTAGAACTTAAAAAACTATGCCAATATGCTCATATTTCTTATTCTAAGGTTATGCTGAAGGCATTCATCTACAAAAGGAGATGGTGGTAATGGTATTTTTCAAGCGTTATATTGTTTTGTTCTTTGAAATCATAATACTATATACCGCATGTTTAGCTAGTACTTTATTTAAAGTACCTATCTTTACGGAAACACTTTATGGTTTTATTCCATTTTTCTATTTGATTCGCGTATTAGATGATATCTTAGATTATGATACAGATCTAAAGAATAATAAGGCACCATTAAGTAAAGGAGTACTATATTTTCTAGCAGGTTTCTTTTGTATAGGTACAATAGCTTTAATCTCTATATATCAGCTATGGTATTTCTTCTTGCTTTTTGTTTTTGTATTGTTCTTTGTTTTATTTAAGAAGATTTCCATCTATGCAAAAATGCTCCTTTTACCTGCTACATATAGTCTTTTTCTTTATTATAATTTTACATTTGAAATTGTGAATATTTGTATGCTTGTTTTATTCTTTGTTTTATCTATTCTATATGCCCTTTATAAAAAATTAAGTCAAGTTAACTTTTATGAGAACTATAAGGAAATAAAGAGTATAGGTGGAAAAGCATATAATCTAAATTATGCCAAGGTGAAAAATACACCAGCCTATTTTGTAATTCCTACTGAATATTTTAAGAGTTTAGAAAAGGATAAACAGGTAGAAGAACAACTCAAGAAAAAAATTAATTCCTTTTGTAAAAAAGGCGAGCTATATGCAGTGCGTTCCTCTGCAATAGATGAGGATTCTTCTAAGTTTAGCTTCGCAGGAATTCATGATACAAAGCTAAATGTAAAAAAAGAAGATGTTTTATCTAAAGTTTATGAGGTATATCAAAGTGCTTTTATGCCACTTGCCATAGAGTATAGAACAACCAATGGACTTCCTATAGAAGATATTTCAATGGCTGTTGTTGTACAAAAGATGATTGTAGAGCCAGAAGCTTCTGGTGTAATCTTCACAATGAATCCAAAAACAGATAATCCTGATGAAATTATGGTTAGTATTGTAGATGGACTTGGGGAAGATTTGGTAAGTGGAAAGAAGGATTCTAAGGATTATTTTATATCTTCAGGTCATATTCATGGAGATACCTCTTTTATATCTATAAAAGTATTAAAACAATTGGAGAAGCTTGGTCTTAATTTACAAAAAAGATATGATGTATTTTTAGATATTGAATTTACAATTAAGAAAAATAAAATTTATTTTCTACAAGCACGTCCGATTACAACCTATTCTGATATTCATCCAAGTCAAAGAACTCTTTTAATTGACAATTCTAATTTGATTGAATCCTATTATGGGACCACCTCTTATTTAACTCAAAGCTTTGCAAAAAGTATTTATCAAGGTGTATATACAAAAACCTTAGAAGCAGGTCATATTAGAAAAAAGATTATGCATTCTTTAGAGCCTACCTTAGAAAATATGCTATATGCATATGAAGGAAAGCTTTATTATAATTTAAATAGCTGGTATCGTTTGACAAGTATCTTTCCTATGAAATCTTCAACCTCTTATATGGAACAAATGATGGGAGTAGGAAGCAGAACAAAGTCTTATAAAAAAGTTAAACTGAATTTTATAGATATGGTTAAAATTGGAATTTGCTTTATCCATAGGCTTCACACTATGGATAAGGCATCCAACGCTTTTATCGAGAAATTTAATCGAGTGGTTTTGCCCTACTATGGACATGAATTGACTGGGACTAACGAGGAACTGATTGCTTTATATCACAAAATCGAAGAGGATATATTGTCTGATTTTGCAACACCAATCTTAAATGATTGTGCAGTAATGTTTTATAATGGTCGTTTAACTAAAAAAATAAAGAGGAAATATAAAGATCAATATACAGAAATCTTCGCTACCTGTATTCATTCTAGTGGTACGATGGAAAGTGCTAAAGTGTGTAAGGAATATGAGGATATTTTAAAATGTATTCAAGAAGATGCTACTCTTTTATCTGATTTTAAAAATTTAGATCCAGAAGAACTATTTAATAAATATCATTCTAAGGAATTTGAAATATCTAAAAAAATAGAAGAGTATATCTTGCATTTTGGTTCACGAGTTATGAATGAGCTTAAGCTAGAAACGATTACTATGATAGAAAATCCAGTACTTTTGTATAAGCAAATTCAAGAAGGCTTAGCTTATCAACAGGAACCTAATTCAGAGGCACCTCTTGTAGAAATTCCTAAGGATATAAGAAAGCTTGCAGATAAGACAAGATATTATATTTTAAATAGAGAGCGTCTTCGCTTAAAAAGAACCTATATCTTTTCTGTAGTACGAAATATCTTTTTAGCCATAGGAAGAAACTACAGAAACGAAGGAAAAATATCTTCTTCTAGAGATATCTTCTATCTAACAAAAGAGGAAGTATTTTCTCTTCCTGAAAATGTAGAAGAAGTAATAAAGCTTCGCAAAAAGGAAATGGAATATTTTAGAAAACAGCCTTATTATTATCGCGTAAGCTTCTACCCACATAGAGTTTTACCTTTAAAGCAGAGTTCTTCAAAAGAAGAGTTAAAGGGGTTAAGTAATGGTAAAGCAATTATAAAGGGGAAAGTATCTGTAATGAAGGAAGTGACAGATCCTTTTACTCCTGGAGATATTATCGTTGCCTCTAGGACAGACCCAGGATGGATATCCTTATTCCCTTTAGCTAGTGGTTTAATCGTAGAACATGGAAGTATGCTTTCTCATAGCTTCGTAGTAGCAAGAGAATTAGGACTTCCTGCTGTTGTAGGTATACCTGATGTCACAAAGATTTTAAAAACGGGAGATGTGGTTACCCTAGATAGTGTTAAGGGGGTGGTTCACATTGAAGAATAAATATTTTAAAGAACCAAATTATATTCACTACAGTAATTGTCATGAGGATGTATTGCAATTAAAGAAATATATGCCTCCACATACAAGAAGGATTTTATCTATTGCGAGTGCTTTAGATAATTCTTTAGCCTTTTTAGAAAATGATGAAGTAGAAGTTCTAGCAATTGATTCAAATCCAAGTCAGGTTTATCTTTCTAAATTGAAAATTGCTGCAATCAAACATTTATCTTATAATGACTTTCTCATTCTTTTAGGCTTTAAGGAAGAAAATTCTGTAGATGTTTATAATACTCTTCAAGCTTCTTTAGATGAAGAAACGAGAACATACTTTGAGGAACACCTATTTTTAATTGAAAATAAATTAATTCATGCTGGACGCTTTGAATATTATTTCCATTTATTTCAAAAAAAGATTTTACCTCTTGTTGCTTCAAAAAAGAAAATAGAGAAATTTATGAGTTTTGCATCAATAGAAGAACAAAGAAAATATTATAATAAGTATATTAATAATCGTCGTTTCAGACTTTTATTTCGTATCTTTTTTTCTAAAAAGGTTATGGCAAAGCTCGGTAGAGATAAAGCATATTTTCAATATGCTGAAGGGTCTTTAGCTAAGATATTAAAAGAAAGAGTTGATTTAGGAATTTATCATAATTTAAATTCTTCTAATCCATATCTTCAATATGCTATGCTAGGTAAGTTTAAAGAATTGCCTTACTATGCTAAAGAAGAAGTATTTGATAAGATTAAGAAAAATATAGATAGCATAGAAGTAAAATGCATAGATTTTGAAACAGTAATTCAAAATGAAGGAAATTTTGATTTTATGAATCTGTCAGATATATTTGAATATATGCCTGAAGACATTTCTCAGTTTGAAAAGTGGATACAAAACTCTTGTAATACAAATGCAAGAATTGCTTACTGGAATATGATGAATCCTAGGTATTTAAATGGATTTAAAAGAATCAATACAAAAGAGAATCTAAAAGAAGATCGAGCAATGTATTATCAGGATTTTATTGTTTATGAGGTGCAACATGATTGAGCATTTTTTAAAAGAAATAAAACCAGCTATACAATATGTAAAGCATCATAAGAAAGTAAGTAAGAGTTTTAAAGAGTTTTATGAAGATATCTATAAAATGATAGTGCTTTTTCAAAAGAATCAACTAAAACCAAAGGATAAGGTTGGGTTATTTGTATTGCCATATTCTTATGATTTTTATGTTGTAATGTTTGCCAGCTTTTTATATCAATTGAATTTGGTTGTCTTTGATTCATATAAGAAAAATCATATAAATGAATTAATGATATTAGAAGAAGTTAGATATTGTTTTGTGGATAGAAAAACAAAAATGATGAGTTCTTTTATCCTTCCTAAATGTAAAAAAATTAATGTGTCCTCATTTGTAAAAAATAAGGTGAATTATAATCTGAAAATAGAAAGCTCTTCTGATTCAGTTATTTTAACCACCTTTACTTCTGGAACCACAGGTACTCCTAAAGCAATTCATCGAACCATAGATTTTTTGTTGAAGCAAGCTAAAGAGATTGAAAATGAGATTAATTTACAAGATGAATTTTCTATCTTTGGTGGATTACCTATTTATAATATGTTATCCCTCTATTTGTTAAAAACCACTTGTATTTCTAGAAAAATAAAAAGCATTCAAAAATTTCAACCAGATTGTATTTTAACAAACATTCAAAAAATACTTTCAGAAAAACGAAGTTATCCTATGGTTAAAAAAGTTATGCTAGGGGGAGCTATCCTTTATTCTGAAGAAGTAAAGAAGATTAAAGAAGTATTTCCTAACGCCAGTATTACTTATGTTTATGGAGCAAGTGAAGGAGCCATAATTTATAAGACAAATCTTGATTTTTATCAAAACAATCTTTTCTGTTTTGATAAAAAGGCAAATGAAATTGAAGTGGCTATTTCAAACCCAAATAAAGATGGAGTAGGGGAAATTGTAATTAAAGGAGATAAGGTAAATACACCAAATCATTTACATTACACAGGGGATTTAGGAAAAATTGTAAGTGGGACATTACAATTACTTGGCAGAAAAAAATATTCCTCTTTAGAGAAAGAGTTTTATAACTATGCTTTTGATGAGGAAATACGTAAAAAAAATCTTTGCATGGCTTTTAGCTTTTATTATAAGAATCAGATATATGTGGCTTATAATGGAAATTTAAAAAATAAAAAAGAAGGTGTAGAATATATTTTTATGCGTCAATTACCGATGGACTTAAAGCATAAAACAAAACTTAATTATAAAGTGTGTCTAGATAAAATAGAAAAAAGTATGAAATGAAAATTTTTAGCATAGTATTAATAGGTGATACTATGCTTTTTTATTTGGTTGGAATCAAAGGCTCAGCTTTAAGTGCTCTTGCAAAAATACTTTCTGAACAAGGCCATATTGTAAGAGGAGTGGATGTTGAAGAGGATTTTTATACAATGAATTCTATCTATCCAATTCGTACTGAAAGCTTTTCTAATATGCAATTAAAAAAATGCTATTTCTATATTATAGGGAACGCATTTATAAATCATAGTGTAACAAAATACATTCAAAGTATGGTGTATACTTATATGACATATCCTCAATTTTTGAATTATCATTTTAATAATAAACAATGGATATGTGTCAGTGGAACCTCAGGGAAAACGACAACCACTAAAATGCTTGCAACACTACTCCCTAATTCCACAAGTCTAATTGGAGATGGTTCTTATCAGGTTGGAACGAAAAAGGATTTTATTTTGGAATCCTGTGAATATAGAAATACTTTTTTAAATTATCATCCCTATATCTCTTTAATCTTAAATGTAAATTATGATCATGTTGATTTTTTCAAAACGAAAGAAGACTATGAAAAATCTTTTATCCAGTTTGCAAAACAGAGTAATATTTGCATAGTAAATGGAGATGAGTTTTCTTATAGAGCTGATAATGTAATTACCTATGGCAGAAATGAAGATAATGATGTAGTCTTTACATACGATAAGGGAAAGGTAACGATATTAAGAAAGATATTTGAACTCTCAATTGTAGGATTAAAATATGCCTATGATTTTGTTGGTGCTTATTTGGCTGTTAAACTATTAAATGAAAGAGATTCTGTAGTTCAAACTAGAATCAAGAATTTTGTTATGCCAAAACGACGCTTTGAAAAAACGGAAATAGGATCTCAAATCATTATTTCGGATTATGCACATCATCCTCAAGAAGTAGAGGCTATATATGAAACATTATGTGAACAATACGGTTCTATGAGAAAGATATGCATTTTTGAACCACATACAATCTCTAGATTACAATGCTTTATTAAAGACTATAAAAAAGTATTAGGACAATTTGATGAATGTTATTTGTATGGATTATTTAGTAGTGCAAGAGAAAAACACAATATTGTTTTAGAAAAGTCACTTTACAAGGAATTAGGATTTCAAGTTTATGATTACCATTTGAAACAAAGCTTATATAAAAAAGAAAATGTCATTATTTGTTTTTTAGGAGCTGGGACAATAGATCGTGCTTGTGAAGAATATAGAAAGGAACTCTTTAAGAGATAAAGTATTTTACCTTATCTCTTTTCTTTTTCTTGTGGTATAATAAAAATACTTGATAGGTGGTGGTATAGTGAAACTAGAGGTTAAAGGAAATTATTTATATATGAATAATGCCCCTTTCTTTTGGTTAGGAGATACTGCTTGGCTTTTGTTTGAAAAACTGAGCGTTGAAGAAGCAAAGCTTCATTTAGATAATCGTAAAAGTCTTGGATTCAATGTGATTCAATGTGTGTTGCTCCACACTTATAAGGATGGATATACTTGTGCTGGGAAATCACCACATTTATTAGAATACTGGGAAGAGGTTAAAAAAATCGTAGAGTATGCTCAAAATATAGGACTGATTCTAGGAATTCTTCCTATGTGGGGAGCTATGGTGAAAAATCATATTTTAAATGAACAAAATATAGATGGTTATGCTGACTTTATAAATCGTCTATTTCAACCCTTTGATAATATCATCTGGATATTAGGTGGTGATATTAGGGGAGAAGAAGCCTTTTCCTTATATAATCATTTTGGTCAAAGATTAAAAGAAAAGGATTCTACTCGTTTGATTACATTTCACCCCTTTGGACGAACTGGCTCTTATCAATGGTTTAAGGATTGTGACTGGATAGATTTTCATATGTTTCAATCTGGACATAGAAGATATGATCAGGTTGATATGCATGCCTGGGATGATAAGAAAACCAAAGAAGATGTTTTTGGTGAGGATAATTATAAATATGTAAGAAAGAATAAAAGCTTGACGTCGAAGCCCTGTTTAGATGGAGAGCCTTCCTATGAGGGAATTTTACAAGGCTTACATGATTGTGCTCAACCCTATTGGCAGGATTATGATGTTAGAAGATATGCTTACTGGTCTGTTTTAGAAGGAGCATGTGGGTTTACATATGGGAATAATGCAATTATGCAATTTTATAGAAAAGGGGAAAATGGTTCTTACGGAGTTCGTGAGGAGTGGAAAGAAGCATTACATATGCCAGGTGGAAAACAGATGCAGCACTTGAAAAATCTTATGCTTTCTATAGATTTTACAAAAGGCGTTGCTTGTCCTGAAATGATTCTAAATCCCAAGCCTTTTTATGAGTATATCCCTGTTTTTAAAAGTAAAGATTTCATCCTTTGTTATGATTATTTGGGAAAAGAATTTTCTCTAGATTTAAAGGAGTATAAAAAGAAAAAGCTTAGAGGCTTTTGGATCAATCCTGAAAATGGAAAGAAAAATGAGATTGGAATACTTGAAGGAAAGGATATTTTGACAATAAAGCCAGAAGAAAGAAAAAATTCTAATGACTGGATTTTATTGTTGGTAGAAGAAAAATGAAAAATTTAACGTTATGTAAGATTTTAACCTTTGTCCGTTATTTTGCAGAAGCATTGTTCTTTCCTTATATTAGTCTGTATTTCCATTCTAAGGGCTTAGATGTTGCCCAAATAGGAATTCTAATTGCAGCGATTCCAATTACTTCGATACTTTGTGCACCAATCTATACGAAACTATGTACCAATCCTAAAAAGACAAAATTAGCGTTAATGATAATGTCTTTTGTTGAGGCATTTTTTATCATTTTATTGATGCTTGCGAATAACTTTGCTTTTTCGCTAATAGGTATAATACTTATCAGTATCATTTCCTCTTCTAATTATGGAATGATTGATTCCTTGTTAACTTTAATTGCCGAAGAGGAGAATAAAAGATTTACTTCAATCCGTATTTATGGGTCGACTTCCTATATGTTAGGTGTATTCATTTCAGGTGTAATTACTAAGTATACCTCATATGCGGTATCATTTTATATCGCTTGTGGATTGTTTATTTTAGTTTCGGTTTTATATTTCTTTACAAGAGTTCCCCAACATGTGGAAGAAGAAAAAGAAAAACCAAAATTAAAAGAAATTGGAACAAACAAATTCTTTATTGGATATATATTTTTCTATGTATTATTAATTGGTTCTATGCAGGTAGGAGACGATTTCTTTTCTCTATATATGGAATCAAAGGGTGGAGGAGAATATTATAATATTGTTAGCTTCGGCTTTATCGGAATTGAAATTATCACTATGTTCTTATTAAATAAATTTGGGGAGAAGCTTGGTCTTAAGCTATTCTTTATTTCAGCTATCCTTTTAGTCGTTAGAAATATAGCTCATGGCATTGGAGGAACCTCCTTGTGGTTTATTGTAGGTTTTCAAATGCTTAGAGGTATCATATGGGCGATAGCTCTATACTTATCTAGCAGTTTTGTTAGTGAAATATTGGGATATAGACTGGCTTCACAGGGAATAATTGTAGTGATGCTAGGGATTCAAATCTTTAGTGCCATTTTCAAATTTAGTGGTGGATATATTATAAAAAGTATAGGATATTCTAATTTTTATTTGATATTACTTGGCTTTTCTATCTTAGCTTTTGTTTATTTTTGTTTCTATTATTTTGCTTATAAAAAATATAAAAATAAGCAAAAAGAGAATCAATTATCTGTCGAAATGTAAATTATAGAAACGTTTTCATGAAAATGATTGAAAATTGATTTTCATTATGCTATAATTACACTGGATGTGAGGTGGTTTTTGATGGCTAACACTACAATATATGATGTTGCAGGAGCTGCAAAGGTCTCTTTAGCAACAGTAAGTAGAGTAATGAATAATCCAGAAAAGGTTAATCCTGAAACTAGAGAAAAAGTTTTACGCGTCATTAAGGAATTGGGATATCGTCCTAATGCGATTGCACGTGGACTTGCAAGTAGAAAAACCACAACAATTGGTATCATTTTGGCTGATGTTTCTAGATCTGCTACAGCTCAATTGTTAGGTGGAATTCAGGATATTGCTAAGAAATATGAATATTCTATTAAAATTTTTTCTATAGGTAATGATGAGGATATTACAGAAGCAATGCGTATAGTTATCGCAGAACAGATTGATGGAATTTTATTCTTAAATGATGAATTAGAAAAAGAACAAATGAAAATTGCTATGGATGCAATTAAAGATGCTATGATTCCTGTAGTTTTATCTAACGTATTCTATGATGATGAAGATATTCCTTGTGTAGCTATTAATTATGAAAATGCAACCTATGAAATAACAAAACAGATGTTAGAATATGGCAGAAAGAATGTTTATTTCTTTACAACTGCTAGACGATATTCAGTGAACACTCAAAAGGAAGTTGGCTATTTGGATGCTATGAAGGAAGCAGGACTTGAGCCTAAGATTTTTAGAACAAGTGGAGATGTTTCAATTAACTCCCTTCATTTTAAGGAATTCTTCCAAAATAATAAAATTGATGGTGCTATTGCTGTACGTGATAGTATTGCCATCAGCTTTATGAATGTTGCTCAGGATCATGGAGTAAAAATTCCAAATGATATTTCTGTTGTTGGTTTACAAAACACAAAATATGCAATTTTATCACGTCCTACCTTGACATGTGTAGATACTCCGGTGTATGATATAGGTGCTGTTTCTATGCGTCTTCTAACAAAGTTTATGAAGCAAGAAGAGGTAGCGCATAACAGAGTTTTATTACCATATCGTTTTATAAGACGTAATACAACAAATTCATAGTTTTGAAGATAGGAACTCAAGTAGACTTAACAGTTTTGTTTTAGAGAGTCTGTGGTTGGTGAAAACAGATCAAAGGGTTAATTTGAAATACACTCCTGGAGAAACAAACATTGAAGTGTCATAGCTTGTGCTATGGAACTAAGGTGGTACCGCGGAAATTTTTCGTCCTTAGGAAATATAATTCTTAAGGACTTTTTATTTTTAAAGAAAGAAGGAGATTATTTATGGGAATTTATGAAGAATTAGAATGGAGAGGTTTGATTAAAGATATATCAGACCCAACTTTAAAAGAAAAATTAAATGCAGGAGGAATGACATTTTATATTGGAACTGACCCTACAGGAGACAGTTTACATATTGGACATTTTTCAAGCTTCTTAATTTGTAAAAGATTAAAGGAAGCAGGACATCATCCCATTGTATTAGTTGGTGGGGCAACAGGTCTTATTGGTGATCCAAAGCCTGATAGTGAGCGTCCTATGATTACTAAAGAAACGGTCGATCATAATTTTAATTGCTTAAAGGCACAGCTAACAAAGCTATTTGGTTGTGAGGTAGTAAATAATTATGATTGGAGTAAGGATATCAATTTTATTGATTTCTTAAGAGACTTTGGTAAATTCTTTAATGTAAATTACATGCTCAATAAGGATATTGTTTCAAGAAGATTAGATGCAGGTATTACTTATACTGAATTTTCTTATATGATTATGCAGGCTTTAGATTTCTGGTGGTTATATAAAAACAAGAATGTAACAATGCAGGTTGCAGGACAGGATCAATGGGGAAATATTACTGCAGGGATTGAGCTGATTCGTAAGAAGGAACAAAAGGATGCCTATGCCTTTACTATGCCCCTTTTAACAAAGAGTGATGGTTCTAAGTTTGGTAAGACAAATGGTAAGGCAGTATGGCTAGATGCGAATAAAACTTCACCTTATGAGATGTATCAATTCTTTATTAATTCAGAGGATTCTAAGGTTATAGATTATCTAAAATTTTTAACCTTCCTTTCTAAAGAAGAAATAGAGGAATTAGAAAAGAAAAATACTGAGGCACCACATTTAAGAGAAGCTCATACCGCTTTAGCAAGAGAAGTGATTACATTCCTACATGGAAAAGAAGCTTTTGAAGAAGCCTTGAAAATATCTAAAGCTTTATTCAGCGGAAATATAAAAGAACTTACGGCAAAGGAAATTGAGATGGGCTTTAATGACTTGCCAGCAATGGAAGGAAAAGAAATTGCTTTGGTAGATGCATTAATTGAATTAAAACTAGCGTCTTCAAAACGTGAAGCAAGAGAATTCATTAGAAATGGTGCGGTTTTAGTGAATGGAGATAAGGTTACAGAAGAAGGGTTTATTCTTACTAAGGATATAGCGATTGAAGGAAAGTTTGTAGTCATTAGAAGGGGAAAGAAGCTTTACGCTTTAATTCGCTATTAATATGATTTTTTTAGAAGAATATGATTCTATTGAAGGAGAAATCTTGGATTTGGCAATAATAGAAAAAAATCCAGGGGATGAAAAAGCTATTCCTTTTTATTGGTATAACATTATTCTAAAACAAACAAAAGAGATTATAGGTCAAATCAGTTTGCGTATTGGAAAGAATTATCACTCCTATTATAATGGGAATATTGGGTACTATATAGAAGAACAATATCGTGGTCATAGGTATGCCTATATGGCAACTTTAATGCTATACCCTTTGTCTTTGGCTCATCATCAAGACCAGCTTTATATCACTTGTAATGAAGATAATATTCCTTCTATTAAAACGATATTACGCTTGAATGCCAAATACATAGAAACTGTTTTACCTCCTAAGGATTATGTCTATTACTATGATAATATGCCAAAACAAAATATCTATTTGTTGAGTTTAAAGAATTAAGAAAAGGGGCTATAAGATAAGAATCTTGTAGCCCCTTTTCTAATTTGGGAGAGATTATTTGAAAAGTTATTATTTTATCACACACATATATAATACCACTTATGAAAGCGCTTGTCAAATGTTTTTTATTTTTTGTTTTTATTAAAAATTGTAAATATATGGCTTTAATGGTATAATGAGATAGAGGTGGAAAGCTTTATGAATCGTAAACAAATTATTATGCAATATAGAACAAGCAGGTTATTAAAGGGGCATCGTCCAGGTATAATTTATCTTAAACAAAATAAAGGGAAAATTTATACCCAGGGCACTGCTGATTTTATAATGACAATTGGAAAGGAAAATCTCTATTTTCAAAGATTATCTATGTTTACGAAAAGACTTCTTCCAGAAAAAGATTTTTCGCTTCATTTAAATCGAATAAAATCCTATAACATGCGCTTGGTAAATCCTGTTGTAAAATGCTTAACCTTATATACCTTTGAAAAATATTATTTAGAGATTTTTTTCTATATTAAAACAGCCGATACCTATGAAACAGAAACAAACATTGAAGGCATTATAAAGATGCTAGAAGAACGCGGTGTAAAGGAGATGGCTCTATGAAACCATTAACAACTAAAGAAAAGGATTTAATCAAAAAAATAGAAAAACAATCTAAAAAAACAAGCTTTGAAGATAAGAAGGAAATGTATTTGAAGCAGACAGATAGAAATTATAAGGATGGGGATAGAAATTGATTAATATAGGAACGATAAACCATTTAAAAGTGCTTCGTAAAACAGATTTAGGATATATGGTTTCTGAAGGCACAGAAGAGATTCTTTTACATTATCGTGAAGCTCTTTTAGAATTGGAAATTAATCAAATGGTAGATGTCTATGTATATACGGATAAAGAGAATAGAAAAACAGGGACTATGGCAACGCCAAACCTGTTGATGGGACAGCCAAATTTTGTTCATGTTGTGAATCGTATAGCTGGAGTAGGGGTTTTTATTGACAATCATACCCCAAAGGATATTTTAATTTCTAGAGATTATTTACCTTATGATGAAGAGCAATGGCCTATAGATGGAGATTTGATTTTTTGTGAGCTTAAAGTAAAAAAGAATGCTTTGACTGCTAAACCTGTAAATCGATTTGATGTTTTGGAGTTATACAAAAATGTTAAGTATGCAGAAAATGAACAGGTTTCTGCATATGTATTACGAATTGCAGATAAGGGAATTGGACTTATCACAAAGGATTTAGTTTATGTCTTTGTTCCCCTTTCTCAGTTTAGAGGTAAATATCGTTTAGGAGAAGAGGTTGTTGTAACCATCACTAAAATGCTAGATAAAGAAGCTTATGGAAGCTTAAATGAACACAAGGAAGTATTGATGGATACAGATAAGCAAACCATTCTAAACTATTTAGAAAGGCATAATGGGGTAATGCCTTTGACTGCAAAATCTAGCAGTGATGCAGTTGAGAAGTTTTTTCAAATGTCTAGAAAGGCCTTTAAAAGAGCCTATGGATCTTTATACAAGGATCATTTGATTGATTTTGATGAAGAAAAAACCTATTTAAGAAAGCTATAGAAATATAGCTTTTTTCCAAATCATACATAAATTATGTTGGTTTTAATGCTATAATCTTAAGTGAGGTGAGGAGAATGGAATTAGCAGAGGGCTTTATCATATGTAATGCTTCTATGAAAGAAAAAATATTAAAGGAAGCAAGAACAATAAAGAACTATATATTTTTAACACAAGAGGAATTACATAAGCGTTTGACTTTTTCTTTAAAACCAAATGCTATCTTTCAATTGATGAAGCATTATGGCTTTTCTTATTCCTTAAGTCAAGAATATGCAAATGCTGTTTCAAAGCTGGAAGATAAGAACTATTCTAATCCGAAGCTAGATAGTATGGTTTCTGTTTTGCATTATTTAAAGGAAAATCAGCTCATAGAAGAGGATCCTCTATTTTTGTTTCGCTTGAAGCAATTTCCTGTTACATTTATTGATCCTCTACCTACTAAAGAATATTTTTCTTTAAAAAAACTTACAGAGCAATATACGAAAGTATATGAGGTTTATCCACAGGATAAAAGCTATATACCTTTCGTATATGAATTTAAAACAATTTTAGAAGAAACCCTATTTGTGATGAATCAGATTAAAGAACTTCTAAGAAAGGGTGTTTCCTTAAATGATATTTATATTGTTCATACAGATGAAGAATATCGTTTTTTATTGAAACGTCTCTCTCGAAGCTATGGAATTCCTATTGAGTTTGATGGGTATAAAAATCTTTTATCTGCTTCCTTGATTAAACAATTTTTAGAAGCATGTAAGACTTTACCTGATTTTCAAAGTGTGTTAAATCAACTCGACTCTAAAAACATTCTATATCCTATTCTTGTTGATATTTTAAATGAGAATGAAGTATTGAATGAAAAACCTTTAGAATGTCTAGAATTTTTAAAGGCAGTCTTAAAGAATAAAAAGTTTCCACAAAAGAAATACATAGAAGCTGTTCAGTTTGAAGGGGAATCCGTTTTATTTGATGAAACAGACTATGTATTTTATGTTGGTTTTAACTTGGGAAATTCACCTAAAATAAGTAAAGAGGAAGGATTTTTAAATGATAAAGATTTGCTTCTTTTAAATTTATCTACTTCCTATGAAAAGAATGAGATAGAGTATAATCGTTTAAAAGCCTGGATCTTAGCTACACCTCATCTTACTCTGACTTATAAAAGATATGTGAAGACGGAAAGCTTTTTGCCTTCTTTATTGATAGAGGATATGAAGCTAGATGTAGTGAAGAATCCAAAGCTTCCTTTTGGTTATGCCAAATTAGAAGATGAGCTGAGATTAGTAGGTCTATATGATTTATATTTAAAGTATGGTCAGTGGCATGAGGATTTAGAAGAATATGGTATTGCAGAAGCGAAGTATAAGAGCTATGACCATAGCTATAAACCCCTTCCTTTAGAGACCATGCAGAAGCATTTTGAACTTAAACCATTGCGTCTTGCTTACTCTAATGTAAAGCTTTACTTTGCTTGCCCATTTTCTTATTATGCTGATCGTATCTTAGGATTAAATGAATTCAAACCACAGATGGCAGCAAGAATGGGAACCTTTTCTCATGCGGTATTAGAGGATAGCTATAGTGAGAGTTTTAATTTTTTAGAATCAGTAGCTAAGCACAAATCAGAAAATGCCTTAGAAAGTAGAGATGAGTTCTTTTTTGATCAGATGACCTCTGTTTTACGAAACCTATTAGAATTTAATTTCCAGCATGAACAGATGAGCCAGTTAAAAACGATTGAACGAGAGGCCCATGTCGAAGTGGTAAAGGATACCTATACCTTTGAAGGATATATTGATAAACTGATGTATACAATCCAAGATGATGCGGTTTATGCAGCAATTGTAGATTATAAGACAGGGGCAGATATTGTTAGTTTAGATAATATAGAGGATGGCTTTCATCTGCAGTTACCTTCCTATATGTATCTATTATCTAAGTACCCTCCTTTTGCAGGACTTAAACTTCATATTATAGGTTTATATTTGCAAAAGGTGAATATTGTCATCTTTGATCATAAATCAGATGTTGAAGCTCAGATGGCAAAGAAATTTATGCTAGAAGGATATAGCGTAGCTAGTCCAAAGTTAATCTCTATGCTAGACCCAACCTATGAGAAGAGTACCTATATTAAATCTCTAGGTGTTGGGAAGGATGGTTTTTTAAGGTACTCCAAGGTGTTTTTAGAATCTCAACAAGAAGAAATTATCACAATGGTAGAAGGACTTCTTGAACAAGCCTCAGATTCAATTCATCAGGGAATCTTCCCAATTGAACCAAAGAAGATTAATGGAAAAAATGCTTCATGTACCTTTTGTAAATATAAAGATATTTGTTATTATGAGTATGAGGATTTAAAGGAATTAACCTATAAACCATTTGGAAAGGGAGGCGATGAGCATGGCATGGACTGAGATGCAGAATCAAGCAATCCATAAAAGGGGAGGAAACTGTATTGTTTCAGCGGGGGCTGGTTCTGGTAAGACTGCAGTGTTATCAGAACGAATTTTAACCTACTGTCTAGATGGGAAGGACATTTGTAGTTTTCTTGTTTTAACCTTCACTAATGCTGCGGCAGCAGAGATGAAAGAGCGCATCAGAAAGAAACTGATTGAACACAATCTAAAGGATCAAGCGAGTAGAATTGATAGTGCCTTTATTACAACCTTTGATGCTTATAGCTTAGCCTTAGTGAAAAAATATTATTTCCATTTGAATGTTGACAAAGATATCACAATTATGGATCAGTCTTTACTTGAGGTCAAGAAAAAAGAAATTGTTGATTCTATGTTTGAGGAACTTTATTCTAATAGGGAACCTAGATTTTTAAGCCTTTTAACGAAGTATACAAAACAGAATGATGACAATGTTAAAAAAATGATTTTATCTATATTAGCTAAATTAGAATTGATTGTAGAGGAAGAAGAGTTTTGTAAGACATACGAAGATAAGTATTATAATAACGCATTTATAGAATCACTAGTTTCAAAATATGAACAGCTCGCCTTAAACAAGGTAAATGAGTTTTATCAATCTCTTTTGAAACTATCTGATTCTGCAAGTACAGATTCTGCAAGCAATAAGCTTTTTGATGAGGTAAATCACATTTTATCGACTGCAAATATAAAAACGTATGATGAAGCTGCTTCTTGGCTGAACACAATTTCTTTCCCTCGAATTCATCCTAAGGCTATAGATTATGTGAAATCTCAAAAGACAGCTTGTGGAGAATGCTTAAAGGAAATCAAACTAAAATATTTTTCTAAATATGTTTTTTTAGAGGAAGCAAGAACTGAGCTTTATGCAATCAAGGAAGATGTACTATACCTTTTAGAACTTGCCTTAAAGGTCAAGCACAGATTAGATGATTATAAGTATGAACTTATGGCTTTTGATTATATGGATATTGCCAAGATGGCTATAAAGCTTGTAAAAACCAATCCTGCAGTTTTAGAAGAAATTAAATATAGCTTTACAGAAATATTGATTGATGAATATCAGGATACTTCAGATATCCAAGAGACTTTCATTTCTTATATTTCCAATCATAATTGCTATATGGTAGGAGATATCAAGCAGTCCATTTATCGCTTTAGAAATGCCAATCCATATATATTTAAAGATAAATATAGCAGGTATTCTAATCTGGAGGATGGAGTTAAAATTGATTTAACGCATAACTTTAGATCGCGTAGAGAGGTTGTTGAAGATATCAATTTAATTTTTTCAAATTTGATGACGCTTGAATTTGGGGATGCAAATTACGCTTATGAGCATATGATGCGGTTTGGACAACTTGATTATGAAAAGTCCTTGAGTCACACAGAGCATCATATGAACATTTTAACCTATAATCCACAAGAAGAATTTAGTGATGAAGAAGTTGAAGCTTTTATTTGTGGAAATAAAATAAAGGAATTGATGAGTCAAAAGCCTCTTTGTTTGAAGAAGGATAAATTTGAGCCATTAGAGTATTCAGATATCGCAATTCTTATGGATAAAACGAAAAGCTTTATCACCTTTAAAAAAGTGTTTGAATATTTAGGTATTCCATTATCCATAGAAGCTGATGTAGATTTGAATGATTCGATTTTACCAAAGTTGTTTTCTAATATCTTTTTGTGTATCGTAAGCAAATATGAAAATCTTTTGGATAAGCCTTATGAACACGCACTAGTAAGTGTGGGAAGAAGCTTCTTATTTGGCTTCGATGATTTGACACTTTACTCTATGGTAAAGGAGCATAAGGGAAATGAACTTACCGCTTTGGTGGATACTTTAGCCAACGAGGTAAGTAATCTTGCGTTAGAAGAAATTTATTTTAGAATTGTAGAAGACTTCAAGATTTATGAAAAGTTGTCTTTAATTGGAGAGGTCAACAGCTCTTGTGTTGTCCTAGAATATATTCATAATTTATTTATGACTATGGCATCAGCTGGTATGGGAATTAAGGAAGCTTGTTCTTATTTTGCTAGTATATTTGAAAATCAAATTGCTTTAAAATATAAAATGGCAGAGGATTCAAAGAATTGTGTCCATATGATGACCATTCATAAATCTAAGGGATTAGAGTTTCCATATTGTTTTTTCCCAATGCTAGGAAGTAAATTTAATCAAGCTGATATCAAAGAAAATTTTGGGTTATCTACAACGTATGGTCTTTATATTCCTTTTTCAGATGAAGCCAATAGTAATACGATTATTAAGTCACTAGTTGAAGAAGAAACAAAAAAAGCAGATCTTTCAGAGAAGATACGATTGTTTTATGTAGCCTTGACTAGAGCTAGAGAAAAGATTATTTTAATTTCTAAAAATCTTGATGTAGAAGAACCTGTCTCATTAGAACGTGTGTCTTCCTTTAATCAGCTTTTATACACAAAGCTTTTTTTCAAAGAATATCATGTTCCTGTAGATGTTTCAAAATTAGGATTATCCTTGAAATATCGTATGGTAAAGCATTCTATCAAAAAGATTTCAGGAAAGTCTATTCAATATCAACAGGATACTTATTTGAGTGAAGTAAAAGAAAAGAAAGCTATTTCTAAAGAATTAATAGAGCTAACAGATTCTAATTTAAAACAGGCTATTGAACTTGGTAAGAAATTCCATGAGTGCTTAGAAGTTTTGGATTTTCAAAACATTCAAATTGATGCTTTGCCAGTGGATGATTTTATGAAGCAGTCTTTACATAAGGTTTTAGCAACGCCTGTATTTGAAAACATTAAAAATGCAAAAACCTATCATGAGCATGAATTCTATTTTGATTCTTACCATGGTATCATTGACCTTTTATGTATTTATTCGGATCATATAGATATTATTGATTACAAGCTTTCTCATACAGAAAGTGAAGAATATTTAAGACAGTTAGGCGTGTATAAGACCTATGTAGAAGCTCATACTGCTTTACCAGTATCCTGTTATCTATTATCCATCCTAAAACAAGAAGTAAAGAAGGTTTTGTAATTGAAAAAAGAGCATCCATTTTCTCCAGTAATAGATAAACATTCTCAAATTCTTATATTAGGTTCTTTACCTTCTGTTGTTTCTGTAGAACGTGGCTTTTATTATATGCATCCTCAAAATAGATTTTGGAAGGTTTTGTCTAGGATTTATAAAGAGGATGTTTATAATAAGGATATAGATGCTAAGACGAGTTTTATTCTTAAGCATCACTTAGCTCTATACGATGTGGTTGCCTCATGTGATATAAAGAATTCTAGTGATGCAAGCATTGAAAATGTGATTTGTACAGATATAAAGGATATCTTGTTGCAAGCACCAATTCAGAAAATTCTTTTAAATGGAAATAAAGCATATTCCTTATTTTGTAAGGCTTACCCAAATCTAAAGGATATGGCAATTTGTTTACCTTCTACAAGCTCTGCCAACGCAAGAATTTCTCTAGATGAGCTTATAAGTGTTTGGGAAGAGGCTTTACGCAATTCAAATATTTTGATATAATACGAAATGCACTGAGGAGGAGTATTATGGAGTACTATCGCTGTGGAAAGATTATGACAACACATGGAATCAAAGGAGATTTAAAAATTAAGGTCACCTCTGATTTTAATCGCTTTTTTAAAGGTAGTAAATTATATATTTATCATAATGAAGAATATATTCCCGTTGAAGTGGAAAAGGCTTCAGACTTTGGGAAATATCTTTTAGTCAGCTTTAAGAATCTTCAAGACATTAATCTTGTGTCTAAATACCATTTAGATGAAATCTATGTGAGTGAAGAAGATCGAGAAGAGCTCGACGAGGATGAATACTATTATAGTGATTTAATTGGATGTAAGGTTTATAATCAAGATCATGTTTTCCGTGGTGTTGTAGAAGAAATCAAGGAAATGCCACAATGTGATTACTTATACATTTCTTACAATCAGATGCATTATTATGTTCCCTTTATTAATGAATTTGTTTTAGAGGTAACAGATAAAATCATCATTCAGGAAATCGAGGGGTTGATTCGTGAAAATTAAGATATTGACATTGTTTCCTCATATGTTTGAAGGCATTTTAGGAGAATCAATATTAAAGAGGGCAATTGAATCAGGTATCTGTTCTGTAGAACTGATTGATATGCGCACCTACTCCTTAGATAAGCATCATCATGTTGATGATACCCCTTATGGTGGTGGGGCAGGTATGGTTTTAGCATGTGATGTTGTAGACAGAGCCATAGAAGCTAATACTACAGAAAAATCTTATAAGATATTAATGACACCACAGGGCAGACCCTATAAGCAAGCTATCGCTAAAGAACTTGCCTCTAAGGAGGAGTTGGTTTTAATCTGTGGACATTATGAAGGCTTTGATGAAAGAATTAGAGACTATGTAGATGATGAGATTTCAATTGGCGATTATGTCCTTACTGGAGGAGAACTAGCAGCTGGTGTGGTATGTGATAGCGTAATCCGTCTTTTAGATCACGCCATTCGTAAGGAAAGTAGTGAAGAAGATTCTTTCTCAGAAGGACTATTAGAATATCCTCAATATACTAGACCAGTAGAATATAAGGGCAAATGTGTTCCTGAGGTATTGGTAAATGGGAATCATAAATTGATTAGAGAATATAGATTAAAGGAATCCTTAAGAAAAACTTATTTGCGTAGACCAGATTTATTAGCTAATAGAAAATTTACGAAGGAAGAAGAAAAAATATTTCAAGAAATAAAAGAAGAATCCAAATAAGGATTCTTTTTTCATATCAGAAATAAAAGTAAGGCATACTATATTTAGGTGATTTATTAAATGATTCAAAAGATTTATCATTTTGTTATGGACAAAAAAATACCAACTCTTGCGAGCGCAATTGCCTTTACTTTAGTGATGAACGGAGGTTCTTTTCTGTTTTTATTTGTTATCATTTCAGGGTTCTTTTCAAATTCGTTTCAGGAGCTTATTTTCAATACATTAGAAGATGGTAAGCTTAAGGATCTAATTGTATATTTTTTTAATTATCAAAATAATATTTCTTATTCTATCCTACTTGTCATAACGAGTATCTATTCTGCCTCATCTTTATATTATCATTTGATTGGCATAGTTGAGTTTATTACGGATACGAATTATAAGATGAGTGTATCTAAGAGAGTTTTAGCTATAGGGGTAACCATTCTTTATCTTTTGGGATTAAATATAATTACTCTTCTAGCAAGTGAAATTATTTTGTATTTAAATTATCTTTATATGATTTTATCCTTAGTCTTAATGTTACTTATTTTTATTTTAACGGTATATGTAGTACAAGTAGTTAGCCTAAAAACATATAGTATCAAACGTCTTTATAAAGGAATTTTATTTACGACAATTTACTTTATTATTTTTACCTTTGGCTTTGGCCTCTATTTAAAATTGTTTTCTAATTTCAAGATTGTTTATGGGATTTTATCCTTCTTTATCATCTTATTTTTTTATATTTATATGCTCTCTATAGGATTACTTCTAGGAATTAATTTTAATCATTTAAACATAAATATAAGAATTTTGTCGAAAAATAAGATAGAGGAGGTGAGAGAATGAAAAAAACATTTTTATGGATTCTTTTAAGTGTTTTCCTCTTTGTAGGTATAAAAGGTAATGCCTATGGCTTTGGTTTGGTAAATAAAGGAAATACCAGACCTAATGCGGGTAAGTATGACACTATATTAAAAGAAAATGGTGGTATATATCTTGGTCCTGACACACAAGATATTTATTTGACTTTTGACTGTGGATATGAGAATGGTCATACAAAAATGATTTTAGAGGCTTTAAGAAAAACAGATACTAAAGCGATATTTTTTATTACAGGCCATTATTTAAATTCTGCCACTGACTTAGTTATGGAAATGATAGAAGATGGTCATATCATTGGAAATCACACCTATTCTCATAAGGACTTTACAAAATCCTCAAATGAAGAAATCCTTAAGGACATAGAAAAGCTTGAGGATGCATTTAAGGAAAAAACAGGATATGAGATGTCTAAATATGTAAGACCTCCAAGAGGAGAGTTTGATGAAAGAAGCTTAAAGCTATTAAAGGATAATGGCTACGCCTCTATCTTTTGGTCTTTGGCTTATGTAGATTGGCATCAGGATGCTTTCCATGGAGACCACTATAGCTATAATCAGGTTATGAAGCGAATTCATAATGGTGCAATTCTTTTGATGCATACGGTTTCTAAGGACAATGCCGTCGATTTAGAGGACATTATTTTAAAATTAAAAAATGATGGTTATGTTTTCAAAACGATTGATAGTGTGATATAATAGTCTTATGAAAGCATAAGGTGATTTAGAAGATGGCTGTGAATTTTATTATCCTTGCAGATGACTATATGGCTGTAGAAGGTAAAATTGAAGAAATCAAAAAAGGCTTTGATCTTGATGTTGAACCTACGGTTTATAATGCAGAAGAGGAAGGAACCTACGCAATTGTAGATGAGCTTACTACCGTTTCTTTATTTGATGAAACAAAATTTGTTGTCGTAAGAAATGCAGAAAGCTTACTTTCAAAGAGTGATCGTGCTTTCTTAGATTTGTTAAAAGCAATGAATGATCAAAATAGTTCGAACATCCTCATTATGGTTTTTATGGGAACTGTAGATATGGCAAATGAACAATACCAAAAGCTGAAACGTTTTTCTTCTGTTTTTGAAGCAAAAACCAAAAATATCAATTTGGAGGAATATGCTATCCAAATGTTTAAGGAAGAAGGATATTCAATTGATTTGGACACCATTAAGCTCTTAGTTAGCTATGCGGATAGTTTTTCTAAACTGAGAGGATATATGGATCAGTTAGAGTGCTATAAGGCAGAAGAAAAGAAAATTACGAATGCTGATGTAACACTTTTAATTCCAGAACCTTTAGATGATAATGTATACGCATTAATTGATGCAGTACTTACGAATAATAAAAAGTTGATGTTAAAAGGATATCAGGATATGAAGCTGAGAAGTATGCAGGCTTCAAATTTGATTAGTCTTTTAATTAATAAATTTCAAGAGCTTTATAATGTAAATATATTAATTAAAGCGGGAATGAATCAAGCTTCTTTGGCTGAACTATTTCATATTTCCTCAGGCAGAGCCTATTATATGGTAAAGAATGCTAAGGAGCATTCTTTAGAGACAATTGAAAGACATCTTGAACAGTTAAACACTCTAGATTACCAAATTAAAACAGGGAAAATCGATGGGAATATTGGTTTAGAACTATATTTTTTAAGATAATGGAGACATAACGTCTCCTTTTTCTATTGACAAATCCTTTTATTCGTTGTACTATTTAAGTAGAACAAGGGGGCGATATTGTGGAATGGCGAAATGATAAGGCCATTTATTTACAAGTAATAGAACTTTTTAAAAGGGATATTATTTTAGGAAAGTATAAACCAAAGGATAAAATTTCTTCTGTAAGAGAATATGCTATAAAGCTTGGTATTAACCCTAATACGATTGTTAAGGTTTATGATATATTAACAGAAGAAGGGCTAATCGAAGCACAAAGCACGAATGGGTATTTTATCACCGATAAAGAAGAAATTTTAAATCGATTGAAACCAGAGTTTGCAAAAGCCTATTGTAAAGAATTCTTATCTCAAATGAAGAGTATTGGATATCTGAAGAAGGAAGCAATAGAGCTTTTAAATAAGGAGGAAGAGTGAAATGGTTTTAGAATGTGTTGACGTAGTGAAACGCTATGGTTCAAAGGAAGCCTTAAGAGGAGTTACACTAGAGCTAGAGGCTGGGAAAATTATTGGGTTATTGGGGCCTAATGGAAGTGGTAAAACAACATTGATTAAAATTATCAATGGTATATTGCAAAAGAATTCAGGGAGTGTAAAGATTTGTGGATATCCTGTTGGAGTAGAATCTAAAAAGCACATTTCTTTTTTGCCGGAACGTACCTATCTCAATTTGGATATGAGGGTTAAAGAGTGTATTCAAATGTTTAAAGATTTCTATGAGGATTTTGATTCTGTAAAAGCTTTTGAGCTTGTAGAAAAGCTTCATATTGACCCAAATGAGAAGATGAAGCATCTTTCTAAGGGTACAAAGGAAAAGGTTCAGCTTATCCTAGTGATGAGTCGAAATACCGATTTATACATCTTAGATGAACCTATTGCAGGTGTAGACCCTGCAGCTAGAGATTTGATTTTAAATTTGATTATGTCAAATTTAAATCCTAATGCTTCATTATTGATTTGTACACACTTGATTCATGATATTGAATCCATTTTAGATGATGTTGTGTTTATTAATGAAGGAAAAATACTTTTACATCGTAATGCTGATGAACTAAGAGCAGAATATAATGGTAGTATTAACGATGCATTTAGGGAGGCATTCAAATGTTTTTAAAGGTTTTTAAATATGATTTTAAAGCGATTTTCTTTAAATTTTTACCTATCCTTGCCATCTTTCCAGTGGTTGCGGTTGTTATAAGAATTTTGGGTTTGCTAGATGTAGATGGAAATTTATTTGTAGGAATGATTTGGGGAGGACTGAATGCTTTATTCTTTTTAGGATTTGTGCTTATATCTATCTATACTTTGGTGATTTGTATTGTGCGATATACAAGGTCGTTATTTAGAGACCAAGGATATTTAACACATACACTTCCAGTGAATAAACATCAGCTTTTACTTTCTCAAATTCTTGCAGATATACTTATGGAATTTATTTCTGTGCTTGTTGTGGTTTTGTGCTTTTTTATCGCCTATTATACGCCATCCCTTCTTTCAAATATTTTGAATGCTATCAATGAATTTTTAGAGATATTTATCTCAGTAGAAGACTTTTATAAAATATTTGGTGGAACGATTGCATTAGTAATTATCTATAGCATTGTTTCCTTCCTTCAAAGCTTATTTGTCATCTATACAGGAATAGCAATTGGACATTCCTTTCCTAAAAATAAGGGAATTCTTTCTGTGGTTTTCTGTATTGCTATAAACTATGGACTAAGTTTTGTTACTGGTATTACAAGTCTTATTGTTGGTGCAGTTGGCGATTTTGCAATATTGAGTGTAACCTCCTTTGCAAATATGGCAAATCTTTATTTGACAATTAGTATTGTTGAAAGTATATTGATTTGTGTAGGAGCATATTTCTTTAATATTTATTTAATGAAGAATAAATTAAATTTGGAATAGAAGAAACAAAAAAAAGACACTTCGGTGTCTTTTTTTGTTTTTAGTATTTAGAAAAATATATTACTTTAATGTATTTACTGCAGTAGCTAATTCTGACTTATGTCTAGCAACATAGTTCTTATGAACGATATGCTTAGCTTGAGCCTTATCTAATTTCTTATAAGCATAGGCTAATGCAGTTGTAGCCTTTTCTAAATCCTTAGCTTGAACAGCAGCTAGTACAGATTTCATAGCAGTTTTTAATGATGATTTGAAAGCCATATTTGCTTGTCTTGCTTTTTCATTTGTCTTTACACGTTTGATTTGTTGTTTAATGTTTGCCATACTTTCACCTCCGACAACCAAATGCATTAAACATTATACCATTTCAATTTATTGAATGCAAGAAAAAAATAAAAATATGCATAGTTAAATTTAAAAAATAGATAATATGAATAGGTGAAAGTATGAAAAATAGAACAGATATGGCAGTAGAACAGATGCAAAGTGATTTTAAATACGATGTAGATCGTATTATTCATGGTATGCATTTTAAGAAAATAAAGGTTGATGCGGCTTTAGCTAAAAAAATTAAAAAGAAAGAGGGTATATATTATACTATCGATCATTTGGATTATCACTATAAAGCAAGGGATATAGTAAAGCTTTTAGAGACAACGCTATATGATTATTTAATACAATTAAATCTGAAAGAAAAAAGTGACGTTTTAGTAGTTGGTTTAGGAAATGACTTTGTTACTCCAGATGCTTTGGGACCATTAGTAATTAATAAGATAGAGGTCAATAGGCATTTAGAGAAGCATCCAGATCAATATAATATTAGTGCATTATGTCCCTCTGTTATGGGAAAGACAGGAATGGAAAGTAAAGACATCATTCAAGCAATTGTTGATGATTTTCATCCTGACTTAGTCATAGTAGTTGATGCTTTAGCATGTAGAGATGCTAGCAGAATGTGTAATAGTATTCAAATCAGCACAGCAGGAATTAATCCTGGCTCTGGGATCTATAATTTTAGAAGAGAGATTTCTAAAGAGACCTTAGGAGTAGATGTTTTAGCGATTGGTATACCTACAGTAAGTGATATTGATTCCTTTATTGATATGGAGGATAATTACTTTGTTACCCCTAAGGACATAGATTTGGCTATGGATATATTATCAGGGATCGTTGCAGAAGGAATTAATAGAGCTTTAAGAAAAAAGTAAATTGAATTCGACAGATTTCATCAAGATTTTTCTACATCTTTTTATTATAATATTTAAAATTGTATCATTCTGTTATGGAAATAAATTTCCTTATATGGTAAAATATTTCTGTGGGTAGATGAAAAGTAACAATTTTGTGAGGTATAGTAATATGAGTAAAGATGAAGTATGTTGTCCTTTATGCGGAAGCAAAGTATTATCTAAGAGTGAAGTTTCAGTAAATGAAAAGTATTTCTTATTTGACTTTGATAACAAGTGGATTTGTAAGAATTGTGGCTGTTTTTTTTCAGAAAATGAAGAATATTATGGGAAGCTTGCTGCAACCAAAATTTCTAAAAAAGAATTTTTTGGAATAATTTTTGGAGCTATAAAAGAAATTTCGGGTAGAAAGTATTTAACAAAGGATAAACAAAAAGAAGTGATGGATCTGTATAATATGAATATTAAGACCTACTATAGAGAGGTCGCAGAATTACAAGCTAATCTTTTTTATGAAACAGATTGTAGACAAAAGGAATATTGGCTGATGCAGCAGGTTCATCCTCATATGGAAAAGGGTTTTTTAAAGTAATATCCAAACACTGTACTTTTTCGACAGAAGGATAAGATATGATATTGCTGGTGATTCTATGAAGAAAAAAAGACTGTTTTTATTTCTTGCAGTTGGATTATTAGCTATCATAGTATTAGGCAGTACACTAACTCAAGGATCTACTGAGGTAAGTGGGGATGACTATGATACAGCGTTCTATGTAGATGGAAGTAAGAATGTTTTTATTATGGCTGCTAAAATGTTGGATAAGTGTTGTTTTTATGTTGTTGATGTTGTAATTTCCAGTGTGGGAAGTGTTTTTAATTCAATATTAAATAATTAAATTATTTTAGAAAAAAAGATCCTTTCCCTAAAATTTTTAAGAAAAAACGCCTAAATTATAGGCTTTTTTTCTTTGTTCATTTTTTTTTGATACTTTTTTCATTTTTCTTAAAAAGTTTATTGTTTTATGGTATAATAACAAATAGAGGTGTTTAGAAAATGAATTTACCAAACAAACTAACCTTAGGAAGAATACTTGCTATTCCGATTATGGTTGTTATTGCATATATACCTTATTTGCAAAAATCATTTTTTCTTGAGGTAAGCTATGCAAATTTTATTAATTTCATTATATTTGCTTTAGCATCCTTTACTGATTTCTTGGATGGGTATATTGCTAGAAAGAAGAATCTGGTAACTACATTTGGAAAATTTGCAGATCCTTTAGCAGATAAGATTTTAGTTATGGTTACATTCCTATTGTTATTTATGCAAGGAAAAATGGTGACTATTGGAAATGTGGAGCTTGAACTTATTCCAATGTGGGGATTAAGTATTATTGTATTTAGAGAGTTTACAGTATCTGGTGTAAGATTAGTAGCTGCACAAAAGGGTGAGGTGATTGCTGCTGGCTGGTCAGGAAAGGTGAAGACCTTTGAGACGATGGTAGCTATTTGTGTACTATTCTTTGCTGGTATTCACTATGCAGTAGAAATTATTGGATTAGTATTAATGTATATATCTGTTGCATTAACACTTTATTCTGGAATAGAATATTTATGGAAAAACAGAAAAATTATTTTTGAATCAATTTAGGAGGAAATATGGCAGAATTAAGTCGTGAACAAGCTTTAGAGGAAGCTTTAAAGAAAATAGAAAAGGAGTTTGGAAAGGGCTCAATAATGCGTTTAGGAGATGAAGCTGATCGCAAAATAGAAGCTATACCTAGTGGCTCTATTGCTTTAGATAAGGCTTTAGGTGTTGGTGGTTATCCAAAGGGCAGAATTATTGAGATTTATGGACCAGAATCCTCTGGTAAAACAACCTTTGCTTTACATGCTATTGCAAATGCACAGAAAAATGGAGGCTTTGCAGCATTCATTGATGCTGAGCATGCATTAGATCCTGTTTATGCAAAAGCTTTAGGCGTAGATATTGAGAATTTAATTTTATCTCAACCAGATAACGGTGAACAGGCTTTAGATATTGCTGAGGCTTTAATTAAGTCTGGAAGTGTAGATATTTTAGTTGTAGACTCTGTTGCTGCATTAGTGCCTGAAGCAGAATTAAATGGAGATATGGGAGATTCTCATGTGGGCCTTCATGCAAGATTAATGTCTCAAGCAATGCGTAAGCTTGCAGGTATCATCAATAAAACAAATTGTGTTGCCATCTTTATCAACCAAATTCGTGAAAAGGTTGGAGTTATGTTTGGAAATCCTGAAACAACAACAGGTGGTCGTGCATTAAAGTTCTATGCTTCTGTTCGTTTGGATATCAGAAGAGGAGAGGCAATTAAGGATGGAACTAATGTATTAGGAAATAGAACGAATGTAAAGGTTGTAAAGAATAAGGTGGCACCTCCATTCAAATCTGCAGAGGTTGAAATTATTTATGGTCAAGGTATTTCCAGATTAGGAGAAATCGTGGATTTGGCTGTTAAATATGAAATCATCGATAAAGCAGGTGCATGGTTTTCTTACAATGGTACAAAGATTGCACAAGGCCGTGAAAATACAAAAGAGTATTTAAAGAATAACCCAGAAATTCTAAAAGAAGTAGAAGAGAAAGTTATTGCTGCCGAATAGCAAAAAAAAATTGACAAGCGCTTTATTTTAAGATATAATGAATAAGCGCTTGGTAGTTGGAGTAGTACTCAAGAGGCTCAAGAGGCTTCCCTGCTAAGGAAGTAGACCGGGTAACTGGTGCAAGGGTTCGAATCCCTTCTGCTCCGCCATCTTAATCGTATTCAGATAATACGTCGGTATTATCTGTTTTTTATTCTCAGTTTTTAATTAGAGTTAAGATATTTTAGTATATCTTTTTTGTTGAGTATTTTAATTTGTTTTTAAACAACCTTACAATTATTTATATTTTAAAGTATTGTAATAATTGACATTACAACAAAGATAGTTTTATAATAATATGTGGTTAGGTTAGGTGATATTATGCAGATCACATCAAAATTTACAATAGCCATTCATACATTGATTGCTATACATACTTTTGAAAAGGAATTTAAGACAACATCTGAATTTATTGCGTCTAGTGTTAATGTAAATCCTGTAGTGATTAGAAGAACACTTCAAAGCTTGAAAAAAGCAGGATTGGTAGATGTTAAAGCAGGCAGTGGTGGCGCTAGTATCAAGAAAAAATTAAGCGATATTACTTTATATGATGTTTATATTGCTATGGAGTGCTTAGAAGGTGGATTATTTCATTTTCACGAGAAACCAAATTTAGAATGCCCCGTAGGAAAAAATATTCATTCGGTTTTAGATGTCCATTTATTTAATGCCCAAGCTGCTATGGAAAGTGAGCTTAAGAAGGTAACGCTTAAAAGCTTAGTTGAAGATTTAAATCATTTGTTGTAATTTTAAAATTGCTCAGAAATGAGCATTTTTTTGTTGTAACTATTGACATTACAATAAAAGTGGTGTATATTAACGTTGTAACGAAGAAGATTACAACAAAAAAAGAAAAGAGAGGGTATTATATGACAAATTTTAGTAAATGCAATGTAAACTTTGAAGGAAGAGTTGAGCTTCATGAAAAATTATCGTTAACAGGAGCAGAGGTGAGCTTTAATCAGTTACCAGCTGGAACAGGTGTTCCATTTGTTCATGCTCATAAACAAAATGAAGAGATTTACATTATCCTTGAAGGAGATGGTAAGGCTGTAATTGATAACCAAACTGTAACTCTTGCTAAGGGAGATTGCTTACGTATATCTCCTAATGCAAAACGACAATTTTTTGCAGGAAAAGAAAACTCAATTTCCTATATTTGCATTCAAGTAAAAGAGAATTCTTTAACTGAGTTCACAATGACTGATGCTATTGTGGAATAGGCAGATTGTGTAAGAATTAATATAAGTAGTAAATTCCGATAGATAAAATATGTTATAATAAAGGCACAATTTTTAAGATTGTGCTTTCTCTTACTTATTATAGTTAAGCAAGAATATAATTATAATTGCATTCATAAAATGTATATCTTCAAGGTGGGTATAAAAATCCGTATGAATGCAGCATAAAAAACTATTGTTTTCTTGTGGAAATTGGGTAGAAGGCTTATTCTAGTCGAGTACGCAAAGGTGGTAAAAAGAGTGAATCAGGAACAAAGAAGAAAAAGCTTGATAGAAGCTTTGCTTTTAGAACAAAATCAAAAAATAAATATTCCAAAGGATAAATCATCTCAAGAACTATTGCTAAGGGGATTGATGAATATTCGTATGCCTAGAAAAGTTAGTGATATTTTTTTAGATACTCAAAACACATATTTGAAGGTGTACTTAAAAGAAAAGGGAATTACGGATATAAATGATTTACAGCCAATAAAAGAAGACTTGTTTCTTTGGAAAGGAGATATCACAACATTACGATGTGATGCAATAGTAAATGCAGCAAATTCACAATTGCTAGGCTGTTTTATTCCTAATCATAGATGTATTGATAATGCCATACATACTTATGCTGGAATAGAATTAAGAGAAGAATGTGCTCTTCTTATGAAAAAACTTGGAAGAGAGGCAAAAACGGGAGAAGCCTTTTTGACAAAGGCGTATAACTTACCTTCTTCATACATAATTCACACAGTTGGACCCATTGTGTATTCCAACCTAACAGAAGAAAACAAAAAGGATTTAAAGGAATGCTATTTATCCTGCTTGCCTCTTGCAGATGATCAAAATCTTGAGAGTATAGCATTTTGTTGTATCTCAACAGGAGAGTTCCATTTTCCTAATGATGCAGCAGCTAAAATTGCAATAGAAACTGTATTCGAATATAAACAAAAAACAAAAAGCAAATTGAAAGTGGTTTTCAATGTTTTTAAGGAGATAGATTATGACATCTATAAAAGATTACTCAAATGAAATTAAGAAATTAGCTACTGCAATCAGCCAAGCAGATGCTGTTGTCATAGGCGCTGGGGCAGGACTTTCAACTTCAGCAGGCTTTACTTATTCAGGAGAGCGATTTGAAGAAAGCTTCCAAGATTTTATCGACAAATATCATTTTTCAGATATGTATAGTGGAGGATTTTATCCTTTTCCATCTTTAGAGGAATTTTGGGGATATTGGTCTAGATATATTTACATCAATCGATATCAAAATGCAAAATATCCAGTTTATGAGGAATTATATCAACTCATTAAAGATAAGAATTATTTTGTTATCACTACAAATGTGGATCATTGTTTTCAAAAGGCCGGATTCTCTAAAGAACGTTTATTTTATACTCAAGGAGATTATGGGTTATTTCAATGTTCTACTCCATGTCATAATAAAACCTATGATAATAAAGATATAATAGAAAAAATGGTTCAGCAACAAACCTATATGAGAATACCAACAAGCTTAATTCCTAAATGTCCAATTTGTGGAAAGCCTATGACCACAAATTTACGCACTGATGATACATTTGTTCAAGATGAGGGATGGTATGAGGCACAAGAACGATATCAAGTATTCCTAAATCAAAATAAAAAGAAAAGGATATTATTTTTAGAATTAGGTGTTGGAAGTAATACACCTGTCATCATTAAATATCCTTTTTGGAAATATACTATGGATAATCCAAATGCAATTTATGCTTGTCTCAACTTTAATGAAGCAGTAGCTCCTCGAGAAATAAAAGAGCAATCTATTTGTATCAACGAAAATATTAGAAAAATACTGCCTCAATTGATAAGTGAAATGAGAAGCTCTTAAATAAAAACCCCAATGATTTAAAATTTTAGAATCATTGGGTTTTTTCTATTAGTGATTTGCTACCTTTTCAAGAGAAATTAAACTCTCTAAAACATTTAAATTATTTACAAATTCAAAGGAAAGAATTTTTTGTTTAGGGGAATAAGCCAATCCAAAACGATATTCTGCTGGTTGATTATAATAGTGAACATTTTTCTTATTTAATTCCTTGATTATTCTAGAGGACTGAATGATGTTTCTATCGATTTTATGCTTATCTCGCAATAATTGTAAAAAATTACAGATTGCAAACTCCTGTCTTGTACAAAAATAACTGATAATATTTTCTTTTTCCACTTTTAATATTCTAGCATCAAATAGACTAGATTTCACTTCCAATTGATTTTCTTTTGCAGTTTTATAAAACAAAACAGATAATTCGCTTGCATAAAGAGATAAAATCTTTTCTACTCTCGAAGTGATTGCCTTTTTACCTGAGGCTCCTTTTATAAGGATAGAAACCTCATCACTAAAACAATATCCGAAAATAATGTTGGAGTTATTTTCACAAAATGTTTTAAAAACCTTCTTCATCGTTTTAAAAAAGATTGCATTTATAGAATGGTTTTCTTGTCGGTACTCCCTTGTCATTCCCTTGCCATCAAAACGTACAATATAATAGGAATCCTCTTTAAGTAATATATTAAATTCATTTTCCATATTTTTATATTTAGAATAATTGCGCTTTGCGGAGGGATAAGTATAATTATTTATTTTTGGATACTTGATTTGTGAGGTAACTGGATTCATCGTTTATTCTCCCTTGAATAATTATAGTGATACTAGAAGTATATACCATATTGAAAGAAAAGGAAATATTATTTTTACAAAAAATTACAAAAAAAGCAGGTGCTATTTCTAACAATTCAACTGATGGTTGCAAAAAAAACAACCAATACTATAAAAAAACAACCTTTAGTCGCTTTTAAATATGGTAAAATAGATTTAAAATTAAAGCAAAGAAGGAGGAAATGAGTATGCAAGAAACATTTGGTACGAGATTTCAAAAATTAAGAAAAAGATACAATTTAACTCAAGAGGAAGTGGCACAAAAGGTCAATGTAAGTGCACAAGCTGTGTCGAAGTGGGAAAATGATTTATCAGCACCAGATATATCCATTCTACCTACTTTAGCAGATTTATTTCATATCAGCCTAGATGAATTATTGGGCAGAGAGGTAATAAAAACAGAAATTGTCCCTAAGGAACAAAGAAAAAACATTGATGATATGCTATTTAAAATTAATGTAGATTCTGCAGAAGGAGATAGAGTAAGAGTTAAAGTCCCAGTTTCTATTATAAAGATATGCCTTGAAAGTGGAATGGCTATGCCAAGTATCAATGGAAAAGACGTTTTAGGTCAGATTGATTTTGAAAAAGTCTTTGCTTTAGTTGAACAAGGTGTAATAGGAGAACTCATATCTGTGGATTCTGCAGATGGAGATAAAGTTAGAGTTATTGTAGAGTAGTATGAAAATATCTATTTCAAGACCACGATTTAAGCTATTTTTTTGGGTACCCACCTCAATACTTCGTTGGAAATGGGTTTGGAGAAAAATAGTGAGCTGTGCGGATTATGTTGAGTATGATGAAATTGTAAATCTTTTACCATTTCTTTTGAAAGGATTAAAGATGTACATTAAAAAGAATGGTCATTTCAATTTGGTTGATGTAAAGACAGCAGATGGAACAAAGGTAAAGATTAAAGTATGATGGTTATGGGGTTATCCTTATAACCATTTTCTTTTGAGAAGAAGATTTTGTTAGTTATTTTGTAGAAAAAATTGACTTGTTGATAATAATAATGATAAAATATCATTATATGGTATTTCATATAAATGAATGAAACATTTTTGGCAAATAAGTAAGAAAGGATTGTATACTTATGAGTAAAACTGAAAATAAATTAGAACATACTATACTTATCGCTGATGATTCTGAAATGAATCGCTCTTTATTGGCGGATATGCTTGGTAATGAATACAAAATCATTGAAGCAGAAGATGGTACTCAAGCTCTTGCTTACTTACAAAATGATGGAGTTAAGATTGATTTAGTTCTTCTAGATATTGTTATGCCAAATATGGATGGTTTTGAGGTTTTGGCTTATATGAATCGAAATGGCTGGATAAAAGATATTCCAGTTATTGTTATATCCTCAGAAACCTCTCCTTCTTGTATGGAACGTGCCTATGAGCTAGGTGTAACAGACTTTATCAACCGACCATTTGATGTTTGGATTGTTAGACGTCGTGTAATGAATACTTTAATGCTTGCAAGTAAGCAAAAGATGCTAGTCGGTATGGTAACTGATCAAATCTACAAGCGAGAAAAAATGAGTAATCTAATGATTACCATCTTAAGTCATATTGTAGAGTTTAGAAATGGGGAAAGTGGAATGCATGTACTCCATATCCGAACCATTTCAGAAATTCTTTTAAAAAATCTTGTGATTAAGACAAATCAATATGGATTAAATCAGACAGATATTTCCTTAATTAGTACAGCTTCTGCCTTGCATGATATAGGTAAAATTGGTATACCAGATGAAATATTAAATAAACCTGGAAGATTTACAAAAGAAGAATATGAAATTATGAAGAAACACTCAGAGTATGGTGCGGCAATGCTAGATGACTTAGATTTTCTTCAAGATGAAAAGCTAGTTCAATATGCTAGGCAAATCTGTCGTTGGCATCATGAACGTTATGATGGAAAAGGATACCCTGATGGTTTAAAGGGGGAAGAGATCCCTATTTCTGCACAGATTGTGGCTTTAGCAGATGTGTATGATGCTTTAACGAGCCCTAGAGTATATAAGGCAGCTTTCCCACATGATACAGCAATACAAATGATAGTGAATGGAGAGTGTGGTGCATTTAATCCTTTACTTATTGAGTGTCTATTAGAGGTTGAAGAAACTTTGGCTAGGGAGGTGAAGATAAATTCATTTAGTCGTGATACTTATGATAAGATGAATCATATTACAGAAGAAATATTACAGGATGATGAATTATCTACCTCTGCAAGAACTTTAACTTTATTGGAAAACGAGCGTACAAAAACGCGTTTCTTTGCAGAGCTTTCTCAGGAAATTCAATTTGAATATGTGATGGAAACTTCTCTTTTAATGATATATGACTTTGGCAAAAGAAAACTTGGTTTAGATGAACTCATCATGAATCCTTTACAGAATGAAAGGATTGTGGAGGTATTTGGAGAAGAAGCTCTTAAGCAATTTGTGGATTTGGTAGAAAAAACCACACCAAAGGATTATGCCTTTAGTATGGAAACTCCAATGCAGTTTGACAAGGAATCTCGTTGGGTACGTATATCAGGTCGCTCCTTATTTAAGGGAGAACCAGCAGCACGTACAGGAATCATTGGTAAAATCATTGATATCAATACAGAGCATAAGGTATTAAGAGATTTACAGCATAAGGCAACGCATGATTCTCTAACTTTATTGTATAATGCAGGTACAGCAAAAGAGAAGATTACAGAATGCTTATATGAAAATAACGATTATGTTTTACTGATACTTGATTTAGATTACCTTAAAACCATTAATGATACTTATGGGCATAACTTTGGTAATCTAGCTTTACAGCATATTTCTTCTAAACTGAAAAGTACTTTAAGAAGAAGTGATATTATAGCACGTATAGGTGGAGATGAATTCCTAGTATTCTTTGAAGAGCATAAAACACAGGATGCTACAATACAGCGTATTTTTAATTCCTTAGTTGAACCATTTAATAATTTACACCTTTCTGTTAGTATTGGTGTTGCAAGTACTAAAGAATGTGGCAAGGAATATGACCATTTATTTAATTGTGCGGATCGTGCATTATATAAAGCTAAAAAGGATGGTAAGCATTGTGTTCGTTATTATGATGAATCCTTGACTGAAAATTCATCAACGATGACTAGCATCGATAATACAGATTCAGAAAATGGATCTTTTATCACCTTACATACTCCTGAAGAGTTAAAAGAGTTTTTGAAAAACATACATAGTGTTTATGAAAGAACAAGAATATACAATGTTGAAACTGCAAAATGTTATCATATTGATGAAGAAGGAAATTTAATTGATTTTACAAAGGATGATACCTATATTAATGCAGGAAGAATAAGTGCATATGGTCGTGCCTTAATGACAAGAGGTAAGGCAAGCGAAATCGCTTATCGTGGAAACAATTTATATTATATCAATGCTATTTATTTAGAATGCGATGGTGTATCTTATGTTTTAGAACTTATTGCACCTTTAAAAGATGATACAATAATTAATAATCATTTTACTAAGACAAGAATGATTTCTGAAATTGATAGTCAAGGAGAAAAGAAGTATAAGGATTCTATTTTGAATGTTTATAATAAAGTCTTCTATGAGGACCAGCTAAGAGATACTGCAGGTCTATATTCTGTAGCCCATATTGAAGTTCAAATAAAAGAAGAGACCTTAGAAAAGGTGGTTTCAATTTTCAAATCACATATTCGTTCTACAGATATAATGATTCGTTATGCAGAAAATGAATTCTTGATTATCTTAGAAAAAATACAAGAGAAGCAGTTTAATTTGATTACGGAAGATATTTATGAAGATCTTTCAAAAATATGTAAGGTATATATAGGAGCCTGTCAAACCTTAGGTAGAATAGAGGATTTAGTTTTGCTTGCAAAAAATAATTTGAATTTAGCAAAAACAGGTGCCATTGGTTATGTCTATAAAAATATTGCAAAGGAGTAAAAGGCATGAATTTACAAGAATTTTATAATAGTATCCATGTTGATCCAACAGAAGTGTTGCATCGCTTTGGAAATAATGAAGCAATGCTTGCAAAATTTTTAAGAAAGTTTTTAGATGATAAAACCTTTCTAGAATTAACTCAAGCAGTAGAAAACAAAGATTGGGAGACAACCTTCCGTGCAGCTCATACTTTGAAGGGATTAAGTGGAAATTTTGATTTTAAAGAATTATTTGATTTATCTTCTAAAATAGTGGAGAGATATAGAGCACAAGATTATGAAGTTATCCCTGAATGGTTTGAGAAACTAACGATTTGTTATCAAAACACTGTTGAAAATCTTACAAAGTATTTGGAATAGGATAGCTATGGCAACTTCTAAAGAATTTAGGAATTTTGTTTTAGAACAGCTTCAAGGTTTGCAAGATATCACTTGTCGTCCAATGATGGGAGAATATCTCTTATATTATAATGGACTTTTATTTGGTGGAATTTATGATGATAGACTTCTTATTAAGAAGACTGTCACGAATCAAAGGTTTCAGTTAGAAGAACAAATTCCATATAGTGGAGCGAAGCCAATGGCTTATATTGCTGATTTGGACCATCCAGAAGTGTTACAAGAAATTATTCTTGAGACTTGTAAAGGACTTCCACTTAAGAAGAAATAAGTTCATTTTGTAAACATTTTCTTCTAGAAAAAGTAAAACATCGTTGACATTTATGTAATAATTTGATATAAATTGTAGGAAAGGTCAAAAATTGACTTAAATCAAACTATAATGTGAGGGATTGAAAATGAAAGTAGCAATCGTTTCAGATAGTAATAGTGGTATTACACAAAAAGAAGCAAAGGAACTTGGAATTAAAATTGTGCCTATGCCTTTTACTATTGAAGGTGAAGAGTACTTTGAAGATATTAATTTAACCCAAGAAGGATTTTATGAAAAATTGTTAGGAGATGTACAGGTTTCTACATCTCAACCATCTATTGGATTTGTTATGTCTATTTGGGATGAGCTTTTAAAAGAAAATGATCAAGTTGTATATATACCAATGTCTAGTGGATTATCTGAATCTTGTGCTAGTGCTTTACGTGTAGCTGAGGCAGAGTATAAGGGTAGAGTCTTTGTGGTAGATAATCAAAGAATATCAGTTACACAAAGACAATCTGTAATGGATGCTATAGAACTTGCAACTAAGGGATATAGTGGACAAGAAATACATGATATTTTAATGAAAGTTAAGATGCAATCAGATATTTATATTATGGTTGACACATTAAAATATCTTCGTAAGGGCGGAAGAATTACTCCAGCTGCTGCTGCAGTAGGTAATTTATTAAAAATCAAGCCTGTTTTAAGAATTTTTGGTGAAAAGCTAGATAAACATCGTATGATGAATCGTACTTTAGAAAATGCTAAACGTATTATGATTGACTCTGCAAGAGCTAGTATAGAAGGATTTTTAAAGGATGTTGATGGTAAAACGGATAATGTTCATTTATCTGTAGCCTATAGTGGAACAGATAGAACCAATGCAGAAGCATTTGTAGAGATAGTAAAAAAAGAATTTGGTGTCAATGACGTTATTTGCAATCCATTATCTTTATCTGTATCTTGTCATATTGGTGATGGTGCCTTAGCAATAGCTATATCTAAAGCTTTACCAGAAGAATTATAAAGCCGAAAAAGTCGGCTTTTTTCTTTTCTATAGTTGTTTTTATTGTTAAAATTACCAAAATATAGTATAATTAGTCAAGTGAGGGATTATATGATAAAGAAAAGAAAAATCAAAGTACATCCATATGTATTTATTATTTTAACATTTTTATCGGTAATTTTACTTGGTACAATATGCTTTATGCTTCCATGGGCAGTACGTGATGGTGTTCGCTTGAGTTTTATAGATGCTTTATTTATGTCTACCTCAAGCGTTTGTGTGACAGGATTATCCGTTGTTTCTCCAGCAACAAAGTTTAGTTTGTTTGGTAAAATTATAATGGCCATCCTTATGGAAGTTGGAGGGTTATCTTTTTTGACGATCGCTGTATGCTTTTTTGCCATATTGGGTGGTAAGATTGGAATCAGCAATAGATATCTTTTAAGAGAGGCATTAAATCAAAATTCAATTGCAGGAATTGTACATCTTGTCAAAAGAATTATATTGATTTCTTTCATAATTCAAATGATTGGTGTCGTCTTAAATTACCTAGCATTAATGTCTTATTATCATTATGATTTTTGGAAAACACTGGGAGCTTCCATTTTCCATTCTGTTGCGTCCTTTAATAATGCTGGTTTTGATATTTTTGGAGAACAAAGTTTAATTCCATTTAAGGATAATATTCTTTTAAATATTTCAACAATCTTATTAATTATTTGTGGTGGATTAGGATTTATTGTTATAGAAGAACTTGTTTCTAAGCATAGTTTAAAGAAATTGTCTTTGCATAGTAAAATTGTTTTACTTATGACAGTTATCTTGACTCTAGTGGGAATGTTTATTTTGAAGTTTTCTATGTTTGGTCAGATTAGTTGGCTTCAGGCATTGTTTACTTCGGTAACCTGCCGAACAGCTGGATTTACAGTTATACCTTTAGATCAAATTCCTCCTAGTGCTTATGTTATGTGTATCGTTCTTATGTTTATTGGTGCTTCCTCATGTTCAACAGGTGGAGGTATCAAGACGACCACAATATTTGTCATATTTTTGACTTTATTCTATTATGCACAAGGAAAGAAGCCTAGAATTTTCCATAGAAAAATTTCAGATGGATCTATTTTCAAGGCTTTCGTTTTATTTGGTATTGCTGTAATGATGGTTATGATAGGAACATTACTAATTGGATTTAGTCAGCCCGGATTAGGCTTAGAAAAAATATTATTTGAAGTTGTATCGGGCTTTTCGACAACAGGGTTAACTATGGGAATCACAACTTCACTAAATGTATTTAGTAAGGTTGTGTTATGCTTTATGATGTTCTTTGGTAGACTTGGTCCACTTACAATTATTGGGGTTGTTAATCACAACTGGATGACAGAGTCTAAAGAGAAGATACAATATGTAGAAGAGAGGATGATTGTAGGATGAAAAAAAGTTTTATTGTTATAGGATTAGGGCGTTTTGGTTCCTTTGTTGCTAAATCCTTAGCAAATTTGAATTGTGATATTTTGGCGATGGATATTTCAGAGGATTGTGTTACTGAGATTGCAAGAGATATAGAGCATTGTGTTATAGCAGATTCAACTAAAATATCAACATTAAAGGAATTGGGGGTTGCCTCTATTGATCATGCTGTTGTTGCGATTGGTAACAATTTAGAGGCATCAATTTTAACTACAATGAATTTAAAGGCTCTAGGTGTAAAAAATATAACTGTAAGAAGTGATTCTGAAGGGTATCGTGAAATCTATGAACGTTTAGGTGCAACAGAAGTTATCATACCTGAAGAGGCATCAGCCACCTCTCTAGCAAACCAAATTGCAAGTGATGCAATATTAGATTATTATGCCATTGATAAAGATTATGCAATTGTACAAATCCAGGTAGGACCAAAATTTCCTTCCCAGACCTTAATTGATCTAAATTTGCGTAATAAGTTTGATGTTAATATCGTTGGTATTATTCATGAGGATAAATTTTATATTCCTCGTGGTACAGACTATTTGGTTCCATCTGATATTATGGTGCTTGTTGGTACAAAACAAAAAATTAGAAAAGTAGATGCGTTTATCAATCAAGAAACAAAATAGGTGATTATTATGCAGGCTTTAGTTGTTTACAACATATATTCGGGCAAAAGTAAGATTGTAAAAAATATTGATTACATTTGCCAAAAACTAAAAAGTAAATATGAAATTGTAGAAACTTTTGCCTCTACTGGTCCGAATTCTATTCGAGATTATGTGCTACAAAATGCTGGCAATTATGATTTGGTAGTTGCTGCTGGTGGCGATGGTTCCATCAATGAAGTGGTAAATGGTCTAATGATGATTAAAAATCGCCCTACCCTTGCTTATGTTCCAACTGGAACCTGCAATGATACAGGGAAGACTTTGGGTTTAAAAAGAAGTCTACGTAAGACGATGAAGATTATCTTGAATGAAAATAAGACCTTCCTAGATGTGAATCAGATTAATGGTCAATATTTCATTTATGGTCTTGCTGCGGGAAATTTAACGGATGTCAGTTATGCTGCAAACTATAAGGTAAAAAAGAGATTTGGTAGGTTTGCTTATTATTTTGAAACAGTAAAATCCTTCAGTAAAGATAGGACGATTCACATTGATATTCAAACCAATGGAAAAACTATATCTGGTAGATTCTTTTTGTTTCTTGCAACAAACTCTAGATATTTAGCTTCCTTTAAGCTTCATCGTAAGAAAAGAATTTATTTAAATGAAGGAAAACTTTATGTTACATTGATTCGAAAAACTAATCGTCTTATCAATACAATTGATTTTGCTTTGTTTATGCTATTAGGGGAACGTTATAAGCATAATATAGAGCATTTTGAAACAAGTAATATGATTATTACCTCTAAAAATGCTATTCCCTATAATACTGATGGAGAAAGCTTACCTAAGCTTAGTCGTATAGAAGTGACAGTTTTATCAGAGCAAATCGAAATGATTGTTTCAAAAAGAGTATTAAAAAGACATTTTAATTAAATAAATTGAGCTTATTTCAGACATACTATAGTTGGTGATGCATATGACCAAGCTGTCGAGAATAAGCTTTTTTTTATTTGTAAGTGTCTATAATTATCTTTGGCTAAGAATACTGATGTTTCCTTATTTCTATAACAACTATGGTAGTATGGGAATTTATTATACTGCTATATTGGCAATAGTGATGCTCCTGGCATTCATGCTTCTTCCTAAAAAACTTATGTTGCATAACTATGAAGAAGCCTTTAAAAAATCTAATTTTAAATATTTTTATAGTGCTATAATCTTGCTAGAGAATATTTTTGGTATAGCATTTTGCGTATATTTGTTAGCTAAAATATTTATTCCTACAGGAAATTATTACATTATGCTAGGATTTATAGTGATAATTTTAATAGCCTTGTCGTATTACCAACCCAAGGATATTATGGAAATCTCTACTTTATTTATTATTCTTGGTTATTCTATATTAGTCTTGACTTTGTTTTTTTATCCTAATTTAGATGTTTCTTTATTACTCCCCATAAGACAAACAAGTATTATAGCTCTTCCTATATTTGCAGTTTTATTTTTTGGAGATAATTTAACTTTTTTAATCAATAAAAAAGATATTCAGTTTTCAAAGTTAAATTTTATAATGGCGATATTTACAGCATTTGTTTTATTTGGTACAGAATATTTCATTTTGATTACAAACGCTGGAGACACGTTTTTTAAAAACTTAAATTGGGTGGGTTTTATTAGTTTGTCTATAGAACCAATATCTAAGTATATAGGTAATTTTGAATTTGCTTATATTTTTTATATTATGATAAGCTGCATTTTTAAATACTCCTACAATATGAGTTTATTAAGAAACATAATAAATATAAATAAACATCTTATGAGTGGAATTTTATTTGTTATGTTTATCGTGTTATGCACTGTATGCTTTTTATTTATTCCGATGACAGATATATTTTTAAAGATCGTTGTAGTGCTCATGCTATGTAGTTTTTTGATTCTATTTTGGTTTATAAAGGAGTGTTACCATGCTAGAAAAGCTGAAGAATAATACAGATGTAATTTATAAGGAAACAAAAGCGAATTGCACAATCATCTATCAAGAACATCTGTGCAATATTATGGACTTTATGAAGGATTTATATCCAAGACTTCTAGAAGACAAGTATAGTGATATAGATGAGATTATACCAGGAATCTGTAAGAAGCTGGAATATGACGAAGATGAGATTATACAGTTTGTTTTTTGTGGACTATTGATATGTGAAAGAAATAAGCAATATTATGTTTTGGATTTATCGAAGGCCCCATCAAGACAAACTGGAGATTCTATTGCAGAACCTGATAATGTATTTGGTCCAAGAGATGGGTTTGTTGAGAATTTCAAAGAAAATATAGCTCTTATAAGAACACGTGTCAAGGATGATAAACTCAATATAGATACAGTCACTGTAGGAAGAAGAAGCAAAACGATTCTTTCTTTATTGTCTATTCAGGATATTCATAATGAAGAAATGAGACAAACAATTATTAAGCAATTAGAAGCTATTGATATAGATGCGATTATTTGTATTGAAGATATTATGTCTTATTTTCAGCATAAGCATCTTTTCCCTACCTTTCATTATGTGGGAACGCCAGACACTGCTTGCAGGCGTTTATATAATGGTGAGTTCGTATTAGTGATTGAAAGAAATTGTATTGTTATTTGCCTACCTACAACACTTGCCTATTCCTCAAGATTGAAAATTGATGCATTAAATATTCCTTTATTTTCTTTTTTTGAACGATGGTTTGTTATACTTTCTGCAATCTTTTCTATCTTTTTCTGCGGAATCTTATCTGCCTTTAGTAGTATACAGATGGATAACTTGTCTCTTACAGTTCTGTCTACTTTAAAGGTGTCACAAACGGGTATTTATCTTCCTATCTTTGTAGAGATACTGATTGTACTAGGGATGTTTGAACTCTATTACTTGATTGGTTTTAGGCAAAACAAAGTTACGGTCTCTTCAACAATTGTCCTTATAGGTGGTTTAATCGTAGGGCAAAATTTAATATCTTCAGGTATTGCTGGAGTATTTATAATGACAGCGACAGCAATTTGCTTTTTATTATCTTTTGTAGTAAGCTCCAACGTGACAAATATTATCGCTATAAGTTTAGCAAGATTGTGTATCTTATTTTCCTCTTTAATATATGGATTATTTGGAGTTGTTATTGCAAGTATTTTATTAGCTTGCTTCCTCTATAATCAAAAGACATTAGGTGTAAGGTACTTTTATCCATTCTTACCATTTGATATAAGAGGAATTCATAAATTCTTTTTATCCTCCTCTAATCTAAAGCTAGATGAAAGGGATCGGCCTTTAAGAGTTAATAATAAAATTAGGAGGCGTATGGAATGAAAAAAATTCTGTGTGGTATTCTTGTGATTTTTAATTTGATTTTACTTGCAGGCTGCAATAGTTATGATATTTCGAAAATTCTTTTTATAGCTAGTATTGGAATAGAAAAGAAGGAGGACGGATATCAGGGCTATTTTTATTTGCCTCTAAGTAGCGATATTGGTAAAACGGAAACTACAGAAAATAAGGGAAAAGGGGAATTTGCTAAAACAACTGGACAAAATATTCCAGAGCTATTTTATAATTTGCAAAATTCTACATCCTTAGTTATGAACTTGAAGCATGTTTCAAGTATTGTATTAAACAAGGAACTATTAAATAAAGAATTTATTATAGAACTATTGGATTACATTAAATTTTCATTAGATATTGATTTTAATTGCTATTTATTCATTACGAAAGAAAAGATGGATGAATTATATAATTTCCAAAATCCCAATCAAGAGAGTGTATTGAATTCATTGCTTGTTTCAACCAGTGATGCAAACTCTTCCTTTTTGGTAACTCCTCCAATTCATTTTTTAAAGTTTACTAGAGAGTTTTATAAGGATAGAAGTATTTTGCTTCCTATGTTAGATTTGGAAGAAATTTGGACAATAGATAGTGAACCTGTGAAAAACTTTTATGCACAAAGTGCAATCTATTATTATAAAGGTAATTTAAAAGAAGTTGTTAAAAATTCAAGTAGCCCTTATTTTAGTACGACAAGCCATTTTATTGACCAAATAGAGAAAACCTCTATTTGCTTCAAGGATTATAAGTATGGCCTTGATTTTAAAGAGGTTTTACATCTAAATGTTGAATTCAGTTATGAGATATATAAGACAGAGCATTTTATTCAATCAGAAGAGATTAAGGCTTTTGTAAATAATAGAATTAAAACATATATATTAGAGTATCAGGAAATGGATCCTTTAAATATTGAGTATTATAATACAGTTTATGGTACATCCTGTTCTTATGATACAATAGATATTCAAATTAAGATTCTTAAGAATTAACGTCGCTTTCTATAGATAATTATTCCCAATGCAATTAACAATAAAATACAGCTTAAAGAAATATAGATGATTTTATCATCTTTTTTCTTTTCTGAAACTAAAGAATTTATGATTTTACATTGGTAGATTTGTTGTGTTCCATCTGAGTAATCAAAAACAAATTGTGCTTGATATATTCCTTGTTTTAAGGGAGTATCTAGATAAGAGCTTTGAACTTGTACGGCTTGATAGCTTGTGTCTATACTATTCTTTTGTAAGAATAATGCAAGAAGCTCATTAGAAGCTAAAGTTTTATTTTCAATTAAAATTGGAGTTGATACAATTTGTTTTTGTATACTTTCAAAGCTATGCACAATAAGTGTGATTTGATTAGAGGGATTTCCAGAACTATCTGCCCCATAACAGCAGATAGAATAAGTGCCTGGTCCTTGTTCCAAATCCTCTATTCCCTCAAAGAAAAACTGATTTAAATTTGTATCATAATTATCTGTGATGATAAGAACGGAGGAAAGAACATCTTGAATATTTTCTTTAGAAAAATCTATGGAGATTTCCCTTTCTGTATAGCTTAACACAGGTGCAGTAAAATCTCTTACAGATATCTCATCTTCCCATTTTATTGTTTTATTTCTAGAATTTGTTACAGAAATGTAAAGTAAATAGGATTTCACGGACAAACTATTTTTTTCATAATCTGTTTCATACTCTGACTGAAAGACTAGTCTATCCGTTAGATTCCCATCTACAGCATCGTAAGAAGTATAGCGCGCTTTAATCTCATCAAAGGATATGGGGTGGTCATAATCTACAATATGAATGTGTGTATAATCTTCTTCCTCTGCATAAGCTTGGATTGCAAAAAGTGGGAAAAGGACGAGAAGAAAGATGAAGCAATACTTAATCCTTTTCATATTTTTTCTTTTCCAATACCATAATCATCACTGCAAATGTGATAGGAAGGAGTAATAGTAAATAATACCAAGAGCTTGTCTTTTGTGAAGAGGAAGTATCAGAAGAGCCTTCTACAGGAGAGAATACATTTAGGTGAACTGTTCCCTCTTTTTTTGTTCCATCCTGTAGTGTTTCTACATAAGATACTTCATAGCACCCCTCTTTATCAGTTTCTATATGATTTGTAGCTAGAGAAACATTATTACTTTGAAAATTGATAATTCCTGCCTCTTTCAGCATTTGAATAATTTGTTCGTTGGTATAGGTGGTACCTAAAGGAATATAAAGTGTTTTTTCGACCATAATGATAGGAGATTCTGTATCCGTTAGATAATATTTAATAACCTGCTCTCCCACATTATTACTGCCATCAGTAATGGATACCTTCAATCTATATTCTTTCCCTTGAGCACCAGTACATGTGTTTTCTAGAATTTGTATATTGGAATTGGATAGAGAATAGTAATTATCTGATACTTTCAAAAGACCTCTAATTTCATCATCAGAAAGTATATGGTCAGCGTAGATGGTATCTCCACCTGCCAGCAAAGAAATGCTAGGCTTTGTTGTATCTACTACATGAATGGTTAAAACATCAGAAGAAGAATTATATTCATAATCCTTAACTGTTCCTGTAATAGTATAAGTTCCTATCTTATTATACTGAGATTTATACTCATCCTTATATTCCCAGCTAAGATAATTTAATGTGTATTGATTATCTGTTGCTGAAAAGAATTTTTTTGCATCTGCTGAAGTAAAAACCGTATTGACTTCTATGGTATGCTCTTTTTGGGTTAAATGAATTGTCGGTGGCGTTAAGTCCTTAACCCGAATGATATCAGCTGAATATGTGATGTGCCCTGCATGATCAGAAACATATAGTAGGATATAATAGGTTCCTACATCTAAATGAGAAGGATCATAATTTGTTTCAAATACGATTTGATTTGTTATATCCCCATCTACATTATCTATCGCGCGATATCTAGATTTGATTTCGGATAGTGAAATCGGATGATCATAGTCAACAAAATGTGTCATATTTCCAGCTATAGAGGTATTTGTATTTGGGACTTGGTCGTACATTCCATACCCTGTTATACTGATGATTTCTCTTTCAGTAGAGAATACTGCATAGGATTTTACGTGAATCGCAGTTAGTCCCTTACTCCTTAATAGGGCACTACCAAATATGGTATAATAAGGCTCACCAATGATAGACAAATCCACGGTATCAGGTACATTGAGATTTTCTTCAATCCTCTGATAATCTACTTCATAAGAGCCTTCTAAGAAGAAATAATCATAATCTCCTTTAAAGAATCTTTCATCAAGTTGAATTGAATAGCTTCCAAAAAAATAGTACCCACTATTCAATACGACCGCTGAATAAGGATCAATATCACTTTCCTCATAAATTGTAATGAGATCCCCTGAAGCATCTGCTTGAAAAGATTTATTCCATCCGTAGCAGAAGAATAAAATAAGAGTTACAACTAAAAATTTCGTTTTTTTCATATTTTTCCTTTCTTTTTGAAGCTACCTTTTTTGTGCTTCGTATAAATAATTACCAAAATGTTTCAATTATTTTATTAAAATTTAAAAAAAATATTTTTTTTGTAATTTTTTGGTAATTTTTAAGACAGAATATACAAAATAGGTCCATTGAAAGCATTAGATTTGTCGAATAACCGTATGGATTAGATTGTTTTTTATTTGATAAATTGATATAATAAATAATATAGATTAAAAGAAAATGAGATGATGTTATAATGTCAGCTGAAAAGAAATTTATGCAGATGGCAATTAAAGAAGCACAAAATGGAATAAGAAAAGGACATGGCGGACCATTTGGAGCCGTTATTGTAAAGAATGGAGTCGTAATTGGCAAGGGACATAATCAGGTAGTGAAAAATAATGACCCTACCTGTCACGGAGAGATAATGGCAATTCATAAGGCATGTAAAACAATTCAAAGCTTTGATTTAAGTGGCTGTGAATTATATACTACAGGAGAACCATGCCCAATGTGCTTAGCTGCAATTCTTTGGGCCAATATATCTAAAGTGTATTATGGCTGTACAATAGAAGATACTGCTAAAATAGGGTTTAGAGATTCTATCTTTTATCAATTTCAAAAGGATGAAGAAGCTAAAGGTAAATTTTCAAAGATGCTAGATAGAGAAGATTGTTTAAAGCTATATGATGAATATATGAGTATAGAAAGCAAAACAAACTACTAAAAAGGAGAAGGATTATGATTAAATTAAATAAAATAAAGATTTTAATTGCAGGCATAATTTCTTTTGCTTGTCTATTCTTTTTCTTTTCTAAACCTATGCAAATTTATGCAGAGGAAGAATGTGAGTTTACAAGCAACTGGACATCTACAATTACAGATTATCAAGCACTTACGCAGATTGACTTTGTTGATGTTGCTCCTGCAGATTATGAGGATACAAATAAATCGATAAACACCAATATACAAGTATTTCGTAGCTCTGCTGATTCAACTAAAGTAGCTTTTGTATATGATGGTGTTATTAAAGCTCCAGTAAATTGTAGTCTTTTATTTGCTGGATGTTCAAATGTGAAAACAATCGGATTTGATAACTTCGATACAAATAATGTAACAAATATGGTTTCAATGTTTTCTATGTGTAATAATCTTGTCAGTTTAGATTTATCTGGATTTGAAACTCCAAAATTACAAGGAACAAGAAACATGTTTGGAAAATGTAGTAATCTAGCTTATATAGATATCAGTAATCTTGATACAAGACAAACAGTAAATATGATGTCTATGTTTGCTGATTGTTCTAGTTTGTCAGGGACTTTTGGCAAAAATGGGACAGCTGTTAAAATCGGTGACAACTTTAAAACTGATAAAGTGTTCACTATGCAAAGTATGTTTGCTAATTGCTCCAAAATTATTAATTTTGACTTGAGTGAATTTGATTTATCAAGTATTAATACAAATCCAGTGTTCACTGAAGGAGAAAAAGATATGTTTGCAAAATGTGCATTCAATGTATTTTTAGCTCCAAGGATTATACCAGAAGGAATAGAGATTAATTTGGGTGGCGGAAAATACTATGATAGTGTTACGAATACTCAATATACCATATTAGATAGCAGTTTAGCGGGAAGAAGATTAATAAAGCATAACGTGCATACCCCAGTTGATTGTGTATGTACAACCTGTGGTTTTATTGATCATAATTATGGTGAATGGATTGAAGAGGTTCCAGCATTCTGTGGACAAATCGGAGCGAAGGCACATTATCATTGTGATAAATGTAATAAGAATTTTGATGAAGAGTATAATGAAATTGAGGATATAACGATAATTGCTACAGAGCATAAGTATTCTGAGGATTGGAGTAGTGATGATGCAAATCACTGGCATGAATGCTTATGTGGTCTTAAAAAGGATGAGGCGGGTCATACCTATGGTGATTGGATAATAACACAGCCAGCCACTGTAGACAAGCCAGGATTAAAAAAACGTAATTGTACTGTTTGTGAATATGAACAAACAGAAGTCATTTATCATACTCATGACTATTCAGAAGAATGGAAAGCTGATGATGCAAATCACTGGCATGAATGTGAATGTGGTCTAAAAAAAGATGAAGCATCACACACCTTTGGAAACTGGGTTGTAACAAAGGAATCAACCGAAGAACAGTTAGGTGAAAGAAAGCGTGTATGTAGTGTATGTGGCTATGAACAAATAGAAGCCTTTGAACATACGCACAGCTATTCAAAAGAATGGAAAGCAGATGATGTAAATCACTGGTATGAATGTGAATGTGGAGATAAAAAGGAAGTATTTGAACATTCATATAGTGCGTGGGAAATAACAGTACCTGCAACCAAAGAAGAATTAGGCGAAAGAAAACGTGTATGTAGTGTATGTGCTTATGAACAAATAGAAGCCTTTGAACATACGCATAGTTATTCAGAAGAATGGAAAGCTGATGATGCAAATCACTGGCATGAATGTGAATGTGGAGAAAGAATTGAAGAATCCGCTCATACCTATAGTGATTGGAAAGTAGTAAAAGAAGCTACAGAACTTGTGGAAGGTACTAAAGAAAGACAGTGTAATATTTGCAAACACAAAGAAACAGAAAGTATTGCCAAACTAGCTCATACGCATAAATATTCAGATGCATGGAGTTATAATGAAACAAATCACTGGCATGAATGTTCATGTGGAGAAAGAATTGAAGAATCCGTTCATACCTATGGTGATTGGAAAGTAGTAAAAAAAGCTACCACAAGTGAAACAGGTCTTGAAGAACAAGCCTGCGAATGTGGACATAAGGCAACTAGAGTCATACCTAAACTTTCAAGTTCAGGTAATCTAGGATTAATTATAGGTATTAGTATTGCAGGAGTATTTGTGGCATTACTATTAGTTTATATAATTATGTATAATTTTTGGTCTAAAAAACAGAAGGGCTTGAAATTCTTAGTTCCATCTTTTGCTTGGATTAAACACAAGATTTTTAAGAAGTAAATATACTATAGAATAAGGGAATGAGCTTATGAAGGATGTAACCAAAAGACATTTTAGAAATTTATTTATTTTTCTCTTTATTACATTAGTAATGTTTTTAGCTCTCATGATTCTTTTTATAGGAACTGGAAATTTTATATATTCTATTATATGGGCTGCTTTTGGTTTGGAAATCATCATTATGATTTGTGTTTATTTTAAATTGTATTTTGATTATAAACATAATTCAAATATTTTAGAGGGAACAATTACTCATATTAGTGCATTTAAATCATATTGCATTACAATAAAATGTGAAGATAAAACCTATATTGCTAGATATATATTTATATCTTCACGTATCAACAAGCAGGTAGGAAATAAATGTACTTTTGTAGTAAATAAAAAAGGAAAAGCATACATAAAGGATATAGAATAAAAAATAATTTTATAAAGATAAAAAACACCCAAGGATTTTATTGATCTCTTGGGTGTTAATTTTTATCCAATTTTTTATTTATGCCTTTTTAATTTCTTGAATTGGTCTTACACAATAAGTAATGATTTCACAGATGAATAAAATATCATCCTCACAATCATTATATACCCATTCATTAATAATTGCATCGATGCCCTTTAGAAAATACTTTTGCATATAGAAAATAAGTTTTTTATCAGTAACACCATACTTTGCATAAATAGGAACAAAAAAGTTTTCAATCATATAATTGTCCATCTCATTTGCTTCAAAAGCAGAAGCATTTTCAGCATAAATTTTGAAAAGTCTTTTATGAGATTGAATATATTTTAAATAAGGTAAAAGATATTTTGGTGTAATAAAATTCAAATCCTCTTTATTTAGCTTTTGCATATCTTTTAAATCTACAGGATCATCGAATGTGCATTCGGTTAAAAAGTTGTTTATTAATCCTTGATACGTTTCTTTTAATAAATCGTATGTATTATCATAGTGTGCATAGAAGGTAGAGCGATTTACGCCTGCTTCTTTGCATATATCCATAATTGTTATATCAGTAAATTCTTTTTTTTCTAATAAAGATATAAATGCACTTCCCATTTTGTTTGCTGTATTTTGAAATTTGGATTCTGATCTATTCATCTTATGACTCCTTACTAATTTAATTACATTATAGCAGAAAAATGTAAAAAAACAATTAGAAACCAACACTTATTGGTTTTTGTGTTGTGGTGATAATAAACAAATTATATTAAAATAGAATTAAGAAAATAAGAGGAGGTTTCGAGATGAATGCGATTGAAATAAAAGGTTTATCTAAAAGCTTTAGAGGAATGTATGCAGTAGATAATCTAACTATGACAGTTCCTGTAGGAGCAATCTACGGTTTTATCGGAGAAAATGGTTCTGGTAAATCTACAACTGAAAAATTAATCTGTGGACACTTAGTTCCAGATCAAGGAGAAATTAAACTCTTTGGTAAGGATTATACAGATCCAGGTGTACGTGCTAGAGTAGGAGCTTTAATTGAAAGTGCAGGCTGCTTTCCAAATTCAAGTGTTTGGGCAAATCTTTATATGCAAGCCTTAAATTTAGGAATACAAAATAAAGAAGAAGAAATTATGCGTGTACTTAAAATTGTGCGTATGGAGGATTCAGCAAAAATTAAATTTAAAAGCTGTTCTTTAGGTATGAAACAAAGAATCGGTATTGCTATGGCATTATTAGGGAATCCAGCATTATTAATTTTAGATGAGCCTATCAATGGATTAGATACAGATGGTATGAGAATCATGAGAGAAATCATTGTGGATATCACACAGAATTTAGGATGTACAGTTTTGATATCTTCTCATATTTTAGGTGAGCTTGAGAAAATTGCAACTCACTATGGGATTATTCGTCAAGGAAGATTAATCCAAGAACTTTCTGCACAAGATATGGAAAATCGATCTAGAGTATTTGTATCTCTTAAAACAAAAAATATGAAAGAAGCTTTTGCAGATTTGCAAAAGAAATTTGCAAATGTTCGTTTAGAAGAAGAGTATATCAGAGTTTATGATGTGGATGATACAGAGCGTATTGTTAAATACTTACTTGAAAATGGACACAAGATTAGTGAGATTGAAAAGAATAAGGTAGGTCTTGAAGAATACTATATTGAACTGATGAGTAAAAAGGAGGTAGAAGCATAATGGAAAATAGACGCGAATTACAATTTGAAAGCCCTAGTTTTTTCAAAAGAATTAAGGGTATGCTTGGTGTGGATTTTTATAGACTATTCCACACACCACTTCTTTATATCTTCCTAGCTATTGCCGCATTCATCCCTGCTTTAGTTTCTATGGGTGCTACAGGTGACGGAGAAACTGCTGGAATGTTTACAAATGCTTGGCAGATTATAGCAGCTAAAACCCCTTTATATGTGATCAATGATATAGGAGATTATGCCAATATGAATATGGTATTTATCTTTGGTGGTATTATGATTTCCATATTCATTGGACATGATTATAAGAGTGGTTATGTAAAACAGCTTTTTACTACTCATGCTAAAAAACAGGATTATATGATTTCAAAAACTTTACTTGGTGCATTCTCTATGGTGGGTATGTGCATTACTTATCTGATTGGTGGAGTTTTATCAGCAGCATTTACAGGATTACCCTTTGCAATCAATGTTGGTTCTTTGATTAGTGCTATTCTTGGTAAAATGATTATGAGTTTAGGGTGGGCAAGTCTTTATACCTTCATCAATGTTATTTTCCGTTCTAAGTTTGGAATATCTATAGCCTTGTGCTTTGTACTTGGTACGGGTATTCCTGTTATTGGAGCTGCAGCAGTTGTTGGTAATACACCTATTTTAAATGTATTCTTATATGGATCTTCAGTATTTGCATGCTTATCAAGTAATGGACTAGCGATTCTCATTTGCTTATTATGCTCAGTTGCTTGGGCAATGATATATAACATCTTAGGGACCTTTATTCTAAATAAACGAGATGTATATTAGGAGGCTTAACATGAACGCAATTGAAATAAAAAACTTATCTAAAAATTTTGGACCTAAACAAGCATTACAAGGCTTGAATATGACTGTACCTCAAGGTGCTATTTATGGATTTATTGGGGAAAATGGTTCTGGTAAATCTACAACCGAAAAAATTATATGTGGTCTTATCCTACCTACTGGTGGCGAGGTGAAGTTGTTTGGAAAAGATTATAAGGATCCAGACATCAGAGCTAAGATTGGTGTACTTATTGAACAACCTGGCTGCTTTCCCAATTATAGTGTATGGAATAATATGATGCTGCAAGCAGCAAACTTAGGCATAAAAAATGCTGAAGAAGAAGTACGTAAGGTCTTGAAAATTGTACATATGGAAGGTTCAGCATCTAACAAATATAAAAACTGCTCCTTAGGTATGAAACAGCGTATTGGTATAGCATTTGCTTTACTTGGGAACCCAAATTTACTTATCTTAGATGAGCCTATCAATGGCTTAGATGCCGATGGTATGAGAATTATGAGAGAAGTCTTAACAGATGTTACTAAAAATTGCAATTGTACTGTAGTTATATCTTCTCATATATTAGGTGAACTTGAAAAGATTGCTACACACTATGGAATTGTTCGTGGTGGAAAAATGATAGCTGAGATGACTACAGAAGAACTCAATGCAAGCTGTCCTACTTATGTAGCTCTTAAAACAAAAGATTTGGAAAATACAAAAACACTTCTAAACCATAAATATTCTCGTGTTGAAATCGATGAAAATGAATACATTCGTATCTATGATTCTATTCAAGCTGAAGAGGTAGTTGAATTTCTTTATAAAGAGCATAAGATTGCTGTTATTGAAATTAAAACAAATAAAATTAGTTTAGAAGAATATTACATTGACTTGATGAAGGAGGGAAAATAAGATGGAAACAAAATTTGAAAGATTGACCTTTGCAAAAAGGTTTAAGACAATGCTTAAGGTAGACTTCAAAAGAATGTTCACTATGCCACTAGTTTATATTTTAGCTGGTGTAAGTCTTGCTCTTCCTATTCTCATTTTAGTTATGACATCTACAATGGGAGGTGCTGATCCAGAAACTGGTACAGAAGCTGCAGCAATGTTTACAAATGTTTGGCAGGCAATCAGTTCAGTAAGTGGTGGAGAAAGCTCAAGCATGACTATGGACTTAACCACTATGTGTAATATGAATCTAATGTATTTCATGATTGCTGTACTTGTGTGTGTATTTACAACTGAAGATTTTAGAAGTGGTTATTCAAAGAACTTGTTTACAATTCGCTCCCAAAAGACAGATTATGTGATCTCTAAAACTCTTGTCTGCTTTGTTGGTGGTGCCATTATGATACTAATGTATTTTATAGGTGCAATGCTTGGTGGTGCCATTGCAGGACTTCCATTTGATATGGTAGGCTTTAATGCAGGTGGAATTGTTGCATGTATGTTTTCTAAAATTTTCCTTGTGGCAGTATTTGTTGCAATATTCTTTATATTCTCTGTTGTTGCCAAACAGCGTACCTGGATGTCTATATTATTATCTTGTGGTGTAGGAGCCTTCCTATTTATGATGATTCCCATGATGACACCACTCAATGCAAATTTCTTGCACGTGATTATGACTCTTGCAGGAGGAGCAATCTTTGCGGTAGGCTTAGGTGCAGTAAGTAATATCATTTTAAATAAAACAAGTCTAGTATAATTTGTTAAATTATCATTAAAATTTATGCCCTTAAATATGTTTAAGGGCATTTTTTTATTTGATTAGTATGAAAATGTTACCCAAATAACACTAAAAATAAAATCATATCTAAAATCTAGCAGTTAGCTTTTAGAATGATTTTTCATTCATTGTACAGACTTTTTTATTATAGGCAAATTTTAATATTAAAGCAGATATTCCTGCAGTTGCAAATTCTATAATAGGGAATGTCCACCATACGAGAGTTACGACATTTTCTGATAATGTAAAAAGATATGCAACGGGTAGAACGAACAGGCATAATCTTAAAAATGAAATAAGTAGTGGGGAAAGTGCATAACGAAAGGCTTGCAGTATACCTTGTACTGCTATACTAAATGCCATAAAGATGTAGCCAACACTTGCAATCCGTATTGCAGTAGTAACAGTAGACTCTATTGCATCTCCACCTTCACCACTTGCCATACCGAATAGTTTAGAAAGAGGAACTGCAAGTGATTCAAATAGAATTGTAATAATTGCTGCCACAAGTATGGAATCAATTATACCAAATTTGATGCATGCTTTTACACGCTCTTTATTTTGCATACCATAGTTAAAGGATAAAATTGAAATGATTGTATTGGATACACCGAAGGCTGCAAATAAAGCAAATTGCATAATCTTATAATAGATACCGAAGCTGCCTTGTAATAAATTAGCAGTTTCGGTTATTTTTATTGTTCCTAAAATACTTGTCATTCCCAGCATCATTACAGATAGTAGACCTTGCATAATTGCAGCAGAAATACCGATCTTATAAATGTCTTTAATTATAGACCAGCTTGGTTTTAGTGCTTTAATGCTGTTCTTTAGTTCTTTGTTTGCAAGATAATGGAAGAGCATAGCAACTACAAGCGAAACAATTTGTCCTATAATTGTTGCCCATGCTGCTCCATCTATTCCCATTTTACAAGGGTAGATAAAAACATAATCTAGGATGATATTTGTAACTGCACCTGCAATTTGTGAAATTGTAGAGAAAAGTGTTTTACCTGTACTCTGTAAAAAACGTTCATAAACAGTAAACCCGATTGCTCCAAAGGAGAAGCAGCAGCAAATCCTTAAGTAGCTTGAGCCCATTTTTGCAGCGGAAATATTTTCTCCTGCCTGCATAGATATGAACCAATTACAACCCAATAGTCCAAATATAAGAAATACTAAGTATATACAAATACCAAGAAAAATACCATTTCCAACTGTCTTTGTTGTACTAGATTCATCTTTTTCTCCTAATTTTTTAGAGAGCAAAGCATTGATGCCAACACCTGTACCAACCCCAATTGCAATAATCAATAATTGAATGGGAAAAGCATAGGTAAGAGCAAGATTGCCAGCGATACCTTCCTCACCCATATTAATAACAAAAGCGGTATCTACAATATTATAAACAGACTGCAAGATCATAGATATGATCATAGGCAATCCCATTTTCCATATTAGCTTGTGCATTGATGTTGATTCCATTTTGTTTTGTTTAATTTTTTCCATTTTGATTTCTCCTTACAAAAAAAATAGTGCGTAAATCCGATTAGCCGGACTTACGCACTATAGTGCTACTCACTTAGTGTTAGTATATCATTTTCAAGGAAAAAATGCAAATTTATTTTATCTAGAAATATTTATTTCTTTTTTATTTCTTTACGGATTAAATATTCTTCTTTATTTTCTGCTTTTACCAAATGCTCTATAGTGCTAAATAATACATCATCACGTTGTTCTGTTTCAATTGATTTGTATTCACTATCATTAGTCTTAATTACAATCTTACCATATTTGTCTCTTAAGCCAGAATGTGAAACATTTACTATTTCGTTATAGTTGACAAATATTTCTTTTTTCTTTCTATAGTAAAAATAAATTCCATTACAATCAGCTTGTATTGCTATTTTAGGTTCAGTCAACCATCTAAATAAAAGCAAAATAAAAATACATACACATACCACCAAAAGGAACAGAGGTATAAATAATAAACGCTTATCACTAGTAAAACATGCCCAAACTATCATTAGGGCAATAACACCACCTGTTACAATCAATTGTTCCAACGTTACATTTCTTGTTGCTAGCGTATATCGTTTTTCATATGTAACCTTCTTTTCCATTTTACTCCACCTGCATTCTAAATAAAAAATATAAAGAAATATATAACCAAATTTAAAGCACTCATAAGTATTATAAAGTATTTTCATTGAATTGTCTATAAAGTATTAGAGTGTAGTTAGATAAACTATATATCAAAAACAATGCCCTTTAAATAATGAAAAAAACATTGTATAATATTATTTGATGAGGAGAATAGAGAAGTGCATAAGTATGGTAAAAAATTTCCTATAAAAAATTTAATAATTGCTATAATATGCTTTGTAATGATAATAACTTTTTTTATTATTTTGTTTAATGGAAATGGTGAAGAAAAATATATTGTTGCTATCATGGCTGTAATGGTACTCCTTATGCCTATTTTCCTGGTTGGTATGGTTGGAAATATAAGATATTGTTTAAGATATTTTAAATTTAAAAGAAGTATTCAATATGGTAAAGATGGAATATGTCAAATCGTTGATTATAGAACGGTGATGTATAATAAAAAGAAATGGAATATAAGATATGCATTAATAGTACAGTACTATGAAGATAATATAATGAAAACATATAAAACAGGATATGATTTTTTAGAAGTCGAATATCAGTACCTAATTAGTCTAGAAAAAATCAAATGCAAATTCAAGAATAATTCATTAATAATTACAGAACAGATTCCCGATAAGATCTACGAAAATTTAACCGTATATGGCATAGATAATTCAAAATTCAGGCGTGTTTTTATAGTTGTATGGCAAATTATTGGCTGGATTGGAGCATTGCTATTGCTTGCTGGAATTGTTGGCACTATTTTAACAGAAGATAGCTTGTATTTAATATTAGGAGTTCTATGCCTGTTCATTCCAACTACAATATGTGCACTCATTTTCGGTATTCATTTTTTGGTTACATTTTTGATTAAAGGAGAATAAGAGATGAAAGAAGAGAAGTTAATACCAGACAAAAAAATATATTATATATTGTCTAGCATTGGCTTATGCTTATCTGTTATTTCAATAAGTTTGTTATTTTCTTTAGATGAATTATGGATGAATATAGGTCTTTCTATTCTATGTATAATATACGCAGTTATATTTGTCATAATTTATTTAAAAAAAGAGAGTAAGGAAAAGAGCAATTTCTTGGGAATAGCAGGCTGGATAGTTTTAATTATTGCAATTGCTTTTATAGGAACAGCAATTTTTATAGGTTGTGTAGATGAAACCAATTCTCTTCCTTTTTTGAAAGTTCTATTCACAGCTATAGATATTACTCCAGGAATTTATTTAGTAATTAAGCTTATTGTATTTCTTGTTACACTGAGGTGATTAAGTTAAAGAATCTATTTCTTAATCATTTTTCAAACATGATAAATGATTTATTAGGTTAATTGAAAAAACTTCATTTTTATTAAAACGAATGCAAGGAGGTAATTTAATAATTGATTTAGTTTATTATAGTTCTAAATTAATTATATGTGAAATAATATGAAAAGATATAATAATTTGTCATTTACTGCAATAGTTTTTATTTCAATTTCCTGTATTGGTTATCTAGTAGGAATCATATTGGGATGTCTTTTCTATGATGGAGATATAATTGGTACAGTAGTTATGTGTATAACCTTGGCGTGTGTTATCTTTATCTCAATTTTAGTACTGTTTTTATTACAGAATACTGTATTTATTGTCACGTATTATGATGATGAAAAAATTTTACAAAAATCTTTATGTAAAAGAAAACAAATCAAGTATGAGGATATAAAAGAAATTTATATTTCAGGATCATACATTTATTTGACTTCAAAAGAATATAATTTAAAGTTTGGTGAAAAAGAAAAAAGATTTCAGCTTCAACGTAAAGTGAATAAGCTATTAAAACATGAAGTTGCAATTATGATTACATCAGATGCAGTATTCTTGAGATATATCAATTTGGATAATACAGAAGTATATGTTTTAAAAAACAGTATTAAAATTACAGTTAACAAGTACTTCAAATAATCTTAATAGACAAGAGAAGAAAATACTACGCCTTCCCATTATGATTGAATAAAAAAGATGATACTAGTATATGGATAGATACCTTCGAGTATTTAATAGACATTTTGAAAGGAAAATAAAATGGATATGGATTATGGAATGTTAAAAGAAATGCCAAGATTTTGGATTGGTTATGGCATTAAGTTTTATACTGAGGAAAAAAGCAAGATATATTTTATTAAATGTGTTTAATCAAATAAATATTGATAAAACTTTCTTCATAAAAGAAATTTTGAAAGAAGAGCAAGAGACATTTTCAATCAATATAGAATTTTGCCAAAAACTATTTTGTGGTTTTTCTATTTCAGATGCAATTAACTTTTTATTTTCAGGAGATAACATAATATCGCTTTTTGAGTTCATTCTTGCTGAGTATTCTAATGAGATTAAAGATATTAGTTTAAGTATAGAGTGTTATGATAATCCTTTAGCTAAACGTTATTATATGAATACAGATATCACCGGAAAAGCAGCTGATATCATTAGAAAATTAAAATGTGATATTTATTTTGAAATTGCTAAAGATGGAGTAATTGATTTTGAAGAATTTAATACCATATGTGAAACATTGGCTGGAATTCAAGATGTTTCAACAATCAATTCAGAATTATTAGAATATCAACTAAAGGCTTCTATTAAAGAAAAAATGATTCATAAAGAGGAAAACTATAAGGATATCATTAGATTAAGATATGTGCTTAAATACTTTACCAACCATAAATCTAGCATGAAAAAAAATTAAAGAATTAAGCATTTTAATTAGAGGATGAATATAAACAAAGGGAGGCATCTATTATGATTTGTGAAGAAATTACCATCCACACAACACCATTGGAGCAAATTCGGTTTGAAAATGATAAATTGTATGTATCATTTGATGATATTACTTTAAAGAGAGTACATATTGAATTTTCAAACATTTTATGCTTTAAAAGTACATATGAAGATGTTTGGAATGTTGATTTGCTTTGTGAGAAGTGTTTTTACAATGATAATGATAATCATACTCGCTATCGTAGAAGTGTGTATGAAATTAAAGACTCTATTTGGATGCATGAGTTAAAGAAACAAGGAGAAGATACATTTCAAGAAGATATTTCAATGTATCACCATTTTGTATTAATTTTAGGAGATAGAATTTTGGAAGTTGTTTGTGAAAAATTGCATATTCAAAATGATTGAGTTTTTGAATACAAAAGGATGGAAACGATATGATGAAGATGATAGATCTAATAAATTCAATAAAACAAAGACCAGAAATTTATTTTGGAGAAAAATCATTTACTAAGTTAATTTCTTTCATTAGAGGTTATGAGTATTGCCAAAGTAAATATATTTCAGAAAGTAGTATTTTAACTAGTTTTGATGAATATGTACATCATCAATATGGTTTATCTAATTTGATTTCTAATGATTTAGAAAAAGATATTTTATTGTTTTCTGGTTTTGATGAAAATCAGGCTTTTGATAATTTTTTCAAACTTTATGAAAATTGGAAATTAAAAGAAGAAAGAGAGCAAAATTTAACAGAACATACACTTTCTCAAGTGTTGGAAGAAATTAAGAATAAACCTGAAAAGTTTTTAAAATCAAAATCATTTAATAGACTTATGCCTTTTATATATGGATATGAAGTTTGTGAGTGTAATTTTGATGAGAATTATCAGAAGCTTCCTTGGAACGAGTTATTCATATATTTGGCAAATAAATATCACATTGATGATAGGTTAACCTTAAATGTTGAACAAATAGTTAAATTTATTAGTGAGAATGATTTGGAAGCTTTTAATCTATTCTTTGAAGAGTATGATAGATTTCTTGCCTTTCAAAAATAGTTAGGAGAACACAATATGATTTCTATAACAATACTCCATAAAGAAGAATATGAAGCAGATATAATAGTGAAAAATGATAATTATGAATTACTATGTTATTGTATATCTAATGTTGATGATTTAAAAGATATTACATTGATCACTTTTTTATCAAAAAATATTGTAAAGTCTGAAGTCGATAGTGGAAAAGTAACTAAATTGGACAATTATTATGCTTATAAGCTCTTCTGTAAGGTGATAAATTGTGAAGAACACCTTGTCACTTTAGGGGAAATAAAAATATATTTAGATTCAGCATTACCAGGAGATATAAGAAATGGTGATTTTGTTGAATTTGAAGTAATGCGGTTGGATGTTTTTTAATTAGATGATTTATTTAAGTAATTTAAATGATAAAATAAAAAAAACAGGAGATGTCAATTATGGAATTTGATTTTGAATTTAAAACGGAAAATGACAAGAAGAATTATTTTAAAAATCTCAAGCATATAGGAGAAGTATATGCCGTAATAACGAGTAAAGGCTATGCTCTTGCACAAATTGCAGGCTTAGATAGGCATGGAATACCAATATGTAGAATATTTTCTGAACTGCATAAGGATATTCCTCTTAATATTGAGAAAATAATTTGTGAAGAAGAGTCATATTTGATAATAATACATTTACCTAGTATGGCACATTGGCGTGTAAAACAAGCAATTAAACTTGGTATGTATGAAGTCCCAAAAGATTTTAAGATTCCTCAATATTACCGTGATTGTTCTTCTTTTAGAGGTAGACCTGCTCCATGTAAATATTGGGCTGTGAGAGATTATGAGGGGAAGATTTTACTATTCAAAGATTATGTGTTAAATATATTGCATAAAAAAATAAAAGACAACTCATGGAAAAAAGATTTCTTAAAGTTAAATTCGGCAAGTATTTTTAATGGTCCAGCTTTAATAGAAGCATTAGAGAGTGGATTTTCTTTAGAAAATTGGAAGCCGACTGATTTTAATAGAGAAGCAACTGATATAATCCAAGAAGAACTAAACTTATAACCTTATAGCCAAGGGTGAAAGCTCTTGGCTATATTTCAAAGGAAGAAAATATGAAAACATTTTGTCCTTATCGTATTTGTCCTCTAGGTATATTTACATTTATAGAACAAATATGTTACAATAAATAAAAGTAACTTCATAAAAATAGGAGGGGATTAGATTGGATAAAAATTGGTCTTTAGAAAAGAAAGACTTAAGAAAAGCAGCAAATGAATTTTTTATATCATATGCAAAAATATTTCTAATTGTTTTGCCAATTCTTTTAGTATTGAGTATATTCTTTATACTTGTTGGAGTATTAGACGATCCAGAAGCTTTAGATTATGGAATTCCTTGTGGGGTTTTATTTTTAGTCTTATCCATTTGTTTACTTGGTCTATATATTGTTCAGTATTTTAGAATTTATAAAAAATGTGCACAAAGCAAATTCTTTATTCAGCAACAATATGAAAAATTTTTGTACAAAATAAATGAAGAAGAATTTAGGATGTTGGAACTGTATAAAATTTATACTCTTAAAGATTTTTATTTAATAAATGATTTAAATTCTAAAAATATAATTATTATTCTAAAACATCTAGAT
>JAIDZC010000011.1 GCA_029057785.1 Anaeroplasmataceae bacterium
GAAATATATCCTTTCTAAGATATTCAAAAAAAATAACTGTAAGTTTTCTCTTACAGTTACGAAATTTGTAATAAAAAAGACAGTTTATATAAAAGAAAAAGATTCTACTTCAAAGCCTCACAAGCAGGAGTAGAATCTCCAAAACCATGGAAAACATGGGGTTAGATTTTACTCTAGCCTTGCGTTTCTATTTATATTATATGTGAAATTTTAAAAAATTGCAATGCTTTATTTGTAATCTATAGAAATATAAAATCAAAAAACACTTTATCTTTTCCGCATTTAAAGATATAATTAATCTAGGTGGTAGCATGAAAATTGTAGGAACAATTGTAGAATATAATCCCTTACATAATGGACACATTTATGCCTTAAAGGAAATCAAAAGATTAAGTCAAGCTGATATGATTGTGGCCGTTCTATCGGGAAATTTTACAATGCGTGGGGATTTATCTATATTTGATAAATTTGAAAAAACAAAACAAGCTTTACAAGCAGGAATAGATTTAGTTATTGAACTCCCATCTGTTTGTGCAGTTCAAAATGCTGATTTATTTGCTAAAAATGCGGTCAAATTACTTCATTTAGCAAAGGTGAAAGAGCTTTGGATTGGTTCTGAATCTAATGATCCAAGCCTCTATGAAAAATGCTATCAGAACTGGATTAAATCTTCTTCGCAAGAAAAAATTAAGGAACTACTTGCTATAGGAAAATCCTATAAGGAGGCTACTGCTTCTATTATTGATTTACCTAGTAATGATCTATTAGGCTTTAGCTATTATAAGGCTATCAAGGAAGAAAGTTATTCAATTTCTATTCATACTATAAAAAGGATTGGAAGCTATAATTCTTTAGAAGCCAAGGAATATGCCTCTGCTTATGCTATTAGAAATAACTTATCTTTGATAGATACATATTGTCCAACCTTTATAAATCGAGATTTAATTAGAGATTCCGGTTTACTTTTTCCTCATCTCAAATACAAGATATTAAGTTCTTCTATAGGGGAATTAAAAGAAATTTTCTTTGTGGAAGAAGGTTTAGAAAATAGAGCAAAAGAAATAACTACTTGTTCTAATTTAAAGGAATTTATAGATCTATTATCCACAAAACGTTATACAAAAAGCCGAATACAAAGGATGCTTTTTTATATCTTATTTAACATAACAAGACAAGATATAAAAAATATAGGATTAAATTTTATAAGAATACTAGGCTATTCTAAACCAGGCAAGTCCTATTTGAATTTGATAAAAAAGGATACAGTTATCTTCACAAATATTAAGGAGGGGCTGCATCCTATCCTAGATATTGAATTAAAGATAACTAAAATTCTAGATATGATTTATTCCTCTTCTTCTTTAAAACAAGAACAAGGAAAGCCAAAAGAAATATAAAAATAAGGATGCTTTCATCCTTATTTTTTTACTATAATTGAATTTTATTTTTTTGAATTAGATATGTTTGTATAGCACATATTGTCTTTGCATCTTTAATCGTTCCATTTTGAATCATTTCTAAAACTGAGGATAAATCCATCCAAATTGGCTCTACATCCTCATCCTCATCCAAATGCTGTTGAGATGCTTCATACTTTGTCACTAAATATAAATAAATCTTTTCACTTGAATATCCACATGTGGGATAAATTGTAGTCAGATAAGACATATCTAGTGCACGTTTACCTGTTTCTTCTTCAAACTCTCTTATTGCAGCAGTAAATGGATCTTCACTTTTTTCTAATTTTCCGGCAGGAATTTCATATAAAACTTCATTATAAGCATAACGAAATTGCTTAATGAGAAGAACTTTATTATCTGTTGTAATGCATAAAATTGCAGCACCACCATTGTGTCTAACAATTTCTCTATAGGCTAATTTCCCATTATCACATTCCACTTGGTCTAAATCTAACCTCAAAATTTTTCCATCATAGATTACTTCACGCTTTAAAAATTTTTCCATATTCTTCTCTTTCCTTATTCTTCTTTTTCAATTTCTTCACTCAACATTGCTGGTTCCTGTAGGATTGGCTCTTCGCAAGATTTTTCTAAATACATTCCTTGGTAGCCTTTTTTCTTAATTTGAATCAAGAAAATAACAAGACAAATGATACTCATTAAAGCAATTCCTATATTAGATATTCCCATAGACAGCCCAGCACACTCTACTCCAAGCTGTGGAAAGCAATAAAGGAGTATCAATAGAATAGGAATTCTAAAAATAAATGCTCTTGCTATATTAATAAACATCGTAAGCTTGGTTTTACCAAAACCATATAGAACACCTAATACACCAGCATTTATAGCTAGAGATGGTATGGACCAAGAGTCGTAATTATGAATCATTTTTACATATCTCTTAAACTCCTCCGCCTGAGCAGGATTTTGATTTTGGCTATACAAATCTATTAAAGCATTCTGAAATACAAATCGAATAAAAATCCAAGCAATTACTCCAAGTACTGTAGAAAGTATAAATCCTTTTAAAAAACAATCAATTGCACGTCTTAAATTCATATTTCCTAGATTTTGAGAGATGATAGTTGATTCTGTTTCTTCAAAAGAGTTAATTGGTGTGGTTGCAATACCATTTAAATTATTTGATACAGCAAGAGCTCCTACAACCAGTCCAGCTGAAGCCTCTGCTGCCTTTACTGCAACCTCGTCGGTAATATCAATTTGGGATTTTAAAATCTCTAGGTATCTAGTACCAAAAATAGAATTAACAGCAACCTTTCCAAATGAAAAAACGAATTTACCTAAAAATATAGGAATAGATAAAATCAAGATAGGCTTAACATACCTCCAGGATAAATTAAATTGCTTAATGCTTATTTTAAAAATATTATTTTTTCTAAGCATCATAAATCCTAAAATAAAGAAAAGAGTAATTTGAGAAATAAGAGTGGCTACTGCTATCCAGATGATGCTATCCACATGGAAAGCATAAATGAAAATAGCATTCAAAGCAAGCTTCACTCCCATAGTAACAAAATTCAAGTAAAAGATTGATTTGGTATTTCCTTTAGACTTTTGTAATGCTATAAAAACATTATTATATGCTATAAATAATAATTCAATAATTTGAATAATGAAATATCCTGTAGATGCTGCAGCTTGAGCCTGAGATATACCTGAGGCCTTGCAGATAGGATATGCTAAAGGAATACAAATAATGGCAAGAATGGCAACTACTACACTTACTAGAGTAACTAATACATTTGCATATTTCCTCGCCTTATCATAATCCCCTGCACCAAAGCATCTTGCAACAAGAATTGCCCCACCAGCTGCAAGACCTGAGCCAAAGGAAGATAATAAGTTTTTGATTTGACCTAAGGCTGCAACAGAGGAAACAGAATCTGTGGATATCTCATTTGCAAATATACTATCTACTAAATTATATAAAGAATTAAATAAATTATAAATAAATAACGGAGCACATATTGCAATAACTACTTTCCACATATTTCCATTCAATATTAAGTTTCGTCTTTTTTCATCTGTTACCTTCATAGACGTCACCTCTTAACTACTTCTTTATTATACGCCTATATGATAAAACATTGTAGGAAAAATCAGCACAAAAAATATTTGTGTTGATTTTATGAAAACATTTTCAACATCTATGAGAATAAAATAGTGATACAATAGTAATGTTCATTTATGAAAGGAAATGAGAGAGTTATGTTTTTAGAAGTATCTCAAAGCATAGAAGCCTTTCAGGTTCTACTTCCCTTAGCCTTAATTCTTGTTCTTTCAAAGCTATTAAGTATAGGGTGTCGTAAAATCGGTTTGCCACAGGTTGTGGGTATGCTTTTAACAGGTATTTTATTGGGATTAATCACTTTGATTCCAAATGATCCAATATTCAATAATGATGCTATGGCAGGTATCAATTTCATTGCTGAAATTGGAGTCATACTCATCATGTTTTCAGCAGGAATTGAAACAGACTTAAAGCAGATTAAAGCTACAGGTGTTGCTGCAATTGTCATTACAATTTTAGGTGTGGTTGTACCAATGCTATTTGGATTTTTAGTCGCAGGAATTTTACCAGGTGGTTTTGGCAAGGATTATATATTAAGAAATTTATTCTATGGAGTTATCTTGACTGCAACATCCGTTTCTGTAACAGTTGCCACCTTAAAAGAACTTGGAAAATTAAATTCTAAGATTGGGACAGCGATTGTTTCTGCAGCTATTCTAGATGATATTTTAGGTGTCATTGTCTTATCGGTTGTTGTATCTTTAAATCAAGCTTTAAATAGTGCCTCTAGTCATCTTGCTATAGATATCTTAATCGTATTTGGGAAAACCATTGGATTCTTTGTTTTTGCAATTGCATTAGGAATTCTTTTACGAATACTATTTAAAAAACTCAGCAAAAGATATGGACATCATCGAAGACTTCCAATCTTTGGTATTGCCACTGCTTTCTTCTTCTCATACGCAGCGGAAGAGTGGTTTGGTATTGCTGATATTACAGGAGCCTTCTTTGCAGGATTAATGCTTTCTGGCGGCAAAGATGCAGATTATATTGAAAGACGTACTGATATTGCCTCTTATATATTGTTTACGCCGGTGTTTTTTGCAAAGGTTGGATTAACAAGTCTTTCTAGTTTCAGTGAAATTGATTCAACATTTATTCTTTTTGGATTTTTATTCATTATAGCCGGTATTGCCGGAAAATTATTTGGATGTGCTGTTGGTGCTAAGGTGACTAAAAACAGTTGGAAGGATTCCTACCGCTGTGGACTTGGAATGATGTGTAGAGCTGAGGTTTGCTTGATATGTGCAAACAAAGGAATTTCTGCAGGCATTATTTCTGCATCAATTCAACCTTTCATTCTTTGTTTGATTTTGATTACTTCCTTTGTAACACCAGTATTATTAAAGAAAAGCTATAAAAATGAAATACCTCAAGAGATTTCTCATGACATTGTCACAATTGAAAATGCTCCTGAGATAGAAAACAATTAAGCCCCGTTGTTTCATCAACGAGGCTTTTTTTATGAAGGAAATACTTCATTTACAATATCTGGAAATATTTTTATGAATTCTTCTGTACTCATTTCTTTTCCATCATATATAACTTTTTTTGTAGCAATAAATCCGGATTTCGTTGTTAATATAAGTTGATTACCATATACAGATTGAACTCCGCCAAATGGTAAATATTGCATAGTGATAGGACCGTAGTAACGATATACTTCTTTTAAAATAAGCTGTTTCCCTTGAAAGGTAGTCCAAATATCTTCTCCTATATTGACTTCTTCTGAAAAATTAAATTCTTGACTTGCATAATACATTTATTCATGATCTCTTTTCTCTTTTAATATCGCTTTATATTCCTCTATTTCATAAGCAGGTATAAGTACACCCAAATCTTTATTTAAGGGATTCATTTTTAAAACTGCGTAATGGCTTGCTTGATAGAAATGTGTAGGCTTTGTAATGCGTTTTACTCCGTACTCTTCTAGATTTGATTTTTCTTTCCCCTTATGCCAATACCCAAAGCGATAGGCTTCTTCAATCATCTCAAATTCACTAATATCTTTGAGTGGTATGCCTATTACAACATATAAATCAGCAAAGCAAAGCATATCATTTTCAACAAATACACTTAAAAGAATATTTGTATATTTCTTCATTTTATTGGAGGGGTTATCTTTAATTTGTTCCATTAGCACCTCTAGACTTTTGGCTGAAGATGGAACAGCAAGAAACTGTTTTGATGTTTCAAGAATAGTATTAAATAAATTTTGAGAGGCTTCTTCGGTCTTTATTGTCTTTTTTCTTTTTTTGAAGAAAAAAGCTATACCTATACTGCAAAGAAAGACTACAATAGAGATACTAAATACTATAATAAGCCAAAGGTATTCCTTTATAAAATTTTCTTTTTTCTCACTTGCATTCAGTAAAAGTGAGACAACAAGAAAAATAAAGCTTGTAAAAGTCGCCGTGAAAGAGATTCGATTCATCAAATTTAACCATCTTGGCAAACCTCTATTTTTTTCTGATGCCTTATAGTTTTGTCCTATTGTTCTTAATTTACTTTCTTGCTTTTTTGAAACTCTTCTAATAACATATTTATCATATTCAGCTATAGATTGTTTCGCTGTTTTATCATAATAGATTTGAAATAAATTCTTCAAGAATCAAGCACCTCTTTTATAGGTAATTATAGTATACCCTAATTTATATGGAATATTACCATTAGTTTTTTGGTTTCTTTAACTATAACATAGGTATCTTAAATTGTAAATATGCTTTTTTATTTTTAGATAAAGAAAGGTATAGCATTTAGCTATACCTAATTAGAGATTTTATTTTACCTTACGAACTTCTCCACCAGTCAATACAATCATCTTTATCGCATCAATAGAATAATCCTGTGCTTCAATAATTAATGGTTTATCTAAAATACCTCTTGCTAATACCTTAAGATAATCTACCTTTGGAGAAATCAGCTTCTTTTCTTTTAGTGTCTCAAGATTTACCAAATCATCAGCATTGAAATTTTTAGATAACACATCAATATTGATAATGTCCTTTTTACTATAAATAGTATTCGTATTAGTAGAAGAGCTTTCCTCTACCTGAACATATTCTAGTGCTGAATCATCAGTAATCAATTGTTTTGCCTCAGTAATAGTAACATTTTTACGAATAATATCACCAACTTTAGCTTGTTCAATAATAGTTCCTTCTGTCACTTCATCAGAAGTGTAAACCTTGATTAAATTTTCTTCAATTAATTCATCTTTTGTTCTCTTAGGAATGTTTATTTCCTCAGGAGCTACTTCTTTATGAACTAAGCCGTTGTTTGTAAAAATATAATTCAAAAGTTCCAAAACATATTTTTGTTTTCTTTCTGAAGTTATTTTAAGTAAAGTAGGAGTTTTTGCAAAACGTTTTACTTCACTTAAATCAATTGCTCTATATTTTGTATCCACATAATCCTTAGGATCAAGGGCATAAGCAACACATAATTTTTTACCCTTAAATACAAGTAAAGCAAATGTATTTCTACCTAAATAAATACGTTCCTGCTTCCAGCTTGTAGATGTCTTTACTCCATAAGGACGTACAAAGTTGATTATGTCACGATATTGTTGCTGAACCTCTGGAGCAGCTAAAATAAGCTTAGCTTTAAAGCTGTAATTATATTGTACAAAAACCTTTCTACCATTGACAACCTGAACTACTCTTTCTGGTTCTTCTTCCTCTTGGAAATCATTATCCTGTTCTTCATCATCAGCGAGAGAGTCTAATGCATCTTCCTTAGCTTTCTCAACTACTGGCTCTAATTTAGTCTCTTCAACAGGCTTTGCAGCTTTTTGTGTAGATGAATCTCTTACTGGCTTATCTATATTTGTTTTCTTTTCAGTAGTTCTTGACTGTTGAGATTTCTTAGAAAACTTGCTCTTTTTTGGAAGCTTTGCTGCAATCAGCAATGCTATTACTGCACATATAACAACTGCCCAAACTACAATTATGATAATTTCATTTATTTTCATTTCATAATCCTCCTAATTCTATATTTCCATTATATCATAACAAGCAAAAAATGCTATATGAAAATTTTTGAAAATTCATCAATTTTTTGCAAAACCTCATTCATACCATACTTTGTCTCGGACGATGTCAATAGAAAACTATCGCTTTCTTCCAGCTGTAAAGTATCTATGATTAATTTTTTATTTTTACTATATTCACTCTTTTTCACTTTATCTGCTTTAGTTCCAATGATGCACACTGACTTTTGGTAGAATTTTAAAAATTGATACATAACTACATCATCATTCGTTGGCTTATGTCTAAAATCAACTAATAAGAAAACAAGTTTTAGATTTTGCCTTCCAACAATATATTCTTCAATCATTTTTCCAAAGGTTGCCTTTACAGTTTTACTGACATTCGCATATCCATATCCAGGAACATCTATAAAATAAATAGAGTCATTGATATGATACACATTCAAGGTTTGAGTTTTTCCAGGATTAGAGGAAGTTTTAGCAAGCTTCTTTCTGTTTGTCAAAGCGTTAATAAAAGAAGACTTACCAACGTTTGATCTACCACAAAACATAAATTCCGGTTCGTTATGAGAAGGTAACCCTGCATTCTTTACAGCAGATGTAATAAATTCAGCTTTTGTAATTACCATTCTAATCCCAACCTTTCTAATATAGGTTTAAATTCCTCTAAAGTCAAAGTAGATGTTCCCATCATTGCATGCTTTGTGCCATGATCACCATGAAAGTCGGACCCTGCAGAAATAAGCAAGTTATGTTTTAAGGCTAATGCTTTAAAATAGTCTTCATCTTTCTCTTGATTTTTAGGATATCGAACCTCGATTCCATCAAATCCCATTGGAAGAATCTCTTCAACAATACTTCTAGGTAAAAGACAAGGATGAGCCAATATAGTGAAACATCCAGCTTCTTTTACCATTTTCAATCCTTCCTCTACTGATAATTTAGTAGAGGGGATGTAGGCCTTAGATTTTGTATCTACATATATTTCAGCCTCACGTTCAGAGATATGATTGCATTTAGCAATATTATAACACATATTAGCACGAGTAATCACTTCACTCTCTGCCAATAGAGACTCTAAATCTATTTTGACATGATATACTTCCTTAATTCTTTCCATCATTTTGATAGCACGTTTTTTTCGTTCTTCCTTCTTGTTATAGGAAAATTCAAAAAGCTTCTTTGGAACAATATTATTTTTAAATAAGCAAACAATATGTACAGAATATCCTTTATAATCTGTAGAAAGTTCCATACCAGCTAAAACACGAATTCCAGATTCTTTCGCATAACGTATAAGCTCCTCACAACCAAAAACACTATCATGATCTGTTAATGCAAAACAATCTACATGTTCTCTTTTAGCAATTTCTAAAAGTTCTTTTGGAGGATAAAGTCCATCAGAATAGATAGAATGATTATGCAAATCTATTTTCATTTTACCCCCTCCATATCTTTATAGCTCTTTATCTTTTTAATTTTTTTAAAGGCTTTCTTTTCTCCAAACTCACTAACCCAAGTTAGCCAGATCTTTAGAACAAAGGCAGTTGTTGGATGCATTTGATTGTAAGAACACTCTCTTTTTTCAAAATATTCTAATGCAGAGGAGGAGGTATATTGCTTTTTCATATAAACCTTACTTGCAGCAATCCTGTCACATAAGCTTTCCTTTAGATATTTTATAGGAATGAGCACAGGAGCATATGTACCTCCTTGTACATCAGTCCAATACTCATAATGATGCTTATTTCTTCCCTTATGATGCATCCAAGCTAAGGAATATCCTTTATCCTCACGTTCATTTGCATTTGGTGAACGTGTCCCTGCATAGTATTTAGCACCTCTCCAAAATTCAGTAAAGGAATATTTGGATAAATCATGAAATAGCCCTTGAAATCCAATACCAACCTTGAAGCAATAGCGCATAACCTTATGTCTATGCTTAGTAATCGTCATAAAATGTCTAATTGGATGTATCATAGGCATCTCCCATAAATGAATGTAATTTTGAAAATAAACTTTCAATATCTTTTAATCTATCTGGATGGATTGCGAGATAATAGTAGTTCTTCGTTCCATCCTTGTAATACTTAATCAATTCTGCCTTACAAAGAAGCTTCATATGAAAAGACATCGTTGGTCTTGTAATACACTTCTTTTGCTTGATTTCTCCTATTCTTAATCCCCTAGGATAAACTTTGGCAAGCTCCAAAATAATATCTCGACGAATTTTTGAAGAAAGTGCCTCTAATATAGCCTCTGCTGTATCAAAATTCTTTTTTAACTCACTCAACTCTTCCTTATTCATAAATATTACTCCGTTCTAAGCGCCACCACTGGATCCTTCTTAGCAGCTGACCTTGCTGGGATAACACCAGAAATGACAGTTAAGAGAATACTTACTAAAATCATAACTGCTGCTTGCCATAAAGGTAATGCTGCTATCGGTGTAACACTCGTTAAATTATCCACAATGATATTTAAAATTAAAGAAATAATATATGTAACTATAATACCAAATACACCAGAGACTAACCCAATAATAAAGGTTTCTGCATTAAATAAATGAGTAACATCCTTCTTACGACCACCTAATGAACGAATTACACCAATTTCCTTTACACGTTCTACAACAGAAACATACGTGATAATCGCAATCATAAAGCAAGAAACAACTAAGGATAAAGCTGTAAATGCAATCAATGCTGTTGTAATTAAATTTATTAAGCTATTAATCATATTAATCATTACTGCAATATTATCCGTATAAGTAATTTGTTCACGTTCTTCGGCTGTTAAAGTGATGGTTTCTCCCTTACTATTCTTGAAGGTTAGAGTTTCATCTGAATTCCATGCATCTAAATGCTTAGTCACTCCGTCCTTTAAATCAAAGTTAATAGGATAGATAGAAATATCATTTGCAATATCTGTACCACCCAATTGTCTTAGAGATAGAGTTGTATACATTGCTGTCATTTGTGAACTATTTCCACTATCATTTCCACCCATCATCATACCTAATAGTTCACTCATTGCATTTGTACTACCTACAAAGCCAATGGCTGGTTTTTCTGTTTCTTCACCGCTAGGAGTATAATTGTAGGTGTAGGTGATTGCTTCATTTTTAAATCCACCACTTTCCTGAGATTCAGATGGGTACATTCCGAAATATGATAAATTATTGTCATTTAAATATTTTACAACTTCTGATTTTAATCCATCCTGAATAAATTTTTTAGCAAACGCCTCTGTATAAAAGAATCCACTTGTCATACAGCCATAGGAAATACTAGCCTTAGGTCTTAAAATTGCCTTAACAACAAGTTCTTGACCTACTTCTTTATCCATTTCATGATGGTATTTAAATGGTCCTGTATAAGGTAAATTCTGTTTTTCATAAATTAAGTCGTTTGGATAATAATAAAATTTCTTTCCTACTAATTCACTGAAATCAAAACGATTTTTATCAATTTCTGGATTATAACTTGGGTCATTTAAATGACGGAAGGTCGTATTGATAAATTGTTCTTGGTCATAATATCCAAGCTGAGCTAATAATAAATCTGTTAATTCTTGATCACTGTTGACAACAATCATAATTTCATTTTCTTTTGTTGCGATGTCATCACCATATAAAAGATCATATTGACCTAAAATATAATTTTTGTCATTTGGTGCTTGTTGAAAAACATTTGTAAGTCCTGTAACGTAGCTTGCATATCTCGAAAAATCCGTTTCACTTAGAACAGAGGTATAGATGTTTTTAATCGCAGAAAGGCTTGTATTCTTCTTTTCTTCAGGTTTGTTGTGATATACTTGAAAATCTGTATAAATATTGTTAGTGACATCAATTCCGTATTCTAAGCTAATTGCGGCTGCATAACCTTCATCAATACTATATACATAATCAATATAATTCTGAGTAATGTTATTATTGATTTGCATTTTTTCCATGGCTTGCCCTTGAGTGATTAATCTCTTAATTACTTCATTTACATTGACCTTGCCATCTTCAATTTTCAAGGCATTCACTTTGTCCATTGTGCCCATTCCACTCATCATAGCAGATAAGTCGTAGGCAGTTTCTGATATTTGTACAGGATTTCCTGATAACATATCATCCTGCATAGAGGTGATATATCCTTGAACTCCACTGGAAACAGCTAGTACGCTAGAAACACCAATAATACCGATAGAACCCGCTACACAGGTCAAAGCTGTTCTAGCCTTTTTGGTGAATAAATTTCTTAAAGATAATTTAAATGCCGTCCAAAAGGACATCTTAGCTTTTTCTTTCTTTTGTACTGTTTCTACATCCTCTTGTTCAGTTTCTTTTCTTTCTTCTTCAAGGGTATATGGATTAGAATCAGTAACAAGTTCACCATCTAACAAACGTACAATACGAGTTGAGTATTGCTTTGCTAAATCGGGGTTATGTGTAACCATAATAACAAGTTTTTCTTGAGAAATCTCTTTAATTAGCTCCATTATTTGAATAGAGGTTTGAGTATCTAAGGCTCCTGTAGGTTCATCTGCTAGTAAAATCTCAGGCTCATTGACTAAGGCTCTTGCAATAGCAACTCTTTGACATTGTCCACCAGAGAGTTGATTTGGATGTTTATTATATTGTCCTTCAAGACCAACACGATCTATCGCCTTTTTTGCACGTTCAATACGTTCTTCCTTTGTTAAACCTGCAATGGTTAAGGCAAGCTCAACATTTCCTAAAATCGTTTGATGAGGAATCAAATTATAGCTTTGAAAAATAAATCCAATTCTATGATTTCTATAGATATCCCAGTCACGATCTTTAAAATCCTTTGTGCTTTTTCCGTTAATGAAAAGGTCTCCTGAAGTATATTTATCTAGTCCTCCAATAATATTAAGCATTGTAGTCTTACCACAACCTGATGGTCCTAAAATGGAAACAAATTCATTTTTTCGGAATGCTAAATTTATTCCTTTTAATGCATGCACATAGGTGTCTGCAACCTTATAATCTTTTATAATATTTTCTAATCTTAGCATACAATCACTCTTTCTTTGGTTGATTTTTTTCTACCACTTTATTATACTATATATTTACATTTCTAAAAAGAAAAAAGCATTAATGAAAAACGTTTTCATTAACGCTAGATAAAATGTCCAAAAAATTTGGCAATTAAAGGGACAAACAAAGATCCAAAAATCACATATAGAGCCGTATATAAAACTTCATTAGGATGAGGAACATATGAATGACATATCATTAAAATACTAATCCCCATCATCCCTATACAAGAGGCAATACCAATGCATTTCCAAGTGAAAAAATTGATATTATAATCCCAAATGAAGCTTTCAGTATATTTGTCTCGTGTTAAGGTTAAATAATATTCTATTAATAAATTATAAAGTTCTTTCTTCTTTGCCTTTTCAGGATGCTTACGTATTGAGGATGAGGAAAAATAAATGCCATTTAGAGAAATCTTAACTACTTCTAAATTTGTTTCTTTTCCCTCAATGTAATCCAATAGCACAAATAAATTTTCCAGTTTTTCATTACTTCTATCCAATTGCGATATTTTCTTTGAAAATAATTCTCTTCTTTTCTGATTAATCAAGAAATAAGAGATATACATCCAACCAATTAAGGTTACAGCAAACACAATTATAATCGCTATTGAAAGTTCTGGAGAAGGTATGACGATATCCACTATTAGCATAACAAATGTTGTAACCGATAAAATGATAGCTATAATAATTGCCGTTAACATATACTCACATCCTTCAAACAAAACAACTACCTATATTTTATTATTTTTTATGCAATCTTTCAATAGAAAAAAATAAAAACGCCTAAAGGCGTAATTTTTTTTGGCGTCCCTAAATGGATTCGAACCATCGACTGATCACTTCGGAGGCGATTCCTCTATCCAACTGAGGTATAGGGACATTTATTTTAA
>JAIDZC010000012.1 GCA_029057785.1 Anaeroplasmataceae bacterium
ATTATATACTAATTTATTTTAAAATACAATAGACTAAAGTCATTTTATAAGAAATGGTATTTTTATTTTTTCTAGATTTTCAAAGGGAGTTTTTGCAACAATATCATTTTGAAATAGTTCATCACAAGATAAAATTTCAATACATAAATAAATCCGTGCCAAAGCACGGATTTATTCATTATTCTGTAAATAGTTTTTTCTTTACAGATTCAAAATCAGCTACAGTTATAATATTAGAATCTACTAATTGTTTATAGTTCTTAATCTCTTCTACAGAAATTTTCACTCTTTTACCTAATAAGATATCACTTTTAACTTTTGTATATTCTTCTTCTGTAATAGCTTTAGAATCAAGTAATTCTTTCCACTCTACTAAAGAAGAAAAGTTATCCTTTGAACTAGGATGAACTATCTTTTGTAAAGTTTCTTTTTTGAATCCAAAGTATTGCAAAGTAGAAACAACTAAGAATGAAACAGAAGAAATCAAGTATAAAACAACAATGATTAGTGATAGAATATCTGTTATTCCTGAAATTTTTGGACTAGCGATAAAGCCTGCTAGAAAGCCAACTCCAGCTACTCCTAAAAGGGCATATCCTACACGAGCAACAGTTTTGTTTTCTGCAAAAATAAAACATACTGCAAGAAGCTGTACTATAATTGTTTCACTTAGTATTACTGTTGCATCCAAATCCTTTGCAAGAATCAACTGAAGTAATGCAACTAAAAAACCAATTACAGCTAATGTTTTCATCATTTTTCTTTCCATTGCTATGTCTCCTTTCTTTTCTTTAATTATAAAACGAATTTCATTAAAATTCAATGATTAAATCAATCGTTATACTTCTTTTTACAAATTCTAAAAATAAAAACCACATAAACGTGGTTTTTTTATCTTTTATAATTCGCATTATCTAATTCAACATCTTTAACTAATCCTTCTAATCTAGAACGAATTCGCAGTGCTTTCAGATTATCTGAAGATGCCTTTGAAGTAGACAAATGCTCAATTAATTCATCTGTTTTTGGATTGAGATTTGAAGAAATAAAAACCGGTTTTTCTTCCATAAGTCTATAATTTAAAACTGGTCCTAGAACCTCATCTCTTAACCAAGGCGTCATATTCTCACTACCCAAATCATCTAAAAGTAAAACATCTACACTCTTTAGATAATTGATCAATTCTTCTAATCTAGAGGAACCAATAGAATTTTTTAATTCTACAACTAAATCTGGAAAATAGATAATTAAAGACTCTATTCCATTTCTTGCAAGCTCATTTGCAATACAACCTAAAATAAAAGTCTTTCCTGTGGCAAAATTTCCATAAATATATAATCCCTTAGTAAAGGTTTTATTTTGAAGATTATGAATGAACTTTATAATATATTCATAAATTTTTTTACGATTAGGTGTTGAAGCATCAAAATCCTTTAAATCTGCCTGCAAAATACTTTTAGAAATAAAGAGTGTTTTAATTTTCTGATTTTCATTATCTTTTTTGTTTGCTTCCTTTTTATATTTACATGGCACTAAAACAAAATTTTTATCCTCAGGTTTTAGCATATATCCTTGATTTGTATTTTTACAAGAGGCAAGGCCTTTACATTTACTACAATTTCTTTGTTCCTCAGCATATAATGCAAAATCATTTGCATTCCATGTGGTAATATCATAGCCTTCTAATAGAGGGTCCTTTTTTAATTCTTCAACAAAAGCGAGCGCTTCTTTTTCATTGGCTTCTATATTAACTTTTCTCATAGAGAATCAAACCCTCCTGTCTTATATTTTGTTTGTGTGGTCTTGTTCTTCTTTGCATCTGGTGCTTCAAAGGTTGTAGAATACTTAATGGCATCACTGGTTGTAAAGATATTATGGCTAACCCATGTCTCGCTAACCTTTTTAAAGTAAGCCAATGTTGGAAGCTCACCACTCTTTTCTTTCAACACCTTAATAATCATGCAATTTAGTACGCCCTTTGGCAAATCTATGTTAGCATAAATCTCTTCAATAGTATTCAAATACTTTGGAGGAAAATCAGGCATAATTTGAGATAAGATTTCTGATGGTGAGGCATTATCTAAGTATTCAATCAAGTCTACGCTCTCAATATTTTCTTCTTCCTTTGTAATCAACTTAGGAGCATCCATATGATGTAAATAGCTATATAAAATATTAGCTTTTTTCTTCAATAATCGATAATCAAACAATCCAGTTCTATTGATGGATTCATTATATAAATTTGCCATTTGTGCCTCATCAAAGGCATAAACAAAAGCCAAATTATTGATTTGATCTTTAAACTGCTTTGTAATTCCTGTTTCTAAGAAATCCAAATTAATCTGTTTTTGAAAAGCATCAAAATTAAATTTGTTGTTATTAATCTTAATATTATTGACAGGCTTCCTTCCAAGCAAATACTGGAATTTAGAAAATCCTACATCCTCATTTAAAACTGATGTGTAAACATCTTCAAAGCTTTTAGTTACATTCTTAAATTTAGACTTATCTATTTTTTCAATTTTAAAATGATTATACACTTTATCTGAAAGCTCTTTACCAATCTTTGCAGATAAATATAATCCTAAGGTTGCATCCTTTATAAAGTTTTTAGGAGATAGAGGGGCAGAAATAACATATAATGTCTCATCTCCTGCTTCATATGTGATTAATAATCCAATACCTTCTAACTGATATCTTGCCTTTAAAAAGGATTTTTCAGTTAAGTTGAATAAATCTAGGATTTCCTGATGTGTATAGGTTTCACTTTTTAAATTATTTCTTTCTAATAGAGATTCTAAACCAAAGTAAAGCATTACTGCATCTCCACCGATAAGTGGGGCATAAAGTAAGGATAATGTAGAAACATCATCACTAGATAAGCTAAAGCTAGAATATATATTTAGTTTTTTTGGTGCTAATGCTTCCATATTCTTCCTCCTAATTATTTATGTAATCCTAGACCCTTAAGCTCAAAGTTTTTACCTAGTTCTTGATACATCGTTGATAAGAAAGTATAAATTTTGTTTTTATTTCCAAATAAAAACTCTGCATCAATGTAAAAATCTATAGAAGTTTCTACAGGAGTTTGTTCAATGATTTTTGCCTGAATGGACATATGTGGCTTTTCAGCATAAATCTCTAAATAGTTATCATCAATAGAAATTACATGGATATGCAATTTCTCTAATATATCTAAATAACACTCCTTTAATTTATCATAAGAGGTTTTATAATAATGTGTTTGTAAGATTTCCTCTTGTGCTTTCTCATGAGTTTCTAATATTTTTGCCATAGTTATTCTCCTTTTATTTTGTTTAATATTTTTTTTATATTTTCTTGTGTCTCTTTAAAGGAAGGTTTAGATTCAATCACAAAATCTGATTGATTTCTTTTTTCTTCTAAAGACATTTGAGAAGATATTTTTGATAGTGCATACTCTCTTGATATCCCATCTCTTCGCATAAGACGTTCAATTTGAGTTTCCTTATCTACATAGACACATACTATTGTATCACATAAATACGAAAGTTTAGCTTCAAAAAGTAACGGAATATCTAAAAAAATAAGATTTTCTTCTGATTTTTGAATCAAATTCTTCATTTCTTCGACAATAATAGGGTGTGTAATGGTATTCAGCTTCTGTCTTGCATCCATATTTGAAAATATATACCTGCCCAGTTTTTCCCTATCTAATTCTAAATTAGGAAGAAAATACTCTAATCCAAAGCTTTCTAAAATCACATTATAGATTGGCATTTTCTTTTGACTAAGATTTCTTGAAATTTCATCTGAATCTATAACAGGATACCCTAAAGAAATCAAATATTTACATACTGTACTTTTGCCACTGGCGATACCACCAGTGATACCCACTACTTTTTTCATATTCTTCACCTTTGACACGCTTTACAATAGTAGCTTGTTCTACCACCGATTTTTATAATCGACAAACCTCTATTACAATGTGGACATTCTTTTTTGGTATGCACCATTAAAAAATTTTGATAGTTTCCTATAACACCTAAAGAGGAAGTATAGGACCTGATTGTTGTCCCTTTCTTCTTGATTGCATCATTTAAAATAGCTTGACTAGAAATTAGAATCGTTTCAAGCTCTGTTTTCTTTATCCGAGAAGCTCTGCGTAAGGGTGAAATATGAGCTGCATATAATACCTCATCAACATAGATATTTCCTAAACCTGAAATAAATTTTTGATCTAACAAAACAGTTTTAATAGGAAGCATTTTCCTTTTTAATTTCAAGTAAAGCTCATCTAGGTTATACTCTTTTTGATTGGCTTCTGGGCCAAGTTCTGATAAAGGATAGGTACTATATAAATCTTCAATAGACTTATATTCTATTCTGCCAAATTTTCTAACATCCTGATAAATGAGCTTATATCCATTATTTAAATGAAAGACAACATGTTGATGCTTCTGGATTTCATAATCTTCCTCTACATAGAAATATTTTCCTTCCATACGAAGATGGGAAAGAAAGGCACCATTAGAAAGAATAAATATCAAATATTTCGCATAGCGCTTAATTTCTATAATCTTTTGGTTTACTACCTTTTCCTTAAAGAAGGATAGATTTTCTATAATTGGTTCATAAAAACAATCTATATCTTTGATGATTAGTCCAGCTAAATGTCTATCCAAAGTGGCTCTTACCACCTCAACCTCTGGAAGTTCTGGCATAACTAGTACCTATTATGATGAACTAAATCATCACTAAATTTGTTTTTATCAAAAAATACTTCCGTATCCTTTGGATAGCCTAAAGCCACTAACGCAAAGGTATAGGCACCACCAGTTACACCTAAAATTTCATTACAAACAGAAACACGATCTTCTAGTGGATATATTCCTATATAACAGCTTCCAATACCTAAGTCTGTAGCCTCAATTAAAATATTCTCAACTGCACAAGCCAAATCCTGTTCCTGCATATGAGGAGTTGTTAGCTCTTCTTTATTTCTACCTATGACTGCAATCACTGTATTACACTTAGATAAAATCATAGAGCCTTTAGATACTTTGGATAGTTCCTCAATAACCTTTTCATCTTCTATAATGATATATTCTCTACTTCTTTGATTTCTAGCCGTTGGTGCAGCTTCTGCAGCCTTGCATAATCCAAGCAAGGTTTCATATTCAATCTTTCTAGATAAGTCATAGTCTCTAACACTACGACGTTTTAATATAGCATCCATTATTTCACCTCATACCAGTTTTTACCGAAGGAATCTCCTACTACAAGAGGCACATCTAATTCCATAGCGTTTTGCATATTCTTTCGTACAAGTTCAAGGATAATATCCTCTTCTCCACTTGCAACCTCAAACACAAGTTCATCATGGACCTGAAGAAGCATCTTACTTTTCAAGTTTCGCTCTTCCATTTCTTGATCTACCTTAATCATTGCAAGCTTAATAATATCTGCTGCAGTACCTTGAATAGGAGCGTTCATCGCCATACGCTTGCCGAATTCTCTTTGCATATAAATTTTTGATTGAATTTCTGGAATCATTCGAGTACGATTCCTTAAGGTTTTAACATAACCATGAGTTTGACAGAACTCTATAGTTTCATCCATAAATCTCTTGATTTCTGGATACACTTCAAAATATCGTTTGATAAAGTTAGATGCCTCAACATTAGTAATTCCTAAATCCGTTGCCAAACCATAGGCAGAAATTCCATAGATGATTCCAAAGTTTACTGCCTTGGCACGTCTACGATCTTCTTTTGTAATCTCTTTTTTATCAAAAACTTCAGAAGCTGTTTTCGCATGGATATCTTCATTTGCAATAAAAGCCTCCTGTAGTTTTTTCACCTTAGCCATATGAGCTAAAACTCTAAGCTCAATTTGGGAATAATCTGCTGAATATAAAATATTTTTTGCATCTGTTGGAACAAACATCTTTCGAATCAAGTGCCCCTCTTCGGTACGAATAGGAATATTTTGAAGATTTGGATCTACACTAGATAATCTTCCTGTAGTTGTTAATGCCTGTTGAAAAATCGTGTGAACCTTTTGATCTGGGAAAATTTGTTCCTTTAAACCTATAATATAAGTCGAGTATAGCTTGGTCTTAGCACGATAATCTATTATACAATCTACAATAGGGTGCAGATTTCTAATATGCTCTAAAACTTCAATATCCGTAGAATATCCTGTTGCCTTCTTCTTTGGATAAGGTATACCCAACTTGTCAAATAGAATTGTACCTAACTGTTTTGGGGAGGCAATATTAAAAACTTCACCACTATACTGATAAATCTTATCTGTCAATTCAGCGATATCAGCCTCTAAGAAACTTTGTTGACGCTCTAGCTCATTTAAATCTATACGAACACCTTCATACTCCATCTTACCCAAAACTCGAGAAAGAGGAATTTCAATTTCTGTCAGTAAGGGAAGCTGATTAGATTCTTTGAGCTTTGTCATACAATCATTCTTTAAGAAATAAACACAATTTGCTTTTTTAGCAATATGCTGAAACAACAATCCCTCATCTTCGGGAATAGCTTTTTTAGCTCCTTTACCATATACCTGTTCATCATATAAAACATCAGAATAGTCAAAATAATCACTAACAACTTTAAATTCTTCTTTTCCTAAAGATGGATTAAGCACATAGCTTGCAAGTAATAAATCAAAATCAATTCCTTTCAACTCAAAGCCTAAATACTTCAATAAGACATATGCTCTTTTATAATCATAGATGGACTTGTGATTTTCTTCAGATAAAAACAACTGAAAATCAATACTTGCATAAAGCATATCCTGCTTTACTATAAAGGTTCCCAGCTTATTTTTAATTCCTATTGCCAGCAATGGAGATTTATGATAGTTATATTCAAAAGTTTCAAATATTAATGCCGAATAAGGTAATAGAATATCCTTTAATCTCCATACATCTGTCACTACTTCATAATCTGTCTTCTTGGTATCCTTAGAGATTTCTCCACTCCCATAAGAAACATCCTTAAGTAAAGAACGGAATTCCAACTCCTGATAAAAGGATATAAGCTTATCTCTATCATATTCTTTTTTTAAGGTGTCTTCTAAGCTTATCGCAATATCAAAATCTCTTATGATGGTTGCCATCTTGCGACATAGCAAGGCTTGTTCAAAATTCTCTTGAATTTTAACTCCATCTGCACCTTTAATTTCATCCTTATGGGCAATAATTTCATCTAAAGATCCATAAAGTTGTAAATATTTAACAGCCTTTTTCTCGCCAATTCCCGGAATACCTGGAAGGTTATCACTTTTATCTCCCATCATTGCTTTTAAATCTACAAATTGGGAATATTCTATTTGATATTTTTCAAAGAAGGATTCAGGAGTATAATCCTCTAAATCGGTCATACCCTTTTTCGTCAAGTGCACTGTAGTATTAGAACTAACAAGCTGAAGCAAGTCTTTATCTGAGGAGTATACATCTACATGATACCCTGCCTCTTCCCCCTTCTTAGCCATAGTACCAATAATATCGTCTGCTTCATATAAGCTTTGTTCATATTGCTTAATACGCATAATCTCTAAAAACTGCTTGATATAGGCAATCTGCATTCTGAATTCATCTGGCATAGGTGGACGTCCAGCCTTATACTCTGTCATCCATTCATGACGAAGTGTCTTTTTACCTGCATCAAAGGCTACTAAAATTGCATCATATTTACTATTAATTAAATGATTCATCATTCTTACAAATGCATAAATAGCATTGGTATAAAGCCCTTTAGAGTTTTGCGTTAAATTTCCAACTGCAGCCATACCATAATAAGCTCTATACATCAAAGAATTTCCATCAACTAAAATCATTCGTTTCATCGTACCACTTCCTCATTCTTATTTATTATAACAAAATATTAAACAAAATAAAACAAAAAACACTGAATTTTAAAAGTTTCAGTGTTTTTATAATTTAATTTTTATTTAAGAAGATTTAATTATGTAATCATTTAAAAGAGCCACAACTTTATTTTGTATTTTATTAGTCATATCTAATCCCAATAAACTAAAGAATCAATATTCGCTTTTCCAGTACACTTTATAACTACTTTATGCTTTCCTTCTTCTAACAAGGAGGAAATATAGGTCATAACTGTACCAGTATCTTCTTTCAATTCAATACTATCAACTTTGTTACCATCAATATAAACTTCAAAATCATGTCCCAAACTACTAGAGGAAAGAATGCCAAAACGAGTACCTTCAAATTCATATTCTACTTTTGAATTGTTTTTGCCAACATAGATATGACCAAAGCTTGATAACATAGATTTTGGTTCCCACTTGCCCTTCATAGTAACTTCAGGATCATCTAGAGTTATTTGATGACCTTTATTAATTTCAAAAATTTTCGCAAACTGTATCTCACTTAGAATAATATATGTTCCAGTAGATTTTGTAATCGTCAAGCGATAATATCTAAATGTTTGAGTTTCTTCGAAATTTGCAATAACACTTGTATTGGTTCTTTTTACACCCTCAAATTTACCTATTTCAAAGAAGGTTTCTCCATCTAAACTTCCTTCTAATACAAAATCAGTAGGACAATGATAATCTCCGTTTGGTCTATACTGTGTTAGCATTGTCATTTGATTAGCTGTGATTTCTTTTCCTAAATCTACAGTTAATACTAAAGGCTTTTGTTCAGATGCTTTATAATTTGTATGCATAAATGTGCTTGTATTTCCATCCACAAGATTTTCAATCTTATGGTCATTTTTATTCCAAGGAGAATAATTTTCTGAACTTACTAAAGTGGCAGAATCCTTATAGTAGACATTGTCCTTATAATCATAAGAATATGTTCTTGTATAGAAATATTCTGATTCGAATTTTGTCTTAATTGGTACATAAGAATTCCTATAAGCGGTTGCGTAAGCCATAGAGGTTGGAGCAATTGGAGTCACATTACTTGCTTCTGCTTCTGTAACTTCTTTGCCTTGTGCATTAAAATACTTTGTAACTTCTTTACCATTTTCATCGGTTGTTGTTTGAATTGTATAGGTTGGAGTTGTCCACTGAGATACACCAATTCCAATGTATGGTGTTGTATCACTTGCCTGTGTAATCAGTACAGTCTTATAATAAATCCAACTTTCTTCTTCTGTGATTTCTACATCAATATAAGTATTTTCATCATTCAATCTAAATTGAGCACTATTACTAATAACCTTTTCATCTTCTATCTTTGCAGCAAGCGTAAATGTTTTACCATCATCCTTAGAAATAAATAAAGCACAATTATTTCTACCACGTAAGGCAATGCGATATTTTCCAGTCGCTTCAAAGAAGAGTTTTCCTTTCACTTCAGCCACACTATTATTAGGTACAACATGATCTGGATACTGTGTATTTCCCTTTGGAGCATACCAAATATCTGTATTACTATTTTGGGTAAAGTTGATATTGTCTGCTTCCTTTTTCTCCTTATAGCCAGCATAATTATTATTGAAAGCTTCTATCGCACTAGTATAGCCTTTACCTTCTTCATAGGTATAGGTTGTACGTTCTAATACAAATTTAGTCTTTTCATGAGTTTGTTCAAATTCTAATACTAAATCTACATCCTCTACCTCAAAGGCATGATCATCCTTAGTGATTTCCAAAGTTACATAAATTTTTCCAGAACGAAGTTCTTCATTAGGTGTAAAGGTATAAACAAAATCAGAACCTTCTTTTTTCTCAAATTTACCATTCACTTCTTTTGTATCAACACTTTTAATCTTATAGCTAAAGCCATTTGGAAGAACAACACTACCACTTGCATACTGACCATTATTTTCAGTATATGGTGATAAGTCCACTTCAAACTCACTTCCGTAATTGATTACAAATGGCTGTTGAGTTTCGATATATCTTTTTTCTCCATCATAATTATAGCTTCTTCCTGTTTGATAAACACTGGACACAGGAACAAACATTGGGTAGGCAGCTTGTTTTTGATGAAGTGACTCTTTATAATTATTTCCACTTGAGAAAGTATTAGTTAAGCCCGCATAGTAAGACATATCATAATGAACCGTATTTCCCCAGTTTACAAAGTAAGCTTCTCCATTTCCTTTAGACGATTGCATAAAGGCATCCTGTCCAAAGTTGTGTAGTAACGTAGAATATACGGCAAGACCATTGGTGCTACTAATAGAATTAACATTGATACGGCTTAATGACCAAGTAGGGCTTGTGTAGTTATTCCATCCCCCAAGACCAGCAGCTCCATAAGTTCCAATTTGACGATTAGAAGATATTTTTGTAAACAAGCTATACTCTACAATATTTAAAGCATTATTGGTTACTTCACCATCTGCTCCACCTCCACAGCCATAGCCTTGGAAGTTATGATTATATTCATGCATATTTCCCCAAGAACCACCACTGACTAATCCTTCATAGTTTAGGGAACCAGTCATCCAGTCCATTGGACAGTTTACTGAGCCTTGTCCAGGGAAAGCCACTGCCGCTCCAGCTGCTACAAATGGATCATATAGGAAAACAATTCCTTGTTTACTTCTTTGAGTAGAAACTAAAGAAATCTTATCCCATAACACTGCTGCATCATAAATTTGTTCATAATTAAATCTAGTTGCATAAGTTTTAGGTCCAGAATGTAGTACTCCATATTCCCATACTTCTAAATCAAAATATGGAGTAGAGGTTGTAGCATTTTTATTAAATTCCTCTTCTGTTGTATATCCCAATATAAAATGAGAATAATTGACTGCTCCTGAAATAGTTGTTGAAAAGGTTACACTTTCATTTCTAATATAGATGGGTCCACCTAAAAATGAGCCAATATAGGCAGTATAAATTCCTGTCTCTTCGTCCAAAATTGCTGTATCCTTATCAACATTCAAAGTATTTAAAATGATAGGGAAACGATTCATTGCATTTTTTTGTACCCAAATATTGTTTGCCTTACTATTATATAGGGCTTGACCAATATGAATGACTACTCCTCCTGTTGCATCCATATCTTCTTTTGAAATTTCAATCTTTATAACTTCACCTGCTGGAGCATATAAACCCGTAATTCCATACCCTCTATCGTAACCTCTCGGTCCCATTGTAATACGTTTGATAACACCCGGTTCATCATCAGAAACATCTCCTAAATATAAACCAATAGATGCAGAATGCTTATATAGTTTATCAGGAGTATTTGGTCCAGACGGTGTCGTATAATTTCCCAGATAAAGATTCCCATCCTTATCCATTCTATCCCAAGTATTTTTTGGGAAACCATCAGAACCAATTCTTGTTTTGGTAGAGGCTAGATTCCAAGCTTCATTAATTAGAGCATTTCTTTTAGCTACTGCTTCGTCACTACTTCCAATGACAGACCTTAAAGTTGAACCATATTTGGGATATGCTTCAAGTCCTTCATTACTAACCTCTGGAATATTCCGTTTTACCGTTCCAAGATATTCAGTTTCATATTCAACCTTTGTCGTTGTCTTATAAGGATTAATATATTCATCATTACTACTAGAGCATGATCTAACGCATAATATAAGAATTATAACTAAAGTGAATAGGATAACAAATCCAACTGCAGTTAATATAGAAGCCAAACGAAGTTTCTTTTGATCATCATGAGACGATTCCTCTTTTTGTTTGGAGGTATTTGTTGTATTTTTTACCGCTGTTGAAGCTTTTGAAGAAGTCGTACTTTTCTTGGGTGCTTCTTTAGCAGATGTTCTATTTGAATTAGATGTTTTTGTTGTTTTCGTTTCTGGCATAATACTATCCTTCCTTTTATGCTTTTATTATAGCATACTTCTAACATTTTCTACAATAAATTATCTCGTTTTTTATAATAAAAAGGTTCACCTTTAAGTGCTTCTAACACTTATTGATAAACCTTCTAATTCATTCATTTTAATAAGTCAAGTTTATTTTATTTTTGCAGGTAATAGAATTGGATTTTTAGCATCATCTGAATGCATATACAAAACCAGAATATGTCCTATTTTTTGAACCAATTCAATTCCAACTTCACTTAAGAAAGGTTCAATTTCATCAAGTGTAACACTTGAATTATTTAATATACTTACCTTCATTAGTTCATGCTTATTTAAATAATTTAATAAATCTGTTCTTAAGTTTTCACTTAGGCCTTCTTTTCCAATTTGAAAACACGCCTTTAAAGGATGAGCTAAGCTTTTTAAGTAAGCCCTTTGTTTAGGAGTTAGCATATTAGTTTTCCTTTTCAAAGAATTCTTCTGTGTAATATGCATCCTTTAAAATATGCTTCATATCTTCAACCATTGGAACTCTTGGGTTTGCAGGAGAACACTGGTCTTCATAAGCTAAGTAAGCTAGCTTTTCTAAAGATGCCAAATATTCTTTTTCATCAAGACCCTGGCTCTTAAAGTTCATCTTAATGCCACATTTCATACCTAACTCACCACATGCCTTGGCATAGGATTCTACTCCCTCTTCTGTTGTTGAAGCAGGTAAACCTAAAATTCTTGCAAGCTCTGCATACTTCTCATCAGCACGATAGTAGTTATACTTTGGCCAAGTAGAAAGCTTTTGTGGCTTTGTACCATTATAACGTATTGTAAATGGTAATAGGATTGCATTAGCGCGACCATGTGGGACATGGAATTCTGCACCTATCTTATGTGCCATAGAGTGATTCATACCTAAGAAGGCATTAGCAAATGCCATACCAGCAAGTGCAGATGCATTGTGCATTTTTTCACGAGCTTCTGGATCATTTGGTCCATTTTTATATGCACGCTCTAAATAAGTAAATACCATCTTAATTGCTTGAATAGCTAAACCATCTGTAAAGTCAGATGCAAGTGTGGATACAAATGCTTCTGTGGCATGTGTTAATACATCCATACCTGTATCTGCTGTAATAGCCTTTGGTAAGCCCATAGTTAAGGCTGGGTCAATAATGGCAACTGTTGGAGTTAAAGAGTAGTCAGTTAAAGGATACTTCTTATGCTCAACTTTATCTGTGATAACAGCAAATGGAGTAACCTCAGAACCAGTACCTGATGTAGTTGGAATACAAACAAGGTTTGCCTTCTTACCTAATTCAGGATATTGGAATGCACGCTTACGGATATCCATAAACTTTTGTTTTAAATCGTTAAAATTAACCTCTGGATGTTCATAGAATAACCACATACCCTTAGCGGCATCCATAGCAGAACCTCCACCTAAAGCAATGATCGTATCTGGTTCAAAGGAACGCATTAATTGAACGCCCTTTAATACAGTTTGAATAGATGGATCAGATTCCACATCACAGAATAATTGATGTTGAACCTCAGGACTTCTAAGCTTTAATTGGTCAGTTACACGGTTTACATAGCCTAAATCTACCATAGAACGGTCAGTAACAATAATAACCTTGCTCATTTCCTTCATTTGATGTAAGTATTCAATTGAATTTCTTTCAAAATAGATTTTAGCAGGAACCTTAAACCATTGCATATTATTTCTTCTTTGACCTACTTTCTTTACATTTAATAGATTGATGGCACTTACATTACCAGCAACTGAGTTATGACCATAAGAACCACATCCTAAAGTCAAAGATGGAATGAATGAGTTATATACATTTCCAATTCCACCAAAGGTAGATGGAGAGTTTGCAATGATACGAATTGCAGGGATAATATCTCCAAATTTCTTTGTCAAGGCTTCATCGGCTGTATGAATTGCAGCAGAGTGTCCTAAACCATTAAATTCTACCATTTGTTTAGAAAGTTCAATACCTTCTTCTATAGTATTAGATTTTAATACTGCTAAAACTGGAGAAAGCTTTTCTCTTGTAAGTGGTTCATCAACGCCTACCTTCTTACAAGCAACACATAAGATGACTGTATTTTTTGGAACTTCAAATCCGGCCTCATGGGCAATAAAGCTAGCACTTTTACCAACAATAACAGGATTTAGCTTAGCTAGAGGCTTATCCTCATCCTTTTCAACACCAAACATATATTTTTCTAACTTCTTCTTTTCAGCATTAGTTACAAAATAAGCACCAAAGGATTTGAATTCTTTCACTGTTTCATCATAGATTTCCTTATCCACAATAACAGCCTGTTCTGATGCACAGATCATACCGTTATCAAATGACTTAGACATTACAATATCATTGACAGCTTGACGGATATTACAAGTCTTTTCCATATAAGCTGGAACATTACCAGCACCTACACCTAAAGCAGGCTTTCCACAGGAATATGCTGCCTTTACCATCGCATTACCACCAGTTGCTAGAATGGTTGCAACAGAAGGATGATTCATTAAAGCACTTGTTGCATCCATACTTGGATGTTCAATCCACTGAACACAGTATTCAGGAGCTCCAGCCTCTACTGCTGCATCATATACAACCTTAGCAGCCGCAACAGAACATTTCTGAGCACTTGGATGAAAAGCAAATATAATAGGGTTTCTCGTTTTTAAACAGATTAATGCTTTAAAAATAGCTGTTGAAGTTGGGTTGGTAACTGGGGTAATACCAGCAACAATACCAACTGGTTCAGCGAGCTCTGTAATCCCAGTTACAGGATCTTCACTGATTACACCTACTGTTTTTGTACGTTTCATATTATGTGTAACATATTCACACGCAAATAAATTCTTTGTGGCTTTATCTTCAAAAACACCACGCTTTGTTTCTTCTATTGCAAGCTTTGCAAGTTCACCATGCTTATCTAGTGCTGCAACTGAACACTTTGCAACAATATAATCAATTTGCTCTTGTGTAAAAGATGCATAGGCATTTAATGCTTTCGTTGCATTCTCACATAAAAGATTTACTTCATCTTGAAAAGATAATTTATTTTCTTCCATAGTATTCCTCCATAGTTTATCTTCATCATTATTATACATTAAAATACACAACATAATACAAGTAAACGTTTTACTTCATAACAAATTTTGAAGAGTTGACAAACTTATACTTTTTTTACATTTGCAAAAGAATTCATTTATTCATAAAAAAATCCTACTCATTAAAGAGTAGGAAAAATTTTAATAATTTTTAGCATCTATTTCAAAATAGCTTTGAGGATGCTCACATACTGGACAAACCTCTGGGGCACCTTCACTAACAACAATATGTCCACAATTTCTACATTTCCAAATATGTAATCCTGTCTTTTTAGTAAATACCTCATTGTTTTCTACATTTGAAAGTAATGCAAGATATCTTTCCTCGTGATGCTTTTCAATTGCTGCAACACCTCTAAATTTTTGAGCAATATCATGAAAGCCTTCTTCCTCTGCAACCTTCGCAAATTCATCATACATGCTTGTCCATTCTTCATGCTCACCTGCAGCGGCAGCTTTTAAATTTTCGGCAGTAGAACCAATTCCTCCTAAAAGCTTAAACCACATTTTAGCATGTTCTTTTTCATTATCTGCTGTTTCTAAAAACAATGCGGCAATTTGTTCATAGCCTTCCTTCTTTGCCTTTGATGCGTAATAAGTATACTTATTTCTAGCTTGAGATTCTCCAGCAAAGGCAAATAACAAATTCGCTTCTGTTTTTGACCCTTTTAAATTTTTACTCATATTCTCTTCCTTCTTTCTTAGCGTAATTATACTTTATATCCTTAAAAAATACAATCCTCTGTGTATTCTTTATTGAAAATCTATATCTATCACATCGATTTTTCTATTCTGCTCTTCTATTTTTTGAAGCTCTTTATGTAAAAGAATACTTCCTAAAATATCTAAAACAAAAACAAAATGAAGGACAACAGGAATGACTATATTAGAAGTTAATCTGATCTTTTTATTCTTTATTAAATGGATTACATAAGAAATGTTATGAACATTCGTAAATAACAAAATAGTAAAGGTATAGCCTATTCCCATACAAATAATTAATGGAACAGCAAGCATCAACCACGGATTTGCACAAATACCAACCATAAGTAACCAATCAAAGAAATTAAGAAAATACCAAGGTATCAATACGAACTTCATAATCATAGTAGAATGTGTTGGTGATGGTGTATCACTAAAAATATTAATGATTGCTATTACTGTATTAATTAATCCAATGAGAAAAGATACACCCATCAATACCAAAGCCACAATCAATAAAGAGAGTAGCAATGTCTCATTGGTAGTGAATCGTATTAAAATAGTATCTAATTCTATGAATATCTGTGGCAAATACATAGATATAACTAATGCAATTTGTGCACCCTTAACTTTTTTCATCATTGTTTGCCTCCCGACTTTATAATAATTCTTTCTTTCTAGTTTTGAATATTATCCATATTAAGTTGTGGATTTATAATACAAGTTTTTCTATAAACATAGATAAAGTATAAAATGACAGATATCGCAGTGAGTATCCAAGATACTGGATATAAAAAGTATAAAGATGGAATCGTTTTGAAATGGGCAAAAATTGTATAAACCCATATAATTCTAAATACACAAGAACCTAAAATTAAAAGAATCGCTGGAATTAGTGTTTTTCCAAGTCCTCTTAATGCAGCTATTGTCGCATCCATAAATGAGGAAATAAAATAAGAGCAGCCCATAACGACTAGCCTTTTCATCCCTGCTTCTACGACTTCTTTATCACTTGAAAACAAGGATAAAAAATTTCTACCTAAAAGAACAAATAATAATCCAAAAACAAGGCCTATCAAACAAGAATAAAACAAACCTATAAAATAGCATTTCAAAATATTATTCTTCTTTCCTGCTCCATAGTTTTGAGCAATAAAGCTAGCAATTGCCATATAGAAGGCAGCCATCAAATCATAAACTAAAGAATCGGCATTTGCAGCAGCAGCATTTCCTTCTACCATTATGGTATCAAAGCTATTTACACCTGATTGAATGAATAGATTTGCCATAGAGAAAATTGCATTCTGCATACCTGCTGGTAAGCCTAAGGATAAAATCTCCTTAGCTTCCTTTTTATATATTTTTAAAAGTTGGAACTTTAACTGATAAGGTCGTTTTGTTCTTACTAAAGCTATAATAATTAAGATGGCTGAAATATATTGTGAAATAATACTTGCTAAAGCTACACCTACAACAGATAAGGAACAAACAATAACAAATAAAAGATTTAACGCCACATTAATAACACCTGCTGAAGCTAAAAAGATTAGAGGTCTTTTTGTATCACCATCAGCACTTAATATACCATTTCCATAATTATAGATTGCTAAAGCTGGTAATCCTGCAAAGACAATATATACATATAATACAGCATCTTCTAACAGTTCAGGTTTAGTATTTAATAATATGAGCATAGGACGTACTAAAGCACTACCCAAGCCAACTAACAATACACCTATAATTAAACAAACCAAAAAGCCTGTGTGTGTAATTCTTGAAACACGTGCCTCATCCTTAGAACCTAAAAATCTTGCAATTAAGGCGTTTACTCCACTACCAAGTCCAATTAATATTCCTGTAAAAAGGATGACATAGGTTGTGGTGGAACCAACTGATCCAAGAGCTTCTTTACTTCCAAATCTTCCTACTACTGCCACATCTGACATATTAAATAAAACCTGTAATAAATTTGAAAGCATTAAAGGTAAACTAAATATGAAGATTTTTTTAAATGGTGAACCTGTTGTTAAATCCTTTTGGTTCAAAGCTTTCTCTTCTGTCACAATTCTACACCTCTAGCAACAAAAAGAATTATAGCACTTCTCACGGATAAGGTCAATATTCCCAGTCCGTATAAAAAGAGTCATCCATAATTTTTAGACGACTCTTTTTCTTATTTACTTCTTTCAATTAATTTTTTATATATCATTTCAACAAACCAGGGTTCATGAGGAACCTTTAAGGCATCCTCAAATGTAAACCACTTGACACCTTTATTTTCCATTTCATTTACTACTAATTTTTCTTTCTCATCTGCCTCAGCTAAATAAGTGATATTAAAATGTAAATGACTAGGAACATATTCTCCTCTTCTCATATGGCCATTCACGTTTAACGTTTCTAGGCTTAAAATGTCATCACTTACTAATCTAGCATTTTTCACACCAGTCTCTTCTTCAAGTTCACGTAAAGCAACTTCCTTCAAATCTTCTATTCCATCAGCATGTCCACCTATCCATGACCAAGAATCATAAATCTTATGATAGACCATTAATATTTTTGTACGCTCTTTATTAACTGTCCAAGTAGAAACAGTGAAATGGGCAAGTTTATTTTCTCTTAATAAATAATTATCATTATTCTTTATAAACTCTATCATTTGTTCTTTATCATTTTTTTCTTGTTCATTTAAGGGTTTATATTTCTTTATTTCTTCTAATAAGTTCATTGCATTCAACTCCTTTATTAAAGAATCTTATAATAAACATTTTGGAAGGTTGCAGTTTTTTTACTTTCCTTAAAATCTGCACAATGTAGTCCGAAAAAGGCTCCAGTAAAGCCACCTCTTTTTACAGCTTGATCAGAAAGCTTAGTAGCATCTAACACAGGTCCCACTTTACTATAGGTTTTATTATCAAAAGAATAATAGAATTGTGCTTCCTTAAAATGAACTACAATTTTTAAATAAATGTCCTTCTTATATTGAATTTTTATATCTTCAAATAAATTGGTTTGATACTCATTTTGAGTCATTAATCTTAAAACTTTACCTAATTTCTCATCATAAGTTGCATATAAGAAATATAAATCTCCTTCTTGATAACGATATACTAATCCTGCTATATGGGAGAAAATCTCCGGTTCAAAGGATAACTGACAACCGAATTCACACTCGAAATGTTGTTGACGTCTTTGCCAAGTATTCTGTAGATAAAAAGAATCAATGGACTGTTTTCCTATAAGAGTAAGGGAAGTATTTGTTTTCATAGCATAAGGATTCATATCTACTCTAAGATTTTGAAAATCTAAAGAAAATTGTTTTGATAAGAAATCATAACAAATTAATTTTTCTTCCTTCTCTAATTGTACTTCATCTTTTAACTCATAGTAGTTTCTAGGCTGTTTACTAAAATCAGCTAAATATGGCCAGTCGTCCTTCCACACAATATTTTGTAAAGCTGTTTCTCTACCTAAAATACATTTTCCTTCAATTGGTCGACCACAAAGATGAGCAAGTAACCAGCCATTCTTTTCACTATAAACTAAGGAAGCATGTCCTGCACGCTGTAAGTAAGCATCCGTATTCTTAGAAGTGATTAAAACTCCATTGGTCTCATAAGGACCAAAGATATGTTTAGAACGTGAAACAGTTTCAGAGTGATTATACCCCGTTCCTCCTTCTGCACAAAACAAATAATAGTAATCATCTTTTTTATAAATATGTGGTCCTTCTACAAAACCTTCTTCTGTTCCTTTGAATACTTTATGACATTCACCTAGAAGTTTTCCTGTAGATAAATCAATTTCTTGAACCAATATTCCTGTAAAGCATTTACTACCTGTTAATCCTCTATAGTCCCATTCCATATTTACAAAATAAGACTTACCATCTGTATCATGAAATAAAGAGGCATCAAATCCACTAGCATTTATGAAAATTGGGTCACTCCATGGTCCTTGGATATCCTCTGCACAAATTAAATAATTATAACAATCCTTAAAAGGTCCTGTACACCAGGTTTCTACGTTAGAAAAGACAATATAAAATTTACCATTATGATATGTTAAATCTGGCGCCCATACTCCTGAGGATGGAGCGTTATTCATCATATCTATAATTCTTTTTTCATTTAATGGTCTTGAAACTAAATGCCAATTTGCTAAATCTTCTGATTCATAAATAGATAATCCAGGAAAAGTTTCAAAGGTTGATGTTGCAATATAATATTTTCCTTTTCCATAACAAATACAAGGGTCTGGATTAAAGCCTGGTAAAATTGGATTTTTTATTTTCATATTTTCCTCTTTATACTATGTAGTTTAGTTTTAGGAACATTACCTAACAACATAATATTTCTTTAAATATATTTTATCATAAATCAAAAATAAAAGCACCTTTTACTATCAATAAAATTTAAAATCTGCTAAAATCTAAAAAATAAATTGCCGCTATATATTGCGACAATTTTATATTCTATCATTGAGATTTTTATACCAAGGATAACTGACATACACTCTCAACGTGTGTTTGAAAGTTTTGTGTAACGTATCATTCATATTCAAGTGAAATCATAAACTAATACAATTATTCTCCTGCTTTGACAATTAAATTTAAAATATTCATTGAGTCTCTAACAAATTTTCTTCTTTGGAAGAATCAAAACCAACTAGCACATCTGAAATTTTTTTTATTAATTCATCTAAAAAAATTTTCACATTATCATACAATACGTCAATGGCACTCTTGTTATCGTCTATACCTTCTTCTATTTTATTTTGAAATTCATCATCTTTTGAAATAGACATATCCTTATATAATTGTTCTATGTTTATAGATTTGTCAGTTATGGATACTTTAAATAACTGAGTATCATTCATCATTGCAATGATTGTATCATCTGCTTTTTGAAGCTTAATTTGCTTTATCATATCTTTTCCACCTCTTCTTTATTACGTCTATTCCACCTTCAAGAGTGTTTGCCACAAGTTTAAGCATATCAACTTCATTGTTCACCAATTCAAGTGGACCACTAAATAACTTGATTGAATCATTACTATCATCTTTTTTTATGACGATAACATTATCCACATCCAAATTAACGACTAATTGAGGATTATGTGTAATAATGATTACTTGGGCTCTTTTAGAAAAATTCTGTAAGCTATTCAATAGAACTGAATTAATTTTAGTTTGTGAAACGTCATCCTCCGGTTGATCAATAATAAAAACTTTCTTATCAAAAATTAAACTTAAAATATCTAAATAATAAAGTGCATTTATTCCAGCAGAATTACCTTCATTCAAATTATCTAATCCATGTTTTAATTCGACTGTCGTAGTAAAATACTCTTTTTTGAACTCTTCAACTAAAGCTGACTTCAACTCATTCAAATTTGCACATACCTTATTATTAAATGTTTTTGTTCTTATGTTCGCTAGCACCTCGCTTTTTGTGGCTTTAAAAACATCAATATCAATCTTATTTTTTATAAAATCAATAATAGTTTTTTTATCAATTTCTTTAGAAAATATTGGTTTTGAAATGAAGTGATAGTCACCTTGCTGATTATCAATAGGCTTTAAAGAAATGCTTTTAAAATTATCAAAAGGATCAATTACTTTTTGGGCATCATTCTTTATTTTTGCAACAAAGATATCCGTTATATCAGAAATTTTCGCTAGATAAGTATTATAATTGCTCTCCTCTGTTGATTTGTTTTTGTCCGTTTCTCTAATATAATAACTTTTACTTGAATTAAAAGCATTAATCAATTTATTTTTTAAAATAACTGATAATTCTTCATAAGCATATTTAGATTTGAAATTGACCATAAAGCGATAGAACTCTCTCAATTTTTCTAAATCCTCTTTATCAATCGAATTTCCATATTTTTTTCCAAAATCAGAAATATTAGATTTTAGAATTGAAGAATCTTTAATTATTCCTGAAAACTTATTTTCTAAAGATGAAATGTCAGATGCGAAAGTTAAATAATATGAATTTTTTCTATCGTATGTTGAAATATTTAAATTTGTTCTTAGTCTATTATCAATCAAATGCTTTTGTTCATTTTGATTCCATAAATTAATAAATGATTCTAAAATATGATTGATTATTCTGACATATCCAGAGATATCAATTTCTTTAAATTGGTTCTTGAAATCCTCTCTAATTGGTAATTTTGCTTCTGTGGTTTCAAATTTTTTTCTTATTTGTCCTTGCTCATTGAATTGATAATCCGACTTCAAAATTGAATCTTTTGAAACATTTATTCCATGGTTGGAAAAAAAATCTATTGCTTCCTTAGGAGCTATTCCAAACAAACTTTTTATTAGAGTCGATTTCCCTACTGAATTATCTCCTATTATTGCATTGATTCCATATGACAAATCTATTTTCTCTTTTTGACCATTAATTGTATAATTAATGGATTTAATAAAAGCTGATCGTACGTCCTGAACATCAACTACAAATCTTTTAGTGTTTGTTATTGCCATAGACAATCCTCTAAAAGAAGGCAATGCTTTCATACTCAACAATAAAGGTATCTCTTTACTTGTGGCGTCGTGTTGTGGATAATGTTCCCAATCATGGCAATCACTTCCTGAAATCAATGCTTGATTTTTAATTTTATCTTCAACAAATCTACTCTTAAGTATTCCTTCCACTTTAGAACTTCTTACTTCTAAAGAATCAAAATATTCAACATCAATCATTCTATAGAAATTTTCTATTCCTGTCGTACTTAAATTGGTAGAATTTTGAGACTTTGCTTTATAATCTGTTTTTTGATGAGCAATAAGAATTACATCTAATCCAATGTTTGACAAGATTTTTCCAAGATCACTTAATGTATAACTTCCCTGTTCACACAAATTGTCCTTTATTTTTTTCGAATGACTATTATCTTGATCATTAAATAAGCATATAGTATGAACTGGAATATTATCGATTAATAAATCTAATTCTACCCCTGGAAGAACTTTCTTAATACTACCTATATTCTCTTGTTTTTTCAATTCGTTATATAATTCTTCATCAAAAGTATTGTGATCAGTAATTGCACACATATTAATATTATTTTCATTTAATTTTTTTACTAATACCTCGACATTTTCAATGGTTGAACGTTTCACAAAAGGTATATCTCCAGATTTGGTTTTGCCACTAGCAAATGAATGAATATGCAAATCTATTTTAGTATATACGTCCATACAATTTTCTCCTCTCAAGAATAATCATAATTTCAAAAATCATCAACTATATTAATTATTCATTTATCTCCATTAGTAAACAGATTAATAAAATGTTAATACTATAATACCAAATTATGACAAAAATGTACACATTTTTCACGTTGAATCGAGTGACAAAATTCGACATTTTATGCAAAAAAAAATAATAGTTTCCTCAACGGTTATATTTGCACAAAACATAAATCCTTAATAT
>JAIDZC010000013.1 GCA_029057785.1 Anaeroplasmataceae bacterium
TGATGGGCAAATTGAAGCAGTAACTTATTTTGACCCAAACTGCAATTCTAAGCTATCTTACGAATTCATTTATGCTTAATTAATTTACAATGTTATAGGCATTTACTTTTAAAGTATCATGAGTAATAAAAATTGGAGATAATATTCAAATATATAAGAAAGTTGAAATGTGTGTGATCGTGTCTATAACAAATATTATTATCATAAGATGAATTCTTTGATAGAACCATGGATGTATTTTATATCCATGGTTTTTTTTCTTTTCAAAATTGCTTTTTAATTGTATAATAGATAATGATTTGAAAGGAGAGTGTTCTTTATGTTAATCGTGAAATTAAATTCTAATGAAGAGAAAAATATATTAAATGGATTTCCGTGGGTATACAATAATGAAGTTCATTCCTTTCAAGGAGATATTCAAAATGGAGAGGTAGTTCAAGTTTCTTCATTTAATAATGAATTTATAGGTTATGGATTTTTAAATGTTAATTCTAAGTTGATGGTACGTATGTTATCTTTAAAAAAAGAAGATAACATAGATAAAGAATTTTTTAGAAATAAAATACGCTATGCTTTAGAACATAGGAAAAGTTTAAATCTTGGAAATGCTCAAAGACTAATCTTTGCTGAGGCAGATTTTCTTCCCGGATTAATTGTAGATCAATATAGTGATATTTTATCTGTTCAATTTCTTTGTTTGGGAATGGATAAAATTAAAAAGGATATTATAGATATTTTAGTAGAAGAGATTAAACCAAGAGGAATTTATGAAAGAAGCGACACTTCAGTTCGTATAAAAGAGGGATTGGAAGAAGTAAAAGGAATTTTATATGGAGATTTTGATCCTCGTGTAGAAGTTTTAGAAAATGGTATTCGCTTTATTGTTGATGTTGAGCATGGACAAAAGACGGGCTATTTCTTAGATCAAAAACTAAATCGTGATATGGTTAAGTATTATGTTAAGGATAAGAATGTTCTCGATTGTTTTTCTAATGTAGGTGGTTTTGCGTTACATGCATGTAAGTATGGTGCTCGACATGTAGATGCATGTGATATATCTAAGCTTGCTTGTGAAGAGATAGAAGCAAATGCTAAACTGAATAATTTTACGCAGTTAAATGTAATATGTACTGATGTTTTTGATTATTTGAGAAAAGAAGAGTTAAAAGATAAATATGATGTAATCATCTTAGATCCACCAGCTTTTACAAAGGATAAAACGACAATTAAAAAGGCTTATCGTGGATATAAGGAGATTAATTTACAAGCCCTCAAAATGATAAAAAGTGGAGGTTATCTTTTAACATTTTCTTGTAGTCAACATATGACACCAGATTTATTTATGGAAATGATTCAGGAAGCTGCAGTTGATGCAAGACGCGACGTACAGTTTATTGATTTTAAAATTCAAGCTCCTGATCATCCAGCTTTATTATCTGGAAAAGAACAGTTATATTTAAAATGTATGGTTTTAAGAGTGAAGTAGGAGGAAACTATGAACAATAAAGTATTTCAAGAACATAGAAAAATAATATTCAATCAAATGATGGATAATGCTATCTTAGTTTTATTTTCTAATCCTAAAGAGGATGTCAAATATGATGTAGATAGAAATTACTATTATGTTTCTGGTAACTTTGAATATGAGAATCGTGTGGTTTTATATAAGAATGGAAAAGATATTAAAGAGATGATGTTTATTCATCCATATGATGAATTTAAAGCTAAATGGGTTGGTGCCCCTTTATCTAAAGAAACTATAAAAGAGCAATCTTTAATTTCAAAAATATATTATTTAGAAGAATTTGATTCTGTTATGGATTCCTTATTTCAAAATGCGACTAAGCTATATGTAGATTTAAAAGATGAAAAGAATCCTTATAGTACAGAAATGCTATATGCAAAGGAAGCGAAGGAAAAGCATCCATCTTTAGTTATCTTCAATGCGGAAAGCTTATTTAAAAAAGCCAGAACTATCAAGCTTCCTGAAGAAATAGAAGAAATGAAAAAGGCTATCTCTATTACGAAAAAAGGAATAGAAAATATTTTAGATCATATGAAGGAATCTTATGAATATCAATTAGAAAGTTATTTTGATCAAGCTATTAAATACTATGGGGCAACAGGTTATGCTTTTCCAACAATAGCGGCAAGTGGAAAAAATGCATGTTGTCTCCATTATATGGATAATGAAGATATAGCTAAGACTGGTGATTTAATTTTATTTGATTTGGGTTGTTCCTATCTTATGTATTGTTCAGATATATCTAGAACATTCCCTGTAAGTGGTAAGTTTAGCCCACGTCAAAAACAAATATATAATATTGTTCTTGCAGGACAAGAACATGTTTTAAAGCATATTAAGCCTGGAATAACAACAAAAGAATTAAATCAGATTTTAATTAAATTCTATGCGGTAGAATTAAAGAAGATAGGCTTAATTAAAGAAGATAGCGAAGTGTCTAAATATTATTATCATGGTGTATCTCATCATATCGGATTAGATTGTCATGATTTATGCGAGTATACACCTCTACAAGCAGGAAGTATTATTTCTAATGAGCCAGGACTTTATATTGCCGAAGAGGGAATTGGGATACGTATAGAAGATGACATTTTGGTTACAGAAGATGGCTGTATCAATTTAAGTAAAGATATATTAAAAACAGTAGATGAAATAGAAGCATATTTAGAAAGGTAAGGAAAAGAAAATGAAAGAAGAAATTTTGAAGAATTATGCGAAGCTAATTGTAAAAACAGGAGTCAATGTCCAAAAAGATCAAGATGTGGTTATTAGCGCTTCTGTAGAGGATGCATACTTCGTAAAGTATGTTGTTGAAGAGGCATATAAGGCAGGGGCTCGTACAGTCGTTGTAGATTGGAACTATCAGCCGCTATCTAAGCTTAGTTATGAGTATGAGTCTGTTGAAACCTTAAAAGAATTACCAGAATGGTATTTAAAGAAACAGGAGTATCGTGTTGAAAAATTACCTGCAATGATTCATATTATTTCAGAAGATCCAGATGGACTTTCTGGTATTGATCAAGCAAAGCTATTGGAAGTACAAATGGCAATTGGTCCAGTATTAATGAAATATAGAGAACAAAAGGATAACAAGTTCCAATGGACAATTGTTGGTATTCCAGGAGAAAAGTGGGCAAAGAAGGTATTCCCTAAACTATCTACAGAGAAAGCTATGGAAGCATTATGGGATGCTATATTAAAGGTAACTCGTGTATATGGTGACCCAATTGAAAACTGGAACAAACATAATACTAATTTAGCCGAAAAAACATCCAAGCTAAATGCATTAGGAATTAAGACATTAACCTATAAGTCTAAGAATGGAACAGACTTTACTATAGATATTCATCCAGAATTGAATTTCTTAGCAGGTGGAGAAACCACTTTATCTGGAGTATTCTATAATCCAAATATGCCTACAGAAGAATGCTTTACATCTCCTGTAAAAACTTCATGTAATGGTGTTGTTATGGCAACAAAGCCTTTGTCTGTTCGTGGCGTATTAGTGAGTGATTTTGGATTTAGATTTGAAAATGGTAAGGCTGTTGAGGTTATCTGTAAAAATTCCGAATATAAGGACGTTTTAGAAAAACTTATCTCTACGGATGAAGGAGCAGCAATGCTAGGAGAGGTTGCGTTAGTACCTTATGACTCTCCAATCAATCAAACAAATTTATTATTCTATAATACATTATATGATGAGAATGCTTGTTGTCATCTCGCATTAGGTAGAGCATTTACAGAATGTATTAAGAATTATCAAACAAAATCTGAAGAAGAAATTAAGAAGGTAGATTTAAATACTTCTATGATTCATGTTGATTTTATGATTGGTAGTAAAGATTTAAATATCACTGCAGAAACCTATGATGGTAAAACTATAGAGATATTTAAGAATGGCACATGGGCAATTTAATGGTTTAAATTTTAAAAATTAGAGTAGATAAGCTACTCTATTTTTTTGATTAAATATTTAAGTAAGCTAAAATTGCTAGATATTCAAAAAGAAGATGCTAAGTTTTTGAAGATGAAAATGTGTTTGATTGAGTTTATTTTTAAAATTAAGTAAAATACGATAGTAGTTTTGTTAACTTCTATTTAGATATTTATATAGCTTTCAATTAAAAATTGGACTTCAAATTGTCGAATAATGTCGAAAACATTTTCTTGATTTGGAAAAAAAGCGTGATAAAATATAAATGTCAATGAGGAGGGACTTAAATGAAAAAGGTATTAAATATAGTATGTCTTGTATTTGCTTTATTGTTTGTAACTCTTGTGTTGGCTGGATGTCGTCAAGAAAAAGAAGTTATGTATGAAAAAGATGGGTTTTATTTACCTATAGAAACACAAGGATATGATGTGACATCAGCAATCTTAGAAACAGAGCAGACTTCTAGCAAAATTGTGGTTACGAAAGATGAAGAGGAACTTCATCAAATATTAACTTTATTCTGTTCAAAAAAACCTGAAAGTATTGGAACAATGAGTAAGAATAAATTTAGTGTTTTTTATATTTCAAAAGAGAAAACAAAGGGTTTTTTCCTCACTCTCTATTTTTCTTCCATTGATACTACCAAAACGATAACATATAATTTTTTTACAACAACCCAAGGAGCACTATATTATGGAAATGAGAGTAAAAACTTATATAGATACACAGAAAATAATTTTATAGATGTTGAAGCAATTTCAATTTTTTTTAATAATTGGAAAAATTAGGGAGGTAAACAATGAAGAAATTTATAAGTTTATGCTTAAATATCATTTTTATTTTTGTTGTAGAAGGTTTCTATGGTATAAATGCTCATGCTGAAGAAAGTTACTCTTCTACAAATGATTTTTCACTTTTTATAAATAAATATGAAGAGCCTGATAGTTCTTTGTCTTATAACTCGTTAGATATTGGATTGTATTCAAATGATCATGAAACTGCATATGTAACTACTCCTAATGGGTCTTCTGTAGTGGTCTTTATCCGTGAAGAATTTACTTCATTTGATATTTATCAACGTAATTCTGAGTGTGATAGACAATTCCCTAAAGCAACTAGACTCCGTAGTGCTACTAGAAAATATAATTGCCATTCTTATGCTTGGTATTCTAGTTCCACCTCTAATACTTATTGGATGGACGATCCAAGTTTATATTATAAAGACGGAAGTTACACAGAAGTGAGAACACCTCAAAATGGTGACATTATTTGTTATTTTGATGACAATGGGACACCTAATGATTTTTCAGATGATACAAATTTACATTCTGGTATTGTGATAAGCTATAATTCATCAGTTTCATCTAATGGGATATGTGGAAATTCTAACCAAGTTGTTGTTAGATCAAAGTGGGGTGCCTATGGATTATATGAGCATAATGGAGATTATTGTCCATATGTTCCAAGGTATGGTGGTCAGGCTGATTATGTGAAATACTTTAGGCATTATCATGATTATCACGAACCATATACTTGGAAGAATTATACTATGCATACGGGTGTATGTGGATGTGGGGATGCAAAGGAATTGCCTCATGCGGTTTCTAGTGATGCTTTTAAAAATAATAAAAATAAATATGCCTATTGTTTAATATGTGGTGGCTTGGCAGAGATGGGATTCACACAAATCACATCAGCTAATAAAGCAGATTATGTAACTGAAAATGGTAGCTTTATATTACCAAATGTTGTTGTTGTATTAGTTGATGAAGATATCGAGGCTTATCTAGATGGTAGTTTAGAATTTATTAATATAAAGAATGATTTAGAGATTGCATAATTTAACATAAATAGTATCTTGCAGTCTTTTCCAAGATAACTTGAATTAAGAAAATAAATATATTGAAAAAAAGGTGCCGTTATAATATAATTTATGAGGGCACCCTTTTTATTTGTTATGGGGGCTGTTTTTCTTTTTGAGGTGATTTGAATGAAAAAACAAACAAAATATATCTTTGTTACTGGTGGTGTGGTTTCCTCTTTAGGTAAAGGAATAGCGGCATCAAGTATCGGAAGATTATTAAAAAATAGAGGTCTAAAAGTTTTCATGCAAAAATTTGATCCATACATTAATGTGGATCCAGGAACAATGTCGCCTTATCAGCATGGTGAAGTTTTTGTCACAGAAGATGGGGCAGAAACCGATTTAGATTTAGGTCATTATGAAAGATTTATTGATGAAAATTTATCTAAAAATTCAAATATCACCGCGGGAAAAATTTATTCCAGTGTCATTGCCAAGGAAAGAAAGGGCGAGTATTTAGGAGCTACTGTTCAGGTTATTCCTCATATTACAAACGCTATTAAGGAAAAGCTTGTACAGGCAGCCACAGAAAGTCAAGCTGATGTAGTAATCACAGAAATTGGTGGTACTGTTGGAGACATAGAATCTCTTCCTTTTTTAGAAGCAATCCGTCAAGCAAGAAGAGATTTTGGTTATCATAATACACTTTATATTCATAACACTTTAGTCCCTTATTTAAAGGCTGCAGGAGAAATCAAAACGAAACCCACTCAGCATTCTGTAAAGGAATTAAGAAGTTTGGGTATACAGCCAGATATGATTATATTAAGAACGGAAGTATCTATCAAAAAGGAACAGAAAGAAAAAATTGCTTTGTTTTGTGATGTGGATAGAAGAGCTGTTTTTGAAGCAAGAGATTCTAAGATTCTTTTCGAAGTTGTAACCTCTTTACACAATCAAAAAATTGATGATATTATATTAAAGCATTTTGGATTAAACTTACCTCCTGCTGATATGACAGAGTGGAATAGTTTAATTCAAAAAATAAAGAATTTAAAAGAAGAGGTAAAGATAGCATTGGTGGGTAAATACATTTCCTTGCCAGATGCTTATATCAGTGTGAATGAAGCTTTAAAAGCTGCTGGATATTACCATAATGTTAAAGTTTTAATTACACCTATGGATTCTAATGACATTAATGATAGTAATGTTGATGAGCGTTTAAAACCATTTGATGGTGTAATTGTACCTGGTGGCTTTGGCAAACGAGGAAGTGAGGGTAAGATTCTTGCGATAAAGTATTGTAGAACACATCAAGTTCCTTTTTTTGGAATTTGTTTGGGTATGCAACTTGCTTGCATTGAATATGCTAAAAATGTTAAAGGGTATAAAGAAGCATCCTCTACGGAAATAGATTCAAATACATCTCAGCCGATTATTCATCAGCTATCTAATCAGCATAGAGAAATGGATATGGGTGGTACACTTCGCTTGGGATTATACGAATGTTCTTTGACAGCAAATACGAAGACAATGCTAGCTTATAATTCAGAAATTATAAAAGAACGTCATCGTCATCGTTATGAATTTAATGAGGCATTTTCTGATATTTTTGATGAGGATTTTGTTATTTCTGGAATTAATCCTGAAACTCATCTTGTGGAAATTGTTGAGCTTAAAACTCATCCATGGTTCATTGCTTGTCAATTTCATCCAGAGTTTGTATCGAGACCATATCGACCTCATCCGTTATTCCGTGATTTTATTGGAGCAACACTTAAGAAGTAAGGAATGTGATGAATATGTGGGAAAAGAAAGAACCAAAATATGGGGATCAAATTCGTGTAAGCAGAGGATTTTATTCCCATCATGGAATATATGTATCTAAAAATAGTGTAATTCATTTTGCCCCTCCAGGACAGACGGATGTGCTTGATCCTAGTGCGGCAAGGATTATTGAAACCTCTTTAGAAGATTTTTTAAAGGGCGGAGTTTTAGAGGTAAGAACTTATACGGAAGAAGAATTAAAAAGAAAGAGAAAACCAAAAGAAATTATTGATTGTGCACGTTCTCATTTGGGAGAAGGTGGTTATGATCTTATTTCCAACAACTGTGAGCATTTTTCAAATTTGTGTGTTTTTGGGACGAAAGAAAGTAATCAGGTTGAATCGGTATTATCATTCTTTTTTGGAGGTAGATAATTATGAAATTTGGAATTGATGTGGGTGGAACTACAGTAAAAATAGGTGTGGTTGAAGCCAATAAGATTATAGATAAATTTGAAATACCTACAATAAAGGAAACTTTATTTAAAGATATTAGTTTGTTTTTAAAAGAGTATATTTCTAAAAAAGGCATTCAAAGCATAGAGGGGATTGGATTTGGTCTGCCTGGAAATGTTGTCAATAACTATATTTATAATCTCCCAAATATAGGAATTAAGAATATCAACCTAGTTGCTGAAATGGAAAAGTATTTTCCTGGCGTTTTTGTAACTGCTCAAAATGATGCCAATGTTGCAGCACTAGGAGAAATGCTTTATCATAATGAATACAAAAATGCGTGTATGATTACATTGGGGACAGGTGTAGGCTGTGGTATTGTATTAAATGGTAAGGTTTTAGAAGGAACACATGGTGCAGCCGGAGAAGCCGGACATATGGTGATTGCAGAGGAATACAATTTTGCCTGTACATGTGGGTTGAAGGGCTGTTTAGAAACGGTTGCCTCAGCTACAGGTGTTGTTCGTTTAGCAAAATACCATTATAAGGAATATGAAACAAAATTACCTTTAGAATTTACTGCTAAGGATGTGTTTGATTTGGCGAAGCAAAATGATCCGCTATGTTTGTTTGTTGTAGATAAAGTTGCTTATTATATAGCCAAATGTATTGCTATACTTAGTATTACAGTTGATGTGGATGTATATTATATTGGTGGTGGAGTTTCTAAAGCTGGAGACATTTTGATTGATACAATTAAGAAGCATTATAAGGGTTTAGCACACTATGCAGTGAAGGAAGTAAAAATAGAGGCCGCAAAGCTATTAAATGATGCAGGAATGCTAGGGGCAGCAGGTCTTATTTCAACGGAAGAGTAATGAGCGTATCGAAATATTATAAACCTGAAATACTAACCTGTCCTAAATGTGGAAATAAGCTGAGTTATCGATATGCCATATCAAATAAACTCATTTACTTTACGAATGGTAAACATAGCCATATCCACAATCTAGGATATGGTTGTAAGAATTGTCAGGATAATCAAATTTATTTTTCACAGACAGCCAATAAATTAGCTTTTAAAGGCTATACCTATTCTGCAAAAATCATTTGTACAATCGCCGTGTTAAAAGAAAGAAATATGAGCAGGGATGAAATATGTGATTATTTCTTTGCTAAAAATATAGAAATTTCAGATCGTAATGTAGATAATTTATATAGAAAATATCAGGAGTGCTTAGAGTTGAATCATAAAGAATTGATTCCCAAGGCTTATGAGGATATGCTGAATACATATAATCAAATTAGATTATCTATTGATTTAATTACTGTATTTGGTAGTGTATTTGTTATTTTTTATGATTATTTCAAATCTGATATGTTAGCATTTATGCGTTTTGAAGGAGTAGAAGATCCTAAGCTTAAGGAGTTTTTAGTTCAATATCTTAGAAAAGATATGAATATTACAGTGATTGCAAGTATCCGAAAAGATGCTTATTTTATCCCTATGCTGAAAAATCTTTGTCCAGCAAAAACAAAATTTATTGCTTTTAATAAATTTTAACTTTACAAATATTCATTATTTATTGAATAAAATAAAAGAAAAAAATATATTTACCGAATTTTCTTTACAAAAATATAGTAGAGTGGTATAATCATTAAGGACATTAAGAAAGGAGGATGAGAAAAATGAATACAGTTCACCTAGATGAATATGATAAGAAAATTGTTGAAATATTACAACAGGATTCTTCCATCAGCAATATTGATTTATCCAAGAAGATTGGACTAGCACCATCTTCCTGTTTACTTCGAGTTAAAAATTTAAAAGAACAAAAAATCTTAAAGCAATTTACTGTAGTCGTTGATGAAAAGCAATTAGGCTTTCAAATTACCTGCTTTGCCAAGGTATACATCCTTCCTTTTAATCGTGAAAATTGTCAAGGCTTTATTGAAGAGGCTAAGAAACTTCCCGAGGTAGTGGAATGTTATACGATAACTGGAGATGCATCTTTCCTATTGAAAATTGTTGCAAAGGACTTGGAATCTTATCGGAACTTTGTTTTTGATAAGCTATTGAAAGCACCTTATGTCAACAATATTGATACTTCCATTGTGGTAAGTTCAGAAAAGGAAAGAACGACTTTTCCTTTAGAATAAATTACTTTAAGAGCCAAATTGGCTCTTTTTTTGTGCGAAATTAGGAGAGTGTGAAATGAAAGGAATTAAAAAATTATGGAAGTGGAGTAAGAAGTATTTATGGTTAGTGCTGCTTATTGTAGCATTGTCTACAATCTTACAGTGGCTATATGCTTATTTACCCCTTTTTATACAATACGCTTTTGAACGTATAAATCAAGTTACAGAACAAAAAACAGACTTACCAAGATTTTTGCTGAATTGGTACAATAATATTGAGGATATGCTTACTTGCTTGTTGATTGTAGGTGCAAGTATGATTGTGTTACAGGCTTTTCGTTCTGTCTTGCGTTTTTTAGATAATTATTATCAAGGAGCTTTAGCTCATTATATTGGATATGATATGCGTATAAAGATTTATGATCATGTGATGAATTTATCTTATACCTATCACAATCATTCTGATATCGGAGATTTAATTCAAAGGTCAACTTCAGATGTGGATCAAACTTCAACCTTTGTGTCAAGCATGATTCCAGGATTAATTGATATATTTGTGACAGTAATCATCGGAGCTTATCGTGTATATCAAATATCTCCAATATTGATGTGGGTAAGTATGATTAGTATGCCAATAACTGCTGCATCTTCAATTATTTATTTCAGATATTGTAATAAGGCATTCCAAAGAATAGAAGAGTCTGAAAGTAAAATGACGACGATTATCCAAGAAAATGTTAATAGTGCTCGTGTAGTAAGAGCCTTTGCTAATGAAGAATATGAATTCGAAAAAATGGATGAAGCAAACAAAGTTTATAAAAAAAAGAATGGTAAGTTTAATACCGTGATGGCTGCGTTCTGGGGATGTAGTGATTTCTTAGTTTTCTTACAGTATGCACTTACGATGAGTGTGGGAATATTCCTTGCAAAGGATAGTCTATTAAATTCTGCGGATATAGTTGCCGCATTACTACTTATGGGAATGCTAATTTGGCCAATGCGAGGATTAGGAAGAATTATTGCTTCCTTTGGTAAGGCAAGTGTTGCAGCTAACCGTATTGATGAAGTATTAAGTATTCCTGAAGAATTTGAAACGAATGGCACAGAAACACCAGAAATCACAGGAGATATTGAGTTTAAAAATGTTTGTTTTAAATTTGAAGATGATTCTAAACCATTATTAAAAGATGTTTCTTTCCATATCAAGCCTGGACAGACAATTGCTATTGTCGGAAAGACAGGAAGTGGCAAATCTACAATTTGTAATTTACTGACAAGAATGCTTGAAATCAATGAGGGAGATATCTTGATGGATGGTGTATCTATAAAAAATGTTGAAAAGAAGCATTTGAGAAAAAATATAAAATTTATTCTTCAAGACCCATTCTTGTTTTCTAAAACCGTGTATGAAAATGTAGCAATAGTTGATACAAGAATTCCAACAGAACGTATTTATGATGCTGCGAAAACTGCAGCAATTCATTCAGAAATTGAAAAGTTCGAGCATGGATATAAAACCATTGTTGGAGAAAAAGGAACAACTTTATCTGGTGGACAGAAACAAAGAATCGCTATTGCAAGAATGCTTGTAAAGGATTCTAATGTCATTATATTTGATGATTCCTTATCTGCCTTAGATACCAAAACAGATTTGATGATTCGTAAGGCTTTAAAGAAAAAGAGCGAGAAACAAACGATGATTATTATTACACATCGTTCAACTACTGCTAAGGAAGCAGATCAAATTATAGTATTAGATCAAGGTAGTGTTGCTCAAATTGGTAAGCATGATGAATTGGTTCATCAAGAAGGTTTATATAAAGAACTTTGGGGAATTCAAGGAGAACTTGAAGAAGAATTTAATGCTATTTTAAAGGAGGGAAAATAAGATGGATGATTTTGATTATGAACAAGAAGAAATCAATGATTTAGATTATCGCTCCAATAATAAAGGGCCATGGAAAAAAATATTTAAAACAGTTTTACTGCATAAAGGAACTTTTTGTGGTCTGATTATATCCGTGATTGCTTTGGCTGTATTAGATGTTTGTTATCCTCTAATTAATTCTTTTGCAATATCTCATTTCTTTGAAAGTGATAGCCCTGATCGTTTTAATATGATATGGGGCATGGTTGCAGGATATATTGGGGTAAGCTTAGCATATGGTGTATGTGTGTTTTCCTTCCTATATTTTGCTGGAAAGGTAGAAATACAAACGTCTTATCAACTGAGAAAGGAAGCATATTTGAACTTACAAAAATTACCATTTAGTTATTTTGATAAAACAGCTCAAGGCTGGATTATGGCACGTGTAACCTCAGATTCTCGTAAATTGAGTGAGATTATTTCATGGGGCTGTGTGGATTTGTTATGGGGTTTATTATCTATGTTTGGTATATTAGGTGTGCTTTTAGTTGTAAATCCATTGCTTTCCTTAATTGTTCTAGTAATCTTACCAATATTGATTTTTCTTACAATCATTATTAGAAAGAAAATGCTTGCAAGCTATAGAGATGCTAGAAAGGAAAATTCTAAAATTACGGCAGCTTATAATGAGGGCTTTATGGGAGCCAAAGCTGTAAAAAGTTTGGTTATAGAGGATAAATGTTCAAAAGAGTTTTTAAGTAAGGCTACAGCCTATAAAAAAGCATCCTTACGTGCAGTATTCTTTTCTGCAATCTTTGGACCAGTGACATTTGTATTGTGCTATGTAGGTGTGGGCACCACCTTGTATTTTGGTGGGGATATGGTTTTAAAAGGTTTGATTGATAGTGCAATCCTATATTTATTCATTGATTATACAGTAAAGTTTTTTGATCCAATCATCGCTATCTCTAGAGTAATTGGTGATTTCCAACAGGCACAGGCTTCAGCTGAACGTATTATTTCTTTAATTGAAGAACAACCAGAAATTACGGACAGCCCAGAGGTTATAGAAAAGTACGGTACAATATTTGAACCGAAATTTGAAAACTTTGAACCATTAATTGGGGAAGTGGAATTTAAAGATGTAACCTTTAAGTATGCCAAGGGAGAAGAGGTATTAAAAAACTTTAATTTACATATTCCTGCAGGATCTAGTGTAGCACTTGTAGGGCATACAGGAAGTGGTAAATCTACAATAGTGAATTTGATTTGTAGATTTTATGAGCCTACTACAGGAGACATCTTAATTGATGGCCATAGCTATAAGGATAGAAGTATTACATGGTTACATTCTAACATTGGCTATGTATTACAAACACCACAGTTATTTAGTGGTACAATTATGGATAATGTACGATATGGTAAATTGGATGCTACTGATGAAGAGGTAAAGGAAGCTTTAAAAACAGTAGCTGCAGATGAATTTATTGCAAGACTTGATGATGGCTATCAAGCTTTGGTTGGTGAAAGTGGTTCTAAGCTCTCTGTCGGCGAGCGTCAATTAATCAGCTTTGCAAGAGCGATTGTTGCTGACCCTAAGATATTGGTATTAGATGAGGCAACCTCATCTATTGATACCCAAACAGAAAACCTAATCCAAACCGCTGTTGAAAAGGTGATGAAGGGAAGAACAACCTTTATGATTGCCCATAGATTATCCACAGTAGTAAATGCAGATATTATCCTTGTTATGAAGGATGGTTGTGTTGTGGAAAGTGGTAAGCATCATGAGCTTCTTGCACAAAAGGGATATTATTTTGAACTTTATAAAAATCAATTTGCAGAGGATGCTGTCAATAAAATATTGAATAAAGAGCAAGTGAATTATTAATTATAAATATGTATCAAAGAAAGATAGCATGCTCATTTGATAAGATAAGACTATATTAATATATTAAAATTAAAAGCATAAATTAGATGTGGTACAGAATGTTTTAAATTTTTTATATAGCGCACATGGATTTCATATAAAAAAAGGACTTCTATTTATAGTGATTGGTCTATAAAGAAGTCCTTTTTTTATTGAATTTTTTTTGAATTGTCTAGAATTTTTTCTTGACTTTATTGAAAAATGCATATATAATATTAAAATGCGATTTGTTGCTTTTTAGAGGCTTTTTAGCCCCTAAAATCATAGATTTTAAGAGAATTTTCATCGCATTATGCGATTTATATACATTTTTCGTGGGGATCACAAAGAAGGTTTAAGAGACTGCCGGATTGCGTTATACGAAAGTCTTAAATGTTTAGAAAGGGAAAGATTTATGAATTACAAAAATGTAAACTATGGTAAAAAATCTGTAAGACGTAACTATTCAAAAATTCGTACAGAAGTAGAATTACCAGACCTAATTGAGATTCAAACTAAATCCTTTGACTGGTTTGTGAATGCTGGATTAGAAGAATTATTTAAAGATATTTCTCCTATCACTTCATTCAATGGCGATCTAAAGTTATCCTTTGGAGAGCATCATTTTGAAAATCCTAAGTTTTCTATCGTTGATTGTAAGCTTAGAGATGTAAACTATGCTCGTCCACTTAAGGTAAATGTTCGCTTAGAAAATGCACAAACTGGTGAGGTATTAGAACAGGAATTATTTATGGGAGATATTCCATATATGACACCTGTTGGAACATTTATTATCAATGGTGCTGAGCGTGTTATTATTTCTCAGATTGTTCGTTCATCTGGTGTTTATTACGCTAAAGAAATTGATAAGAAGACTGGAGACACTAAGTACACAGGTACAGTTATTCCAACACGTGGTGCTTGGATTGAGTATGAAATGGGATCAAAGAATGTTTGGTATGGAAAGCTAGACCGTTCTAAAAAGATTCCTCTAACTACTGTACTTCGTTCTTATGGTTTATCTACTAATCAGCAAATTATTGATTTATTTGGCGATAGCGAAAATATGCAAGCTACATTTGAAAGAGATGTTACAACAAACTCTGAGGAAGCTGCAATTGAAGTATATTCTAAACTACGTCAAGGCGAAAAGGTTCCAGTAGAAGGAGCACGTGCTTTAATCGTTCAACGTTTATTTGATGATCGTCGTTATGATTTGCAAAAGGTTGGTCGTTTCAAATATAACGTTAAGCTAGATGTTTTACAACGTGCTAAGGGCTTGGAGCTTGCTCAAGATGTTATTGCAAAAGAAGATATCTTAGATGAAGAGGGCAATGTTTTATTCAAAGCGGGAACAAAGATTGCTAGTTATGGTGATGTTGTTCAAGGTGATGTTTTAGAGCATTTAAAGCTTGCAAGAGCTGCATTCCGCCAAAAGATTGATTTAGGTAATACTCTTTGTGAAGACCCATATAATGAAGTTTTAAAGGTTACAGTTGTTCGTCATGATGAATCTCATGAGGTAAAGATTATTGGTAATGACCAAAGAGAAACATCTTTACATATCACTATGTCTGATATCATTGCAACTGCAAGTTACTATTTGAACTTATATCAAAATGTAGGTACTCTTGATGATATTGACCACTTAGGTAACCGTCGTTTAAGATTAATTGGTGAATTATTAAAGAATCAATTTAGAATTGGTTTTGCAAAACTAGAAAAGAATATTTTAGACCGTATGTCAACTGTTGAGGTACATGAGGCAACTCCTCAAAACCTAATCAACATTAAGCCTTTGACATCTTCTTTAAAGGAATTCTTTGGATCCAGCCAGTTGTCTCAGTTCATGGACCAAATTAACCCACTTGCTGAAATCACACAAAAGCGTCGTATTTCTGCATTAGGTACAGGTGGTATTGCCCGTGACCGTGCTGGTGTAGAGGTTCGTGACGTTCACAATTCTCACTATGGTCGTATGTGCCCTATTGAGACTCCTGAAGGTCCATCTATCGGTTTGATTACATCATTAGCTACTTATGCTAAAGTAAACGAATATGGATTTATTGAAACTCCTTATTTTGTTGTAAAGCATGATAAGGCTGGAAAGAAGTATGTTTCTGATGAAAAGGTATATCTTTCTGCAGATGAAGAGGAAGGTTTAGTTATTGCATCTGCATCTACTAAGCTTGATGCTGAAGGACATATCATTGAAGAAAAAGTTATTGGTCGTCGTAATGGAGAAACTGAAATGGTTGATCCTGAAGAAGTTGACTATATGGACGTATCTCCTAAGCAGATTGTATCTGTTGCTGCTGCGTGCGTTCCATTCCTTGAACACGATGATGCTACTCGTGCCCTAATGGGTGCAAACATGCAACGTCAGGCTGTTCCTATCATCAACCCTGAAAGTCCAATCGTTGGTACTGGTATGGAATATAAGGCTGCAAAGGATTCTGGTTCAGCTTTAATTGCAACTATGCCTGGTGTAGTTCAATATGTTGATGCTAAGAAGATTATTGTTAAAGAAGATAGTGGTGAATTACATCGCTATGATTTATATCAATTCTTACGTTCTAACTCTGCAACTGCAATTATGCAACGTCCAATTGTAGTTCCAGGAGAAAGAGTTGACCGTGGTGATATTATTGCTGATGGTCAATCTATGAAAAATGGAGAATTAGCTTTAGGACGTAATGTTAGAATTGCCTTCATGACATGGGAAGGATATAACTTTGAGGATGCTGTTATCATGAGCGAAAAGATGGTTTATGATGATGTGTATACTTCAATCCATATCGATGAATTCTCTGTTGAATGTCGTGATACAAAATTAGGCAAAGAAGAATTTACTTATGAAATTCCTAATGTTAAGGAAGAAACAAAGAAGAATCTAGATGAACGTGGTATTGTCATTCCTGGTACTGAGGTTAAGGAAGGCGATATCCTAGTTGGTAAAATTACCCCTAAGGGAGTAACTGACCCAACTCCAGAAGAAAGATTATTACTTGCTATTTTTGGTGAGAAGAGTAGAGATGTACGTGATACATCCTTACGTGTTCCTCATGGCGGTGGTGGTGTAGTTCAATCTATCCAACACTTCTCTAAAGCTAAGGGTGATGATTTAGCTCCTGGTGTAAATGAGGTTGTTCGTATTTATATCGTTCAAAAGCGTAAGATTCAGGTTGGAGATAAAATGGCTGGTCGTCATGGTAACAAGGGTGTTATTTCTAACATCTTACCTTTAGAGGATATGCCATTTACTGCAGATGGTCATCCAATTGACATTATGCTTAACCCACAGGGCGTGCCTTCTCGTATGAACATCGGTCAGGTACTAGAATTACATTTAGGTATTGCTGCTAAGAAGCTTGGTATTCAAGTTGCAACACCAGTATTTGATGGTGCTACTATTGAAGATATTGAAGCAATTATGGCTGAGGCTGGAATGAATAAAGATGGTAAAGAGGTTCTATATGATGGTAGAACTGGTGAAGCCTTCGAAAATAAGATTACAGTAGGTATCATGTACTTCGTTAAGCTAAGCCACATGGTTGATGATAAGCTACATGCTCGTAACGTAGGTCCATACACACTAGTTACACAACAGCCAATGGGTGGTAAGGCTCAAAATGGTGGTCAGCGTTTTGGTGAGATGGAGGTTTGGGCACTTGAAGCTTATGGTGCTGCAAATACGCTACGCGAAATGCTAACTGTTAAGTCTGATGACTTAGTGGGTAGAGACCGTGTATTTGATGCGATTGTTGATGGAAAGCCAATTCCAGAATCTTCTATTCCAGAATCATTCCGTGTATTAACTCGTGAATTACAAGCATTAGGTATTCATGTTGAACTAATGAATGATAAGGATGAGAATGAGGTAAATCGTTCTATTGTTGATTTGAAAATAAGAGAAACGGTTCGTTAATGGAGGGAAAAACAATGAGTACACAATACAAATATATTAAAATTGGTTTAGCCTCTCCAGAAGAAATTTTATCATGGTCACATGGTGAGGTTTTAAAGCACGAAACAATCAACTATCGTACCTTAAAGCCTGAACCAGATGGCTTATTCTGTGAGAAAATTTTTGGTCCTATGAAGGACTATCAGTGTGCATGTGGTAAATCTAAGAGAAATACCGATAAGGGTAAAATCTGCGAAAAGTGTGGTGTTGAAATCACAGAATCTAAGGTTCGTAGAGAAAGATTAGGTCATATTCAGCTTGCAAGCCCAGTAGTACATACTTGGTTTTTGAGAAATAGTACCTCCCCTCTTGCAACACTATTAGATATTAAAACAAAGGATTTAGAGGAAATTGTATATCTTGCTTCCTATATCGTTATCTCAGCTGATAAGGATACAGGTTTAGTGAAGAAGCAAATTTTAACAGAAGCAGAATATTCTGTTAAGAGCGAGCAATATCCTTCTAAGTTTAAAGCTTTAACAGGTGCTGAAGCAGTTAAGGCATTATTAAAGGAAATTGATTTAGAGAAGGAAGAAAAGCTATTAAGAAGAAAACTTAAGACTTCTTCAAAACAACGTCGTGATCGTGTAATTAAGAGATTAGAGGTTATTGAATCCTTCCTACAATCTGATAATAAACCTGAATGGATGATTCTAGAGGTGTTACCAGTAATACCACCTGATTTACGTCCAATGGTTCAATTAGAGGGTGGTCGTTTCGCAACTACAGATTTAAATGATTTATATCGTCGTATCTTAAACCGTAACAATCGTTTAAAGAAGCAGTTTGAACAAAATGCACCTCACCTAATTACAAAGAATGAAAAGCGTATGCTTCAAGAAGCAGTAGATGCTTTAATTGATAACTCTAAGCGTGGCAAAAAGGCTGTCGTTGAAAAGAATCATCATTTAAAGAGCTTATCTGATATGCTTCGTGGTAAGCAAGGACGTTTCCGTCAAAACCTACTTGGTAAACGTGTAGATTATTCTGGACGTTCTGTTATCGTTGTTGGTCCATCCTTAAAGATGTATCAATGTGGTATTCCAAAGGAAATGGCTTTAACTCTATTTAAGCCATTCGTATTAAGAGAATTAATTAAGGCTGGAAACAGTATTGCAGTTGCATCTAAGGCTTGTGATAATCAAGATGATAGTGTATGGTCTATCCTTGAAGAGGTTATCCGTGAGCATCCAGTTCTATTAAACCGTGCGCCTACACTTCACCGTTTAGGTATTCAAGCATTCGAACCAGTACTTATTGAAGGTAAGGCAATTCGTCTTCACCCACTAGTATGTACACCATTTAATGCTGACTTCGATGGTGACCAGATGGCAGTCCATGTACCTCTTTCTTTAGAGGCTCAGGCAGAAGCACGTTTATTGATGCTTGCATCTAATAACATTCTTAACCCTAAGGATGGTAAGCCAGTAGTTACACCTTCTCAGGATATGATTTTAGGTAACTATTATTTAACTCTTGAAAGAAATGGAAGACCAAATGAAGGCCATTTCTATAAAGACTTTAATGAGGCTTATATGGCTTATAAGAATGGAAATATTACATTACATACTCGTATTTTTGTTGATCCTTCTTATTTACCTGAGGAGAAGTTTGCCAACAATGTTGGTCAAGGGAAATATTTATTTACTACATTAGGTAAAATGATTTTTAACAGCATTCTTCCTGATGAATTCCCTTACTTAAATGAACCTACAGAGGATAACCTTTGTATTGCTACACCTAATAAGTATTTCTTAGACCCTAAAAAGCCTGAAAATACATATGAAGCATTACTTGCTCATGATGAGGTTCCACCATTTAAGAAGAAGAATATTGCAAGAATTATTGCAGAAGTATTCAAGAGATTCCAAATTACTGAAACCTCTAGAATGCTTGACCGTATCAAGGATTTAGGATTTAAGTATTCTACTATTGCAGGTCTTACTATATCTGCTGCTGACGTTTTGGATTATCAAGGTAAACAAACTCGTATTGCTGCTGCAGATAAAAAAATTGATGAAATTACATTGATGTATGACTTAGGTCAGTTAACCAATAAAGAACGTAAAAAGCTAGTTGAAAAGGAATGGGGCGATGCTCGTAATGAGATCCAAGAAGGCCTATGGGCAGAACTAGCTAAACAAAAAGATAATCATATCTTTATGATGGCTGATTCTGGTTCCCGTGGTAATGCATCTAACTTTGCACAGCTTGCAGGTATGCGTGGTCTAATGGCTAACACTGCTGGTGAAACTATTGAGGTTCCAGTTAAGGCAAACTTCCGTGAAGGTTTGACTGTATCAGAATTCTTTATTTCTACCCATGGTTCAAGAAAGGGTTCTACAGATACAGCGTTAAAGACAGCTGAATCAGGATACTTGACTCGTCGTTTGGTTGACGTTTCTCAGGATGTCATTATTTCTACTGTAGATTGTGGTACTGAAAAAGGTGTATATGTTGAAGATATCGTTGATGATGGTGGTAAAGTTGTTGTAACTGTTGCTGACCGTGTCATTGGACGTTTTGCTGCTAAGGATTTAATTCATCCTGAAACTGGCGAATTAATCTGCAGAAGAAATGAATTATTTACAGAAGAAATGGCAGCTGTAATTGCTCATGCTGGAATTAAGAAGGTTGCAATTCGTACAAACTTAACCTGTGATGCTAAATCTGGTGTATGTATGCTTTGTTATGGACGTAACCTTGCAACAAATAAGGTTGTTGAGGTTGGAGAAGCTGTTGGTACAGTTGCTGCTCAATCTATTGGTGAGCCAGGTACACAGTTAACCATGCGTACATTCCATACTGGTGGTGTTGCATCAGCTGATGATATTACACAAGGTCTTCCACGTGTTCAGGAATTATTTGAAGCACGTAAGCCTAAAGGTAAGGCAACTATTTCTGAAATTGATGGTACTGTTGAGGCTATTGAAAAGACAAAGAATGGTTTAGCAATTACCATCAAGAATGATAAAGAAGAAAAGAACTACAACGTTGATGCAACTTCTGAATTACTTGTTAGTGTTGGAAGTGAAATCAAACGTGGTGAGAAACTGATGAAGGGTTCTATCCATCCAAAAGAGTTATTACGTATTAAGGATGCAGAGGCTGTTCAAAAGTATATCGTTGAAGAAGTTCAAAAAGTATATCGTTCTCAATCCGTTGAAATTTCTGATAAACATATTGAAATCATTGTACGTCAAATGATGCGTAAGCTCATTGTTGTTCAAGAAGGAGATACAGAATTACTTCCAGGTAGAGATGTATCTATAAATGAATATAGAGATGCTTGTGCTGAAGTGATTGCTAAGGGTGGAGTACTTCCAACAGCTAAGCCTTTATTATTGGGTATTACTAAGGCAGCACTTGCTTGCCAATCATTCTTGTCAGCATGTTCATTCCAAGAAACAACAAGAATCTTAACTCAGGCTGCTATTCAGTCTAAGGTAGATAATCTTGTCGGCTTAAAGGAAAATGTTATTATCGGTGGATTAATTCCTGCTGGTACTGGTGTATTAGTAGAGGATGATTTTGAATGTGAACATCGTCCTGAAGACGAAAACATTTACCAAGAAATCAACGAATCTATTGCTCAAGCTAAGGAAGATGATTCTCTTGATGATGAGGAATTAGAGGCAGAAGATGAAATTCTTGATGAAGAAGATTATGGTTCTGATGATTATTTAGATGAACTAGATGCCTCCTTAGATGAGGAAACTGAAGAATAATAAGTGGGAAGGAGTTATTCCTTCCCTTTTTCTTTATTTTATAGGTGAAATATGGTAGAATAGGGATAATACTAAAAGGAGAACTTTTATGGCTAAAGATACAAATTTAGATTTAAGAAATCAAGTGATTTATCAAGTCTTTCCAAGACAGCATTCAGCAACAGGAGATTTTAAGGGACTTATTGCTGATTTGGACAGAATAAAAGAATTGGGGGTAGATATTTTATACTTACTTCCTATACATCCAATTGGAGAGAAAAATAAAAAAGGGACAATCGGATGTCCTTATTCTATTCAGGATTATAGAAAAATTCATTCTAGTTTAGGGTCTTTAAAGGATTTTAAAGAGCTAATAGAAGAGACTCATTCTCGTAAGATGAAGCTTATGATAGATGTTGTCTTTAATCATACCTCTAGAGATTCTGTCATATTAACTACTCATCCAGAGTGGATGTATCAGAAAGATGGAAAGTTTAGTGGTAAAGTAGGAGATTGGTGGGATGTCACTGATTTAGATTATTCTAATAAAGCTTTATGGAAGGAATTGATTAGTACCTTGTGTTACTGGGCAAAACTAGGAGTGGATGGATATCGCTGTGATGTTGCCTCTATGGTACCGCTAGAGTTTTGGATAGAAGCAAGAAAAGAGTTGAAGAAAATCAATCCGGATTTCATAATGCTTGCAGAATCTATTGATTTAGGTTTTGTTAAGCATATCAGAGATTCTGGCTTTGAAGCAGCCTCTGATTGTGAACTATATGAAGCCTTTGATATGGAATATGATTATGACCTATGGAAAAAATATGAACATTATTTAGAAACAAAAGAAGGATTAGAGGATTGGTTAGAGGCATTAAGAATGCAGGAATGCATTTATCCTAAAAATTATATTAAGGCACATGCTTTAGAAAATCATGATCGTAAGCGTGCTGCTAGTTATGTTAAGGATGGAGTTCGCTTAAGAAACTTAAATGCTTTAACATATTTTTTGAAAGGCGCAACCTTTATTTATGCTGGGCAAGAGGCTTGTGAAGAGAAATTAGAAAGCCTATTTGAAATAGATCCAACAGACTGGTCAACCTTAGGAAAATATAATATGCCGGATTTGATGAAACGTTGTTATGAAATCAAAAAGGATCCTATCTTTAGAGATGGAGTATGTACAATACAAGATGCAGATTTAGAAGTGGTACATATTACTTATGAATCAGAAAAAGAAATCCTCGAATGTATTTTAAATGTCGGAAATGTAAATGGTGCCATAAACTCTTTACTTAAAGATGGAGAGTATAAGAATCTATTTGATGGAGAATTCATTTCTATTCAAAATGATAAATTGCAGGTTGGCGTAGAACCTATAATAATTAAAGCAAGAAAATAAAAAAGAGCTATAGACAGTTTTAATAAAAGTCTATAGCTCTTTATAATTCTCTAAATATAAATTAAATAAGTATTGTTTATAATTTTCTAAGAAGAAAGCTTTTTGTGATTCTTTATTAGAATACTTTAAAACTAATTCTTTTATAGTGATTGTTTTTGCTAGACGAAGCGCCAATGAATCTTCATTGATGATTTTAGATATCAGTTCTTTTGGCTCATCTGTTTTCAAGTTTCCAATTTTCCATATTGGAATCATATGAGTAAAATTAAAGTAAACATCAAAGGTATTAGAAATGTTTAATACAATCTCTTCCTCATTATGAAATTCTATATAAGTGGGATCATCCTTCAATATTTCATAACATTCTTGTTCGGTTAATAATTCATCATAATCTAAATAATATGGAATTAAGATGCAAGGTATGTTTTGTTTTTCTATACGAATATTATAAAGCTTTCTATTTTCTCCATCACAACTTCCTGCATGTACAAAGAACGAAAAACCTTCACATTTTGTTTTGTGTTTTATTTCTTTAAAAATAGATAAAAGTTCGACAATTTCATCTTTGTTTTCTTCATTAATAAAGGCTTGCCAACGTGGAGCTATTCCATTTTCAATTAGAATCTGAGTGGCAGATAAAAGTTCTTTATAAGCATTTGGTCTACCCACATAGAAGTCTGTTAGTTTTTCTAAACCGAAGAAAGTTAATTGGACCTTTTTTACGCCAACTGATTTTAAAAAATTAACATATAAAGGATCTCTTACTATACGATAGAAGCTTGCCAATTCAAATCTTTGAGGCTTTGGGCCAGTTGAAATTTGCTTATCCCTTTCCCATCTTTGTATATAATTATCACAAAAATCAGGTTCTCTTAGCCAACTATAATATGTGATATTTGAAAAATAAGGAGAAAAATAATTCATAATAAATTCATCATCAGTTGATTTCATTTTTATATTTGGCATATGACCAAGCCAACAATGCTTACAGCGATTGGGACAGCCATACATATCTACGACTAAATTCAGATGCTTTGACATATTTTTTCTCCTTTATAAAAATATACCCCTTCTTATATTTGAGAAGGAGTGAATAATTTAGTGGCACCCGGTACGAGACTCGAACTCATAATTTAATCTTAGGAGGATTACGTTATATCCATTTAACTAACCAGGCATGCAACCAATATTATACCAAAATATAGTTGATTTGGCTATAAGGGAATTAAAAAAATGCTTTTTTCTTGCTAAAACCGCCATTATATAGCACACAAAGTCGTGTGTTTTTATATCTTTTGCGCATGTTTTTTAAAAAGAAGAATAAAAATAAAAACATTGAAATATCAATGTATTTTAATTACACAAAGTCGTGTGTTTCTTTTTGAAAATAAAAAAGTTAAAAAACTTACAAATTTTCATTGACTTATCTTTATTTTTTGATATAATGAAAGAGCTGTGTCAAATATATCTTAAAAAGATATAGATTCGGTATAAAAGATATATCCTTGTAAAGGATAGAAAGGAGCTTTCAATATGCCAACTATTGAACAATTAGTACGTAACGGAAGAACAGATAAGGTTTCTAAGTCTAAATCTCCAAGCTTAGGTATTGGATTTAACAGCTTAGAGAAGAGATATACAAAGCTTCCATCACCTCAAAAGCGTGGTGTTTGTACCCGTGTTACTACTATGACACCTAAGAAGCCAAACTCAGCTTTACGTAAGTATGCCAGAGTTCGTTTAACAAATGGAATTGAAGTTACAGCTTATATTCCTGGTATTGGTCATAGCTTACAGGAGCATAGTACAGTTTTAATCCGTGGTGGACGTGTTAAGGATTTACCAGGTGTACGTTATCATATCATTCGTGGTGCGTTAGATACTACTGGTGTTGCAAATAGAATGCAAAGCCGTTCTAAATATGGTGCAAAGCGCCCAAAAAAATAATAAGAAAATAAAATTTAAAGGAGGAATCGCTCATGCCTCGTAAGGGACATATTGCAAAAAGAGATGTGCTTCCAGATCCTATATATAATTCAAAAGTAGTTACAAGAACTATAAATACAATTATGTTAGATGGTAAAAAAGGAACTGCACAAACAATTTTATATGGTGCTTTTGACCGTGTTAAAGAAGCTACTGGACAAGATCCACTAGAAGTATTTACTAAAGCACTAGAAAACATTATGCCAGTTTTAGAAGTTAAGAGTCGTCGTATTGGTGGACAAAACTACCAAGTACCAGTAGAAGTTAGACCTGAAAGAAAGCAAACTTTAGGTTTAAGATGGTTAGTAAAATACGCTCGTCTTCGTAATGATAAGACTATGGAAGAAAAATTGGCAAAGGAAATCATGGATGCTGCTAATGGTGTAGGAGGCGCTTGTAAGAAGCGTGAAGATACACATAAGATGGCTGAAGCTAACAGAGCCTTTGCACATTATCGTTGGTAATTTAGTATAGGAGAGATTTGATATATGCCTAGAGAATTTTCATTAGAAAAAACTCGTAATATCGGTATCATGGCTCACATTGATGCTGGTAAGACGACAACTACGGAACGTATTTTGTTCCATACAAAGAAAATCCATAAGATTGGTGAAACTCATGATGGTGCATCAACAATGGACTGGATGGCTCAGGAGCAAGAGCGTGGTATCACAATTACCTCAGCTGCAACTACAGCTATTTGGAAGAACTATAGAGTAAATATTATCGATACTCCAGGACACGTAGATTTTACTGTTGAAGTATCTCGTTCTCTTCGTGTTCTTGATGGTGCTGTTACAGTACTTGATGGTCAAGCTGGTGTAGAACCACAGACTGAAACTGTATGGCGTCAAGCTACAGATTATAATGTTCCACGTATCGTATTCGTTAATAAAATGGATAAGATTGGTGCTGACTTTGAATATTCTGTAAATACAATTCATGATCGTTTAGGTGCTGTTGCTGCTGCTGTACAATGGCCAATCGGTGCTGAAGATCAATTCAAGGGTCAAATTGACTTAATTGAAATGAAGGCTTACCTTTATGATGGAGGCCAAGATGAAAACTATAAAGAAGCTGAAATTCCAGCTGATTTAGTAGATTTAGCAAATGAAAAGAGAGAATTATTAATTGATACTTTATCTCAATTTGATGATGATTTAGCTATGCTTTATCTTGAAGGAGAAGAAATCTCTACAGAATTATTAAAGTCTGTAATTCGTAAGTCTACTCTAGCTGTACAATTCTTCCCAGTATTCTGTGGATCTGCATTCAAGAATATGGGTGTTAAAAAGATGCTAGATGGTGTAATTGATTACTTACCTGCTCCAACAGATATTGCTGCAACTAAAGGTATTGACCACACAGGTGCAGAAGTAGACATTCATCCAACTGATGATGCTCCATTTGCTGCATTAGCATTCAAGGTTGTTGCAGACCCATTTGTTGGTAGATTGACTTATTTCCGTGTATATCAAGGTCATATTTCTTCTGGTTCATACATTAGAAATACAACAAAGGATACTAAGGAACGTTTAGGTCGTATCGTTCAAATGCATGCAAACCACCGTGAAGAAATTAAGGAAGTTTATTCAGGAGATATTGCTGCTGCAGTAGGTTTCAAGAATACTACTACTGGTGATACTTTGACAGATGAAAAATATGAAGTTATCCTAGAGAAGATGGTATTCCCTGAACCAGTTATTAACGTAGCTGTAGAGCCTAAGACTAAAGCTGACCAAGAAAAAATGTCAAATGCTTTAACTAAGCTTGCAGAAGAAGACCCAACCTTCAGAACGTATACAGATTCTGAAACTGGACAAACTATCATTGCTGGTATGGGTGAGCTTCACCTAGATATCATTGTTGACCGTATGAAAAGAGAATTCAACGTTGTTGCAAACGTTGGTGCTCCACAGGTTTCTTATCGTGAAACGATTACTCAAGCAGCAGACTGTGAAGGTAAATTCATTCGTCAGTCTGGTGGACGTGGACAATATGGTCACGTTTGGATTAAATTTGAACCAAATCCTGATAAGGGATATGAATTCGTTGACAAGGTTGTCGGCGGTACTGTTCCAAGAGAATATATCCCTGTTGTTGATAAAGGATTACAGGAAGCACTACCAAATGGTGTTTTAGCTGGATATCCTATGATTGATGTTAAAGCAACCCTATTTGATGGATCATACCATGAGGTTGACTCTTCAGAAATGGCATTCAAGATTGCTGCATCAATGGCATTAAAGGTTACAAAAGATAAATGTAAACCTGTATTACTTGAACCAATCATGGAAGTAGATGTTACTGTTCCAGAAGAATATGTAGGAAACGTAATTGGAGATTTAACAAGCCGTCGTGGACGCTTAGATTCTCAAGAGAAGCGTGGAAATGGTATGAAGATTCGTGCTTATGTTCCACTTGCTGAAATGTTTGGTTATGCAACAGCTCTTCGTTCTAACTCTCAAGGACGTGGTAACTTCATTATGCAAACACATCATTATGAAGCCGTTCCAAGAAGCATTCAAGAAGAGATTATTAAAAGTAGAGCGTAATTTTTAACATTCTACTTGCAAACTCTTGCCAATTAGGGTAAAATATATATTGGCAAAATAAGAAAAAATTAAAAAATAAAAATTAGGAGGACCATTTAAAATGGCAAAGGAAAAATTTGTACGTACCAAACCACATGTTAACATTGGTACAATTGGACACGTAGACCATGGTAAAACTACTTTAACTGCAGCTATTACTACTATTCTTTCTAAGAAAGGTTTAGCTCAAGCTAAGGATTATGCACAGATCGACGCTGCTCCAGAAGAGAAAGAGCGTGGTATTACAATTAATACTGCACACGTTGAGTATGAAACAGTTAATCGTCACTATGCACACGTTGACTGCCCAGGACATGCCGACTATGTAAAGAACATGATTACTGGTGCTGCTCAGATGGATGGTGGTATCTTAGTTATCGCTGCTACTGACGGACCTATGGCTCAAACTCGTGAGCACATCTTACTTGCTCGTCAGGTAGGTGTACCTAGATTAGTTGTATTCTTAAATAAGTGCGACATGGTTGATGATGAAGAATTAATCGACTTAGTTGAAATGGAAACTCGTGAATTATTAAGCGAGTATGACTTCCCAGGTGATGACATTCCTATCATCCGTGGATCTGCATTAAAGGCTCTTGAAGGCGATGCAAAGTGGGTTGGCAAGATTGAAGAATTAATGGATACTGTTGATGACTATATCCCAACTCCAGTTCGTGATACTGATAAGCCATTCTTAATGCCTATCGAAGACGTATTCACAATCACTGGTCGTGGTACAGTTGTTACTGGACGTGTTGAGCGTGGACAAGTTCGCGTTGGTGATTCAGTTGAAATCATCGGTATTAAGGAAACTCAAACTTCAGTTGTTACTGGTGTTGAAATGTTCCGTAAGTTATTAGACTATGCTGAGGCTGGAGATAACATCGGTGTATTACTTCGTGGTATTAACCGTGATCAAGTTCAACGTGGTCAAGTATTAGCTAAACCAAA
>JAIDZC010000014.1 GCA_029057785.1 Anaeroplasmataceae bacterium
TCTCAAAAGGAAAGATTAATCCAGTTAAATCAAATGGCTAAGTCCCAGCTTACAGTTTTAAAAAATCATCAACCTAAGATTCTTTTAGAGAATAAGAAGTGATTTTACTTTTTAGTGTTTGCAACTAAAAGTTTATTGAATTCTTTTCCATTATTAGATATAATAATAGGAAATGAAAAGAAAGGAAAAAAGTATGAAAAATTATACAAAAATAACAAGTAAGTTTATTGAAGATATTCAATCTGAGGTAACAATTTATAAGCATAACAAAACAGGTGCTCGTATTTGTACAATTGAAAATGATGATACAAATAAAGTATTTTCAATTGCTTTTAGAACACCACCTATGAACAATGGAGGATTAACACATATTCTAGAACACTCTGTATTATGTGGATCAAAGAAGTATCCTGTTAAGGATCCATTTGTGGAATTATTAAAGAGTTCTTTAAATACATTTTTAAATGCATTTACATTCCCTGATAAGACAATGTATCCTTGTGCAAGTCAAAATGATAAGGACTTTAAAAATTTAATGAGTGTTTATATGGATGCAGTATTTTATCCACAAATTTATGCACATGAAGAAATCTTTATGCAAGAAGGATGGCATCATCATATTCTAGATGAGAATGAACCAGTGGTTTATAATGGTGTTGTTTATAACGAAATGAAGGGTGCTTTTTCAGACCCACAACAAATTCTATTTAGAAATCTAATGCATTCCTTATATCCTGATACTGCCTATGGATTTGAATCAGGTGGAGATCCTACATATATCCCAGATTTAACTTATGAAGAGTTTAAGGAATTCCATTCTAAATATTATCATCCAAGCAATTCCTATATTTTCTTATATGGTAATTGTGATATGGAAGAGCGTATGAACTGGTTAGATGAAGCATATCTATCTGAGTTTGATCATATTGATTTTGATACAACGCTTAAGTATCAAAAGGCATTTTCTAAGCCAATTTCTCAAACTGGTTATTATCCAGTAGCTAAGGAAGTACCTCTAGATAATAAAAGCTTCTTATCCTATAACGTTGCTTTCCCAACAACTTTAGATCCTAAGCTTATGATTGCTACAACGACATTAGTGGATGTTTTATTAAACAATCCAGGAGCACCTTTAAAACAAGCTTTAATTGATGCAAATTTAGGTGCTGATGTTATGGCGGCATTTGATGATGGATTATTACAGCCTTTATTAGGAATTGTTGTAGTAAATGCAGATGAGAAAAGAGAACAAGAATTTATCAATTTAGTAGACTCTACATTAAAGGATATTCTTGCAAAAGGATTAGACCATGAGGCATTAAAATCTCTAATCACTTTTGCAGAATTTAAAGTGCGTGAAGGTAAATTTAGCTATATGCCAAAGGGATTAGAAATCGAAATGAACTGCCTAAACTCTTGGCTGTATGATGAGGACCAACCTTTCTCTAAGTTAGAGAATTTGAAGTATTATCAAGAATTAAGAGAAGATATTGATCATGGCTATTTTGAAAAAATCATTACAGATTTAATTTTAAATAATCCTCATAAGAGCTATACTAAGCTATGCCCATCTTATACATGTGCAGAAGAAAAAGAAGCAGCTTTAACAGAAAAGCTTGCTAAGTTTAAGGCTTCTTTATCTAAAGAAGAATTAGAGGCATTAATTGAAAAGAATAAGGCATTAGCCGTTTATCAATCCACCCCTTCTACACCAGAAGAGATTGCAACTCTACCTAAGCTAGAACTAGAGGATTTAAATCCAAATCCAGAAAAATTAAATTGTGAAAAGATTAAGGGTGAATTTGATACCTTATTCTCTAATTACTATACAAACGGAATTGATTATGTAAATTATTCCTTTGATTTAACTGGTATTGATGGTAAGACAATTCAATACGCTCAGCTATTAAGTGATTTATTGAAGAATCTATCTACTGAAAAGACTTCTTATTTTGAAATTAATCAATTGGTTCAGAAGTATACTGGTGGGTTATCATTTAATGTAGCTCCATATAAGACAATGGATAGAGATACAAAGGTTAACTTTAGTGTTTCCTTTAGTGCACTAGGAGAAAATGTAGAAAAGGTTAGCAATCTTGTTCAAGAAATCTTATTCAAAACAAACTTTAAGGATTATAAGAGATTGTATGAAAGAATGAATGAGCTAAATGCCGGATTAGAGATGAGTGTTGCTCAACGTGGACATGTTGTAAGCTTAATTCGTGCATCTTCATATTTCGATGAAGCAAGCTATTTAAATGATTCCATTAGTGGTATTGGTTATATTGACTTTGTTCACGATTTATTTGTAAATTTTGAAGCAAAGAAAGAAGAATTAAGTTCAACACTAGAAGAATTAGTATTAAAGCTATTCAATCAAAAGAAATTTATCTTACGCTTTACAGGTAAGAAGGAAGCCTTAGATAAGGCAATGCCTATAGTTAAGAAATTCTATGAAGGATTAGAAACTAAGGCATATCGTTTTAGTTCTGATTATAAGGCTCATCTATTAAACGAAGGTATTAAAACTCAATTTGATGTGAACTTTGTTGCCAAGGCAGGAAACTATAAAGCACCATTTAATGGAGCAATGCTAGTATTAAATAATTGCTTAAGTTTAGATTATTTATGGATGCAGGTACGTGTTCATGGTGGCGCTTATGGATGTATGTTAAATACTCAAGCCACAGGTGGTATTGGATTTACATCTTATCGTGATCCTGAGATTGCAAGAACAAAGAAGGTCTATGAAGATGTAGTTTCTTATATTGAAAATCTAAATCCAAGCGAAGAGGATTTATTAAAATATAAGATTGGTGCAATTGGTGGCTTAGATACAGTAATGCATGTAAGTGACAAGGGTAGGAAGGCTCAAAGTGATTATCTAGCTGGAAACACCTATGAGATTCAATCTAAGATTCGTAAACAAGCATTAGATGCTACAAAGAAGGATTTGACTAGTTTAGCTCCTTTATTTAAAGAAGCTTTAGCTACAAATAGCTTATGTGTTATCGGTAATGCAAATAAAGTTGATGCAAATAAAGACTTATTTAAGGATGTTAGAAATTTAACAAAGTAAGAGAATTTGTTCGGCATAGTTTAATTAACTATGCCGTTCTTTTCTTTATCACTTTTTGATTTTTATGTGTATTTATGTTATACTCATATGTGAATAACATTAGTTATCTTGGAGGTGGCAGAATGAAAATTACAGTGATAAATGGAACAGAAAAGCATGGTGTAACCTATAAGCTAAAAGAGATTTTTCTAAATCATTTTAATGATTCTGAAATAACTGAATACTATCTTCCAAAGGATTGTCCTAACTTTTGTGTAGGCTGCACAAGCTGTTTTATGAATGGAGAGAATACTTGTAAAGATTTTTCCTACATTAATAAAATCGAAAAGTCATTATTAGAAGCTGATCTAATTGTTATGACTTCCCCTGCATATGTCATGCATACCACAGGAGAAATGAAGGCAATGCTAGATCATTTTGGTTATCGCTGGATGCCACACAGACCTGCTCCTGAGATGTTTGGAAAACGTGCTGTCATTATCACGCAATGCCTTGGTGCAGGAGCTAAACAAGCAGCAAAAGATATAAAGCATAGCCTATCTTGGTGGGGTATATCAAAAATCGGTATCTTGAGTGCTTCCCTTATGAGTGATATTCTTTGGGATAAACTTTCTCAAAAGAAAAGAAATCAACTTACAAAAAAGATAAACAAACTTGCTCATAAATTTGCAAAAATAAATTATAAAAAGAAAGCACATACAAAATTTGTTACAAAAATTAAATTTAAGTTAAGTCGTTTTATACAGAAAAAAGTTTACAAAAGTGGTGTGGCCGGACTGGATTGTAAATATTGGCAAGAACATGGCTGGCTGAATAAGAAACGTCCATGGAAGCATTATAAAAAGGAGAATGTATAATTAAATATATTGTTTGATTATATATGGATATGACATGTTGTATTATAAGAAATTAGATTCCTTTGTAGGAACGATTACTATAGTTTGTGATGAAGAGTATTTAATTGCTTTATGGATAGAAGGACAATCTAGAGAATCATACTTTGATTTACAACAAATGGAATCAAAGGAAATTCCTATAATAATTCAAATAGAGAATTGGCTAAAAAGATATTTCAATAAGGAACACCCATCTTTAAATGAATTAACAATACATTTAGAAGGAAGTCCATTTCAACTAGAGGTATGGAGGCTTTTGTGTGAAATCCCTTATGGGAAAACAACAACCTATAAAGCCTTAGCTTTAGAGATTGCAAGAAGAATGGGTAAAGAGAAAATGTCAGCTCAGGCAGTTGGCGGAGCTGTAGGAAGAAACCCAATTTCTATTATTATACCTTGTCATCGTGTAATAGGAACAAATGGAAAGATGATTGGTTATAATGGGGGAATTTCCATTAAAGAAAAATTATTACAATTTGAACGAGATTTACAAAGCTTTTAAATTGAATTAATAATGGCTTTATGCTATAATAAATATGGTAGCTAGAAGAAGTCTATAAGTAAGAACTCTACTTTTTATAGATGGCTAAGACAACTGAATGTAGTAGAGTGGTTTTCCTTGCTGGATAGCGTGATTGAAAATAGTGAGTACTATTGTACTTACAATTCAATCACGCTTTTTTCTTTAATAGGGAAATGGAAACAATTTGTTTAATTTTATATTCCGTAAAAATAAGGAGGAGAATAGAAAATGGAAGATAAGACTTTTGAGATTTTAAAGTTTGTGGAGGATGATTTTTCACTAGATGTACGAGTAGATATTTCTCATGATACTGTTTGGTTAACTCAACGTGAGATGGCTGAGCTTTTCTTGGTGACTGTTGATAATGTTGGAGTGCATATTAAAAATATCATTAAAGACAAGGAATTAGATTTATCAACTACCGAAGAATCCTCGGTAGTTCAAACTGAAGGTGGTAGACAGGTAAAAAGAACTATTAAATTATATAATTTGGATATGATTATTTCTGTTGGATACAGAGTGAAATCCACTAGAGGGGTTGCTTTTAGAAGATGGGCAAATAAAGTACTTAAGGACTATTTGTTACAAGGATATTCTATCAATCAAAAAAGAATTGAAGTTTTAAATAAAACCGTTGAAGTTCAAAATAGAATGTTGGCTTCTAGTTTGAACATAGAACAGAATGCATTAGTAAATGTCATCTTAGAATATACCAATGCACTAAATCTATTAGATGATTATGATCATCAATGCCTTGACAAACCCAAGGGGAGTGAAACACTCTATATTTTGAAATATAGCGAATGTAGAAAAATTATTGACTCTATGAAATTTAACATAGAATCTTCTGTTTTCGGTATAGAAAAAGAAGAAGGTAAAGTGGCTGGCATATTGGCAGCTGTCTATCAAAATGTTTTTGGACAAGAGGTATATCCTTCATTAGAGGAAAAGGCAGCTCATTTACTTTATTTCTTAGTAAAGGACCATCCATTTGTAGATGGTTGTAAACGAATAGCAGCCACCTTATTTTTAGAATTTTTGAATAGGAATAATTCATTAATGAAAAATGGAAAAATGATTATTTCAAATGACACCTTGGTTGCTATAACTATTTTAGCTGCTGAATCTAATCCGGAAGAAAAAGAAGTTATAGTTAATTTAATAATGAATTTTTTAGTAAAGTGACATACGACAAAAGAAATGGTTAAAGTTCTAAATCCACCTTATTTTTATTATAATACTATGAGGGGATATCGATGGATTATGCAATTATATTAGCTGCTGGCTTAGGAACAAGAATGCATACGTCTAAAGCCAAGGCTATGCTACCTATTTTAGGCAAGCCAATGATAGAATATATTTTAGATGTACTTTTTAAATCTTCATTAAAAAGAATCATATGTGTTTTAGGAAATCAGTATTCTGATTTTAATTTGCCTTCTTGTGTGGATATTGTTTTACAGAGGGAACAGTTAGGAACAGCTGATGCAGTTAAAACGGCATTGCCAAGACTGAAAGATACTGATGGAGATATCTTAATCTTGCCTGGAGATGCTCCTTTTATAACAAGTAAAACAATAGAGGATTTTATTCATTTTCATAAAAGTAATGATAATCTTCTAACTTTAGGTACAATTCGATTAGATTCGCCATTAGGATATGGTAGAGTAGTTAGAGAACAAAACAATATCGTTCGTATTGTAGAAGAAAAGGATGCTAGCGAAGAAGAAAAACGAATTGACGAAGTTTACAGTGGTTTTATGTGTGTGAACACAAAGATTTTAAAAAAATCTATTCCCCAAGTAGATAACCTTAATGCACAAAAAGAGTATTATTTAACAGATCTTGTTGAGATAATATCCAAAACTGGTAAAGTATCTTCTTATGAAATAAAAGATTGCTTTGAAGCGAAAGGGATAAATGATTTATATAGTTTAAGTTTAGCCGAACAAGAATTGCAAAAGCGTATTTTACAAAAGCATATGCTAAATGGAGTATATATTGAGAATGCAAATACTATTACAATAGGACCAGATGTTTCCTTTTTAGGAGAGGCAATGATTTATTCGGGAACTAAAATTTTAGGACATTCAACGATTTATCCTAAGGTTATTTTAGGTCCTAATACAGAAATTAAAAATTCTGTAGTCTATGATAATGCAAAAATATCACATAGTGTGGTTTTGGATTCTTGTATCGGTAAAGAATCTACTATTGGGCCATTTGCACACATTAGAAATAATTCTTATATTGGAGAGGCAAATCGTATTGGAAATTTTGTTGAGTTTAAAAATACAACTACTGGATATAAAACCTATGCAAGTCATTTGTCTTATGTTGGAGATACCAATTGTGGAAGTGGTGTGAATTTTGGTTGTGGAACTATTACAGTAAACTATGATGGGAAAAAGAAGTATACAACTACAATCGGAGATAATGTATTTATCGGATGTAATTCCAATTTGATTTCCCCTATAGAGATTAGAAGTAATAGCTATATTGCAGCTGGATCTACAATTGTAAATGATTTATGTGAAGGAGATTTCGCCATCGCAAGAGCACCTCAAACCACAAAAACCTCCTATGCAGAAAAATATAATTACAAGAGAGTGGATAAAAATTGAAATATTTTGGTACAGATGGAATAAGAGGTATTCCAAATCAAAAATTAAGTTTAGAATTAATACAGTCTATTGGGAAAGCTTTAGTCACTTTAAATAATTCTAATGTCATTGTAGGAACTGACACAAGAGAATCAAAAGATATGCTTGCATATGCTTTAATTGCAGGAGCCTTATCTCAAGGCTTAAATGTAGAATATGTAGAGGTGATACCAACCCCAGGATTAATCTATTTATCTAAACTCAAAAAAACTATAGGTGTTATGATAACTGCTTCTCATAATCCTTATATGTATAATGGAATAAAAATCATGAATGAAGGAAATAAACTAAATAAAGAGGAAGAAGAACGGATAGAATTATTTATTGATCATCCCACAGTATTATCTTTTAAGAAGATTGGTAAATATTCTTCTAGTAAATCTCTTTTGAAAGAATATCATAAAAGATTATTTCAATATATATTTCCAACGAATATGAAGATTGCTATAGATTGTGCAAATGGTGCTACCTATAAAACGGCCCCACTTATCTTTAATTTGATTACTAATTCCTTGGTTGTAATACATCATCATCCTAATGGATGTAATATAAACGAGAATTGTGGTTCTACCCATTTAGAAAGCTTATCTAAAACGGTTATAGAAGAAAAATGTGATTTAGGTTTTGCTTTTGATGGGGATGGAGATCGCATCCTTTGTGTGGATAAAAATGGAATACCAGTGGATGGAGATCTTTTGATCTATATTTTTTCGTGCTACTTAAAGGAAAAGGGGTTACTAAAAAACAATAAGGTTGCATTAAGTATTATGAGTAATCTAGGGATTATTCAGGCTTTGCGAAAAAAAGATATTGAAGTTATTGAAACACCTGTAGGAGATAAATATATTGTTCAAGCAATTCAAAATAATAATTTATCTTTAGGGGGAGAAAATAGTGGACACATTGTATTTCCAGAATTCACTTCTACAGGTGATGGTATTTTAATTGCTATGAAGCTGATTCAAATTTTAGAAGAAACCAATACGACTTTAGAGGATTGGCTTAGGGATATCGTTCTTTATCCGGATGTATTAGAAAATGTAGTTGTTCAAAACAAAAAAAATGTAATGGGAATCCCATTACAAAAAGAAATTGAAACCATAAAAGAAGAACTTCATCATGATTGTAAAATCATTGTTCGTCCATCTGGCACAGAAGATTTTATTCGTTTAAGTGTTATGGCCAAGACAAAAGAATTAGTAGAAAAGTATAGAAATAAACTTTTAAGTTTTATTCAGTCTCTTGATGTTTAGCAATAGAGTTTCTTTCTATGATTTCGCCGTTGATGACGAGTCTTTGACTTGAACGATTCATCAAAATGCTGGTAAGTAAGGTAAATGCCTTTTCACCAATTAAATCTAAGTCCTGTTTTACAGTGGTAAGTGAAGGCTTGATATATTTTGAGACATCCAAATCATCATAACCGGTTATGGATATATCTTCTGGAACATGTAATCCTTCAGCCTCTAATCCGCGTATCAAACCAATAGCCATTAAATCACTTGCACAAATAATGGCTGTGACATCAGTAGTCATAAAGTATTTTGCAGCTTCAAATCCGCTGTTTTCGGTAAAGTTACCATAATAGACATACTTTGGATTATATTCTATATTATTCATTGTTTGACCAATGATGTAGCCTGCAAAACGTTCATTGCCGACAAAAGAATTTTTGTCACCATGGACAAATCCGATTTTAGTATGATTATTTTGTTTTAATAATTCTACTAGCTTTGATATCGTATTTATATTCTCGTTATGAATGGTTGCCACCATATCACCTACCATAATATTATCGTAAAGCACAGTTGGATACACTGTGTTTTTTAATTCTGTTAGAAGTGGACTTTTATAATTTAATCCAGCAATAAAGGCACCATCAAAATTGTTTTGCTTCATAAAATCATTATAAGAAGTAGTGATACTTTTAATATCCACTTGGATAACTTCAAAATTATTTTTACGTGCATAGGTAGAAAAGGATAAACCTAATGGCATAATAATGTTAGATTGAGAGGTGACATTATCATATATAAAGCAGAGCCTACGAACATTTTTCACAGTAAGTCTTTCATCTCTAGATTTATAACCATGAGCCTTTGCATAAGCTATAACTGTTTGTTTTGTTTCTTTAGATACATCAAAAGCGCCATTTAGTGCTTTAGATACTGTAGAAACAGATAAATGAAGCTCTTTAGCGATATCTTTTATTTTCATAGTATCACTCCTTTACTTGATTATATGCTTTTTATATTGATATTTCAATGTTTTTTCGTTAATGTATCGAAAATTTTTCGAAAAAATTACTTATTTTTTGAAATCTTTTGTATTTTTTATAAAAACGCTTGCATTCACTGCGAAAACGCTTTACAATAAAATATATATTGTACGATAAAATGAATATAAGGAGGGGTGGCTATGGATTTCAAAAGAAATGCAGGCATTCTTTTACATGTAACATCACTACCTTCTCCACATGGTGTAGGAACCTTAGGGACTACAGCTTATGAATTTATAGATTGGATGGATAAAGCAGGATTGTCTATATGGCAGGTATTACCGCTTGTTCCTACAAATTATGGAGATTCACCCTATCAATCTGTTTCTTCAACGGCTTTAAATTATTATTTAATAGACTTTGATATACTACATAAAAAAGGTTTATTGAAGAAGAAGGATTATGAAACAAGAAGGTTCGGCGACTATGCTGGAAAAGTGAATTATAGCTTGTTGTTTACAGAAAAGACAAAAGTTTTGAGATTAGCCTTTGATAAATTTGATCAAAGGGATCCAGAGTTTATATCCTTTGAGGGTAAAGGAGAATATAAAGATTTTGCAGTATTTATGACCATAAAGGCGATGCATGAATATCATCCTTGGAATCTTTGGGATAAGAAATATCAAACTTATTCAAAGGAATTAGAAGAGGAAATACTTACAAAGCATAAAGAAGATTATTTGTTCTGGATTTGGACGCAATATGAATTTTTAGATGAGTGGAATAAACTTCATGCCTATGCTAAAGCTAAAGGAATTGAAATTATGGGTGATATGCCTTTATATGTTGCTTATGACAGTGTAGAGGTATGGAAGCATCCAGAGTTGTTTGTTTTAACAGAAACTAAAGAGCCTAAGCTTGTGGCAGGATGTCCTCCAGATTGTTTTACAGAAGATGGTCAGCTTTGGGGAAATCCAGTGTATGATTGGTCCTATATGAAAAAAACAAATTATGCTTGGTGGAATGAAAGAATTCAAAAAGCATTTGGTTTATATGATATTCTTAGAATAGATCATTTTAGAGGATTTGCGCAATATTATGCAATTCCTTATGGTCTTCCTAATGCTAGAATAGGAGAATGGCTAGATGGACCTAAATTTGATTTATTCAAAGATAAATTAGATTATCGTATAGTTGCTGAAGATTTAGGTTTTATAGATGATGATGTTAGAACTCTTCTAAAACAAACAAAATATCCTGGAATGAAGATATTAGAGTTTGCTTTTGATGGGTATAAGGATAATGAGCATAAACCTTCTAATTATAAAGAAAATTATATTGTGTATACAGGAACTCATGATAATATGCCATTATATCAATATATATTAGATTTAGGGCCTAATGAATTAGATACATTCTTAATCGATTTAAAGGAAGAATGTAGTAAATTAAATGTAGAAATGAATCAAGGAAGTTATGAAGCAGTAACTGAAACGGTTGTGGAACTTGCCTTTGCTTCTATAGCAAATACATGTATTATCCCTGTTCAGGATTTACTAACTTTGGATGGCTCATCAAGAATGAATCTTCCAGCTACAGTTTCTACAAATAACTGGAGTTATCGAGTGTTAAAAAATCAGTTATCTGATAAGCTTGCAACTCAAATTAAGAATTACATAGTGAAATATAATCGTACTCGTTAGATTAAGTGATGTTAGTTTTTCTCCTTCTTGGGGTTCCCATCACTTAGTCTGATGGGAACCCTGAATGTTTTGAAGGGAAAAAACTAAAGTTAAAATAGAATAAATTGTTATGATATCCTCTCTCGGGAAATTTTGTTGAAGCCAAATGGCTCAAATTTTTTAAAACAAAATTATACTGGGGGGGGGGTATATTTACGTATAGAGGAAAGTTACTTGAGGAGTTGTGTATAAATATGAAGGCAGTACTATTTGATTTGTATGGAACCTTAATAGATATTCACACAGATGAAGAGAGTACAAAGTTTTGGGAGATGATTTCTAAAAAGACTAAAAAGTATCAAAGATATAATTCTGCAGAATTAAGAAAAGAGTATTTATCTTTGTGTAAGCGAAAACAAAAAGATAGAGAAGAAATTGATATTTTAGAAGTCTTTGAAGAACTATTATGTATTTCAAAAGAACAAGCTATAAAGATGGCTTGGGAATTTAGAAAAGCATCAACAAAATATATTCATCTTTATAAAGGAGTAAAGAAATTATTAAAGGGCTTAAAGGATAAAGGTGTTTCTCTTTATGTTTTATCTAATGCACAAGAAGCATTTACTTTACCTGAATTAAAAAAATTGGGTATAAATGAATATTTTGATGGCATTGCTATCTCATCCGCATATGGTGTTAAAAAGCCAAATTTAGAATTTTTCAAAGAAGCTTTAAAAAGTTTCAATGCTGAAGGTGAAATTTGGATGATTGGAAATGATGCAGAATGCGATATACATCCAGCTAAGGAGTTAGGGTTAAGAACTATATTTATAGAATCTAATCTTACTCCAAGCCATGAAGAAGAAGATAAGCTTATTGGCTTTCAATGGAAGCAAATCTTCAATACAATTTTAGATATTAATTTGGGAAACCAAAATTAATAATTCAATAATATTTCACTTAATAAGTGGAATGGCAAATATAAAATTCAAGGAGGAAGAAAAAATGAAAAAGAAATTATTTGCCCTAGGTGCAGCTGCTGTCCTAGTTTTTGGTTTAGCAAGCTGTGATAATGGAGACTCTAATGTAATTAAGTTAGAGTACTCTGGTACAGGTTCAAACAAGGAATTTAATGAAAGCTTGTTTGAAGATTTTAAGGCAGCGAGAAAGGCTGCAGGTGATACACATGAGTATCAAATTACATATGTAGAGCATGGACCAGATCTAGTAGATAGTGAGGTTCAAGACTGGGTAGTTGGACCAGATGTATTTGAATTTGCATCTGATAAGATCACTGCTCTATATGAGAAGGGAGCTTTAGCTAGAATATCTGGCGCAAATGCAACTTTCTTAGAGGAAAACAATAGTGAATTAGGTAGAGATTTAGCAACATTCAATGGTGAATATTATGCTTATCCTTATACAGGAGATAATACATACTATTTACAATATGATAAGTCTTTAATTAGTGAGGATCAAGTTGGTTCTATTGAAAGTATCTTTGCAGTATGTGAAGAAAAAGGATTAAAGCTTGGCTATGAACTAGAAACATCATTCTGGGGATCTGCAGCATTATTTACATTTGGTGCTGATTATAATATGACATTTGATGAGGATGGTGCAGTTCATAGTATTGAAGCAGATTTCAATTCTGAAAAGGGATTAAAGGCTGCAAAAGCACTTATTACAATTATGAAGAGTCCTTATTGGCAAAATGCAATGGCAGCTCCAACTCCTACAAATGGATTGATCGGATGTATTGCTGGTTCTTGGGACATTAATACTTACAAAGAAGCATTAGGTGACAATTATGCATGTGCACCTATGCCAACAATTACTATTGATGATGACACTCAACATTTAGGTGCATTCTTAGGTGGTAAGCTTCTAGGTGTAAACCCTCAAAGAGCTCAAGGTAATGCAGATCGTTTGGCTGCTGCTCATCAATTAGCTATCTTCTTATCTAGTAAAGAAGCTCAATTAAAGAGATTCGATGATCAAGGTGTTGCTCCATGTAACATTGAAGCTGCTGCTGAAGAAAGAGTTCTTGCAAGTCCAAATGTTAAGGTTTTAATTGAACAAGCTAAATTTGCTCATCCACAAACTGCTGTTCCAGCAGCATTCTGGACTGCTCCTAATACTTTAACTGCAGGTATTAAAGAGAATACAACTACTTTAGAAAACCTTCAAGAAGCTATTGACACATTAAATAATAGCATTAAGGGTGCTAAATAAAACATATTTTAAAAATACGGTACAGATTGCCTTTTTTGGCGGTCTGTACCAACATCTTTTTGTAAAGGGGTGGAATTTATGACAACAATAGAATATCTTGCACTCCCAACTTATAAGAGATTTCTTTACAAAATTGGAGCATTTTTTGCGGCTATTCCAAGAGTGATTTGGGGTTTTATTTCTGTTACTCTTGTTCAATTTTTTGCAAAGATAGGAAAAGCCATTGCAAACTATTTTGTTACAACTTATGAAATTTTTATAAGCGGGGACTGGAAGACAAGAGTTTCATATGTAATTATGGGATTTGGTCATATTTGGCGAAAATCCTATATTAAAGGCTTCATGTATTTGCTTTATGAAATTATATTTATTTATTTTATGATTTCGACAGGTGTTCCTGCAATGATGAGAATTGGTACATTTGGCTTTGTTGCACAAACGTCTTATACACATCCAACTGCAGGTATTGAGGTTTCAGAGTTTAGAGATGATAGTTTGATGATATTATTAAGCTTTGTAATCTCTTTAATCTTTATCGCTATTTTAATTTTCTTATGGTCTGTTCAAGTAAGAGAGAATAGTCAATTAGAAAATATGAATAAAATTGGAAAGCATGTAGGAGATAGAGATACAGTCAACAGTTTGGTGGGAAGAAACTTCCACAAGGTGTTACTAGCCTTTCCTACTTTTGGAGTGATTATGTTCACGATAATCCCTCTAATTTTAATGATTATTGTAGGCTTTACCAATTATTCATCAACCTATCAAAATCCAAAAGAATTATTTGACTGGGTTGGAGTTTATAACTTTTCTAAGCTATTTGGTTTGACTGGAAGTGGTGGATCACAGTTTGCTTACATTTTTGGACAAATCCTATTGTGGACACTTGTTTGGGCAATCTTTGCAACATTTACTAACTATTTCTTAGGTATGATTGTTGCAATGCTAATCAACAAAAAAGGAATTCGTCTAAAAAAGCTTTGGAGAACAGTTTTAATCACTACAATCGCTGTTCCACAGTTTATTACCTTATTATTCCTTTCTAAATTCTTAAGTACAGATTTAGGTGCACTAAATGCTATTTTAAGAAAGATGGGTTTAATTACAGAAAACATCAAATTCTTAGATGACGGTTTGATTGCTAAAGTTACAATCATTATTGTAAATATGTGGATTGGTATACCTTATACAATGCTAATGTGTTCAGGTATCTTAATGAATATTCCTCAGGATTTATATGAATCTGCAAAGATAGATGGTGCAAGTCCTACAAAAATGTATTTAAAGATAACATTACCTTATATGCTTTTTGTTACAGGACCATATTTGATTTCAAACTTTGTTGGTAATATTAATAACTTTAACGTTATTTTCTTACTATCTGGAGGAGGACCTACCTTTAGTAGTGTCAATGGTGCGACATTAAGTGTAGATGTTTATGGCGCAGGACAGACAGACTTGTTGATTACATGGTTATATAAGATAGCGATGACGCAAGCAACAAAGGATTATGGTGTAGCATCCGTAATAGGAATCATTGTATTTATCGTTGTAGCATCATTATCTACAATTTTATATTCAAGAACTAACGCTGTAAAGAATGAAGGTGATTTCCAATGATAAAGGCGAAAAAAGTAAGTATTTTTGCAAATCCAAAAATGTCAGGCGGGAAGCGTGCGAAGGAAAGAATAAGTAAAATAGTTATTTATATTATTCTTGGAATCATATCTATCATTTGGATACTACCGTTTATTTATTTGGTATTACAATCCTTTGCAGTGAAATATGAGACAAATATAATTGTTCCACAACAATGGACATTTAACAATTATTTAGCATTAGTCAATGACAAGGTATATCCTTTCTGGAGATGGTATATCAACACCTTAGTTATAGCATTAGTTGTTTCGGTTCTAAATACAGTTTTAACTTTGGTAAGTGCCTATGCATTTTCAAGATTACGTTTTAAAACTAGAAAAGGGTATATGAAGCTTATCTTAGTTATTGGTATGTTTCCAGGCTTCCTAGGAATGATTGTTACATATTATATGCTTAAACAAATCGGTTTGACAAATGGTGTACCTGGATTGTTTGGTTTGGTATTAGTTTATATTTCAGGCTGTGTGATGAATTATTATGTTGCTAAAGGTTTCTTTGATACAATTTCAAAATCCTTAGATGAAGCAGCAATGATTGATGGTGCAAATAAGAATACAGTATTCTGGCGTGTAATTATGCCATTATCTAAACCAATTGTTGTCTATACGATTTTATTAGCATTTACCGCTCCTTGGGGAGATTATATGCTTGCAAGTGTTATGGCTGGTGGGCATACCGAATTATTTAACGTAGCCGTTGGTTTACAACAAATGATGAGTAAGGCGGATGGTACGAAATACTTCCCAGTATTCTGTGCTGCTGGTGTAGTAGTATCTATCCCTATTATGATTTTGTTCTTCTTACTACAAGGATATTATGTAGAAGGAGTAACAGGAGGAGCAGTTAAAGGATAATATGAAGCATTTCAGGAAGATTTTCTTGCTTATGTCTTTGATTATTACTGGATTGTGCTTGGGGTGCACAGAGAAGAATGGCCCATATGGAAAGCACATCGAAGAAGATTTAACTTCTACAAATATAGTAGATGATAATTATAGAAATTATTATGAAATATTTGTTCGTTCATTTTATGACTCTAATGGAGATGGCATTGGAGATTTACAAGGTGTAATTCATAAATTGGATTATATTCAAGATTTAGGTTTTACAGGAATTTGGCTTATGCCAATAAACTCTTCAACATCTTATCACAAATACGATGTTACTGATTATTATACTATTGATAAAAATTATGGAACAATGGAAGATTTAGAGGAATTGATTTCTGAGTGTCATGAGCGTGGAATAAAACTCATTTTAGATTTGGTTTTAAATCATTCTGGAAGTTCTAATAAATGGTTTACTAAGGCGAAAGCTGCTCATGAAAAAGTAATGGCTGGTTTACCTTTGACAGAAGATGAAAAAGGTTGGGATAGTTTCTATTGCTTCTATGACAGCAAGGATGAAATTCCAAATGGAAAGACCTGTCAGCCTGTTTCTAATAAAGGCTATTATTATGAATGCAACTTTTCATCTAATATGCCAGAATTCAATCTAGATAATCCGCTTGTTCATGAGGAATTTAAAAAGCTTATAAAGTTTTATTTGGATAAGGGAGTAGATGGATTCCGTTTAGATGCGGTTAAGTATTATTATATGGAAAGCCATCAAAAAAGTGTAGAATTCTTAAGCAAGTTCAATACTTGGGTAAAAGAAATCAATCCAAAGGCCTATATCGTTGGTGAATGCTGGGATTCTGCAGAAATTATTTCCCAATATTATACAAGTGGATGTGATTCTTTCTTTAATTTCACTACAAGTACTAATAATTCAACAAGTGGTGTTTTGAATTCCTTGAATCTAGAGGGAAAAATGCTAAATCGTTATTATGATGCATTATTAAGCAATATTGAAATGGCAGGAAGTGGTATTCCAGCTCCATTCTTAGACAATCATGATATGTCAAGATACACTTCAAGTGCTAGCCCTAACAAATCCAAGTTCCAATATGCTCTGCTATCTATGATGAATGGTTCTACCTTCACATACTATGGAGATGAGGTTGGTATGATTGGTAGCAATGGAGGAGATAGACCAGATGAAAATGTTCGTATTCCTATTTATTGGGGAGAGGGCAATGGTCTAGGAGATTGTAAGACTTTGTCAGCTGCTACAGAAAATGTTTACCCATATGATCCAGTAAAGGACCAAATGGAGGATGAAGATTCTATTTATAATTTCTATAAAAAGTGTTTACTCATAAGAAATCAAAATCCAGAAATTGCTAGAGGTAAAATTTCACTAGTAGAAATGGATCGAGAAGAGAAAAAATTGTTGTTTATTGAAAAAGAATATAATGGCAGTAAAATTGGCATCATTATTAATTTTTCACCAACGAACAATTTAAATGTTGATTTTCAAAGTGCTGGTTTTTCTAAAGTCGTAGGACAGCTTGTTGCCGATAGTAATAAAAATGCCTATATCGGATTGCAAAAGAACAATAGCATTTTGTTACCACCATATAGTATTGCAATTGTTAAGTAAAGGAGAATAAGGTTATGGCGGGATTAAGATTAGAACATATATATAAGGTTTATCCTAACGGAACAAAAGCGGTATCTGATTTTACAATGGATATTGAAGATAAGGAATTCATCGTTTTTGTTGGACCTTCTGGTTGTGGAAAATCAACAACCTTAAGAATGATTGCTGGACTTGAAGATATTAGTGCTGGTGAATTATATATTGGCGATAGAATTGTTAATGATGTTGAACCAAAGGATAGAGATATCGCAATGGTTTTCCAAAATTATGCACTATATCCTCATATGACAGTATATGAAAATATGGCATTCGGTTTAAAACTAAGACATGTTCCAAATGCTGAAATACATGAAAAGGTATTGTGGGCAGCACAAGTGCTCGACCTAACAGAATATCTTGATAGAAAACCTAAAGCAATGTCTGGCGGTCAACGTCAGAGAGTTGCCTTAGGTAGAGCAATTTTAAGAAATCCAAAGGTAATGCTTCTTGACGAACCATTATCTAACCTAGATGCAAAGCTTCGTGCACAAATGCGTAGCGAAATTGCAAAGCTTCATGAAGAGCTACAAACAACTTTTATCTATGTAACTCATGATCAAGTAGAAGCAATGACACTAGGTACTAGAGTAGTTGTAATGCGTTTAGGACGTATCATGCAAATTGATACACCAAAAAATTTATATGATTATCCAAACAATCTATTTGTTGCAGGGTTTATTGGTACTCCACAAATGAATTTCTTCCATGCAACATTAACAAAGAAGGAAAGCTTGATTCATATAGATTTCAAGTGGAGTAAGGAAAGTTTAGATGTTCCACATGCTTTATTAGCTAAGGTAAAACCACAATATTTTGATGGTACATCAGAAGTGGTCGTTGGTTTGAGATGTGAACATTTATCTTTAGATCCAGAAGTAGTTGCAAAATCTAAATATGTAATAAATGTACGTATTTCTCATTTTGAGGAATTAGGTAATGAAACATTGATTTATGGAGATATCAATGAAGCTGGAGATGGATTTACTGAATCCTCTACAAGAGTTATCATCAAGGGAACATCTAACTATGGATTGGTTAAAGGAACAATTGCTAGGGCAGCAGTTGATGTTTCTAAAATACATATGTTCGATAAAGATACAGAAGTTTCTATTAACCCTAGAGTGCCAAGTGATAATTTAATCACTGGTAGCGTTTCTAAGGGTGTGCTTAAGCTTGGTGAGTTAACCTACACTCTTCCTCAAGCAATTCAACTTTCAGATGGAAAATATGATGTTATGATTCCTGCTTCTGCAATTGTATTAGAAAAAGGAACGACAAATACTGTAAATTTGGTATCTTTAGAACAAGTTGAAGGATTAAATGTTGTAGGCGTTTCTGTTGCAGACCAACTCCTATTTACTACAACAAAAGAAAATGTATCTCAAAAAGCTTATTCTTTAGATTTAGATTTTACGCAATTGGAATTCTTGCAAGAAGGAACTGTGGCTCATTGTGCAATTTCAGAGTATGACAAGATAAATGCTATTTTCTTAAATCATTCCACTGCTAAAACTTATGTTGGAGATGCTTATGACTCTGTTGTTGAGAATCGTCTTCAGGCAGTAGATGATATTTATCTACCTCAACTTCAAGCTTTAAATGAAGAATTTGAAAAGAATTCTTTAGAAGCTAGTAAAGTAGATTCCAAATCCGTTGTTGAACAAAATAAAGCTGGAATAGAAGAAAAGAAAAAAGATACTCAAGATAGTATTGCTCAATTACAAAAAGAGTTTAATGAATCTGCAAAGAGCTTAAAGGCAGAGCATACCAAGAGAAATGCAGAAATTACTGAACATGTAGGAGCCACTTACGACAAAATTAAAAAGGATGAATTGGATGCATTTAATTCATTTAAACAGATGAATAAGGATCGAGATGCATATCGTCAAAGAGCAGCAGAAATTCGTGAATTCAAGGCTAATTTTGCTTTGGAAAAGAAGAATGAACTTGAAAAGCAAATCAATTTAGAAGCTATTCGTTATGAAAGTGATATGAATGCCTTGAAGGGAAATTACAAACGTAATGTAGAAGGCTTAAAGAAGGAATATAAGAGCTATGTTGCTGAATGTAATGATGCTGCATATCCTTTGAAGAAGTTAACTAAGGAATATCAAGCAAATCTAAAAGAAATGAACAAGGAATATCAGAATGCGAAGAACTTGGCAAATATCATTTTCTTCTTGAAAACAAATGATCTTGTAACACTTTGTTCTGATGCAATATCTAATAAGATGATTCAAAGCCTTGGTGTAAAAGTATTTACAAAGCAATATTTAGTTGAAATACCTCATAATGCCTATAAAGAAACTACAGAGGAAGGCTTAGAACTTCAAGTAAAGGAATTATTAGATTATGGCAAATGTAGATATCTTCATTGTCAATTAGATGATGGCTCTGGTGTAAAAGATATCTATATTGAAACAGAACGTGAAGCTTTAGATGTTTCAACCATTCGTGTAACTTTTGATGTCACAAAGATTCATATTACAGAGAAATCTATGGAAATTAAAATTTATTAATCTTGCCTATAAAGGAGGTAAAGTATGCAACGTAAATTTAGAAGTGTGCTTTTATTGGGTATTGTATGTATTATAGCTTTTTTAACAAGCTGTAGTGATCACAAAACTCCGATGAAGGGATACATATCAGAAGATGAAGTATACAGTATCGTTACTAAATTTGACGAAACCACAAGCTATACCAAATATGCTTATGAAGGAACTTTAAATTATTTTGGATATGCAGATGAAATCGTACCAAATAGTGTAAGCAAGAGAAATCAAGAATTTCAAGATTCATTAGATATTTATAGAGATTCATGCTCTTCTTATTATTTAAGATTGCCTTTGCATATTACATTAACAAATTGGACCACAACGGAATCTAATGGATTATCCTTATCTACAAAATATCAACTTGAGTCTAAGCTGTATCGACCTGCCGGATATGATTCTATTTACTATTACAATCGTGAAGGTGGAGGCTTTATTCTAAGAACGTTTGGTGTGAATAAGGCTTTGATTATAAAGAAGCCAAGTGATATTACATGTCGTGGAAAATGGGATATAGAAGTTGAATATGACGCAAATGGATATTTGGTTCGTGAAAGTTTTGCGACAGTAAATAAATCAGAAAAGAATAAGAGTGAGTGCTGTTATGGAGAAGCGACATATACCTATTCTAAATAAAGTTAAACTATTGGTTTTAGGTATAGTTGGACTTTCAGTTTTTACAGCTTGTACACAAAAAATTCCTGAAGGAGATATTAAAGATTTTGTGGAACTGATTCGTTTTACAAATGCTCAAGAACATGTCGTTACAGGAATAAGTCAAATTCAATCTATTTATAGTGTTGAAGATGAAGAAAAAGGTCGTGTAACAATAACAACTCAAATCGATCAAAGAAAGAAATATTACTATTCCAATACAGAGGTTAGTGGTAGTTATGTAGAGGAATATACTTTTCATAATCAACAGGTATTAAGCTATGTAAATAGTGATGATACCATCTCTTCCTTTAAGAAGACAGATGATGTATCACAGGATATTTCCTACAACCTAGAAGAAGTCTATAAGTTGATATCCACCTTTTTCTATACAAAGGTGGAGGGTGGGTATCATCAAGGCGCTGTATATTATGGCGATTATGTAGTTGCGAATTGTGCAAAGTTTTATTCTTGCTTTTCCTTAAATGAGGAAAAAACTATACTTACCTATCAGGTAAATACCTCTCAAAGAAATGAAGAGGGGGATGAAATTTTGACCATGCATTACTTCACTGTTGATGCTTATGGAATGATACTGTCTCTTCATACCAAATCTATGGTTTTAGAAAAAAATATTGTTATCGATACAACAATTGAGTGTAGCTATAATACACCAATTGAAAAGAAATTAGAATTATAAAGAAAGGAGATAAAAACTTCAATGAAAAAGAAAATTTTATTGTTCTTGTTATGTGTTATTTCAGGATTATCTTTAGTAGCATGTGGTGAGAAAAAGAAACCGGTTGATCCACCTGATGGACCAAACCAAGATAATCCGGTTGATCCAGAATTGCCTGAAAGTGAGGAAAATTTAGGTTTTGCCATTCACTATGATCAAACCTCTAAAGTAGAAGATTCCTATAAATACAATCTATGGTTATGGGAAACAGGAAAAGATGGTGATGATTATCAGTTCAATGGAACAGATAGCTATGGAATAGTAGCTAGATACAAATGGTCTGAATTTTCTACAACGGCATTCCAAAATGGAGTGGGACTTATTGTAAAAGAAAATAAGCCTTGGTCTGAGAATCCTGTTAAGGATGGAGATAGTGACCGATTTGTTGATTTTTCCGGATTAGAAAGGGATAAATACGGCTATTATAATGTCTATTTAAAGTATGGGGATAAAACTGTTTATACTAGTGCTGATGGAGAGGTTAATGAAATGATAAATGCATTTAGTTTAGCCTATAACAAGGTTAAAGGATTCCAAATTTGGTTCCAAACAAATAAGGAATTCAAGAGTTATGAAATCACGTTAGATAATAAGGTTGTTTTCTCAAATACGGTTGGAACAGATAAAATTGATTCTCAATCTTCAAAAAGAATCGTGTTCTCTTTAGGTACAGAGCTTCCTTCCATTCTAGAAGAATATCATTTAAAGGTTACATTTGAATCTGGAAAAGAATTGACAAAGGTTGCAGATAATTCAACTCTATATTCTACACCAGCATTTGAAGAAGCATATACGTACACAGGAGAACTTGGGGCAATTTATACTAAGGAAAAAACTACCTTTAGAGTTTGGTCTCCAATTTCTACAAAAATGGAGCTTCATATCTATGAAACAGGAACACCTGCAAGCTTAGGTGGAAGTGATGTTTGTCAAACATTCCAAATGAAGCAAGGTGAAAAAGGAACTTGGGAATTTGAATATAGTGGAGATTGTGAAGGTAAGTATTATACATACATAGTAACAAATTCAACCTACAAAAATGCAGAGGTAGTAGATCCTTATGCTAAATCCACAGGAGTAAATGGTTTAAGAGGAATGATAGTTGATTTCTCTAAAACAAATCCTGAGGGTTGGGATGATGTAAAAATTCATGATTATCAATCTACAGGATTAACCGTTTATGAAACACATATTGCAGATTTAACTTCAAGTACAACTTGGGGCGGAACTGCGGCAAATGCTAAGCTGTATAACGGCTTCTATGAAGCAGGAACTACCTATACTAAGGATGGAAAGACTGTAACAACAGGATTCGATCATATTAAAGAATTGGGTGTAAATGCAGTTCAAATTTTACCATTCTTTGATCAAGCAAATGAAGAACGTGTTGGTAAGCGTGCATTTAACTGGGGATATAATCCATTAAACTACAATGCTTTAGACGGAATTTATTCTGCAGATCCAACGGATGGATATTTAAAGATTAAAGAATTTAAGAATTTAGTTAAGGCCTACAATGAGGCTGGAATCAATATCATTATGGATGTGGTTTACAACCATGTTTCAGGATTAGAAAAATGTAATTTTGATGTATTAATGCCAAAATATTATTTCCGTTATACATCTACTGGAGCTTCTAATGGTTCAGGGTGTGGAAATGAAACGGCATCTGAAATGGCAATGTTTAGAAAGTTCATGATAGATTCAACTGAATTCTGGGCTTCTGAATATAAGCTTGGAGGATTCCGTTTTGACTTGATGGGAATTCATGATGTTGAAACTATGAATCAACTAGCTAAGAATTTACATGAAAATGTAAACGAGTCTATAACAGTCTATGGTGAACCATGGGCAGGTGGAACTATTGCATTAACCCAAGGAACAGCTGCTGCTCAAGCTGCAATGAATAGTTATCAAGGGTATGGTTGCTTTAATGATAAGATGAGAGATGCATTAATCAAGGGTGGACTTAACTCTGTAAGCAGCAAAGGCTGGATTACAAATTCATCTAAGGTTGCAGCTAGTGACATTTTAGATATTAAATCCGGTATAAGAGGCTTAGTTCTTTCTGGAAATGCAACATTAGAACCTGAGAAGTGTGTGAACTATGTTACCTGTCATGACAATTATACATTATATGATCGTATTAAAGCGGCAGGTATAAAGGATGAAGAAACTATCCGTAAGATGGCAATGCTATCTAATTCAGTTGTCTTCACTTCACAAGGTATAACATTTATGCTAGCTGGAGAAGAATTCTTAAGAACGAAAAATGGTAATGAGAATTCATATAATGCTTCCTATAAGGTAAATGAATTAGATTATTCCTTAAAGATCAAAAACTTTGACTTATTTGAAAATTATAAGAAGCTTGTCGCATTAAAACAAAATACAGGCTTATTTGGCAAGAGTGGTGCAGAATGTAAAAACATTACAGTAACTACAAATGCTGATGGAAGCTTAATTACGTACGACTTAGTAGATACCGCAAACAATCGTACATATCGAATTGTTCATAGTAATGGTGTTACTGCTTCAGATAAGAAGGTTAACCTTGAAGGATATACATTATATCTAGATACCTTAAATCAAACTGGTTTAGCTTTAACTAGTGAAACAGTGGTAAGTGATTATCAAACAATCATTGCTTACAAATCTAATTAGTTTATTTGTTATAGAGGACTCTCTATAATTCAATAAAAGGTTTTATTTCCTTTTCCTCTAAAAAAGGAGAGGGCGTTTAGGACACGCCATATAAGCTGAATTAAGCAGTCCTAAAAAAATCTTTTGAAGTAAAATAAGGAGGAAAAAATGAAAAAGATTTTAAGAAATTTCGCTTTTGTACTTGCTGGTTTGCTTACTGTAGTAACTCTTGCAGCATGCGGACACTCTCATAAGTACACTTACGAAAGCGATGATACAAAGCATAGACAAGTATGTGAATGTGGAGAAAAGACAGAATATGAAGCACATACTTGGGGTGACTGGACAGTAACTTTAGAAGCAACTGAGGATGCTGCTGGATCACGTAAGCATACTTGTACAGTTTGTGGCAAGGAAGTTACAGAGGTAATTCCTGAAAAAGAACCTGAAACTATGGTTGCAACTGAATTAACAGCTGTATATGCTCAAGTTCCAGCTGAATGGGAAACAGTAAATATTTATTACTGGAATAATCTAGAGGGTGATGAAAATACTTTATCTGATGATTATAAGGTTGTTTGGCCAGGAGTTGAAATGACTGAAGTTGATGCAGCTACTCATCTATACGGATTTAAGGTTCCTGTTGGTGTTAACATGATTATCTTCAATGATGGTGATTCTCAAACTATTGATATCAAATTAGGTAAAACAAAGAATTTATATGTTTTAGATACTGAAGCAGAAGACTTAAAGAAGATTGCTATCTCTTATAGAACATATACTCCTAAGGAAACTGATCCTGCATTAGGTGAACCAACTGTTACAAAGATTGAGAAGTTAACTTTATTTGCACAATTACCTGCTTCATGGGCTGGACAAAAGCTTCATTTCTGGGGTCTTGAAAGTACAGAGTGGCCAGGAAATGATATGACTGTTGAAGATGCTGAAAACAATATTTATAAATATGAGAATTTCATCAAGAATTCAGGATTTATTTTAAATAGTGGTGACGGTGTTCAAACAGAAAATCTAGCATTATTTGATGACAAGGATGTTAACATTATTATTGTTGCAGAAGATGGTTCTGTTTCTTATGGAAAATATGCTGATGGCGTAATTACTCCTGTAGAAGTTGAATTAGCATTCCCTGATTTATATGTTCGTGGAGTAAATGGCTGGGATGCAAAGGATGAATATAAGTTAACTATTGATGGCGACAAGGCTGTTATTGAACTTGACATTTTAGCAGGTAAATCATTTAAAGTAGCTTCTAAGGACTATGGAAAAGAATTTGGCTATGTAGATACTTTAGGTGAAGAATTTGAAGCTGATGGAACTAACATCAAGTGTGTTCTTGCAGGTAATTATCGTATCACTGTTACTGGAATTGAAGAAGGTAATCTAACTCTAGCAATCGAAAGACTTGGTGATGCTACTCTAGTAGAAGATCATACAATTACTGAATTATATGTAGTTGGATCAATGAATAACTGGTCTAAGAATGATGAGTTTAAGTTTACAATTGCTGATAATACTGCAACTATTGAATTAGAACTTGAAGAAGAAAAAGAATTCAAAGTATTTGATGGAGACTGGGATCACAATTGGGCAACATTTGGCTTCGTTGAAGGCTTAGGTGATGCATTTGCAGATAACAATGGCAATATTAAAGTTGTTACAGCAGGAACTTATGTTATCACAGTATCTAATTTAGATACAACTCCAGTATTAACTATTACTGCAAAAGCAGCTTAATTGTTAAACTAAAATAAGGGCTTATTGGGGCTTCCCATAAGCTCTTTTATTATGCTTTATTTACAAAAGGGTTTAGAAATTGTATAATAAGATACGTGTGAAATGAATTTAATAAAGACGTAAGTTTCTTAGAATTTGAAAAGCATTTTACTAATTAGAAAAAAATGATATAATACTAAAGAATGAAAAAGGAGGAGCCCATGATTGAGTTTAAGAATGTAACATTTAAATACAATACAAATGAACAAAATGCATTGGATGATGTAAGCTTTACTATTGAAGATGGAAAATGGGTCTCCATCCTTGGACATAATGGAAGTGGCAAATCTACCATTGCAAAACTGATGATTGGCTTATTAGAGGCTTCTAAAGGTCAAATCATTTATGATGGGAATGTCTTATCTGAAGATACTGTTGATAATGTTCGTAAGCATATTGGAATCGTATTTCAAAATCCAGACAATCAGTTTGTAGGATATAATGTAAGATATGATATGGCCTTTGGATTAGAAAACCATCAAATACCTAGAGAAGATATGATTCGATTGATTGATGAGTTTGCATCTAAAGTAGATATGAAGGATTATTTGGATAGAGAACCTCAAACTTTATCAGGTGGACAGAAACAAAGAGTAGCTATCGCAGGTATTTTGGCTCTTAATTGTGATGTTATCATTTTAGATGAGGCAACCTCTATGCTTGATCCTGAAGGAACAAAAGAGATTACAAAATTAATTGTAGAGTTAAAAGAAAAATACCATAAGACAATTATAATGATTACACATGATTTAGCTTTAGCAAATCACAGTGATCATATTATCGTTTTAAAAGAAGGTAAGGTTATAGAAGAAGGAACTCCAAAAGATGTGTTTCAAAAAAGAGAACTTTTACAAGAAACAAATTTGGATGTGCCTTTTTCATTACGCTTTTATTTGGAAGCAAATCACAATGAACACTTAAAAAAGGATACAAAATTAATGGAGGCTTTATGGGAATATCATTTAAAGAAGTAAGCCACCTTTATCCTACACAAAAACGTAAGGTGTTTACTGTGGCTTTAGATAAGATTAATTTGAATATCAATGAAACGAATGAATTTGTTGCGCTGGTTGGGAAAACGGGTAGTGGAAAATCTACTTTGATGGAGCATATGAATGCTCTTCTTTTGCCAAGCTCTGGAACTGTAGATATAATGGGAAGTGTCATTACACCTAAGAAAAACAAGAATCCAAAACTAAAGGATGTAAGAAAAAGGGTTGGATTTGTTTTTCAATTTCCTGAATATCAGTTATTTGAAGAGACTGTATTAAAGGATATTATGTTTGCTGGAAAGAACTTTGGTATGAAAGAAGAGGAAGCTAAAACAAAAGCTTTAGAAACTGCTAAGATTCTTAAAATAGATGAAGCTTTATTAAAGAAATCCCCTTTTAATTTATCTGGTGGTCAGATGCGTAAAGTAGCTATTGCTGGAATATTAGCCTACAATCCAGACGTTCTTTTATTAGATGAACCGACAAGAGGATTAGACCCTAAGACAGCAGATGAGATTATGGAATTATTTTATGAAATACATAAGACGACTCATAAAACAATTATCTTAATATCTCACGATATGGATTTAGTATATAAATATGCAACTAGAGTTGTAGTATTGAATTCAAGCAAAATTGTTTATGATGGGGATAAAGTCGATCTTTTTTCTTCGCCTATTTATGAGGAGAATCACTTATCTAAACCAGAAGTATTAAAGATGATTGATTATTTGAATGAAACCCAAGGGTATTCCTTAAAGTATAATATCTTTAATGAACAAGAGCTTTTAGAACAGGTGGTGAAGTGTCATGAATAACATCACTATTGGACAGTATGTTCCTGGAAATTCTTGGTTATATAAGTTAGATCCTAGGACTAAGGTCATTTTAACAATATTAAGTATAGTAATGATTTTCTTAATTACTTCATTTTATGCAATGTTGATTGCTTTTGGAGTATTTATTCTAATCTTCTTATCTACTCGTGTTTCTATTATTCGTTTAATAAGAGGATTAAAGCCCATTATCTTTCTTTTGAGCTTCACATTTATTTTACAACTGATCTATAACAAAGATGGGAAATTGCTTTATACATTTCATATGCAAATAGGATTATTCCAGCTTTTGATTATGCTTGGAATATTGTTCGTTTACTTTCTTACTAAAAAATTTATTAAACTAAAACTTATTTATACCTTATTGATGGCAGTAAGTATTTTCTTGGTTATGTGGTTTTCTAGATTTGATTTACTTGTTTGGAGCAATTTTGATTTTGAAATATATGAGTCTGGTTTGACAAGTGCTACATTTGTTTTTATTCGTATTGTAATGATGATAGGAATAACATCACTATTAACTATATCCACTATGTCTACAGATATTAATAATGGATTAGAATGGTTACTTGCACCACTAAAGCTGATTAAAATTCCAGTGAGTGTGTTTTCTATGACTATTGCATTAACTTTAAGATTTATTCCTACTTTATATGAAGAATCAAAAAAGATTATGAATGCACAGGCTTCTCGTGGAGTTGATTTTCAAGAGGGTAGACTACACAATAAAGTAACTCAAATTATTTCACTGCTTATCCCTATGTTTGTTATTTCCTTTAGAAGAGCAGAGGATTTATCAAATGCTATGGAAGCTAGAGGATATGTCATAGGAGCTAAGAGAACAAAGCTAGATGAATTAAAATTTAGAGTTTTAGATTACTTTAGTTTTATAATAAGCTTAGGCTTCCTAGGACTAATTATTTGGAGTCGTTTCCTTGGCTAGATATAAGCTGATCTGTAGCTATGACGGCTACAACTATATGGGGTTTCAAATTCAAAATGCTCTTCCAACGATTGAACTTGAAATCAACAAAGCATTTTATAAGCTATGTAATGAGGAAGTAAAAATATATCCTTCAGGCAGAACAGATCGTTATGTACATGCGGTAGGACAGGTTTTTCATGTGGATTTAAAATCGAATATTCCACCACTTGGTGTACAAAAAGGCTTGAATTCTTTTTTACCTAAGGATATTTATATTAAGAATTGTGAATTGGTTAATGATGATTTTCATGCTCGTTTTAGCGCAATCCAAAAAGAATATCGGTATTATATAAATACAAAGGAATATAATCCTTTGACCCTAAGATATATGCCTTATATTCCTAACTTAGATATTGATAGAATGCGCGAAGGAGTTTTATTATTGATTGGAACACATGACTTTAAAGGCTTTGCCTCCGCAAGCATTGATCCACGTAAATCAACAATCAAAACAATATTTGATATTCAAATCATTCCTTTTGAAGACCATTTGGAATTTCGTTTTATTGGGGATGGATTTTTAAAATATCAAATCAGAAGAATGATGGGTATTTTAGTTGAGATTGGCAAGCATCACTTCGAACCATCAAAGATTTCAGAAATATTAGAATCTAAAAATCCTTGTGACTCTAAATACATTTTAGATGGCTGTGGATTATATTTATTTCAAGTAAAATATCAATGCTATTCAAAGGGGATAACTTTATTGGAGGATAGAAATGAATCTATTTGAACTTCCAGAAGAAGAAAAAGACTCTGTCAAAAAGACTTTACTGGAAAATGAAATTGTTTTTGAAAAGAAGAAAATAAAACAATATGAAAGTAAATATTTTGAACTTGTAACGATATCCAATATACTGATAAAGTTTTTTCTATTCTTTAGTTTGGGTGTGTATGTGGTAATTAATTTAGTAGGAGTTGTCTTATCTATCCTTTATTCATCCAATATTACAAATCCCTTTATGGATATTGTAGGGTTATGTATTATTTGTTTTATTATTTCTGCAATATTTATGAATGTTAATACCAACAAAAAGAAAGAAGATTCCATAATCTATGTAAATGACAATCATTTCATTTTTAATTTCTGTGATGGTGTTGTAGAAACGCCTACACTTTATTATATGTTACCATATGATTCCATTCAAAAAATAGAATTTATCATTCATAGTGTTAGAAAAAAACAGATTTTTGGCAGTGTGACCTTTACTTTTACGGTGTTAGGTTATGAGGTAACTCATACCATAAGATATACAAATCTTACTGGCATAGAAGAGCTTTTAAAGGATAAGTTTCCATCTTTGCTTCCTAACTTATTTCAAGATGGAAAAAATAAAACCCATACTGAAAAAATAAAGGATAAAAAAAAGATACGTTGTATTTGTGGTTCTTTTGCAATTTTTGCTTTATCTATTGGAGTTATTCTTGTCCCATATTTTCTAAAATATCATTGTGTAGCCTGTATAATTGCTAGTGTCATTTTAATGATTACTGCAAGTGTTGTATTTTTATCTCCTTTTCTTTATACATACCATTTAGTACAGGGCAGTATTGTGAGTGGAATCTTTATCCTTATTGGAATTTGTGTACCATGTTTTTTAATAGAAAGCAGTCAGATGTCTTTTTTAGAGTATGTCATTCAAAATAATAGTGCATTATTAATTACAATTTTTGGAATTGTTGGAGTATGCTTATACGCTTATATACTTCCTATTATTGTGGGAAAAGCAGTTTTTATGCTGAAAAGAAAATAAGTATTTTTCATATAATATAAAATGGGACTTTGTAAAGTTCCTTTTTTGTTTTATATTTTTTTAATTTTTTTTAAATAAATATAAAATAATTGAGACATTTTGGTAATTATTTATATGAAGCACCAAAAAGGT
>JAIDZC010000015.1 GCA_029057785.1 Anaeroplasmataceae bacterium
GCGTTCTCTAAAGCTGTACAGCCCTTGAACATAGCTACACCTGTTGTAGTAGTGTATAGAATGATTTGAGTAAGGCTTGTATTATCCTCAAATATAGATGCACCTAATACAGGAGCATGAGTAGTTGCAGTATCTTCAGAACCGAATACAACTGTCTCATTTTCTGTATTCTTATAGAATGCTTTTGCGCCTATTGATTCAACATTTTCATAAATTGTTACCTTTGTAACATTATTACAATTTTCAAATGCTGAAGCACCAAGTGTCAATAAACCATAAGGCATATATAATTCAAATGGAATTGCAGTAGTTACAGTTGTTCCATCAACTACAGAAGAGTTGCTTCCACCTAAACGGTCACAATTGTAGAATGCATATGCTCCAATGGAAGTAATCTGTGTTCTCATTGCAGCAGCTTCATCCTGTAATGGATACATAAAGTTAGCACAATCATAGAATGCATGTGATTCAATTGTCGTAACAAAGTATTCAAATATATTAGCACCTGCGGCAATTTCGTCCTTAGTCTGAGTTACGCCATTACCATCAGTAACAATTTGAGACTTAGCTTTTTCAGTCAATTCAATAGAAACTAAGCTATCGCAATTATAGAAGGCTCCAGATGAAATAATTGTTACATCATCCATTTGTACCTTTCTAAGCTTAGTATCGTTATAGAAGATAGTTCTACTAATATTATCGCCATAAATATAAGCTTCTTCTAAGCTAGGAATATGAGCAAATGTATAACCACCAGATGCAAGTTGATGTGAAGCATCCACTGTATAAGTACCATTTGTATATACTAGTTTGTTATAACTATGTACTGTAGCAATATTGTCACAATATTCAAATGCACTATTTCCAAGAGTTTGTAATCCAAAAGGCAGATATAAATCAAGCTTTTGAATTTGTTCTACAGTTTGAGAAGGATTTTCTTCATCACCTTCTGTAGTAACATAAGTATAGCCACCTAAACGATCATCATCATAGAATGCATAAGCACCTATATAGACAATTCTAGAATTTTCAGCCGAAGCTTCATCTAAAGGATACTTAAATCTAGAGCATTGATAGAATGCATAGCTATTGATATGTGTAATAACATCCTCAAATACATTAGCTCCACTTCTAACAACATTACCATTATTCAATGTAACATCACATACTGTATCATTAATCTTCTCTAAATTACTACACTTATAGAAACAATAATCTTCGATTACTTCTACATTGTCCATGCTAACATCTTTTAAGTTTGTACAATCTGCAAACATGTAATTTCCAGTAATCTCATTGTTTAGTACAGCCTTAGTTAAGGCAGTATCATATCTAAATGCTTCATCGGCAATAGATGTCACTGTATTTGGAATATAGATTTCACTTAAGGAGCCTATATGATAGAATGCTCTCCAACCAATTGTTTCAAGTGTTCTAGTTCCCCATACCTTTGAAACATCAGCATCAGGATCTCCCCAAACTGCTACCGGATCAGAATATTGACTAGGAAGTCCTACAAGATTTTGATCAGCAGCATTCTTACCAAATGGTAAGACAATATTCTTAATTTGGTTACAGTCATAGAATGCACCAGGATTAATTGTAGTGGTATCTGTAACAATCACTGTATTTAAACCAGATGGAACAATGGAATCCAAATAACTTGAACTATTATAGTAGAATCTAGTCCACGTACCAAATCCTAAACCATCATATAATACATTTCCAGACCAATACCATGTATCATTAATCCAGTTCCAACCAACGTCATAGAACCAAATACCTAACACAGCATTTACACCTGTTGCTTCACGAGTTAATCCAACAAATGGAACAACAAGCTTAGTTAATCGTGTATTAACGAAGGCTGCATTACCAATAGTAGTTGTACAATTTGGAACATACATCTCACTTAAAGCTGAACAACGTCCAAATGCATTTGAGCCTAGTGTTCTAAAGTTAACTTCATTAAAGTGTGCTTGACCTGGATTATTCCATAAGCACATATTTTCTTCATTAGACCACACACCAATTGTATTCAAGTTTGTACAGTAAATGAAAGCTTCTTGTCCAATTGTAACTAATTGATCAGATAAGAATAATTTTTTCATACCATATGATTCAATAGCTGAGGTATATCCAATAAAGATTTCTGTAGAAAGAGTTAATGTATAGGACTTTGGAGTATAGAACCAATCTGTCCATGTACTAGAACCATGATATCTTGTACGCTCGAAATAAGTCAAATTATTAGAGTTGATATTTTGGAATCTAGGATCATTTCCATAGTAAACCTCTGCTGAATTAAAGATATATGCAAGGGAAGCATCATGTCTTGCAGATGATGAAACATCACCAGTATAGTTGGAATAGCCCATAAATGGAATATGTAAATATGTTATAGAAGGACACCAGCTATAAGAATATCTACCCATAGTTGTAATTGTAGTAGGAACGATACTTCTTTCAAGGTTTGTACAGAATCTAAAGAAATGTGTTGGAAGTGCTCCTGTTGCATTAGGGAAATATGCAAATTTCAAACCTGTACAATCGCCAAATGCGTAAACACCACTTGAAATATTTGCAAAGTCTAAATAAGCATATTCAATTGCATCTTCATTGAAGAATGCATATGCACCTAATTTTGAAATATTCTCATCTATATATAAACTATAGAAGTTAATCATTTCTCCAAGAGTAGGATTCTCTTGTGATGGAGTACCATCACCTAAAATGCTCGTATCTTTATGATATAAATACATACCATTTGGCACAATAGCAGTTTGATAAGCAGGATCTCCTTCTGTATCAAATACCTTAGTAGGAGCATAATCATGTGAAATTACAATCTTACCAATTCCTAGTGTATTTGTAACAGCCTTAGAAGATTCTAATGTTGTACTGAATGCACCATAAGCAATAATGTTTTCATTTGTGATATAAACTTCTTGTAGAGTATTAGGAATATAAACTGTCAATCTACCATTATCACTATAATATTGAGTAACTGCAGATGCAGGTGTTCCTTCTAACTCTTCTGTCAATGGATCATCTCCATAGTTGAAAGGAGTTGAACCAAATATCCAACCAAAGACAGACTCAGCCTTTTCTGTATTTGTCACCTCATTAGAAGAACCAATAAATGGTAATACTAATTTTACAAGGCTTGGACAGCGTTCAAACGCAGCCTGACCAATATAAGTTACACTCTTAGGAATGTATACATAACGCAAGCTTGTACATACCTCAAATGTACCTGTATCTACTCTAGTGATTTGTTCTGGTAACACGATATCCTTTAAAGAATAACAGTTAGAGAACATCTTTATACCTAAAGAATCATTTTCAAAGATAAGTTCCTCTAAATCATGACAGTGAGCAAATACATAAGAACCAATCTTACTTCCTTGAACTGTCTTAGGAATTGTAATTGAAGGTAAAGATTCACAATGATAGAAAGAGTAACTTCCTAAACCTTGTAATCCATATGCCTCTTCTTGAGAACCAAACTCTTTTCGTAATTGAGCTTTTAATTTTTCATTTGTTAATTCACTTATTACAATAGGCTTTGGTAAAGCCAAAGTTTCTACCTGTTGACAATATGCGAATGCATATTTTCCTATTTCTAAAATTTGAGAAGGAATTTCTGCAGTAGTTAAGCCTTGGCAGTTATAGAATGCATAATCACCAATTGATGTCAATTGTGATGCATTAGAATAATCAGCCTTTTCTGTATTTTCTTCACCAGGCATATCTAGATCATCTTTGATATCTGGTAAAACAATACGATCTAAGGAAGTATTCATGAAAGCACCGAAGCTTACTAATCTTTCGTCTGTAATCTTAATTGTTCTTAATGTATCAGGAATTGAATAAATTTCGAAGTTCTCATTATCTGGATCTGTTACATCTCCTGCATAATATTGTTTTACAGGATTGATTTGTGTTCTAGAAACAACTTCTCCATTTTCATCAAGAGATTCAATATATGACTTACCAAAGATCCAACCGAATAAACCTTCTGGGCCTGTTGTTCCACGAGCTTTACCAATGAATGGTAATGTTAAATCTTGAATCTTAACACAGTTAGCAAATGCACCTTCCATGATTGTTTCTACAGAAGTTGGAACACTTACTTCAGCCAAATTCTCACAGTTTTGGAATGCGTAAGCACCAATTTCAGTAACACCATAAGGAAGAGTAATTGAAGTTAACCCTGTACAATCAATAAACATCTGGTTACCAAGACCATTATTTTGGAAAATAACTTCCTTCAAATTCTTACATTCAGCAAAGATACCATCCCAAATCTTAGTTACGTTCTTTGTAATTGTAATTGTTTCAAGATCAGATTTTGCAAAAGCATTTGTTCCTAATTCGTTTAGGGCCTCTGTAAATACCATATTCTTGATTGCTGTACCAGAGAATGCATAAGCACCTACAACATTTACAGTAGAAGACATATAATTTACTGGTAAAAGAATTGGAGTTTCTCCTGCAGGATATTTTAATTTATCAAAAGGAACAGGTGTAACCATATTACCTAGTATTACATCTGTAGGCATACCAGTAATTGAATCTAAAACAATTGTCTTATTTCCTTCATAATCATAGAAATATACTTCAGATAAAGAAGAACAATTCATGAAGATGCCTTCTGGAACGGTTGTTACACCATAACCAAATTCTGCAGAAACTAAATTATTGGATTCAGCAAAAATATACTTTCCATAACCATCAGGATTTACAGCTTTAGGAATAACAATTGTATCAATATTATCACAATTATAGAAAGCATAATCTCCTAATAGAGATAATCTTTCACTAAAGATAACATTATCTACTGCTGTATCCTTGAAAGCTCTTGCTTCTATACCTACTACTCTATCAACAAATATACAAGATTGAGTAGAAATCACTGGATCTTGGCTAGTATTTGTGAAAATAACTTCAGATAGATTAATACAGCCATCGAACATACCTTCTGGAATAATAATATCTCTAGTATCATCATATTGGAAATCTACCTTTGTAAGATAAATACAATCTCTAAATACATCCTCACCTATTTCTTCAATGTGATCTAAAACTGTAAGACTTTCTAAATCAGAATTTCTGAATACGCGATTACCAAGAGTCACTAATGCATCTGGCAAGAAGATAAATTTTAATTTTGTAGAATATGTAGGAGTATCAATTTCATTTTCTCCTCTTGTATCCATAAATGCTTCATCTTCAATGATTTCGATGCGCTTTGGCAATACGTTTAAGTCACCTAATACACCATCAAGATTATAGTAAATTTGACTTAAGCTTACACAGCCATAGAACATACGCTTTGTAATCTTAGGTACACGATATTCATCTACTTCATTAAATACAACCTTATTTAGAGATGTACATCCCTCAAAGATTGCTTCTCCATAAGAATCCTTTTGCTTATCATTTAATGTATAAGGAAGAACAATTTCTTCTAAGCTTGTACATCCAAAGAAGGCACGGTCACCAATAAATTCAAGAGTTTCATTTGTAGAATGATCATCCTCAATATATAGGTCAAAGGATTTCAAACTTACGCAGCCATAGAATGCCTCTTCTCCTATAGACTTTATTTCTTTAGGAAGAGCATTATCCATTTCCTTGATAATCTCTTTTGGTTTTATATAGTAATCATCTTCTGTAAAGAAAATTGAATCATTACCTGAGAAAGCCTTGTAGCTTGAACCATCTATTTCAATATAATAGTAGTCATCCTTATCACCTAAACGTGTATTTGTTCCAGTATAAACGATAACATCATCAGTAGTTCCTAATAAACCATCTTTACTCTTTGTACGATATGCATACTCTATTGAGGATGTATTATCTACTAAAAGATATGGCTCATTATTAGCACCAAGTTCAACAGCTTGATCATCAGTATCACCAGGACGGCAATCCTCCATACCACAAAGACGAACGCCAATTGTGGCATACACACCGCCACTATAAGCAGTTAAATCATATAAGAAATATGTATTATCTCCTAAATGCTTATAAGGTAATTGATTAACACCAATGGTTGCAGTTAAATCATCTGCAGTACCAAATACTTTATCAACACCAGCAAAAGTTCCGCCAAAGGTTTCTAAAGAAGATATATAGTAGTCATCGGCAGTTCCTAAACTTGAATCCTTTCCTACATATACAACTTTATTGTGTAATTTAACACCTAAATGATGAGTTGGGGATGTGATATAGACACCATTGTCACCTGATGCATAATAGTATTCACCATTAGACAAAGACTCAAATACGGTATCAATATCATCAGATGTACCAATAATTTCATCATTACCAGCAGATATTAATTTATTATTAACACCAGATGCTTCAAAATAATCTATAGTTGTATTATAGCTATAGCTGTAATCATAACGATAATATGTATTAAAATCTTTCGCAGTTAATTTGTATGCCAATTTATCAGCACCACATACTGCTGCCAAATCATTACCATCAATTAAACCATCAGAACCTGCAAAATAGCTTTGACCATTTTTATAATAGTAATCATCAAAGGTTCCTAAGATTCCATCATAGCCTTTATATACAGTTACATTATTTACTGTACCCAGTTTATCCCCTGTATTATATACATAGGTTAAATAACTATCATCAGTTACTGGAATATAATAGTGACTATGATCAGAATAAACTATTTCTTCAAGTAAAATAGCATCTGCTGTACCTACTTGTTTATCTTGTGCAACATACCACTTATTACCATCAAGTTGATATACATTGCTTACTAGTTCATAAGATTCATAGTAATTTAATGTTGCATGATAGCTATATGGAAGTTTATCTCCACCAACATAAGCTAATAAATCAGTTGATAAATTAACAAGGAAATCAGCACCCGCAAAACGAGCTTGCTTTGCATCAACCATAATATAGTCATCTGCAGTATAATACTTTCCATCTGGTCCTGGCATTACTTCTTTATAAGTATCTGGATCAGATAAAGTAGTTGTATTGAATAGAACATCATCATCTGTACCCAATAGACCATCAGCACCACACTCGAAGTAATTATTAAATTTCATTTCGATGTAATATTGAGCATTGTCAAAAACAACAGAAACAACATTTCCTGCTAAAGAACCAGCTTTAATATCATCAGATGTACCAATTGTAGTGTCTTTTCCTGCCGAAACGTATTGAGTTTCAACACCCATTACAATCCATGAATATACATTATTAGCTTGGAATTTGTAGAATTCATTATCTTCTGCCTTTACAACATCGATAATATCATCAGATGTACCAATTTTGTTGTCAGCACCAACATGGCATAGAACATCATCCGCTGTTCCTAATAGACCATCAGCACCAACACTTCGGAAGGATTTATCACCTAAATCAATGTAGCGTACCCCATCTTCACCATATACTGCTGGCATATCATCAGAAGTTCCAAACTTCTTATCTTCACCCAAGCAAATCAATGTTTCGCTATAGATTGCAGAATCTTCATCTACAGCAGTATATTTAGAATATGTATTATCTGCATTCACATGATAAATCTCATTATTAATTTTAACTACTTCAATTGTCTTACCATTAATTTCAATGAAGGAAGAGTCATCCTTAGTTCCTAGTAGACCATCAAGACCATATCCATGGTAAGCTCTAGTACTACCTGTAAGAACCTCATACCAACGATATACTCCATCTTCAAATACGATTTCATCTATATCATCGCCAGTTTCTAGACTCAAGTCATTTCCGGCACATACCCATCGTGAGGCATAGCTATAGCTTCCACTTGTACCTGAAATAGTCCATTCATTATAAACATTATGAGATAAAGATTCAAATACAACATTTGATCTTGTACCATGATTTACAACTACATTTGTAGTATTTACTTCATTCTTAGGATAATAGATATAAGTTACACCCTTATTTCCATTGAAGTTGAATTTTCCTGAACTATTAGATAGTGTGTAAGTACCATCACCATTATCGATATAAACCAAGCCATTTGGAGAAACTGTAGCTAACACTTTATTGTCAATTGCATCTTGAGTAAGAACTCCATTCGGACCTCCAATAAAACGATCTGGTCCTAGATTAGGTTCTCTATATTCTCCGGAACCTGTATAGTTAATCTCTCTATATGAGTTATCTCCATAATCAATAAAGTATGCTCCATTAAAGCGAACCAAATTATAATAGTTATTTGGGTTACTGCAATTAATGATTCCTGATGTTGCAGAACCTACTATTGATATAGTAGAAATGGACGCACTCGTGGCATTAGATAATAAGCCCGCTTTTGCAGAATAGTAAATACCATCCTTTTTATCATATAGATAATGTAGACCATCTCCACCAACAATTAGAATAATATCATGGCCAGAGTCATCCTTCTTATATTCCTGATCATCAAAATCAGTGATATTGCCAGACGCATCAAAGCTTAATTCTCTATCTGGACCAAGGCATACTGTTTTAACAGTGTAATCCTTGTCGTCTGTATAGATGGTTAAGATTGTCCAAGTATTATCCACATTATCATGATACCATACTTCACTGAATGTATCATAGATAAAGGAAATCTCTCTTGTAGCAAGATAATAGATATCATCTTCAGTTCCTAAATATCCATTTGGAGCTTCTAAATATAATCCATTATAACCTTCTACGCTAAGAACATACATATCAGATGAAGAAAGATAAATTGCAACTCTATTATCTTCTTCATTCTCAATATTCTTAGATGGACCTGCTGAATAATCAGTATAGGTATATGTTCCATCTGCATAGATCCATTCTCTATAAACATTACCATAGATTAGCTCATTATTTGCATTTCTATATTCAAGTTTTTCAAAGATTTTTCCAGAAGCAGTAACAATTACATTTCTTTCCTCATTATTAGGTAATACAACTAATGTATTAGAAGTAGAAAGTATGCCATCTACTAAATTGTAGTAGGTTCCATCGTTATTATTAATATAATAGGATGAGCCCTTGAACACAACACCTGGAATATATTGACCTGAAGTATTCTGATAAACAAGTTCTTTTGTAAGGTTTTCATTATCAACCTTATAATAAACATTATTAGTATAACGTAATGGAGAAATTGAATAATAATTTCCATCAATTTCTGTTACTTCAATCTTTTCTGAACCAACAGTAATATACAATCTATCAGTTGAGGTGCCAAGCATTCCGTTTGCACCTGCATAATGCATAACGTTATCTACTACATAATAATAGTTTCCATCAGCATCAGTTAAGATTGTAGAAATATTATCTGTTTCATTAAAGATATCTCCTGATGGACCAGCAGAAATGATTGGTCCAACCTCAGTAATTGTATTGTTATCATAATCTAAATCTAAAAGGATATATAGATTTTGACCCAATACCTTATAAATCTCATTTGTACTTGCATTGATAGCCACTTCTATTTCAGTGCCACCACCAATTGTACAGCTTTCTCCAACAATATATGTTTTTCCATCTTGAGTATATGTATCATCTATTGTTCCAGCTTGACCATCTAATCCTGTACCATTTAATACAGAATATAATAGGATATAGGAAACATATACAGATTTATCATACTCAATATTTGTAACTTCGCCATAAGGAAGTTTGTATTTAATCTCTTCAATGAAATGAGTAACAAAGGTTACAGTTGCTAAATTTTCACAATTCTTAAATGCTCCATTTGCAATGTATGCTGTATCAATAGCTAAAGTAACATCATTAATTCCACTTTCAAAGAACATATATACACCATTTTGGGTAGACTTGATATCAGCCGTTTCCATATTCTTTGTTTCGGCAAATGTATACTCACCATAAGTTTGTACACTTGCTGGAATAACAATAGACAATAAACCAGTTTTTCTAAATGCCTCTGTATTAATCTTATTCAAACGTTCTGGTAATACAATTTCTTCTAAGCTTGAACAATTATAGAATGCTCTTTCTCCTACCTCTACAATACTGTTATACATTGTATTTTGTAATATATTTTTAGTGACAAAGGTAACATCAGGACGTGGAGAATCAACAACTTGCACTTCAGGAGCCCTTTGAGGTCTCTTATTTCCAGTAGGACCGCCTAATAGTATATCATCAGAAGTACCTAATAAACCATCTTCTCCATAGCCAAGATAATTTCCTGTATAGGTCACTAAATAATACGTACCATCTTCACTATTATAGTAAATAGGTAAGAAAGAATCTAAAGCAATCTGGATTTTTCCTCGATTAAAATCGTTAATTGTAACAATAATATAGTCACCATTATAATCATTTCCTCGAGCAATATCATCAGCTGTGCCAATAATCTTATCAGGACCAGCACTAAATGGATCAGATAAGACAACACTATAAGGAATTTCATCAATAGGATTTCCTTCTTCATCTATAGAAGCTGGACTATATGGGGTAATCAATAATTCTTGATATACATTATCAAAGAAAGTTTTATATAATTTTCCATTATATTCGAGAAGGTTATCAATGTTATCAGGAGTGTTGAAATCTTGACTGCTACCATAATGTAGGTAAAGATCATCTGCATCTCCTAAAAGACCATTTGGACCATATCCTCTATAAAGAGATGGATTTGAAGTTGTTAAATATGGTTTTCCATTAAGCATAATGACAGATTGTACAGAGCCATCAGAAAGCTTGCTAACTCTTGAAGCACCATCAACCACATCATATCCTCCATTAGGAAGTAAATCCACAAGAATAAAGGTATTATCTAAATAATCATAATAGAATTGATTTTGAATAAATTGTAATGGGATAACCTCTCCATTTGAGAATGTTACATACACATCATCATTTGTTCCAAGAAGTTGGTCAGGACCAGCACTTCTATAGCTATAATTCTCTTCATTATAAATGTAGAATTGGTTATTAATCTTTGTAGCTAATGCCAAATCTGTAGCATCATTGAAGAACTGAAGATTTGAAGTGGTAAGAGCATAGAAGCCTGAACTTACGCCATTAACAATTTTTTCATAAACATTATTTGATACATAAACATAGTTTGTAACAACCATATCTGTTTCAAATAAAACTTCTACCAAGCTTACACAATTTTCAAACATATGAGGCGGAATAACTGTCATCTTTTCGCCAATTATTGCCACCAACAACTCGCTATCATTGTAGCATACATATTCGCCAATTTCTTTAGCTGTTGAAGGAATTCTAATTTCTTCAATCAACAAATTAGCAAAAGCGTAATCTCCAATACTTACTACGCCTTCATCAATTTGAACACCTGAAATTGAAATCAAGTTATTTAGTGCGTAGCTAGAAACATTATCACCAATAAATCTTATATTTAAACCAGCTGGTAAATAACGAACTAAATTTTGATCATTGATATCTAAACCTGTATTTAGTATCATTCCATCTACTGCTTCTGATCCAAATAGATAAGCTAAGTTATGGTTGCTATCAATTCCTAAATTAGCAATTGTAATCAAGTCAAGACTACTACAGCCAGCTAACACTTCTAGTCCCATACTTTGAACATTAGGTCCAAAGGTGATTTGACGTAATCCTGTACAATTTTCAAAGACCTTATTTCCAATCACCATTTCTGTACCATTTAGTTGAACATTAACCAAGCTAGTACATCCACTGAAGGATTGGGTAGTAACTATCTTATTATTTAATATTGCTGTATGTAAGTTGACATTATTAGCAACAATGCTAACCCCCATAGAGGTAACAGACTCTGGGATAGTTATACTTGTCAATCCTGAATTGGCCATAGCATAGTTTCCGATTGTAGTTAACTTATTTGAGAAATTTACTCTTTCTAGATAAGGAAGGTTTGCTAAAGCATAATCAATTATACGAGTTTCATTTGTAAAGTTGATTGTCTTTAATGCCATTGGTATATATCCAACTGCACCATTTTGGTCAACGTAGTATACATAATTTGTATCTTGATACCAGTTTGCTCTTAAGTTTGCATCAGATGTACAGCCACAATATCTTGAAATATGTTCCCATAAGAACCAATGTGCTAAATAACTATCTCCACCATTACAAATGCTTGGAACAGTCAATTCTTTTAACTGGTACATTCCATAAAATGATCTTGAATCAATGGATGTAGTTGCATTTCCAATAGTCAATTTTTCAATCATACGAGCGCCATAGAATGCTTCACCATTTATTGTCGGATCATCTGTAACTACTACTTCCTTTAAACTATTTGGAAGATAGCATGTCAAGGTCATTGCCGAATTGCTACCCCAGTGAGCATAGAACACTCTAGTTTGACAAGCATATGAATTTCCTATTGTAAATGGAGAATCACCAGCTCCAAAGATATAACCCAAGTGAGATGGATAAGGATGATAAACACTATACTTATTGTTCCAGTCTGAACTTGTCTCATTACCACCTAAATTTGATGTATAAGTTGAATTTCTCTGGTTACCAACAAATGGCAAAGTAATCTTTGTAAGACTGACATTGTAGAACACAGATGCTCCCATAGTTTGAACTGTATTAGGAATTACTAATTCACTTAAAGATAAACAGTTTGCAAAAGCGCAGGTTCCTAATGAAGTTACTGTACTTGGGATATTAGGGAATTTCAATGAGGTACAATTATTAAAACAATATTGTGGGATAGAAACAAGTCCTTCTTTTAAATAAACCTGTTCTAACGCTGTATCATTTTCAAACATATATGCACCTAGGACATTATTATCCATTCTGACATATTTCAAACTTGTACAGTTTGTAAATACATAACTACCAACTGCTGTTTCATTACCATTTCTATCAAGTTTTGAAACAACTGTGGAAGGAATAATAACTTCCTCTAAACTTGTACAACCATCAAAAGCATTAGACTCTAAAGTTGTTAAATTTGATGGGAAATTAATCTTAGTTAAACTTGTACAATTTTGGAATGCATAAGCTTTTATTACCGAAATATCATTAAAATCAACCAAATATAGATTGCTACATTTTTTGAACATATGAGGACCCATTACATGTCCATCAAATAGGACTGACTTTAAGCCAGTACATTCAACAAATGCATCAGTATAAATTGTTGTAAGTTTTTCAGGTAATACAATATTTTCAAAAGAATAACACTTTTCAAAAGAGTGTTGTCCTAAAGTTGTAAGTTCAAGTGGGAATTTAATGAACTTCAACAATTCACAATCATAGAAAGCATACTCGTCAATACTTGTGATAGTATCTGGCAAAGTAATAACATTCAATTTTCTATTGCTGTAGAAAGCATAGCTACCAATTGTTTTTGTATTTCCGAGACGAACTTCGTAAGCCTCATAGCTGCTTGAATTACCACAGGAATAGAAAGCACGATCAGGAATATGTTCTACATTTACTATAGAAGCATAATGTAAGCTTGTACAGCTATCAAACATACCTAAACCCATTGTTGTTGAATTAATTGTAACAGTTTCTAATCCAATACAATTTCTTGCAATATAATCTCCATATTTGTTAACATTTGCGCTTATAGATAAAGACTGTAATGCAGAACAATTCTCAAAAGCATAAGATTGAATTTCAATTGTTGAAGCAGGAATAGTTATGCTTTGAATATATGAACAATTTTGGAATGCACCATATCCATATACTTCTTCTGAAGTAATATTTACTGTTTTCAATGATTTAGGAAGATTAGCAGTATAACTTAAATTTGATGCATATTTTGAAGTTACTGAATAGAATTCACTCTTTACTGTATCATAAACAACATCTGCTGCATTTGGTTTTCCAAATAGATAAGCAAATAAATCTTTTTCTGTTATTGATGCTCCTGATTTAGTTTTGATTGAACCAACATAAGGCATTGTTAAAACCGATAAAACAGCGCATCCATAGAAAGCACCTTCTCCTACAGATTCAGCAGTATTTGGAACAGTTAAGCCCACTAAAGATTGGCAATTCTTAAATGCATATTTTCCAATCTCTTTAAAATTCGTAGATTCAATTTTTAGTTCACCAAGATTTATACAATTTTCAAAAGTATAATCGGAAATCTTTGCAAAATCTTCAGAAAGAGTGACAGAGTTCAAGTTTGTACAACCTGAGAACATATATTCACTCGTATATGTGTTATTTAAAACAACAGTAGACAAAGTAGTACAGTTAGCAAATGCACGTGCATCCACAATCTCAACAGTGCTATCAACTGTAACATTTTCTAAGTTTGAGCATCCCTCAAACATACTTTCACTTATCTTTTTACTACCGATTTCAACAAAGTGAAGGTTAGTACATCCAGAATATGTTTTGTTAATACCATCAACACCAACAAAGCTACAAGCACCAAATGCGGATTTTCCTACATCTTCAACACTTCCTGGAATAACCAAAGTATAACGTTTATTGTTTCCTAAAAGCGTACAACCTGAGAACATACCCTCACTGATGTAATTATTACGAATGTCCACTTCTGCTAATGCGATACATCCTGCAAAGGCATATTTACCAACCTTTACCTCTGCACCCTCAGTTAAGTCCTGTTCAATAGCTGCAGGAATTTCAACGTATGGCAATGCTGTACAGTCTGTAAACATTCTCTCACCAATACAGTTATTCAAAAGTGTAACAGAAGCCAATTGCTTAGATGCTTCAAATGCTGAAACACCAACACCAACTACACTTTGTGGAATTGTGATGTCAAGTAAATAACTACCATAGAAAGCATAATCTGGAATATATTTGAACTTATTAGAAAGCTGAACATGTAATAATTTTTCATCGTTATAGAACATGTAGCTTCCTAAAACACCATTATTCAAAGTTACAGAGCTTAATTCAGTACAGTTTGCAAAAGCATAAGCTCCTACATAATCCACTGAACTAGGGATTGTAACATTCACAAGACTAGTACATCCATCAAACATATGTGCTCCTATTACATCGTTGTGGATTTCAATATCTGTTATTTTAGGACATTGATAGAATGCATAATCTTTAATGACCCAATTTGTTGTATTAACAGAATCCTTTCCAGGGCCATTTGCAACATTCGAACCAATAACTACGGTAGTCAACTCTGGACTCTTTTCAAACATATGAGCTGAAACCATTGCCACATTAAGTTTAACACTTGTCAAATTTGCCATTTCAGCAAAAGCATAATCCCCAATTACATTTTGGTTTTTTAATAATTCAATTTTTGTAAAAGCTGTTTTATAGAAAGCATATTCTCCAATTTCATAAAGACCTGGTTTGTTTTCATCAATCACATCTAATTCTGCTAAAGATACACATCCATAAAAACAACGATTAGGAATTACCTCCAATTTGTCTGGTTCATTAAAAGTAACGCTTGTCAAAGAAATACAATTTTCAAACATTCTTTCGTTCAAAATGTCAGAATGGAAAATAACTGTTTCTAGTCTTTCACAGTCTATGAATAACTGTGTTCCAACTTCTTTCAAGGTAGATGGCAATTCTGCTGATTCTAATACTGGACAGCCTGAGAACACGCCAACTCCTAGTGATTCAACATTAGTGAAGTCAAATGAAATTAAACTCTTACAATTCGCAAATGCAAATTGTCCAACCTCTGTAGTTTTTTCTGGTAGAACGAAATCGAAAAAGTTCGTACTATAGAATGAATATTCTCCTAATTTTGTAACATTTGGAGACAATTTTAAATCTGACAAAGAAGTACAGTCATAGAAAGTTCTATCTGGAATCACTGTCACCTCTTCACTGATTAGAATTGCTGACAAAGAGGTACATTCCTCAAATACACCGACTGACTCTTGATAACTAGTTACTGAACCTTGTGTAATCTTTTCTTGGAAGGTAGCAAATTCAGCATTAACCGTAGCTAGCATTGTACAGCCTTTAAAGCAATACCTACCAATGGATTCAATGCTTGATGGAAGTGTGATAGACTCAATTCTAACACAACCCTCAAAAGCACTAATTCCTAGTGAAGTGATTGCATTTCCAAATTGCACATACTTCAATGCAGAGCATCCATAGAAAGCATAGTCACCAATCGTTTCAATACTTGGCATAATGACTGCAAAATCATAATCATCATAGAAAGTCTTAATTGCTCCTCTAAATGCATTGGCACCAACAGTAGTAAGCTTAGGCATTTGATCTGGTAAACCAATAATGTTTTTGGATGTTCCTGCCGCATAGAAAGCATTGGCACCAACATACTCAAGATTTGAACATTCAGATAAATCTATATTTGCATTTTGATAACTATTATAACCATCACCGCTAGTAGACTCAGCAAAAGCGTTGTTACCAATATAGCGGATTGTACTTGGTAATTTGACATAAGTAACAGCAACTGGAATATCCTCATGTGCACCATGATAATACCAACCATTACAACGACCTACAGTATAGCAATTATCTGCAATACCAACTACTTTCCGATTGTCATAAGTAGCAGGTATTGTAAATCTAACGTTTGTTCTGGTATTGTGTGCTGTAGAACTACTACCACTGTTTGTAACAACAATACGAGTGATCATAATACCATCAGAAACAACTGTATAGCTCATAGAATAAATGCTGCCATATCCAATGCTGGAATCCGTTGGTCTATTGTCCATAGTGGCAATTTGATTAGAAGCATTGCTATCTAAAACCAAATTACTCTTATTTCCAGACGAACCCGATTCAGAACCGGCAGTATCCTGTTTTATCGATTGAAGACTCGCAAGTCCCAGCAATGAAATGCAGATACCGACAAATATCAGTGCAAATATTCTTTTTCCTTTCTTCAAAATTGCATTTATGATTTTCTTTCTCATAAATCACACCTCCAAGCATGTTTTTTTAAAACATTTTTATCTAGTGCAGGGCTTTTATATTACATATAAACCCCGTTTTTTACGTATATATTACTCCAATTCAGGAGTATTATATCATATTTTTTCAAAATATGCAATTTTTTTGTGCAAAATGTTACATTTTTTTTAAAAAGAAAAAATCAAGGGAAGATTTGGAAAAAATAACACAAATTATTACAATATATTAAATATATTTGCAATATTTCTTATATTTAGTTTTTTTTATTTCGAAAAAATATCCAAAAAAAGCTTTTTTTAATATCCTTTTCAGTCTCACAAAAAAACAAAAAAAGCACTTAAGAAGTGCTTAAAATAACCTATAAATAAAAAATGGCGCCCGCAGTAGGACTCGAACCTACGACACCTTGATTAACAGTCAAGTGCTCTAACCAACTGAGCTATGCAG
>JAIDZC010000016.1 GCA_029057785.1 Anaeroplasmataceae bacterium
CTTTATTACTATATAGTTGATTATTAATATTTTTATTCTCAATTCTGATATAATAAATTTCAAATAAATTATCTCTACAAATATAATTTGCAAACTTCATTTTCATTTCTTTTGTTAATGATGATCCCTTCAACTCATGAAATTTATTATTTGAAAACATTTTATTCTTAGTATCTATTTTCTTCAACTCATTCAAATTACTTGATATAAATCTTTTAAATCTTTTCTTTAATCTTTCTTTGTCAATGACACGAATTATACAGATAACAAAAAAAGGAAAATCTTTATATGATTCATTTGTCATACTTCCTGATTCGTCAATAAAAAATTCTGTCATCTTAATACTCCTTATATATCCGACACAATTATACCAAACTTATACTTTTTTTACAATTATTTCCAAATAGTTTTTATAAATACCTATCTTTTAAATTAAACTTTTTTACTCAAAAACTAAAAACTACATTTGACTATTATTTGATGCCAATATTCCATCAAAAAACTGTTCTCATATTGCTTCTATTTTAAGATAAAAAAGTTGCAGATTTTTTCTGCAACTTTTATTTATGTTTTATAATAGCTTATCTACTGCTTCTTTTCTATTTTTCTTGTACCAAAGAGTATCTATTAATTTTAAATCTGCTTGAGATGCATAATCAATAGGACTGCTATTTGCCTCAAGTAAATAATTTGTTGTAGCTCCATAACCATGGATACTCTTTATTATTTCTCCATCAGTAATGAACTCTAAAGTACCATTTGTTCCATTATAATAAACATTGTCATTGAATTTTAAGAAATTAACTAAACACTTAATATATGGATGAGGCTGACCACCAATAAACTTTATCTTGTTATCTGAAGATGTACCAGAGGGATATGGATAATCTCCTGAACACATTGCTGCTGAAACAAAGAAATAATCTGGCTTTAATACTTTTAAGAAAGGCAATTGATTTCCACCATTTGTACCTCCATTATTATTTCCTGGGTCTGTTCCATGATGTGCAGCTTTATATAATACTACATTATCATCTTTTATATCCTTGATTGGAGTGTTTGTAGCATTCTTTAGCAAGTTTGATTCACCTTTATCTTCCAAGTCGCCTGCAAAGAAAAATTTAAAGTTTTCAAAAGTTAATAGTGTAGCAATAGAATAGATGTTTAAAGAATCATTTTTATTTTCTAATGGCATTGCATAGGTATCTGTATCAAGAAAATCTATACTAAGCTTACTATCAATTTGATGATGAGATTTAGCACCATTTAAATTCTTTGCCGCATCATAAACAGGATAATATTCTGCACCCTTATTAATATAAGTTTGTCTCAAAGAAACCCAGTTATTATGTAAAGCATTCGTATTTCTATCATGACCATAATCGATAATTGTACCTATTGTGTCAATGCCATCTAGTGCCTTTGTCATACGGTCTGAAGAACTGATTTTAGCAAGACCACCCATATGGTCTGAATGACAGTGTGTAACAATAATCATATCCAAATGATTATCACTAGAAATATGTTCCTTTAGGAACTGATTTACATAAGGACCATCCTTTTGATCTCCTGCATCAATTAAGATGTCATAATCTCCATAGGTAATTAATGTTGAATCTCCATATTGTTGATGCATCTCAATACTATAGATTTTAAGCTCTGCAATTTCTTCCTTTAAAACCTTTACTGTAACTGTTTTTTCACAATATGTAGTGCCAATAGTAAAGCGAACTGTTAAATCTACTGTCACATCACTTGATTTTGAAGGAGTTACTTTTTCAGTTGTAACATCAATAACACTTGGATTTGAAGATGAAACATAAGAGATAGATGTTTCAAATGGAACAGTGGTCTCCATAACTAAAGTATCTTTAATATCTTCAAAGGTATAAATTAAAGCTTGCGCATAAACCTTTTCTTTATCAGATAAAACTGCTGAACTAAAATCTGCTATAATATGAGTATCTCCATAGAATATCATATTTACAGAAACAGCTGTTTGATTTTCATATGCTGATTTAAAACGATTATCTACTAAAATAGAAAAATTGTCCTCTAAAGCTAACGCATATTTACCTTCCTTTAAAATAACCATTCCCTTTAAAGAAATATATTTATATAAGTATGAATCTAAATGAGATTCAAAATCTATTAAAGAAACTTCCTTAGCTTGAACTTCATTTACTTCTAATTTAGTTTTCTTTAACACAGAGGCACAAGTTATAGTACCTGTATTATCAAAAATACCTACTAAATCATATTTAACATTTGGTTCTAATGTTGGATCTGAAACAAATAATACATCTTCTCCATTTACAACATAGCTATAGGTTTTGTCTTTTCCTACAACCGTACCTATTATATGATATAATCCATTGGTCAAATCTATAATTTCTTGTTCTTCTGGATAGATATATAAATCTATCATTTTTTCAACAGAATGATATGTTTCATCTTCTGTATAAGAAAGTCTAATTTTATAAATACCAACTTGAACAGGCTTTTCTATTTCTATATCATCAAGATAATAAGTCACATCTAGTTCTACACCATAATTAGTAGTATAAGTAGGGGTATACTCTAACCCAGTTTCGACAACAACATCATTTGCATCTATAGATATCCTGTACTTATTGTCAACAATTACTCGAATCTTTCGGGTAAAATCCTTATAAATCGGATGATTTTCAAAAGAGAATTTAACTTCATATTCTCCGATTCCAGAAATTTCATTTACCTTTGCATTATTCAAGAAATACTCTACTTTAACAAATTCTTCTACTTCGAAAGTTACGGGAGTACCTACCAAAACAAAGATATCTTCGTAATCTAATGAATATTCTAATTTATTTATAGTAAATTCAACCATTTTACTTCCGCTATAGTTAGGATCTGTCACTTGAATCATAACTGAATATGTTCCAGGTAATGTTGGTTTTTCTGACAGTTTTACATCATTTTGATAATAAATCACTTCATAGTCTACTTTTAAATCAGGTGCTATATTATATTCTTCATTATAATTTACATTAAACACCTCTAAAGGAATATCCACCTTACAAGGTGTAATCGTTAATTTACGTTCTATAGTTGTAGGATTATAGCTTTCATTTCCAGCAAAACTAATGACAACCTTATATTCTCCTACATTTATAGCGGAGTCAACTTTATCTCCATTTAGATAATAAGTATACTCTAAATTATACCCACCATCTATACTTGCAGAAAGAGTTTTTGGTTTTCCATCATAAACAAAAGATTCATCCTCACAAGCAATTGTAATATCTACTGTAGAAGGTTCTTTTGTTTTTACAGTTTCTGTAGTAAGTTTGACATAAGAATTTGTATCATATTTGTAGTAAATATTGATTTGATACTCTGTATCAGCAGTTAGACCTAAAAAACTATACTTTGTTGTTTGATTAACTGTAATATTTCCAATCTCTTCTATAACGGAACCACTACACTCTAATACTGCTTTAGCAGTGATTTCTAAATTACTCGTTGTAGTTTCATAAAACTCAATAGAGCCTTCTGTACAAGTTACACTAGTGATTTTTGAAGAAACCTTTAATTCTTCTGTCTTACATCCTACAAATAAGAAAATCAAAGCTAAAGGAATTATATAAAAGATATATTTTATTTTTTTCATTTCTTTTCACCTCTTTTTAATTCACTTTGAAAAGGACATAAATAGGATGGACAAATCCATCCTATTATTTTTTATAAAATCATAAAGTCTAATGAAGAATAGTCTTTATTTGTAGTATTGCTTGATGCATATGGCCCAAATCTGTTTGTTGTGCCACCATTATGGAGAATATATCTAGTTGTAGAAGTTGAAGCCTGAAGGTAATCCTTACCATCCACGGTAACTATATTCCAAGTGTATGCATCATTTGACCAAGCAAAATTTGTATTAGTATTATATTTCAAATATTGCTCACCAACCTTGATTTGAACTGTTTTATTCTCTTTGTCAACAATAATTGTAAATGTATAATTTGCTGAATCTTCTATTGAAGAATACTCAACTGTATCGAACTTACTACTTGTAAAAGTGGTTTTAGAAACTCTAACTGTATCAGAAACAGTTGTACCGAATAAGACACTATAGGTTCCACTTTCAAGTGTACTCCAGCTATTTGACCATTCTGGATCAGAACTACCTGAAGATATAGTTATTTTTATTGCTCTATCATTATAATTTGCATTAGATGAACTTATAGAAAGATTTACTGTTGAAGATATTCCTGTTAGTATCACCTCATAACCATTTCCAGATGCTGTTGCTTCTTGATTAGATAAACTCAACTCATCACAAGAAACAGTAAATTGAAGAGCAGAGGATAGTTTAACACTATAATTACCAGTTTTTAATCCACCATTCGGATAAGCTTCATAGTCTGTACCATTGCTAGAATATTCTGTGGTTACAGGGATAGCAATCTTATTAATAATTACATTATATGTATGGGAGTAAGAAAGATATTCTCCACCTGCTAATGCAAGTACTTCAAACACATATGTTCCAGCTGTTTCTAAATTAAATGAAACTTGATAAACTCCATCAACTAATACCGCTGTATACTCAGTCTCATTATAAGTAACAGTAAAACCATTTCCTGCTGTTTGTTTAAATACTAAAGTATGTTCTAAAGAATCATAGTCAAAGCTTGTATCTCCATATACATTAATATATTTTTCAGAATCATCTAAATACCCATTAACATATTGGTTTTCTCCTAATTCAAATGAGCATTTAGAAGCTACCAATTGAAGTGTTTCACCAGCGATAACTACTTCTTGAGAATCAAATCCTATATAATATGTTCCAGCTGTTTCTGGAGCAGCTTCTAGCTTAGTATATGTTGTACCATCAAATGTATAATAGGACAACTCTGGTAAGTATGAATATAAATTAGATACTAATTCTTTGACTGTTGGAACACTACTTAACGCATATTCAGTCTTTGCTAAAACTAATTCAATAGTTTCAATTTTGCTAGCATTCATATTCATAACATAATTATTAGTCATATCAAAAGCTGTCAAATTGCTATAACAAATCCATTCTTCTGGATTCCATGTATATCCATTATTATATAAAGCACTTGGATGGAATACATAAGAAGCACGAACAAAATGATGATCCATAGTCGCATTTAATACACCAGCAAATGTCCATCCATTGCCTGGATCAGTTCCAGTAGCTTCACCAAATACATCTATAACCTTATTGTTATGGTTAAGCAATACAGTATCATCACCATTGAAATTACATATAGCATTACTTGCAACAACAATACAGCCTGCATTAGTTAAAGCAGTTTTAATATCTTGAGAAGTACTATTATGACATATTGCCAATCTTCCTTGATTTGCTAAAGTTAAAACATTTGTATCAATCGTTGATAAAACATTTGTATTTTTAGAAGAATCATATATAGCTCCATTTACAGCTAAAGTTATACTATATTCTGACAAATCTACTTCTGCACCTGTTCCGTTATAAATAATGATGAATTTATTGTTTGAAGCTCCTTCATAATATTCAGAAATAAATAAATCTGTTGCAGCTGTAGGAGCAGTTAAAACTACATTAATAGTTTTACTTGTTGAAAGATAGTTTTCATTTTCTTCAAATGCGATTACAAGATCTGTGTATGTACCAGCAGATGCATATCTTAAATCTTGAGAATAAGTATACTGTGCATCTGTCTGTGCATTCGCTGTATAATTAAATAAGGATCCCGCAACTCTTGTAATAGTATTATTCTCTAACCCTACTACTTCGATAGTGTGGGTCGCCTTATCCACAACTAAAGTCACATCTATATCTAAAGCATTAATGTAATCAGTGCCAGCAAATGTTATATGAATTGCATATGTTCCTGCATTAGTAATTCCAGTTACACCATCTGGTAATGTGGCTACTATATCATTCTTAATTTGATCAAATACTTGCTCTGTAACGCCACTATATGTCATATAAGAAAGCAAATTATTGCTATCAACTGTATCACCATATGTTAATTGAACTGATTGAGTAAATGTTATAGTTTGCTTTACAATCTTTAAGACAGCTGTTTTAGGAGCAATCAAATTATAATTATTTTCATCTCCTGTGAAGGTCGCTGTGACCTCAATTTCTCCAATCTCAGTAAGCGTATTATTTGTATAAGAAACATTTACACCTGCAGGTAATGTACCTACAATTTTTAGGCTATGTTCTGTTCCATCATAAGTATAAGTTACATCTGCAAATGTAAAACCAGATAAATCGTAATCTGCCTTTGCGATAGTTAATGTAACTGTCTTAGATGCTGGATTTAAGAACTTTTCTTCATTGCCAGCATATGTTATTTTAATTTCATAGCTTCCAGCGTTCACTGGCTTTTCAATTTCAGTACCATCTAATTGATAATACTTAATCACTAAATCTTCTAATACTACACCATGATCAGCTGTAGGAGCAACTAAATAAGTTTGTCCATAAACTGTAGAAATATTATCTAATGTGATAGTAACATCAGCATTATCAGGATTTGTAATTATTAAAGCAATCGTTTTACTAGACGCTTTATAATTATCATTTCCATCAAAGATAACCTTTACTGTATAAGAACCTATAGCTGTAGGCTTTTCATCAAGTTTGGTTTCCCCTTGATAGTATTCTAAAGTTAAGCTTGCATTAGCTGCAGAGCATGTTGCAGCTACATCATACTCTTCACCAAATTTTATTGTAATGTCTTCTGCAGTAATTGTGGAAGCTGCTTTTTCAATTTTTAAAGTAGCTGTCTTTTCAACCTTTGCATGATTTTTATCACCAGCATAAATTGCTTTAACGGTATAAGTACCTGCATTTACTGGAGCAGATTCTAACTTTGTTTCTCCTAGATAATATTCATAGGTTACTTCTAAATCTGTTACAGCTTTAATTGTTTGAGCCTCACCAGTATATGTAACTGTCTTATCAGCAATCACAAAATCAGAGCTTGCTGGAGTAATCGTAATCTTAGCAGTTAATACTAGATCCTCATAGTTCTCCTTCTTAACTGTTGCTGTTACGGTATAATCTCCTACCTCTGTCACTCCATTGCCACTATATACGACAGTATAATTTCCTGCTACATCAGGTATATCACTGACTTCTATTGACTTAGGATTGCCATCGTAAACAAAGCTTTGAGAATTAAAGGTTACTCCTGTTATTGTTCCCTTCTTTGTTTGAATTTCCTTTGAAGCTAACGAAACATCCCATTCAGTCTTATTTGTAACATAGACATTCACTTTATAATTTGTGTTTAAATCTAAGTTACTAAATTGACCTGCGGTAATATCTGTTGAAGATACTTCCTCTTTTACAGATGTCTCTCCTTTTAGGATTTCTATTTTGTAGCTTGTTTGTTTCTTACTTAAATCTGCAAAGGATAAAGAATAAGAAACTGAAGTCCCCGTGCTTGTAAGTGTCAACTCGCAGCTTGGAGCTTTGTTACTGCTGCAGCTAGTCAGTAATGCAATCGTACCAAATAGCCAAATAAATACTGCAAAAAACTTCTTCATGAACTAATTTCCTCCGTGTATTTTTGTATGAACCTCATACAACTTGATTATACCCCCCCCTCTATCAAAAAGTCAAACATTGTTTTTATTTGACAATAAAAAAAAGGGAATTTCTTCCCTGAAAGTGTTTTTATAATTCTTTAATTGTAATATTTCCTGTCATTATGTCAGTATAATTGATTGTAAACTTTTCAACATAAGTATTGACCTTAGATTCAACACATAAAAATCTTTGGTAAATTCCTACAATCCTAGATGGTGCATCAAGCACCTTATTTCTTTTATTATGGATAGAGACATGGATTAAATTAGAGGTTTTAGAAAGTATTTCTAATTTTTCTTTAATTGTATTCAATTGTAAACTAGCGATAGTTGATTGCATATATTTCTCCTTCTTTTTAGAAAGACGCTAATAAAATAGACGCTTTATAATTATTTTAATTATATCATTTTTTTAAATCTAATGTAAGCAAAAAAATTTATTTTTCAAAATCTGCATAAGATAAATACCTATCTCCTGAGTCAGGAAGAATGACCACAATTTTTTTATTGGGATATCTTTTAGATATACACTTAGCTACATATAAAGCCGCACCTGAAGATATACCAACGAATATCCCTTCCTGCTTTGCAAAGCTTCTTGAAGCCTCTATTGCTTCAATATCCGTTACTGTTATCACTTCCTCTAAAAAGGATGAATCTAATATAGAAGGAATGAATCCAGCCCCAATTCCTTCAATACGATGCCTCCCAGAGGTTCCTTTTGTTAACACAGGTGAGTTGGCAGGTTCCACACCTATAATTTTCAAATTTGGATTTTTTTCCTTCAAGTATTTGCCAGTTCCCATAATAGTACCACCTGTACCTATCCCTGCAACTAAGATGTCGATTTGACCTTCCATCTGCTTCCAAATTTCTGGACCTGTTGTTAAATAATGAGCCATAGGATTATTGGGATTGTCAAATTGACTAGGTATAAATGCATTAGAATAAAGCTTGGCAATTTCTTTTGCCTTACAAATTGCTCCCTTCATTCCTTGCAAACCTTCAGTTAATACAAGTTCAGCGCCATAGGCTTTGAGAAGCTTTCTTCTTTCTTCTGACATCGTTTCTGGCATAGTAAGAATGACTTTATATCCTAAATATGCTCCTATGGCGGCTAGTCCTATACCAGTATTACCACTCGTTGGTTCAATAATTACGGAATTCTCTATTAAAGTACCATTTTCTTGAGCTGCTAAAAGCATTTGTTTTGCTGCACGATCCTTGATAGAACCCGTTGGATTAAAGCATTCCAATTTAGCATAAATGTTTGTATTTTGAATATTTAATATGGGTGTATCCCCCACCAAATCCAAAATAGATTTAACCATTTTAATCACATTCCTTTCAAAAAGATTTCTACTCCTATACCTATTAAAATAAGTCCTCCCACAATTTCAGCAATATATCCCAGCTTTGTTCCAAACCGCTTACCAAAGCAAACTCCAATGAAGCACATTCCTGTAGTGATACCCCCTATCATTCCTACACAAAGCAAAGCCTCTGTTATAGTATAATCTGCGATTGTAATCCCTACCGTTAAAGCATCTATGGAAGTTGCGATAGCTTGCAAAAAGACACCATTTTTAGATAAGCTTTTATCCTCTTCTTTGTGAAAAGCCCCAAGCATCATATTCAATCCTAAGAAGCCTAATAAGCATAATGCAATCCAAGGAATATAGTCTTTGATGTAATCTAAGACTGCATGTCCAATTGCATAACCAATAAGAGGCATTATACCTTGAGCAATGCCAAAGCAGAAACACATCTTCAAGATAAATGATTTTTTCATATGAGTATACTTTAATCCATTCGCCATTGAAACAGCACAAGCATCCATAGATAAACTAACTCCTAATAAAATACTTCTTATATAGAATCTAAATAGTCTTTCCATACTATAGTATAGAATCAATTTAGGAAAAATATGATTTCTAAAAAGCTTTTATTTTTTGTTTTTTATCTTTATTATGTCATCTTTAACGTTTATCTATAATTAATTGTAGATAAATGCTTCTAAAAAGTGTATAATATAAATACTTTTATGGAGGGAATAATAATGAGAGTACTTGCTATGATATTTGATGGATTTGAAGAATTAGAAGGAACTGCACCTTTCGCATTATTAAGACGAGCTGGACTTGATCTTACAATTGTTTCTAACCGAAATGAAGTAATAGGTGCGCACTACCTTCATCTTACCGATATTACTTTGATTAACGAAATTGACTATAAGGAATATGATGCTTTACTACTTCCAGGTGGACCACACTATCGCTTTATGGAAAACTTTGGTTACGCTATAGAAATCATGAAGTATTTCATGGAGCATAATAAAGTTGTTTGTGCAATTTGTGCCGCACCTACTATTTTAGGGCATTTGGGCTATCTAAAAAATAAAAATTATACCTGCTTTACTTGTATGGATGAAGATTTTGGTGGAACCTATATAGATAAAAAAGTAGTTACAGATGGAAATTTAATTACAGCGAGAAGCGCTGCAGCAAGTATTGAATTTGGTTATGAAATCATCCGCAAACTCGCTGGAGAGGAAGCTCTTCTATCTTTAAGAAAACGAATTTACGATGAAGAATAAATTACCAATCAAATTAATAGAAAAGTATCAGCAGGGAATTTCTCCTAACAATCCACCAAGATGCAGATTCACACCAAGCTGTAGCCAATATGCAAAAGAATGTTATCAAAAATTTAATTTTGTCAAGGCTTCTTTTCTTGTAACAAAGCGTCTATTAAAATGTAATCCTTTATTTAAGCCCGGTTATGACCCAGTCCCTCTTAGTAAAGAAGAAAAAAAAGAATATGAAACTCAAAACCAAGAAAATCCAGTCGAATGAAAGACTGGGTTTTATTTTTCCATAAGAAAAATGTGCGAAACTTCTTTTCTTTTGTTATCTTTTTTTGTATAATGGAATAAAGAGGTGTACATATATGTTTTTATTTGAAATAATTGATCCAATTATCAAACTTTTTCATTGGGATGTTTTAGCCGAAATCAACTTTGGCTCTGTAGTTTTCAGATTAATTCTTGCCGTATTATGTGGTGGAGTGATTGGCTTTGAGCGTGCAAAAAAACATCAAGCTGCCGGATTTAGAACTTATATTCTAGTTTGTCTAGGCTCAGCTATTGCAATGCTAACAAATGAATTTATCTCTCGTGCAACAAACCTAGGAGATGGGGCAAGATTAGGAGCTCAAGTTATTTCTGGAATAGGTTTCTTAGGGGCAGGTACAATTCTAGTTACTTCTAGAAATCAAATTAAAGGTTTAACTACTGCTGCTGGATTGTGGGCTTGTGCTTGTTTAGGATTATCTATTGGTATCGGCTTTTATACCTTAGCAATTCTAGGAACTTTAGTAATTTCTATAGTTTTAGCAGTACTTCCTAAAATTGAATCTACATTCAATCGTAAATCCAATTATTTTGAAATTCATATTGAATTCCAAATTAGAGAAAATTTAAAACAGTTTATCAATCTAATTCGTCAAATGAATTTCCAAGTTATCTCTATCGAACATAATTCTGCATATTCTGCTTCTGGCTTAAGTGTTTATACTATAGCACTAAAGGTCAATGAAAAGAAAAAGAAAATTAATCATCAAGAGTATTTAGAAATTTTTTCTAAATTAGATTATGTGAATTACGTTGAAGAATTATATTAAAAAAACCGCAGTTGCGGTTTTTTTTATTCTTCTATCTCAAATTCATTCTTACCTGGATTGATGCTTACCATTCTAGTTTTTCCAAATGCTTTTATTTCTAGTGGAGTAGAATGCATTGCCTCAATCATAATTTTCAATTTACCATTTTGGTAATCTAAAGAAAGCATTAAATTTCCTTTTAGTAAAACATTAGAAAATTGTAAGCTTTGGATTTCCTTGGGCTTGGCAGGAAATACTTCAATATATCCTTCTTCATCATAAATCAGCATTTCCTTAATTGCAGCTACAATTCCAAAATTCCCATCAATTTGAAATGGAGGATGTAAATCTAAACCCACCTTTGAAGTGGAATTCTTCATAAAACTTTTAAAGCATATATATGAATTTTCTTCATCCTTTAATCTTGCATACATTGCTGTAATCCAAGCCATACTCCATCACTCCTTCTCTAAGAGAAAACTAATCCTACTTATAAAGCATTATATTCTGAATCAGCAACTTCTTCACACCACTCTGTTGTTGCATTAGGTGTTGGAACAGATAGGGCAATGTGAGTAAACCAGCTATCTTTTTTAGCACCATGCCAATGCTTCACCTCAGGAGCGATATAAACGACATCCCCAGCATGCAAGCTCTGTGCTTTTTTTCCTTCCTCTTGATACCAGCCTTCTCCTTCTGTACAAAGTAGAATCTGACCTCCTACATGATGAATATGCCAGAAATTTCTACAGCCTGGTTCAAAGGTTACATTTGCAATACTTGCCTCATTTCCACATAAAGGATTTAAATAGCTTTTTCCAGTAAAATATTTTTCATAGGCTTTATTATATTCTCCTAATCCAAATAGGGGACTTACACTTTGTTCATCATCCTTATATATTTCCATTACCATAGGAAATACTGCCCAAGCATTAGGCCATCCAGCATAAAAGGCTACATGAGTAACTAGCTCTACCATTTCTTCTTTGGTAACACCATTTTTTTTAGCATTTGCAATATGGCTCTTTAATGCATCTGTAATTAATCCCTTAGATAAAATTGCAGTTACAGTTATCATAGAACGATCTCTTAAGGATAGCTTATCCTCTCTTGACCATACCTCACCAAATAATATATCATCATTTAATTCTGCAAATTTAGGAGCGATATCTCCTAATATAGTTCTTCCAGCAGTTTGTTTTACACTCATATTTCTATCCTCCTTAATTACGTATATTATACAATAAACAGTTCTTTTTATAAATATTGAATTTATATTTTAGGATAAAAAAAAGGTACTTTCCTATGGAAATGTACCCTTTCATTATACTTCTTCTATACTATATTCTGTGCCATATTGACTTGAATTTTCAAGAATATTATAGTTAGCCCCAGTAGCTTTAGATAATACTTTCTTTTAAGATTATATTTTAGTTTTTTTAAATAGAATTTCTTATGGGATAAAAAAAGGATATCAAAACTTTTGATATCCTTTTTCTTTATTATATCTTTAACCCTTTTAAAACATCATTAATATTGATGTTTGACATTAAGCTGGGGATTACATCAAAGAAATCTTCCTTAGGTGTTTTATCCTCAAATTTTAATATCGTTACATTCTCATTTTTGATTTGTAGGATACATACAGGTGTAATTAGTAAAGAACCGCTTGATCCATCTCCTGTTGTATTCTTGATATCTGTATTTACGTTAAAGAAATTCACTTTAACCTTATATACAGGAACTATGCTTAAGTTTTCTGTTAAGTCTTCCTTTTTACCTAGCATAATTCTTTCATTTAATAATTTAGATATTAAATCTAAGCTTTCCAAATTTACTCAATCTCCAATTTAATTTTGTAGGTTTTAAACCAATAATCTATTTGATAAAGGTAGGCTAAAAATGCTGTTTTACGCATGAGCTGACCATACCATGGAACCTCTAGCTCTTCAGTTGAATTTAAGATATCATTGATTTTATCAATATCAAAGATTTCATATAAGATACTATTCTTATCCTCTAACACTTCTCTTAAAAGTTTTACAACCTCATTATGGTATTCTGTTGAATTGCTCTTAGGATAAGGACTCTTCTTACGATCAATAACCTCATCAATTACTGTTCCTTTATAAGCATCTCTTAAAAGTTTCTTTTCCACCTTGCTTCTATACTTATATTTAAATGGAACATTATACAAGAAATCTACCAAGTCCTTATCACAGAATGGAACACGTACCTCTATGCTTGCTGCCATAGTAAGACGATCCTTTCTATCTAAAAGATTTGTCATAAAATACTTCATATTGATATAACTAAGCTGACGCTGTCTTATCGTTGTTTTAGAATCTGTTTTTAAGACTGGTGTTTCCTTAATTGCCATATCAAATTCATCCATAACATATTGCTTAAGATTTAAGATTTTACGATATTTGTCATTTAACAAGCTTTCCTTGTAGTCTAGGTTGCGAATCCAAGGGAAAGTTGTAAGTTTTCTTTTTTTCTCGTAGAACCATGGATATCCACCAAACACCTCATCTGCACATTCTCCCGAATGTGTGGAGAAATGGGGCGTTTTTTTAAAAATGATATTTGTAAGAAATATATAAATAATTACCCTTTATATGTACTTTCTCTATGAATTGCTTTATATATTCTACTTGGGGAAGATTTGCATATTGCTTAATATTTTTTAAAAACACTTTATACTCAGATAATATCTGCTCTTCTGATTTTTGATTTTGAAGGTTCTTAGAAATTACTTCATTTAAATCTTTTTCTTTTTGCTTGATACTTTCAATTTGAGATAGATAGGATTCCTGTGTTATTTTCCCAAGCATATAGCTTTCAAAAATAAATTTATAGGACAATTGAATATCTTTCATCTCTTTGTCTAAAGCTAATTTGTTTTCTAATATAGACCTCAACTTCTTTTTTAGTAATTTGTCACTAGAGCTCTCTTTAGCTCTATTAGTTATCTTTTTAATATCTTCTTCAAGAATTGAATAAAGGTTCTTTGCTTTAATTTTATTTTTGCAGATGGGACATGTATAGGTTTGATAAAGAAAATTATTACCCTTTTTTTCATAGGAAAAAATCATAGACCGATTACAGTTCAAGCAATATACTCGACCACATAGTTTTTCTATATCATGTTTTTTTTGTGTTGCTAATATGGTCTTATTCCTTCTAGCTTCAGCAAGAGTAAAAATCTCTTTAGATATAATAGGTTCGTGGTCATTCTCAATACGCACTGTATCCTTATTTTTTAATTCTTTGAAATTTATACTGACATTTTTATAATTGATTGCTACTCCTGTATATTCTTCATTTGCAACTATTGAATGAATACTTTGATTTGTCCATAGTAATTCTTTACGGTATCTGATTGCTCGTGGGCTAGGAATCTTTTTTTCATTCAAAGCACTCACAATACTATTTATACTTTTTCCAGCAATGTACTCATCATAAATGTATCTTACAATTTCTGCTCGTTCAGGATGAATAACTAATTTCTTATTTTCATCTAATACATAGCCATAGAACCCTGTTGATAAAGATTGTCTGTTTGCTTTATTTGCTATAACAGATTTTATTTTTTTTGAACAATCTTTGATATAATATTCGTTGATGAAACAACGAATTACAACTTCATATTCATCATTTTCTAAAAAACTATCATAATTATCATTCACACTGATAAATCGTGTTTTATATTTCTTAAAGAATTCTTCTATAAAATACATAGCATCTAAAAGATTTCTTGAAAAACGAGATAGGTCTTTTACTAATAATGTATTTATAGTGCCATTTTCAATGTCTGTAATTAAACTTTTAAGAGCTGGTCTTTCCATATTTTTACCACTATAACCATCATCTATATATTCTTTTACTTGCCCTAAATTCTTTAAGAAACAAAACTCCCTAAGCTGTTCAATTTGATTTTGACAACTTAGGGAGCTTTTATCATCTACAGATAATCTAGCATATATTCCTACCATTGACATCACTCATTCCTCAACTTTCATTTGAATACTATTTATAAAATCATTTATTATTCCATAATTAAATACAACTTCTATTTGCTTACGATTAGAGAAAATACATACTTTCTCGAAGATATTCATCATATAATTTCTATTCAACAAAGTATCAATTTGTTCAGTTTCTAAAATACTTAACATATTCTTCAAATGAATGTATTTGTCCTTACTATCTTCTTTAGGTGTTTCAGTATTTTGATTAAGCTTATTCAATGTAGTCTCAATTTCTTTAAGTTCACTATCATATTCTTGCATCATGCTTTCATAAGCAATTTTGGGAATATTTCCTAAAATGTTCTCTTCAAACAATCGTCTAATAAGAAGTTTAAGTTCTTCTAATCTTTTTTCCAATTTCTTTTGCTGATTTTCATTTGCTAGGAATTGTTGCTTATCCTCTTCCTTATCAAGACTATCATAATAGGATTTTGCTCTAAATAAGATTTCTTCTTTGGATTTTTCTACAATCTTTTTTAAGCTCAATAATTCATTTTGAATAATTGTTTTAAGAGTGTCCATCTTAAATAAGCCTTTATATCCACAAGAATCATTATGGCAATAATAGCCTAATACAAAACCATTTTTTCTTTGATACTGTTTTATTGACATTTTTTTGCCACATTTTTTGCAATAAATTAAGCCTTTAAATGTATCTATTTCTAAGGGTAACCTTGTTACTGAACGAGTTTCTCTAAGATGATATAATTTATCTGCCATTTCTTTTGAAATAATCGGTTCAAATCGGTCCTTAATAATTATCGCATCTTGATTTTTATATCGGTTACTCATCTTAAAATTATACTTTTTGGTCTTAGATACTACTAAATCTCCTGCATATTCCCTTGAATAAATAATTCGTTCTATATGGGCAGATTGCCAAAGATATTTTTTTTCTTCAGGATAGTTCATGTATCTGTGTGGATCAATATTAAATCTTATAAAATTGTAATATGCAGGGATATAAACTTTATTTTTTCTCAAAGTACTTACTATTTCTGCTTTAGTAATTCCTTTTATTGTTGATTCAATAATATATCGAACAATAGGAGCTGTTTCTGGGTTAGGAATACGATTTCTTTTTTCATCATACATATATCCATATAGGCATTGTTTTCCAGAAGGAACTTCCCCTCTTCTTTGCTTGAGTTGTAAAGATGATGTTACTTTTTTGGAAATATCTTTTGCATACCATTCATTGATAATATTTTTAAAAGGAGTAAAATCATTATTATTTTCTTGACTATCATAATTGTCGTTTAAAGCAATAACTCTGACTCTTTTGATTGGAAAATACTCCTCTAAATATCTACCTGTTTGGAGATAATTTCTTCCAAAACGTGATAAGTCCTTGACAATAATAATCTTGATATGATTATCTTCAACATCACGCAACATTTCTTGAAATCCAGGTCGATTAAAATTCGTTCCACTATAACCATCATCTATATATGTCTTATATATACCAAAATTATTTTTCATAGCAAAAGAGGTTAATAATTGCTTTTGAGATGAAATAGAACTTGATATATCTTTCGTATTATCATCTTCTCTAGACAATCTGCAATAAAGTGCAGTGTTTAAACTAGTTTGCATATTATCAACCTCCTTCTAATTAGTCACTTATAATCTTAATATCATTGGCTTTAGTATATTCGATGAATATATCTACTAATGCCTCAGCAATACTTTTGCCTTCTTCATTAAAGGTTCGTTCTACCTTTATTTCTAAATCGTCAATTCGATAAGTTTCCACTTATTTTTTTGCCTCCCATAAAGTATATGAAAGACAATTTTTTATCATACTATCTATACTTTGTCCTTTTTCTATGACTATAATAATTCCTCCATTCTTAAAGGATAAAGTATAAAACTATGATTACATATAAAAAGATACGACTTTATCCTTTAAATAACTTCGTATCTTTTTAATGTCGAAGAGCATTACTTGTTTTGCATTTCTTTTAATGCAGTATAACCTGCATAGATTAACTCTACTTTGGTTATTTTATTTTCTTTTAGAAATGAATTGATTTCCTCAAAATCAGTTCTAGGAATAAATGTTGAGAATTGAGCATTAGCCTTTTTGCGTTCCTCTTTATTTCTTTCTTCGTACTTTCTTCTTTTAATACGCTCTGGTGTATCTTCTTTTTTATTGTTCATCTTTTCTTCCTCCTACCCTTTGGTAATGGCACAAATCATAATGCCAACCACATTCAAAATGAAATTTGTAATAATAATCATTCCAGCTACTACAAGTCCTAAAATTTGAACTCCAAATCCTAATACTTTTCTCATTGTTCTACCTCCAATGCCTTAATCCACATAGACAAGTGAAGTAAGGATTTCTTCTTCAATAATCTTTTCCATTTCAGCTTCAATTCTCAAATCCTCTAAATAATTACCAGACTTTTTATACTGATCTTGCTTAGATAATTGGGAATGCATTGTTTCATAGAGTTCCTCTGCCTGCTTATCAATGCCATGCAGATATTCTGGCAAATCTCCACCTAAAGACCATAACTTACCTTGCTTATGTTCCTCTAAGTACTTCTTGGCAAGTGTTCCATACTTTCCATAAGTATGAACTACAGGCTTGTGAGTTTTCTCATACTCAACAACTT
>JAIDZC010000017.1 GCA_029057785.1 Anaeroplasmataceae bacterium
ATTTACTTTATAAGAGCAATATGCTAAAATATTTTTGTGTAGTGCTAATAATGAATAGGTTTTGAAAGGAGATAATAGAAGATGAAAAAAATGTATCTATATGGACTATTATGTATTGTTGGATTATTCTTATGTGGATGTAATCAAACTGCAAATGAAGAGCCACAAAAACCAACAGAATTAGAATCAGAATATCATGAAACAACGACTCAGGAAAATGGTGAATCTGAGGAACTAGAACCAGAATCTTGCGAAATGACAACTGGGTTACATGGCGAGTTTAGTATTAGCTACATTTGGATAGTTCTTGATAGAAACTTCCCTCATAAAACATTAACAGTTGAAGATTTTCCTGGCCTTGAAATTGAAGAATTAAGATGGGACACAGAAAAAATATATAAGAAATATTTAGAAGAGGAAAATTTTCCAGATTATTTTAGCCAACAGTATAATCTCATATTAAAAAATAAAGAACCAAGCAATTACATAGAAGCAAAAGAATATATTAAAGAGCTTAATTATGATTTTATAAAATCTGTTTCTTTGTTTGGAGTTATGTACTAGAGACTAGATAGTATCTCAGCAAGGATACTAAAAAAGGTGTAGATTCTCTACTTGTAGGGTCTATTTTAGATCTCGCAAACACTGCTGTTTGAATAGAATTGGAGTACAGATTTGAGAATTATTATCATATTTGTTCTTTTATTTGTGATAAAAATTATAAAGGCTGTGAAAATGAAACGTTTCATGGTCTTTTTTTGTTTTGGAACCCCCAGCTAGGCTGGTGGATAATTATTTCTTGCTTTTTTGAAATGCTTTTTGTATAATTTAAAAGGAAATAGAGGTGATTTTATGGAAAGTATCTATAATTATACAGAGGATATGCTAAAAGAATATTGGATATCTAAAGGCGAAAAATCTTTTCGTGCTCCTCAGACAATAGAATGGCTATATCGTCATCAGATTACTTCCTTTGATGAAATCACCAATATGAAAAAGACAGTAATCGAAGAATTGAAAAAAGATTTTACATTAGGTACACTAGAATGTATCACGCATCAAAAATCCAAAGACGGAACACAGAAATTTTTATTTCAGCTTGAGGATGGAAACTTAATAGAAACAGTTTTAATGCATCAGGAATATGGATATAGTGTCTGTGTTACAACAGAGGTTGGATGTAATATGGATTGTCAGTTTTGTGCGAGTGGAATGAAGAAGAAGCTTAGAAATTTAGAAACTAAAGAAATGGTTCTTCAGATTCTAATGGTATCAAAGCTTGCTCAAGTTAGAGTGAGTCATGTGGTTGTAATGGGAATTGGAGAGCCTTTTGACAACTATGACAATGTGATTTCTTTTTTAAAAATTATAAACCATCCTTTAGGATTAGAAATTGGTGCTAGACATATTACAGTTTCAACTTGTGGAATTGTTCCTAAAATTATAGAATATTCTGATTTTGATTTACAAGTGAATCTTGCAATTAGCTTGCATGCTCCTAACAATAAGATAAGAAATCAGCTTATGCCAATCAATAAGGCATATCCTATAGAAGAAATTGTAAAGGCAATTTGTTATTATATCCATAAAACAAACCGAAGAGTAACCATAGAATATATCCTCATCAAAGGCATCAATGATTCTGTAGAATGTGCAGATGAGCTTGCCACTTTATTACATGGTTTAAATGTGTATGTCAATTTAATTCCTTATAATGAGGTTTTAGGAAAACCATACGAGCGTTCTAAAAAAGAGGATATGGTAGCCTTCTTCGATTGGTTAAAGAAAAGAAGAATCAATGTACAGCTTCGTAAGGAACAAGGCTCTGATATTGATGCTGCTTGCGGACAATTAAGAAGTAAACATTTGAAGTAAATAAAAAAATCTCTTCAAAAGAAATGAGGAGATTTTTATTTTTTAAAATAATGTTATCGGTTAAACACTTCATATTTTGTAGTTTTTGTCAAATACTATTAATGGTGATTTTATGAAGTGGACATTAAGATTATGGTTAGTAACCTTAGGAATAATTTTAATATGGATTTATTTTTTATTTATTTCTCCTAAAATATTTAATAACCATATTATAACAATTCCAAATGTTGTGAATTTAAGTGAGGAACAAGCTATAGAAGAATTAAATAAGAATAAAATTAAATATCAGATAACTTATATCGAAAATGAAGAAGAAGTTACCTTGAAAACTGTTCCTTATGCTGGTACAAATATTAAGTCTGATTATGTTATTTCTTTGTATGTTGGAAAGATTATGCCAGCAGCTTATAAAAGCTATTTGGGTAGAGTATATGAAAATATAGCTGATGAAATAGAATTGATGTGTAATAATCACGGATTAAATTTAAAGATAGAATATGAGGAGAATGAAAATACAATCAGTGGTGTTATTATAAGAGAGTCTTTAGTTGATGGTTCTATATTGAACCAGGGAGATGAATTATGCTTAACGATTTCAACGAATCATTCATCATATATGCTCCCTGACTTTGTAGGAATGTCCATAGATGATGCATTAAGCCTTATACAGGAATATAACATTAAAGTGAATTTAACCTATATTCCAACACCAGTGGATGAAGATATCATCATCTTTCAGTCTACTCCTCCAAGCACATTAATACAGAAAAATAATCCTTATGCCTTAGACTTATATATTTCAAAAGGTGTTAAGCCAACTACAGTTATAGATGCAGATCTCTTTGTGGAAGTTATACATAATTTGGGTTATGAAATGGAAATAAATTATGTAAATTCTAACGATTTAGAAAATAAATTAGTTGCGTTTGAGGTCCAAAAGTTATATGATAGTAATATAGTAAAATATATCCTTTGGATTACAAAATAGGAGAATTTGATGCAAGGAAGAATAATCAATTTAAATGGCGGAAAATATCAGGTTGTATTAGAAGACAATACAATTGTTACTATACCAGCTAGAGGAAAGTTTAGAAGTGTAAAAACCTTTCAAGCCAATCCTAATAGCTTAAGTAAAAAAGAAACACTGATGACAGTTAAAAACTCTCCAAAGGTTGGAGATCTAGTCATTGTTTCGGATAATCGGATTGATTCTATTTTAGAACGTAAAAATGAACTTATTCGACCTGATATAGCTAATGTGGATCAAATCCTATTAGTATTTGCTGCTAAGGAGCCAGATTTTTCTTCCTATTTGTTAGATCTATTTATTGTAAATATTACAAAGAAAGATATTCATCCTATTATTGTTATTACAAAAATAGACAAGCTTTCTCAAGAAGAATTCTCTCAACTAAAACTTCAATTATCCTATTATGAGAAACTAAGCTATGATGTATTATATGTTAATAGCAAGAGTGGAGAGGGAGTCTCAGAGGTTGCTAAGCATTTAGAGGGTAAGGTGACTGTATTATCTGGTCAAACGGGTGCTGGCAAATCAACTCTTATTAACGCAATCTTTCCCGACTTTGAACTCAAGACCCAAGAGATTAGTCAAGCCTTGGGTAGAGGAAAGCATACGACTAGAGAAACTACATTATATGCCTATAAGGATGGCTATATTGGAGATACACCAGGCTTTTCTAAATTAGATGTTTTAGGAATAGAAAAGAAGGAACTCTCTAATTTATTTGTTGAATTTTCAGAAGAGACCTGTAGATTCAAGGATTGCTTACATCAAAAAAATGCCAAGGATTGTGGAATTCATTCTGCAGTACAAGAAGGAAGAATCTTATCCTCAAGATATGAAAACTATTTAAAAATGCTTATGCAAATTGAAAAGGGGGAAAGGAAATAATGGAGATTTCTTTATCTATTTTAAATATAGACTATAACCATATTGAAGAAGAATTAAGAAAGTACAAAAAAGATATAAAATATTTACATTTAGATATCATGGATGGACACTTTGTTCCTAACATCAGCTTTGGACCATCTGTAGTAAAATCTATTCATAAAGAAAATAATTTTATTTATGATACGCATCTAATGATTTCTGACCCGATGAAATATATAAAAGACTTTGTAGAGGCTGGAAGTGATTATATCACTTTTCATTTAGAAGCTGTAGATAATGTGAATGAAGTAATAGATTATATTCATAGCTTTGGTATTAAGGCAGGGTTATCTATTAAGCCTAATACAAAGGTAGAAGAATTAATCCCCTATTTATCTCAAATAGATTTAATTTTGATTATGTCTGTAGAGCCTGGCTTTGGTGGACAAAAGTTTATGGAAAGTTCTATTGACAAGGTAAGTAAGCTAAAACAGTGGAAAGAGGAAAAAGAGTATTCCTATCTTATTAGTATAGATGGAGGCATAAACGATAAAACCATTCAAAGTGTAGTGCCTTATCTAGATTGGGCTGTGGTAGGTTCTTATATAACTGCCTCTACAAATCCAGTAGAAAATATTCAACTACTTAAGCATAATTTATAGACACATTACATAAGGTATACTAAAGGTGATACCCATTAGAATCATTATTATTAAACTTCCAAATTTCTTGGTGAAATTTTTAAGTTTGTTTTCAAGAAAAAAATAAATAGTAGTAGGAAAGATAGAAATTAAAAAAAGATTTCTATCTTTTTATATTTTTTTAAAAAAACACTTGACAGTTGAGCGCTTATTCAACTATAATATAGATGGTTGAACAACCATTCAACTATTAGAGAGGTGAAGAAAATGAAGGATTTTATGGATTGTGAGATTGAGCATCCTCATAATGAACTGATCAAAGAGGTAAAATCCCTAATGCCAAAAGAAGAACATCTTTATGATGTTGCTGAACTTTTTAAGGTATTTGGAGATTCTACAAGAACTAGAATTCTTGCAGCATTATTTAATCATGAATTATGTGTATGTGATATTTGTAAAATTGTGGATATGACAAAATCTGCAGTTTCTCATCAGCTAAAGGTTTTAAGAGACTTTAATTTAGTGAAATATCGTAAACAGGGCAAGGAAGTATTTTATTCCCTAGCTGACGAGCATGTGTTTATGATTTATGAAAAGGCTCTTGAGCATATATTAGAAAAAAAGGAAGGTATTGAAGAATGAAAAAAGTATTTAAGTTAGTAGATTTAGATTGTGCAAATTGTGCAGCAAAGATGGAAAGAAGCATTTTAAAGATTAAGGGTGTACAATCTGCAAATGTAAGCTTTATGTCACAAAAGTTGACCTTGGAAGCACCAGATGACCAATTTGAAGAAATTATGGATGAGGTTGTTCGTGTGTGCAAAAAGGTTGAGCCTGATTGTATTATTAAAAGATAAATATGAGGATATAGAAGTATGCATACTGTGTGCCATGCTTTTTGTGTATTTATTTTAAAGATTAGAGGGATATTATGACAAGAAGACAAAAAAAGAATTTAATTAGAATTTGTATAACTTTGGTTCTATTTATTATTTTATTTACCTTAGATCATATTCTTCATTTAGATAAGATTATATCAAATGAGAAGCTTGGTTGGATTCTTCCAGCATGTCTATATCTTGTAGTGTATTTATTTATTGCCTATGACGTTTTATGGAAGGCAATTAGAAACATCTGTCATGGACAGGTGTTTGATGAAAACTTTTTAATGTGTGTTGCTACGATTGGTGCCTTTTCCCTTGGTATAGTTAGAGGAGTGACAGGACAGGATATAGAAGGCTTTGATGAGGCTGTTGCGGTAATCTTGTTTTACCAAGTAGGAGAATTCTTCCAAGGGTATGCGGTTGGCAAATCAAGAAAGTCTATCTCAAGTTTAATGGATATTCGTCCTGATTTTGCAAATGTATTAAGAGATGGGAATTTAGAAACGGTTGAGCCAGATGAAGTAGAACTTGAAGAAATCATCGTTGTCAAGCCTGGAGAAAGAATTCCATTAGATGGTATTGTTATAGATGGTGCATCTACACTGGATACAAAAGCCTTGACAGGAGAGTCTCTACCAAGAGAAGTTCAAAAGGGTGATGAAATTGTAAGTGGTTGTGTAAACCTTACGCAAACACTTCAAATTCAAGTCAAGAAGGCATTTTATGATTCTACCGTATCCAAAATACTAGATTTAGTAGAAAATGCTTCTAGCCAAAAATCTAAAGCAGAAAATTTTATTACAAAGTTTGCAAAATATTATACTCCTACAGTTGTTATCCTTGCAGTGCTTTTAGCCTTAATTCCAGGGCTTATCACAAAGGATTATATGATATGGATTTATAGAGCTTTAAATTTCTTGGTTGTATCTTGCCCATGTGCTTTAGTGATTTCAATCCCTCTTTCCTTTTTTGCAGGAATCGGGGCAGCGTCTAAGTTGGGTATACTCATCAAGGGTTCAAATTATTTAGAAAAATTTAACAAGGTAAATACCTTTGTGTTTGATAAAACAGGAACCTTAACTAAAGGAAACTTTGTGGTTACGGAAGTAGTTCCTTTGGAAAGAAAAGAAGAAATACTAAAGCTGGCTGCGATTGCAGAGGGATCTTCGAATCATCCTATTGCTAAAAGTATCTTAGCTGCTGTAGGACAAATAACTGATACAGGCTATACCTTGACAGATGTTGCGGGTCATGGGATTATAGCAGAAAAAGAAGGTACGACCATTTATTGTGGAAACGAAAAATTAATGGAGACAAATGGCATAGCATATCATAAGGTGGAACATGTCGGAACAATTGTCTATGTAGCTAAGAACAAAGAATTTGTTGGTTCAATTTTAATTAGTGATGAAATTAAAGAAGAAGCGCCAAAGGTTATCAAGGCATTAAATGAGATGGGAAATGAAACGATAATGCTTACTGGAGATAACGAGGCTATTGCCAAAGAGGTTGCTTCTAAACTCGGTGTTACTTCCTATAAGGCGTCTTTGCTTCCTCAAAACAAGGTGGAAGAGGTTGAGAGCCTATTATCCAAGAAAAAGGAATACTTATCCTTCGTTGGTGATGGAATTAACGATGCCCCAGTTTTGATGCGTTCTGATATCGGTATCTCCATGGGTGGAGTTGGTTCAGATGCAGCCATAGAGGCTTCAGATATTGTCCTAATGAAGGATGATTTAAATGGTCTTCATATTGCTAAAAAAATTGCAAAGAAAACCATGCGTATTGTTTTTGAGAATATTATTTTTGCGTTAGGTGTTAAGATTATCGTTTTAATTCTTTCTGCATTTGGTTATAGTAATATGTGGCTTGGTGTATTTGCAGATGTTGGTGTTGCAATTCTCGCTATCTTGAACGCAATGCGTTGTTCTAGTATAAAAGAATAATATAATTAGCTTTAATCTTTGGATTAGAGCTTTTTTTATGATAAAATAAAAATAAACTCAAAAAAATTCTTTAGATATTCGTTTTATTAAGTGAAGTGGGGAAAAGTGGACTTAGAAAAAGAAGTAGAAAAGTATAAGCTAGGGAATACACAAGCTTTTGATAAAATCTACCATGAAACAATGGCTTTAGTTCGTTTCGCAATATATTCTAAAATTCCAAATCAGGGCATTATTGAAGACTTAATACAAGATACTTATGTGAAAGTCAATCTGATGATTGGAGAATATCAAGCGAAAAACTTTCGTTCATGGATCTATACGATAGCCAAAAATACAGCCTTAGATTATTTGAAAAAGAAAAAAGAAACGAATTTGGATAGTATAGATATTTTGCCAGATATGAAAAGTACACACCCTTATTTGTATTATGCGATTCGCCACCTTGAAGAAATAGAACGTGAGGTTTTCTTAATGAAGGTTTTGTGTGGCCACACAACGAAAAAAATTTCTGAGATTTTAAATCTTAAACCTTCTATGGTAAACCAATATTACTATTTAGCGAAAAAGAAATTAAAAGAATGTCTAGAGGAAGAAGAACTATGAAATACAAAGAATTTAAAAAGAATTTGAAAACTGAATACAAAAATACAATTGATAATAAAAAAATTAAGTCGAAATTTCACTTTTCATTTAAATGGCGCTACGCTTTTATTGCTCTTGCGGGAATTATTCTACTTGCTTTAGTCATAGAGCATATTTACGTGCTAGACTATAATAAGAAAGTGAGAAATTTTAATTCAAATTTAACTTCTGAAGTAATTGATGTAAATTCTTCAAACACTCTTACTGGAATTTCGTCTAGAGAAGAATACAATGCCATTTTAAATAGGTATGTGAAAACCAGAACCTATCGAGATGAGAGAACATCTATATTTATGTATCTATTTGAGGTTTTTCCTCGTAGCTGTTCTAGTAAATCTCAGATTAGATATCCAGCATCGTCTCCTACTTCAGGGGATACTTCTTATCAAACCAATGTACAGGTTGAAGGAATAGAAGAGGCAGATGTAGCGAAATGTGATGGAGAAAACATTTATTATCTAACATATGATTTTTTAAAGGTTTATAGCATTAAGGAAGAAAAAGAAGTATGCTCAGCTACAGATTACGGAAAAGAATTATTTATTTATAAAAATAAAATTATATCTTTTAGTCATAATAAAGTGAAGATCTATGAATTTGAAAACAATCAGTTAAGTGTTATTTTTGAAAAAAAATATACCAGTTATTTATTAAGTTCAAGATTAATTGATAATACGTTATATTATGTTTTTGAAGACTGGATTAAGGGAGATGAGGAAATACAGTATGGAAATTGTTATTACGATGACTTTAGCCGTCCCAATTACTTATATGATTTATATAAGATAAATTTGGATACAATGGAAATGAAATCTGTTCAAAGTCTTTCTTGCTCTTATACACATTTATATGTTTCAAAAAATCATTTGTTTTTATCTTCTTTAGATAAAAATTGCACTTCTATCTCTATATTTGATATGTCTTTAAATCCAGTAGGAGTAGTTCATCTTGATGGTAAAATATTAAATCAATTCTCTATGGATGAGTATGATTCTTACTTTCGAGTTGTGACTACAGATACTAGACGTCCTGATGAGGAGATAAACGCCATCACAATATTTGATCTTTCTGATGGTGTGAAAAAAGTGGGTTGTCTTAATCAAGGCATAGGAATAGGAAGCCAAACCGTACATTCTGTTCGTTTTGAGAAAAACATCTGTTATGTAGTTACATATCAAAATCAAGACCCGCTTTATGAAATTGATTGTTCTAATCCAGAGGATCCTAGAATTGTGTCAGCTTATGAGGCTCCAGGATATTCAAGTTATCTACATACCTTCCATAGAAATGATAAGAAATATGTCCTTGGGCTTGGATTTTTGGATTTTAGCAGTGGTTTAAAAATTTCTTTATATGAAAATAAAGAGGAAGGTACTACACAAATCGGAAAGGATTATGTATTAACTTATCATAAAGACTTCCTTCCATCTGACTATTTAGATTTTTATATTAATAAGGATCTTATTTATTACATATTTGGAAATCATAAAGCATTATTCATTTATGATGGAGACACCTATTTTTATTTGGGAGTTCAAGTGTCTAGGGATGAGTATCTAGTATTTTGTATTGATGTTAGCAATGAAGATAAACCTATATATATTCATCTAAATATTCCATTAGAATATTCTCAAAATGATACTACAAGAGCTTATTTAGTAGATGGTGTGTTATATGTAGTAAATGAAAATGATGTCACAAGAGCAAAATTTAATTAAAAAGGTGAAGAAATATGAAGAAATTTCTAATGCTGATGCTGTTCCTTGCAGTGTTATATTTACCTAGCTGTAAAGAAAAAACTCCATATGATGATAAAACCATATCTAAGATAGAAGTAGAACATCAAACATCTTTTATATTTACACAACAAATTAGAACCTTTGATTTTAGTACTCTTGAAGTTACCGATACAGAATATGTAGATGAGAACTTCATAGAGAGTAAAAAGAAAGCTTATTTAAGCCATCCAGAGTATTATAAAGAATATGAAAACTTAGAAACCTTTGAAGCCTATTTGAGTTCTATTTATAATACTCCTATATTGGTTTCTACCTTTACACAGGAATCTGGAGATGCATTTATAGAAAAGGTAGTTTCTTTGGGAATCTATACTTGGAAGGATAGTTATGATACTAAAGATACTATATTTGATGCTTCTGGATTTAGTATTAAAATTTATTTTACAGATGATACGATAAAATCTACACATTTCTTTTTTAAATATCCCTCAAATTTTGAAGCAATAAAAAAGGCCTTTATACAATATTTCAATCTCAACTATTGGTGGCATGGATAAAATATAAAAAGACACAGGAGAAAGCCCTGTGTCTTTTTTGCGCATAAAAAAAGGGTTGTAAGTAGCCCCTTCTTAATACCTAACTATTAAGCTCTTTCTAAGTTACACTTTTTTAAAGCTCTAGCAGAAATTTTTACTTTCTTAACGTTACCGTTCTCATCTTTGATATGAACAGTTTGAAGATTAGCCTTCCATGTACGACGAGTAGCATTTAAAGCATGGGATCTTTTGTTTCCTGTTACAGTACCTTTACCAGTGATATAACATTTAGCCATAGTTCTTACCTCCTTATGACGTTAAAATTAAACTTCAAGCCTTATTAGTATACCTTAAATCTATGAGAATTGCAAGAACTTTTTAATCTTTTTTATAAAGTATTTGACTTTTCTTTAAAAAATTGATATATTTTATAAGTCACTGCCTTTAAATAAAAATTTTTGCTTTACTTTTAAGGGCTTTAGTGTTAAAATGTTAAATGAATTAAACATTTCTAAGTGCAAGAGGTGATTTTTAAAGAGTCGAATTGTGTCTTTTTGGGAGTTTATTTGGAAGAGTTGTAAATTGATTTTGATTATCCTATAGCTGTTTTGGCTATAACTATATACTTAATTTGATATTTAGGAGGATTACCATGCCGGTAAGCAGTGTTAGCGTAGCCTTATTTAAAAAGATGGTAATGAATGGCGCTATAAATTTAAAGAATAACCACAAAAAAGTGGATGAGTTAAATGTTTTCCCTGTACCAGATGGAGATACAGGAACAAATATGTCTATGACAGTAATGTCAGGTGTACGTGAGATGGATTCTTGCGAATCTTCTTCAATTATAGAAGTAGGTAAAGTTTTATCTCGTGGAGCATTAATGGGTGCTCGTGGAAATTCTGGAGTAATTTTATCTCAGTTTTTCAGAGGACTTTATGTTGGAATGAAGGAACTAGATCATAATTTCTTATCTATGGAAGATTTGATGACTTGTTTTGAATCAGGCTGTCGTGTAGCCTATAAAGCAGTAATGGAACCAGTGGAAGGAACAATATTAACCGTTGTTCGTGAAGCTGCAGAAAATACAAGAGCTCATATGAGTGAATTTGATACAATTGATGCATTGCTAGAATGCTATCAAAGGGAAGCTCAAAAATCATTGGACAATACTCCAAACCTTTTACCTGTTTTAAAAGAGTCTGGTGTAGTAGATAGTGGTGGGGCAGGCTTTTTAGAGATTGTCAAAGGAATGATTATGGCCTTGAATGGAAAAATGCTTGAAGCAAATGAAGGTGCTCAACCAGCTAAGACAGAAGAAAAACCTGTAGAAATGAAAAACATTTATTGTACAGAATTTTTTATCAATTTGAAGGATCCAAATAATTTTGATGAAGGAGTTTCGAAATCTTCTTTCTCTTGCTTAGGAGATTCTTTATGTCAGGTTGTAGAAAATACGACTTGTAAGGTTCACTTGCATACTGATCATCCTGGAAGAGTGTTAGAACAAGCTTTAAAATATGGTGAATTAACAGATATTAAAATAGAAAATCAAAAGATTCAGCATACTCATTTAAAGACAGGCGCTAAGGAAATTGGAAATGGTCCTAAGAAGGCTTTCGCTTTAGTTGCTGTATGCTTTGGTGAGGGTATATCTCAAACCTTCAAGGATTTGGGTGTTGATCATATCATTGAAGGTGGTCAAACAATGAATCCTTCTACAGAAGCTTTTGTTGAAGCGTGCACTATGGTAAATGCTGAAAAGATTATTATTATTCCTAACAATGGAAACGTAGTAATGGCTGCAAGCCAGGCTGCAACTATGGTAAAAGGCTCAAAAGTAGAAGTGTTAAAGGCGAAAACAATCGCTCAAGGATATGCTTCTTTAATGGTATTTGATCCTGAGGCTGATATGGAAACGAATTTAGCAGCAATGATGGAAGCTGTAGAAAATGTTAAGACAGGTGAAATCACTTATTCTGTAAGAGATACAGAAATTGGTGGAGTTAAAATTGCTGAAGGTGATTTCATGGGAATTGCTAATGGAGAAATCATAGTTTCTACAAAGAAACAGAGTGATGCATTAGAAAGTTTATTAAAGAAACTTATTGATGAAGAAAGTCAAATTGTTACCTTCTTCTGTGGCAAAGATGTCAAAGAAGAGGACAAAGAAGCTTTAGAAGCGCTTTGCCAAAAGGTAAATGAGAACGTTGAAGTAGAAATTATTGATGGTGAACAGGATATTTATTCTTATATTATCGCTGTAGAATAATGTTTTGATAAAAAAAGTGATGGTTGGAGGAATCCAACCATTTTTCCACAATTAAAAGGAGGGATGAACTTGGAATTAAAGGATATTAAGCATATTGGACCTGTTACTTTAGATAGACTTAATGCAAACCATATTTATACTCCAAAGGACCTTCTTTTAAGATTTCCTAAAAGATATTATTTTTATCAAGTTGATAACGAACATGCTTTTTGTGGAGAAACCCTTTGTTTTAAAGCTGTTGTTGCATCAAGACCAGTATGGATTAAAACAGTTAAAAGGTCACGAGCTTTTGTTTTTTATGTAAATGTCAATGAACGAAAAATAAAATGCATTATATTTTCTGGAGATTATTTGCGTTTTAAGCTTCAGGTGGGGATTCCTATCATTTGTTACGGAAAATACAAAGAAAAAGAAAATGAGTTTAGCTTAACGACAATTTTTTTCGAGGATTTTGAGTGTAGGATAGAATTAGATTATGGTATTCCAGATATCAATAATAAAACAATTCAAAATGCCATAGAGCGTGTTTTACAGACAGGATATTCTTTGGAGGATGACTTGCCTTTGGAGTACATTCAAAAATATCGCTTAGGTACTATAAATGAACTTATGCGTTTAGCCCATTTTCCTAAAAGTATTACAGATTGCACACGAGTAAGAAGAAGAATAAGATATGAAGATTTTTTCTGGTATACAGCTTCTTTGGAAGCATTAAAGCGACTGAAAAATTCAGAGGAAAAACAGCCTAAGAAAATTAATATTGATATGATAAATCAATTTATTCAAGGACTTCCTTATGAACTGACACAGGATCAACGGCATGTCCTTAATGAATGTTTAAACGATATTTCATCTACAAAGATAATGAATCGTTTGATTCAAGGAGACGTAGGATCTGGAAAGAGTATCGTTGCATTTATATGCTCCTTGGCGGTAATAAGTGCTGGATATCAGGTAGCTCTTATGGTACCCACTGAAATCTTAGCCAAACAGCATTACGAGAATGTAAGAAAACTATTTCCTAATGTAGCCATTGAACTTTTAACCTCTTCAGTAAAATTAAAGGAAAAAGAGGATATCTTATATAAACTTATGCATGGCAGAATTTCTCTTATTATTGGCACCCATGCTTTAATAGAAAATCAGGTTATATTTAAAAATCTTGGGCTTGCTATTATAGATGAGCAACACCGATTTGGAGTAAATCAAAGGAAGGCTCTATTGGAAAAACTAAAAGGAGTAGATGCTCTATATTTAACAGCCACTCCTATACCAAGAACTCTAGGCTTAACTAGTTTTGGGGATTTAGATTTGTCTATGATTAAGACCATGCCAAAAAATAGAAAACCCGTACTTACTAAAATTGTCCCAATGGAACAGCTTAGTTCCTTAGCTAAAGCCTTAGAACGTCATTTGGCTTGCGATGAGCAAATCTATGTGGTAGTTCCTTTGATAGAAGAAAGTGAGCGTTTAGATTATATAGATATGAATCAAGCCATTGAAATCTTTGAAAAACTTTTACCAAAGGCAAAGTTTGGAGTCCTTCATGGAAAGATGAAAGTCAAAGATAAGGATAGCATTATGAATGCATTTAAAAATCATGAACTAGACTGCCTTTTGTCTACCACAGTAATTGAAGTTGGAGTCGATGTGAGTAATGCAACTGTTATGGTCATATTGGATGCAGAACGCTATGGATTATCCCAAATTCATCAGTTGCGTGGTCGAGTTGGCAGAGGAAGTATCCAATCCTATTGTTATTTGGTAACTACAAAGGACTATGTAAAAAGACTTGATATTTTAGAAAAAACTACTGATGGATTTTTGTTAGCAGAAGAGGATTTTAAGCTACGTGGTCCTGGGGATTATTTAGGAGAGGAACAATCTGGTTTCAATAGTTTAAACTTTGATTATGAATCAAACGATATAATGATTTGGAAGTGTGCTTTAGAGGATAGCAAGGAATTTATTTCCAAATATTTGTTAAAGGAAGTAGATAATTCAAGACTAGACACAATCTTTAAACAAATTTCTGTTAAAAAATCGAAAATTAACTAGTTTTTAAGACTATAAAATGCTAAAATGTTATTAATTAGGAGGAAAGAACCTATGTTTAAAATTGCAGTTGATGCCAATGGTGGAGATTATGGTGTAGATACTACTGTTTTAGGTAGTATGATGGCCATAAAAAAATTTAAAGATTTAGAGATTATCTTATATGGAGATGAGGCTAAAATAAAGCCTTTATTAACAGATTCAACACGAATTACAGTTGTCCATACAGTGGATACGATTTCTATGGGAGAACATGATCCTGTAAAAGCAATCCGTACCCAAAAGGAAGCATCTTTATGCTTGGCGATGAAGGCTTGTAAGAATGGAGAAGCAGATGCTTGTGTAACGAGTGGACCTACACAATGTGTTGTTGTTGGCGCACATCTTCTTGTTAGAAGGTTGCCACAAATGGAGCGTGTAGCTTTATGTCCATTTGTTCCTAATATGGATGGACATCCAAGATTACTACTTGATGTTGGTGCTAATGTAGAGTTAAAAAAGGAACACTTAGGAAGCCTTGCAATGTTTGCTTCTGTTGTGGCAGAAGAAATTTTAAAGGTAAAAGAGCCTAAGGTAGGATTATTAAATATCGGCTCAGAACCAGGAAAAGGTAGAGAAATAGAAAAGGAAGCCTACGAGTATTTACAGAATATAAATCAAATTCATTTCTATGGAAATGTAGAGCCAACAGAAATGATGAATTGTCCTTGTGATGTAGTAGTTACGGATGGTTTTTCAGGAAATATCTGTCTAAAGTCTATTGAAGGTACAGGTAAAGCTATTTCTGCAATGCTAACAGAGGAAATTAAATCTTCTTTAGGTGGTAAGATTGGATATTTATTTATGCGAAAGAATCTAAAGAGATTCAAAAAAAGAATGAGTACAAAGGAAGTTGGTGGAGCTATGCTATTTGGTCTTTCTAAGATTGTAGTTAAGGCTCATGGCAACTCTGATCCTTTGGCTTTCTTCCATGCTATCCGTTTAGCACGTGAGCTAGTAGAAGCAGATATTATTAATAAGGTAGTAGATAAGTTACCTAAAGAAGAGGCATAAACATGAAGAAAAAAGGACTTCTAGTTCTTATTTACATTGGCATTATTTTCTTTGTATTTGGTGGATTTGGTTTGGCTGCACTTACAAAAAATATTTTACCTATTTATTTAGTGTTTGGTTTTTTCTTTCTTTTATCTGTCCTTTGCTTACCTTTGTATTTCAAAAGATTTCGCAAAGAATATGAAAGACAAGAAAAAATGGATAATGATGAGGTCATAGAAGAAATCAATAATCAGCAAGGTTATAACAAATTTGAGTATGATGTTCAGCAGGTTCGAAATGTTGTCCAAAGTTGGAAAAAAAGTAGCAAAGGCGATATTATAAAAGGACTCCTTTTTCTATCCTTTTTTCTAGGCTGCTGTATTGGCTTTGTTGTATGTATGAGTTTAGGCTATATGGTTTGGGGATTCGTTTGTTTTGGATTAGGAGCTGGAGAGATTATTTTAGCTTTAATCGTTGTTAAATTTTTAGAAACAAGCTCTTTAAGATTGAAAAAGGGAAGAACCTATACAAAATCTACGGCTACTGTGTTAGGCTGCACGATGTCAAGCCAATCCTCAACAGGTACAAGTAGACATACCCATATTATGAATACTACTTATAAAGTTTTTTTGAACAATAAAAGAATAGCCTATAGTAAAGAGTATTATACTATAGGAGAAAAGGTAGATATTAACATTGATACAAAAAATCCAAAGCGTATTGTTATTATAGGAAGACATGAGGATATTTTTGACATTGAAGAAGATAAATATTAGGAGATGAAAAAATGGATTTTTCAGAATTAGAAAATCAAATTGAATATCATTTTCATAATGTAGATTTATTAAAATTAGCATTAACACATTCTTCTTATGCAAATGAGCATCAGGTAGAATGTAATGAGCGTTTAGAGTTTTTAGGAGATGCTGTATTGCAGCTTTGTATGTCTAAATACTTATATCAAAGTATAGATTTGGACGAAGGCGTATTATCAAAGACTAGAGCCAAATGTGTATGTGAAGAGGCTTTAAATATTTATGCCGAAAAGATTCATTTAGCAAATTACCTTTTATTAGGTAATGGGGAAGAACATAGTGGTGGTAGAGGACGCCCTGCAATCATTGCGGATGCTTTTGAGGCGATTTTAGGAGCCATTCTATTAGACTCTAATTTTGAAACAGTATTTAAGATCTTTGAAAAAATTGTTTTGCCATATCAAGCCATTGCATTACAGTTTAAAGATTATAAATCTGTATTCCAAGAAAAAGTACAGGCAGATAAACGATCATTGCACTATGAAATCGTACATGAGAGTGGTCCTGCAAATGATAAAACCTATGAAGCAGTTGTTTATATGGATGAAATTCTAATGGGAAGAGGAATAGGGAAAACCAAGAAGGAAGCAGAACAAAACGCTGCAAAAGAAGCATTAAATAAGGAAGCAAGAGGATAAATTTTGTCATATACTATAATGGTGATGTTTTTATGGCTATGGCGATTATAGGAATATGTGGGAAAATGGGCAGCCAAATATATGAAAAATATAAGGATGAGTTTCATCTTGTTGGAATAGATGAAATTCAGCATAAAGAGGTTGAAACCTATCAAGGTATCTTAGATATTCCATATCCAATAGATGTAGTAATAGACTTTTCCTCAACAGAGGCGTATCCTATTTTAGTTCAAGCTTTAAAGAAAGGATATCCTATTTTAAGTGGCACTACAGGATATACCTTTGACCAGATTGATGAACTTTATAAACTGGCAAAGGAGAATCATACGACTTTTATTTGGAAAGCGAATTATGCAAAAGGGATTAAGTTGTTTTCAAAGCTTTTAGAAGATTGTCAGAAGGAATTTGAAATTTTAGATTTTGTTGAGATCCATGCAACATCTAAAAAGGATGCTCCTAGTGGAACGGCTAAGGTATTAGCCAAAAGCTTAGGTATTCCAGAAAATAAAATTCAATCTCTGAGAATTAATCAAGCTCCCGCAATTCATGAGATTATTTTTTCATCAGAGGATGAAAGAGTTTATCTTCGTCATGAAATTTTACAAAAAAGAGCCTTTATTGCAGGATTTGATGAAGAATTAAGAAAAGTACTTAGGAGTTGATGTACATGTTAGAAGAATTATATAAAAAGGGTTATTTAAACTATGAAGAACTTATATTTGATCAAGCAAAAGCCCTTGGTTTAAATGCTGAAGAGGTTTTTGTTTTGATTCATATTTTGAAAAATCATTTACTTACAAATACCTTATCAGTAGAGGAGATTCAAGCTCAGGTCTTAATGAGTCCTTCAAAATTAGACAAGCTAGTTGCTTCTTTAATGGAACGTGGATTTTATGAGGTCTACTTAACCTATGATAATGGTAAAGGCATGGAATGCATTTCCTTTAAGCCATTGTTTACAATGCTAGAACAGCTTTTAGAGCAAAAGACAAGCCTAGACACTTATGATATTGAAAAGGCAAACAAATATATTTCTTCTAAATTAAATCGTGTGCTTACTGCCTCAGAACTAGAAATCCTTCAGGGCTTTATGATTGATGATCATTATACTTATGATCAAATAGCAGCTGTAGTAGATCATATTTTAACTTCAAAGAAAGTTCTTTCTTTAAGAAGTATCGCGTTAGGGTTAGCAAATAAGCGTTATGAGGTTAAGCCTTCCCAGGATGCTCCAGCCGCATTTCAGGATTTCTTAAAGAGGATTTAAATATGAATGCAGTAAGGTCAAAAGAAATATTAAATGAGATTAGAAAAATTATACCAGCTCCGAAGTGCGAGCTTAATTATAATAATTTATTTGAACTTGTCTGTGCAGTTATGATTTCTAGCCAAACTACAGATAAGCGTGTCAATCAAGTGACACCAGCCTTATTTCAAAAATATCCTACACCAAAACAATTAAGTGAAGCAAAATTTGAAGATGTTTTTGAAATTATAAAATCTTTAGGCTTTGCCAAAAATAAGGCTAAGAATTTGATTTCTATGGCTCAAGCACTTCACAATGAATTTCATGATGAAGTTCCTAAAACACTAGAAGAACTTCAGACCTTGAGTGGTGTAGGTAGAAAAACTGCTAGTGTTGTATTAGCAGAAGGATATAAGATTCCTGCGATGCCTGTAGATACACACTTAGAACGTATGGCTATTCGATTTGGCTATGTAAAGGAAGGAGCTTCTGTTTTAGAAGCAGAAGAGAGCTATCGTAAATATATTCCTCAGGAGGAATGGATTGAAGCCCATCACCTTTTCCTATTGTTTGGTAGATATCATTGTAAGGCAATCCATCCAGAATGTATGAATTGTACTTTAAAAAAATATTGTAAAGTAGAAAAGTAATTTCTACTTTTTTTTTGACTAAAAAGTGATAGTCTTTATCTGGTGATAAAATGAAAGTAAAACTATTTGATTTTGAACATGAACAAGATTTGGAGGAGGCATTAAATAATTTTTTTTCTGAACATCCAAAAATAGAAATTAAGAATTTATGTTATCAAACAAGTCATTTTGCAATAAATGGCGAACAAATTTATTCTTTTTCCTGTTTGCTGCTTTATAAGTGATTTTTCTTCATTTTTTGGACAATATTTTATCAATACGAAATTTCTTTTCTTCTTGTTTTAAAACAATTATAATTGATGTAGAACGTGAGTAAAAGGAGAAAAGTTATGAAAAAAAATATTTTTGTTGAGGAAATGAAAAGAAGAGTTAAGGAGGATGCGAATACGTATTCTATGATAGGCACTGAGCTAAAGAGAGTTCGAACAAGTCAGGCTCAAACCCTTTCCGCTGTTGCTGGAAATCTATGTTCTGTATCTTATTTGTGCAAGGTTGAAAATGCGCAATTGAAACCCAATCGGTATATGCTCAATGAAATCTGTAAAAAATTGAATGTGGATTCTCCAAAACTCAATTTATTATTTGAACTGAAAAATTTACTATTTAAGACGGTTGGATATTATTATCATAAGAAGCAGAAGGAAATTGAAAGTGTATATGAATCCTGTAAGGTTTTTGATAATTATCGTACAAAACTATTATTCCTGATTTATTATATTTCAATCTATAAGTTTTCAGAAGCAAATGAAATTTCAAAAGAGTTATTTAAAATAACGAGTGTAATGCATGAAGATGAATTAAGTGTTTTTATGGTATTTTATTCTATTTTAAAGTATTATGATGAGAGTTATTTAGAAACCTTAGATAATTTAAGGAATCTAAGTAATTTGTATAATTTGGATGATACGTTAGGGAAAATTGCTTCTTTAGTTTGTTTAGAGTGTTATATCAAGCTCAATAGTCCCATGACCCTTCTTCATAGTCAAAAGCTTTTGGATTTATTTTTAAAGACATCTGAGTTTGATAATGCAGAATATGTGAGATATCTTCAAACTCTTTATATGATACAAAATGATATGATGGATTGTGCATATAAAGAATTTAGGTATATAAAAACAATGGAATATCGAAAGACTTTAGAATTTTTCTTTGATGTTCAAAGAAAGACCTTTAAGAAGAAGGATATTTATGAACATTTAAGACCCTTTGCAAAGTTATTATATACTTATATTTTTGATTCTAAAAATTATTTGAAAACATTTTGCGAGATGGATAAGACGTTAGGCTATGCATGTGATTTCAGCTATAACATTGCAAACTATTTAACACTGAGTGATGATGTCGAACGAAATGCAGAACTGACAGATGTAATTATCCCCAATATTAAGCAAACAAATAATGCTGCAGAGCGCGTCTTTTTTTTGAAAGAGTTTTGTCGAATATGCTCGAAAATTGGAAGATACAAAAGTTTTTGTAAGGCATATGAAGAATTGAATGGAGGTATAGTAAAATGAAAAAGAAGATACTTTTCTTGTTGTTAGTGTTGGTTTGTGTGGGATTTAAAGTAAATGCAAGCAGTTGGAGTTTTGTGTGGGATGAAGATACTACTACAATAGATATTCCCTTAGGCGGAAATTTACAGAATTATATTTCAAAGCCAAAGGCGAAATTATATCGAGATGGACAAGTCTTAGAGGATGCGCAGATTAGTTATATCACTACAGGAGATTGGTTGTATTTGCTTACCGATGTTGATACGCGTAAGGTAGGTTCCTATCAGGTATGGTATAAAGCGGTGGAAAACAAGTATAAGCCTGGACAATGTCAGGGATACAAAACACTTGTTACTTTTAATGTGGTGGATTTAGAAAAACCTATATTTGTTGAATATCCTAAGGAGATTACCTACTTGATTGGATCGGCAAAACCAAAATATGAAGAACAAATTACAGCAACAGACAATAGTGGAAATTGCAAAATCACGGTAGATGATTCCTTAGTGAATTATGAAACTCCAGGGACCTATATGTTAACTTTACGTGCTTCTGATGGTAGGAATATTACAGAACAATTCATGGAAGTTATTGTTAAGGATCCTGTTGGTCCTGTTATTACGTTTTTAGGCGAAAATAATCGAATTCTATTGACAAAAGGAGAAGAAGCTAAACTTCAAACCTATTTTAAGGCGGTAGATAAAATAGATGGAGATGTAACGGATACAATTTCCTATATGCCTTTTTCAACTGAAAGTGCAACAAGCTTTGATTTAGAGGTGACCTTTTCTGACAAGAATAGGAATACTTCAAGCATAGTTGTCAAAGTTGAAATTGTGGATAAAGATGAAGTTAATATAGAACTATATAAGACGGTCTTACTTTTGGAATACAATCAAAATGTTGAACAAGCACTTTTAGAAAATATAAAAAGTGCTTATCTAGGTAAAACGAATGTTTTAAAAGATGTGATTATTCATAGTGAGCAAGTTAAAAATGAAGTTGGAAGCTACAATGTATCTTACGAATATGTAAATGAAGATAAGGTGGGTAAAGTGGAGTGTGAGGTAAAACTTCTTTCTAATGCTGCACCCGTTTTGTTGGTGGAAAATTGTAATGTTACCTTAAATGGTAAAGTAAATATTTTAAATCAAATTCAAGTCTTTGATCCTTCAGATTCTGACATTGAATCTAAGATTGAATATGATGATGGCCTAGTGGATTATTCTAAAGCAGGTACATACCCTGTTCGCGTTACTGTAACAAACTCTTCTAATTTATCTACTTCTGAAACATTGTATATTACAGTCTCTGATACTAAAAATCCTATTGAATCTTCTGGTAATATTTTTATAGTACCAATTCTTATTGGTGTTTGTCTTATTGGTGGAGGAATTATTATATTTCTATATTTTAAGAAAAAGAGAAATTGCATTAACGACCAAAATCAACTATAATATAAGATAGATATAATAAGGTGGTGAAGGCATGAAAGGTTTTTTATATGGTCAAACAGAATATAATTTATTAAGTAATTCTATTCATTTAAAAGATTATATTGAATCAGCCAAAACACATTCCTTCACCTTTCTTTCTATGACAGATAAGAATTTATATGGAAGTTATAAGTTTTATCAAGAATGTATTAGCAATCATATTAAGCCTATTATAGGTATCGAAATCACCTATATTGATGATGATAGTTTTAAATCCAAACTTCTTGCTTATGCTCTAAATGAAGAAGGATACAAGAACCTTTTAAAAATTAGTACATATTTAGCCACACATGAAGAGCCATACGGATTGGATTTTTTAGAACCATACCGTAAAAGTATAGCCTTTATTTCAGTTTATAATGAATCTATTATTGAGCGATTACATTTTTCAAAAGCACACAAAGAGTTAAGATTCAAGTTAGAACAGCTCCAATCCTATTTTAATTATTATGTAGGGTATTCCTATACAAATCGTTTGGATCGTTTAAATGCAAATCAAGAGATTTATTCTATAGCCAAGGAACTTGGAATTAAATCCCTTCCGCTTCATAATTGTAGATATTTAAATAATGAGGATAAAGTTATTTATGAAGCTTTGTGTCAGATTGCTGGCAATTCAGTGGAAGTAAAAGACTATGAGGACTATAGTTTTGATAAGGCCCCTTTATCTGTAGAAGAGTTAGAGGAATTTGTAAATCAAATTCAATTAGATTTATATCCTAAGAAATTTTATTTACCTTCCTACCCAAATACAAAAGGGGCTAGTTCTATAGACTATTTAAAATCTCTTTGTTCAAAGGGCTTATATCGTAGGCTAAAGGGAAAGATTTCTTCTAAATATCAAACACGGTTAGCTTATGAGCTTTCGATCATAGAAAAAATGGGATATAGTGACTATTTTTTAATTGTTTGGGATTTTATTCTATACGCGAAGAAGAAAGGGATACTTGTTGGACCAGGGCGTGGATCTGGTGCAGGCTCTTTAGTTGCATATTGTTTGGGTATTACAGAAATTGATCCTTTAGAATATGATTTGTTATTTGAAAGATTTTTAAATCCCGAGCGTATTAGTATGCCAGATATAGATACAGATTTTCCTGATACTTATAGAGATGATGTCATACAATATGTGAATAAACTTTATGGAGAAAAGCATGTATGTAATATCTCGGCCTTTAATACATTTCAAATTAAATCCTCTATACGTGATTTAGGAAGAATTCGTAAAATAGAGGCTTCTAGATTGAATGAGATTATACGTATGGTAGAAGCTAATCCTGATTACGATTTTCTTTTGAAGCAATTTGTTAATCGTAAAGACATATATGAATTTTTATACATTATACGTGGATTAGATGGACTTCCAAGACATATATCTACGCATGCTGCAGGAGTGATTATTTCCTCTACTGTATTAGATGATATCATTCCTCTTCAAGAAGGTATTAATGGTCTTTATCAATCCCAATTAGAAGCGACAGATCTTGAAAAGATTGGTTTGTTGAAAATGGATTTTTTAGGAATTCGTAATTTGACAATCATTGATGAAGTTATGAAGAATATTCCAGGCTTTACAATGAATGACTTAAGAAATATTCCTTTAAATGATAAAAAAACCTATCAATTATTACAATCTGCAGACACTTTAGGAGTGTTTCAACTTGAGTCTGATGGTATAAGAAGAGTTTTGAATAAATTAAAGCCCGAGCGGTTTGATGATTTAGTAGCTGTATTGGCGCTTTATCGTCCAGGTCCGATGGAAAATATTGATGAATTTATTGCAAGAAGACATGGTAAAAAATTTACATATGAACATCCAGTTTTAGAACCTATATTGAAAAGTACTTACGGGATTATAGTATATCAAGAGCAGATTATGCAGATTGCCCAAATTTTCGCCGGTTTTTCGCTAGGACAAGCCGATTTATTAAGACGTGCCATTTCTAAGAAGAAAGAATCAGAATTGAAAAATCAAGAAACATCTTTTATTGAAGGTGCAATGCGAAAAGGTCATAGCCAAGAAGTGGCCCAACATATCTATGAATATTTCTTGAAGTTTAATAATTATGGCTTCAATAAATCTCATGCTGTTGCTTATGGGTTGGTTTCTTATCAGATGGCATATTTTAAAGCAAATTATTTCAACATATTTATTTCTAAGATTTTGAATAATGTTATTGGCGCCACAAAGATGATGGTTAGTTATATCAACTACGCTAAAACCCACCATGTTATTACATTTAAACCAAATGTAAATGTTTCTACAAATCATTTTGAAGTGAACCAAGCTGGAATGTTTATGCCTCTACAAACAATTCACTCCATTGGTGAGATGACTACATTAGATATTGTAAACGATCGAAACAAAAATGGATTATTTAAAAACTTTCAAGAATTTAAAGAAAGAACAAAGCTTAGTGAGTCGGCTTTGGAAGCATTAATTTATGCTGGAGCATTAGATGGCTTTGGTATGACAAAAAAGCAAATGATAGAAGCTAAAAGTTCAATTAACGAGATCATTGCAAGACATTTAGAAGATCGTATAGAGGATACTAGGGAATTTGATTTTGATATATTACAACAAAAAGAATATATGTATTTAGGATTTAATTTAACATATGATATATTTTTAAATTTACAAGATTTACAAAAGAAATATCATGCAGATTATCTCAAGAGAAAAACAGGTAGGTGTATTGGAGCCTTTGATTCTGTGAAGAAGATTTTAACTAAAAAACAAGAGCCTATGCTTGTAGGAGAATTTAATGATAGTAGTGATGTCATTGATTTTGTAATATTTCCACAAGAATTTATGAAAACTCCTTTTGAGATAGAAACGAATCATTTATATCTTATTGAGTATACAATGCGTTTAGATGAAAAGAAAAAACAAAATCAACTTGTTATTAAAAATGTGATAGAGTGCTAAACTCTATCATATTTTTTTAATAGGTGATTATAAATGGAGACATGTTATGTTTTTAGAAAGGACTTAGAAAAAGAAGAAATAATTGAGAAATACAAATCAAGAATTCTTAATGATCCTAAATTTGACACAGAAATAAATTTAGAACAAATCTCTATAACTTCTGGTTTTTTAGTATATCCTTTTATTGACGGGAATATAAAAAATCTAGAATATCTAGTTCTTAGGGATGGAAAACAAAAAAGTGGTGTAATAGATGCTTCTTGTAGCTTAGTTTCTAAAGATTTTCTTTTACATGAATTATCTATCAAAGATTTTAAGGAAGAAGAGCATAATATAAATGAGTATAATATTTTTAATGTAAAAGATATAGAAATTTATGAAAAAGAATTTATTAAACGTCTTTTAGAAAAGACAGAGCGTAGCATCTGCCAAAGACATAATTTAATTTTAACAGAACGGAAAAATTCAATTGATATTTCTCCAATCAAAACCTTTAATGAATTCAATAAAAAATATTATTTAGAAGAGGTTTATTGTCTGGATTATTTTTCTAAGAAGCATAGGAAACCATTTAAGAGTATGTATTCATCTATTACAGATTCCTTTTATAGCATTGATTTCAAACGTTCTGAACAGTTTATGGATTTTTATAAGGAATTTAAAAGACCTGTTGTATATGTTCCGAAGGAATATTTGGAATACTATTATGATTTAGCATTCAATGTATATATAGCTACCAAAGAAGAATTGAAATATATTAAGCCCTCACTCCTTTTATCTAAAATAAGAAAAAATATTAAGTATAAAGAATATTCTAAATATAGCGAATATTTAAATCAATTAATTTTTTATTTTAAACGAAAGGAATATTTGAAAGAATTTACAAATGCTCAAGAAGGATTAAAGAAGGATATTTTTTATAGTTATTTAACCCTTAAGCATAATCCTCAAAGTGGATATCATTTAGCAGAGCTTGTACTGAATCATGTTGTAGAGGATAATTATTTAAAGCTTCTAGATATCTCTGCAAGACAGGGAAATACTCTTGCTAAAAAAGCTTTGTTTGAATATTATTCTGAACCGAAAAATTATAACTCCTATTATGTTAAGCGTTATTCTTAGCAGATGCATATAATATAGTGGTGGTAAAATGAAAATTGCTTATTTTACATTAGCTATATTATGTTTGTTTGTCACAATATTCCTCTTTTGCTTTCATCCATATTATGTTTTGTTTCGTTCACAAAAAAAACAACTAAAAAAAACATATAAATACAAAAAAATTTCTTTTTTGCCGTTATTCTACTTATCTTTCTTGTTAGAAAGCCTTTTTCTCATTTTAATTTATTTAATGTAATACGTTTTCTCATAAATTTATTTGAAAAAATAAGATATAAATGTTATAATGAGGTGTAAAAAATAATAGCTTTATTTTTGGAGGATTAGTAAATATGGCTAAGAAAATTGTATCAGATTTAAATGTAAAAGGAAAAAAAGTTTTAATTCGTGTAGACTTTAATGTTCCTATGAAGGATGGCGTTATCACAGATGATACACGTATCCGCGCAGCTTTACCTACAATTGAGTATGTAATTAATCATGGTGGTAAGGCAATTGTATTTTCTCATTTAGGACGTGTTAAGGAAGAAGCAGATTTGGCTAAAAACGACTTAACTGTAGTCGCTAAGAGATTAGAAGAATTAATTAAAAAACCTGTTCACTTTGTAAATGCGACTAAAGGAAAGGCTTTAGAGGATGCAGCTGCTAAACTTGGTGAAGGCGAAATCTTAATGTTCCAAAACACAAGATATGAGGATTTGGATGGCAAGAAGGAATCTAAGAATGATCCTGAACTTGGAAAGTATTGGGCATCTTTAGGTGATGTATTCGTAAATGATGCATTCGGTACAGCTCACCGTGCAGCAGCTTCTAACGTAGGTATTGCTGCAAACGTAAGTGAAACTGCAGCAGGCTTCTTACTAGAAAAGGAAATTAAATATATTGGTGGAGCAGTAGATGAGCCTGTTCGTCCTTATATTGCTATTCTTGGTGGAGCTAAGGTTTCTGACAAGATTGGTGTAATTGAAGCACTATGTGAAAAAGCAGACAAGATTTTAATTGGTGGAGCTATGATGTTCACTTTCTTAAAGGCTTTAGGAAAGAACATTGGTGCATCTAAGTGTGAAGAAGATAAACTAGATTTAGCTAAAGAGCTTTTGGCTAAGGCAGGTTCAAAATTAGTATTACCAGTTGATGCTGTATGTGCAAAGGAATTCGCAGATGTTCCAGGTGTTGTAAAATCTGTTGATGCTTTAGCAGCAGACGATATGGGTTTAGATATTGGGCCTAAGACATTAGAATTATTTGCAAGTGTTTTAGCAGGTGCTAAAACGGTTGTATGGAATGGACCTATGGGTGTATTTGAAATGAAGAACTATGCAGCAGGTACAATCGGTGTATGTGAATTATTAGCTAACCTTAAGGGCGCTAATACAATTATCGGTGGTGGTGATTCTGCAGCTGCAGCAGAAAGTCTAGGCTATGCAGATAAGATGTCACACATTTCTACAGGTGGAGGAGCTTCTTTAGAGTATCTAGAGGGCAAGGTTTTACCTGGTATCGCTTGTGTAGATGAATTATAATAAGGAGATTTAAGGATTATGCAAAAGCAAATTGTAGTAAAAAGTACTGTTGGCTTACATGCCAGCTTAGCTGCTAAGGTAGTTCAAGCAGCATCTAAGTATTCTGTAGATATTAATTTACATTATCATAATAAAGTCATTGATGTTAAATCTATTTTAGGATTAATGTCTTTAGCTATTCCAAGAGGTGAAAATGTTATAATTGAGGCTACTGGTGATCAGGCTGAGGCTGCAATTAATGACATTGCAACTATCCTTGAAAAATAATTAGGTAAGGAAAAGAATAGTATGAGAAAACCCGTAATGGCTGGAAACTGGAAGATGAATAAGACTCGTGATGAGGCTTTAGAGTTTATTTATGCAGTAAGCGATAAGCTTCCAAGTGCAAGTCAATTAGACTCTATTGTTTGTGCGCCAGCAATTATATTAAGAGATTTAGTAAAACGTAAAGGCAACAATCTAAAGATTGGTGCTCAAAATGTTCACTTTGCTGAAAGTGGTGCTTACACTGGAGAAATCTCTCCAGTAATGCTAACATCAACTGGAGTAGAGTATGTAATCATTGGTCATAGTGAAAGAAGAGCTTATTTTAATGAAACTGATGAAACAGTTAATTTAAAAGTTAAAGCAGCTCTAGCTAATGACTTAAAGCCTATAATTTGTTGTGGAGAATCTTTAGAGGAAAGAGAAGCTAATACAACGCATGATGTACTAGATAGACAAATTACTAAGGCATTTGAAGGCATTGATAATAAAGATTTATCAAATATAATAATCGCTTATGAGCCTATTTGGGCAATAGGAACTGGAAAGGTTGCATCTGCAGAAATGGCAGATGAGGCATGTGGCTATATCCGTTCTTTAATTGCAAAGCTATATTGTCCAAAGTGTGCTGAAGGTATTCGTATTTTATATGGTGGTTCTGTATCAACAAAGAGCGTAAGTGAACTTATGGCTCAGCCAAATATTGATGGTGGCTTAGTTGGAGGAGCATCATTACAAGCAGATAGCTTTATTGAACTTTGTAACAAAGCAATATAAAAATGAAAAGACCCAAAAAAGGGTCTTTTTTGTTTGCTAAATGAAATGCAAAAATAAATTGCTATTTAAATAGAGTTCTTGTAAATCAAGAAGAAAAAAGGTATGATATAGCTAAGATAAGATTTAGAGGACAAATATATGGAAAAAGAAACGAATCAAATAAGAATCCAAAAATTGAATTTTAAAATTAAGTTTTTAATTGCTTTCAGTATCATATGGAGTATTTTTATAATAGTAAGTTCTATTCTTTTGTTTGTTCTTACCTCCTTTTGGGAGCTAGCAACTGGATTTTTACTTACACTTCCTTGGTCTATTGGGTTAGGAGGAGTAATGCCAGTTGTAAAATTCAAAAAGGAAATAAAAGAGTTAAAAGCCAAATAAGATGTATAAAATACATTCTAAATTATTAGGAAATCTATAGAGGGGATAGCTGTCATGGAAGGAATATTCATTTTTATAAATTAAATAAAAGAAAATCTTATATTATTTCTTCTTAAAATTTCTTTGCATTGCTGCTTCATACACAATAATAGAAGTTGCAACTCCAACATTTAAGCTGTTATTGTTTCCTTGCATAGGAATAAATACCTTCTGATGTGGATGATTGTACCAATCCTCTTGAATGCCATATCGCTCATTACCAAATACTAAAGCTATTTTTCCGGTATAGTGATGACTTTGATAATCTAAACCTAATTCAGGCTCTCCTAAATAAATTGTGTATTGGTTTTGTTGTAAAAAATCTTGTGCCTCTTGATATCCCATTAAAACTGTTGGAAGTATGAGGTTTGTTCCTCTAGCAGAAGTAGTAATCTTAGGATTATGAGGTTTTGAAATAGGATCTACTAAGATTACGCCTGTGGCTCCACAGGCATCTAAGGTCCTGTAGATTGTTCCTACATTTCCTGGAATTTCCAGTCTATCTAATACAATAATAAAATCTCCTAATTCCTCTTTAGAATACTTAGGCATCTGAATTGCAGCTGATATCCCAGCATGATTTTCTTTTGTTTGAAATGTCTCATAAGTGGAAAGTGATATTTCATAGCATTCCTTAGCTTGTTGTTTTAATTTATCGATGAGTTGAAGAGTATCCTCTTTATATTCCATATCACTTGTAATTAAAAGATAAGGAATTTCTAATCGATAGGTATTCGCCAGTTTAAGTACTTCTAGATCATCTGTGAATATATAATCCCTATGCTTATTTGTTTTAGATAATTCTTTAAAGAAATGTACAACTTCATCATTTTTCCCTATTTTTTTCATACTATCACCAAAAATATTATATCACAATTTTATAAACTATGATATAATAGAAATACAAAGGAGAGATGAGTTATGACACTTCGTGCTAAAATTATTGCTGCTACACCAATGATTACAATCATTATCTATTTATTATTAGGTTTTTATCTTGATGCTTGGCATCCTGGCTGGATTGTATTTTTTGCAATTCCAATTGTACCAATGATGCTTGGTAAGGTAACTATAATGGGGTTATATCCTGTACTTGTCGTGATTGCATATTTACTTATGGGTATTATAGGAGATTTATGGCATCCAGGTTGGATTATTTTCTTGACTATCCCAGTTGTAGAAATCTTTTTACCTAAAAATAAAGTAATTTTTAATCCTAAAAAGAAAAAGAAAAAACAAAAAATCTTTGTTTATGATGAAGATGAAAGATAATCCCTTAAGGGATTTTTTCTTTTACTTGACAATAATACAGTTAATACAGTATAATGCTATTGAAAGGAGGAAGTACAATGCAAATCAAGATTACGAGTAAGCAATCTATTTATCTAGAAGTTGCAGCAAAAATTGAATCCTTTATAAAATTAGGTGTTTTTAAGGAAAATGAAAAACTACCTTCCTGTCGCAAACTTGGTTTAGAGCTTGGTGTGAACCCGAATACAATAGAACGAGCATATTCTTTGTTAGAAGAGAAGAATGTTGTTTATACTATTCCTAAAAAAGGAATTTTTGTTTGCCCAGTCAATCAAAACCATGTTTTTCTAGAGGAGGTAATTAACACCTTGAACCATTTTAAAGAAATGGGAATATCTCAAAAAGAATTAGAAGACTTAATTATAAAAATATATGAGGAGGAAAGGCAATGATAGAAATTAAAAACTTAACTCATCGATTCGGCGATTATGTTGTTCTAGATAATGTTGACTTAACCTTTGAAGAAGGAAAAATATATGGTCTCATTGGTATTAATGGTGCAGGTAAATCCACATTAATGAGATTAATGTCAAGTGTTTATCGCCCATCATCTGGATCTATAATAATTGATGGAGAACCAATTGACAGCAATGCAAAATTAAAGGAACTTGTTTTCTTTTTGCCAGACGATCCATTTTATAGCTTTAATGCAACTCCAGAGTCTTTGAGTAAAATGTATAAAATTTTTTATCCTAAATTCGATATGGAAATGTTTCAAGCCTATTTGAAAAAATTTGATATTTCATTAAAAGGAAAAATGAATCATTTTTCAAAAGGTATGAGAAGAAGAGTGTTTTTAACTTTAGCTATAGCTAGTCAAGTGAAGTATTTATTTTTAGATGAGGCCTTTGATGGATTAGATCCATTGGCTAGAATAGAGTTTAATCATTTTTTGTTAGAGAGCTTTGAAAATCATACTATGACCGTAATCATATCTTCACATTCTTTAAAGGATTTAGAAGAAATTATTGATGGATATGTCATTCTAGATCATCAAAAGGTTTTGGCTTCAGGAAAAATGATGGAAAACTTTGAGCAATATGTAAAGTTTCAAATGGCATATACCACTCCAATTACAGAAAATCTTTTTAAAGCTTTAAGCCCAACTGAATTAAAGATTGTTGGAAAAATTGTTCAGATTGTTGTAAGGAGAGAAGAAGAAATCATAAAAGCATTACAGGCTACCAATCCAGTAATGATGGAAGAATTGGAAATGGATTTCAATGATTATTTTACAAATATTGTTACTGAAGGAGGAGAAAAAAGATGAAAAAGGTTTTTATATATGAGATTAAGAAACTTTTAATTCCTCTAGTCATCTATTTGATAATAATGTCAATTCTTGGATGTACCATTTTGGTGTTTGACACAACTGTAGCTTGGACACACTTCACTTCACTTTATGGACTTTTCCTGTTATTCTTGATTATTGGAATCGTTTATAAAACTTTTACTTATAATAAAAAAAGAATAAGTGCAGATATGACCTATTCTTTACCAGTTACAAAACGTGAATTATTTGTTGGTAAATATTTGGCAGCTATAGCATCACTTGTTGTGATGGCCGTTATATTTACTTTGGTTTGTTTAATTATCTTTGCATTAGCATATGTAAGTAGAGCATTTGAATATAGTACAACAGCTGGACAAACTTTGGATGTACAGCTAGAGTATTTCCTGTTGGGAGTCTTAATACAAATAGCAATAACGATTCCAATGTTCAATTTTATATTATTGTTTTATTATAAAGCGAATACGGTTTTAGATGGAATTGTGTATGTAGGATTAGGGTTGGCAATAGTTTTTTTAGTTTCTCAAATTATAATTGATAATGCTGATTCAGGGTTCTCTATGTTTCCATTACTTATATATGTAGAGGCTCCAAAGTATTTTTTTGAAGATCCTTTTCTGCACCAGCCACGAATTGATAATGTTTCTCTATTCACCACAATATTTATCATATATGCAATTTTAGGATATTTAATATCTATTTACTTAATTTGGTTTTCAAAAAAAGACTGTTCTATTCGAACACAAGGTCTTTCTAATGGGATTTTTGGGTACAGAGTGTTCTTACCATTAACTGCAGGACTTATACCTATTTTAATTGTGATTAACAGTGGTCATGTAGAAATTATACCTTTATGGTATATTTTAATAGGTATAGCATTATTTATTGGGTACTGCATATATCATAGAAATGTGAAATTTAATAAAGAAAGCTATATTGTTTTCGCTTCCACTTTGGGATTTAATTTCTTTGTATTAATGATTTGGATGATAACTCAAATCTAAGCTGGCAAAATAAAAAGGAACCAACAAGGTTCCTTTTCTTTTTTGTCTTATCTGTTGTAGAATTCGACAATTAGTTGTTCGTTGATTTCTGGTAGGAATTCGTCTCTTTCAGGAATTCTTACAAGAGTACCAACGTTATTCTCATCGAATGAAAGATATTCAGCACGTGCTAATTTAGCTTCTAAAGCTGCTTTAACAATAACTAAATCCTTTGATGCTTCCTTCATTGCGATAGTTTGACCAACCTTTACACGGTAAGAAGGAATATCTACCTTCTTGCCATCAACCACAACATGGCCATGATTTACTAGCTGACGAGCTTGTGCTCTTGTACTAGCGAAGCCTAAACGATAAACTAGGTTATCAAGACGAACTTCTAATAACTTTAAGAAGTTAACACCTGTTTTACCAGCCATCTTAGAAGCTTCATTGAAAGTTTTTCTGAATTGTTTTTCAGAAACACCATAAGTAAATCTTACCTTTTGCTTTTCAGCCATCTGTGTTGCATATTCACTAAGCTTCTTACGCTTAGCACCATGCTGTCCTGGAGCATACTTTCTTCTAGCTAATTCTTTGCCAGTTTCACTAACAGAATAGCCTAGACGACGAGATACCTTCCAGGTTGAGCCTGTAAATTTTGACATATCTTTGTCCTCCTAAATATTTTTGATTTGGGAGTAAAATTGTTTGCCATCTATTATAGGATATCTTAAATTATACGTTCACCATGAAGCAGCGAAGATTACTAGTAATGCCTTATAGGCTTTAAGATATGAACTACAACAGGATTGACAGCTGCTTTTTACCCACGCTTTGGTATTATACCATAACTTAGTTATATAAGTCAAATCATTTTTATTCTTTAAAAATTGAATAATAAAAGTTATTCTAAAACCTTTTCGAGCTGATGGGATAATTGTTGAGCAACTTTTTCTAAATATAATTTATCTTGTTCGTTAAAGCGATCAAGAACAGGAGAATCTATATCCAAGATTGCATATAACTTGTTATGAACCAAGATGGGTATACAGATTTCACTATTTGAAGCACTATCACAAGCGATATGTCCTTTAAATTCATGAACATTTGGAACAACGATTGTTTTTAATGTTGTAGCACAAGCTCCACATACGCCTTTAGAAAAAGGAATTCTTGTACATGCTACCTTTCCTTGGAAGGGGCCTAAAAGAAGTGTATTATCTTTGTTTATATAAAACCCAACCCAGTTAATCTGTTTTAAATGTTCAAATAATAAAGCACTTGTATTAGATAAAATTGTCATATCATAAGTATTATCTTCAATTAATGCGGGTAATATTTGTAGGATTTCTTTATAGTTTGTCATAGTCTATTCCTCCATATAACTTCATTATACTATGAATTACGTTAGTTTTCCATTGAAAAAGTTTGAGTTTTTGGTATAATTTTAGGCGAGGTGTTATTATGCTTTACAATCAAATTTTAGTACGCTTTGGCGATTTAACTCTTAAAGGAAAAAATCAAAAGGAATTTTTAAGAAGACTTTATGAGCTTATGGCTTTAAAAATGAAGGGCTTAAATGTCACCATTGAAAATACACATGATCGTATTTATATTCATTTAAATGATGTGTCTCAAGAAGAGGTTGTAAAGCGTTTAGAGTATGTTTCTGGCATCTCCTCTTATTCCTTTGTTGTAAAGTGTAGTAATGATTTAAAAGAAATTAAGACAACTGCCTTAGAACTCATGAAGGAAATTGCAAATAAAGATACTACTTTTAAAGTAGAAACGAGAAGAGCAAACAAAAATTATCCTCTTCATTCTATGGAGGTAACTAAACAGGTTGCAGGCTATGTACTTGCAAATCATTCTCTTCTTCATGTAGATGTACACAATCCAGAGGTGACCTTGCATTTAGAGCTAAAAGGGAACTCCTGTTATTTATATAATACAGAAATAAGAGCTATGGGCGGATATCCTGTTGGAGTTGCAGGAAAAGGTCTTTTAATGCTATCTGGTGGAATTGATTCACCTGTTGCAGGATACTTAGCTATGAAACAGGGGGTAGAAGTAGAATGTATCCATTTTGAATCTACACCTTTAACCTCAATTGAATCTGCACAGAAGGTTATTGATCTTGTTAAAATTATGGCGCGTTATGCACCAAAGAATAAAATTAATTTACATATGGTTCCTTTTAAAGAATTGCATATGGCTTTACTTGACAATGTGCCTGAAAGCTATAATATTACCATTATGCGTAGAATGATGTATCGAATTGCAAGTAAGCTTGCAGAGAAGAAGGACTGCCTTTGTATTATTAATGGCGAATCTGTTGGGCAAGTAGCTAGTCAAACCTTAAGAAGTATGAATACAATTAACTCTGTAACAAGTATTCCCGTGCTACGTCCTCTATGTACCTATGATAAATTAGATATAATTGGGATATCAAAGAAAATGGAATGCTTTGACATTTCTATTAAGCCTTTTGAGGACTGCTGTACGGTTTATGTACCTAAGGCTCCTGCCACTGCACCTAGAATAGAAAAGTGTGAAGTCTTTGAAAAGGCATTTGATTATGAGACGATGGTAAATGATGCTGTTGAGCATACGAATAGTATAACTATAGATGTAGATAGTGACATTGATTTATCTTTGTTAGGATTAGAAGTTCGAGAGGTTATTGCTGAACTAAAAAATAAATAAATTTGTATAATTTTGTCTACCTGCGGCAACAATAAATACTGCGAGGAGGTGAAATTATGGCAACAAGTAAGAAAAACACAAAGTCTTCTAATACTGCTTCAAAATCCTCTAAAGCAAATGGTAGAATCGGTGGCAAGATGACAAAACAAGCTGTATCTCGTGCAAAACAAACTACGAATACACAAACTTTAAAACAAGAGGTTGCAAATGAGTTAGGTATTCAACCCGGCAAGAATGCCTCTGCTGCTGAAAATGGTAGAGTAGGCGGAAATATGACTAAAAAGTTATATCAAAAGGGTAAGAAGAATTAATTGTTAATTTATATAAAAAACAGGTGGATGAAAATTCCACCTTTTTTTTGTAAAAAAACGTGATATAATAAGGATATATATTTAATTGTTGAGGTTTAGTAGTATGAATAAAAAAGTTGTAATGGAAGAATCCTTCCACGTTTCTATTGTTTTAGTTTCTGCAATCGTGTATTCCCTAGGGGTTATGTGGTTTATCACTCCTGCAGGATTGTATTCCTCTGGAGTTACAGGACTTGGACAAATTATTGCAGATATTATTTCTTTGTGTACAGGCGGAAAAGTAGTTATTCCTTTAGGTGTCTTTACCTTTGTTTTAAACGTACCTTTATTTATATATGGATGGAAAAAGGTGTCTATTCGTTTTGCGATATATTCTTTATTATCTGTTATTGTGCAATCTATCATTATGATGGGTTGGATACCAGAATATACCTTCGGAATAAATGCAAAAGAAAATCAATTATTGTTTGCATTAATTGGTGGTCTTGTTACAGGCCTAGCAAATGGTATAGCATTACGCTTTGGTACATCTACAGGTGGATTAGATATTATTGCTCAGGCATTATCAATAGAAAAGGGAATTTCTATTGGTATGATGACTATGTCATTTAACTGCTTAATTGCGTTAATTGGTGGTGGAGTTATTGCGGGTGCTTGGGAAATTTCCATGTATACATTGATCCGTATTATTATTACTTCAATCGTAGTAGATAAGATTCATACTGCATATAATTTTATTCGTTTAGATATTATTTCTGATCATGTTGATGAAATCTCTGTTCGTATTATGGAAGAGCTAAAGCATGGTGTTACCTTGCTTACTGTAGAAGGAGCATATACACATAAACAAAAAAAGGATGCATTTGTTATTTTAACAAAATATGAACTTAGTCGAGCAAAGAAGATTTGTATGGAAGTTGATCCAAATGTATTTGTTATCATTGCTCCTGCGAAGGGAACCATTGGACGTTATATTAGAAAGACAATCATGTAGGTAAGTCTTATGATAAGTTCAATGGATAATTTGAAAATAAAATCGTTGTTAAAACTTAAACAGGCAAAATATCGAAAACAAGAACAGAAGTTTATTGTTGAGGGGACTCACCTTGTTTCTGAGGCAAGAATGGCTGGGGTATTGATAGAAGCGTATTCCATAGAAGAAAAAGAAGGATATATTCAAGTATCAGAAGGCATAATGAAAAAAATATGTAATACAGATTCTGTTGTAAAAGATCTAGGTCTATGCAAAATGCTAACCAAATCAGAACTTTCGGACAAGGTTTTAATTTTAGATGGAGTTCAAGATCCAGGAAATATGGGAAGCCTAATGCGCAGTGCTTGTGCCTTTGGCTTTGATACAATTTTTATAGGTACAGGTTCAGTAGATATTTATAATGACAAGGTGATTCGTTCCTCACAAGGTGCGATATTTAAATTGAATTTTTTGTTTGGAAATATCTGTGATTTTTTGAAAACTTTAAATCATAAAGTATATGGTACAAATGTTGTCAACGGAATTTCGTTGACGGAAGTTAAAAAAGAAAAAAGAGTTGCTATTATTTTAGGTAATGAAGGAAATGGGATTTCTAAGGAAGTCCAAGATCTTGGTTTGGAAAATATTTATATTCCAATGAAGAATATGGAGTCCTTGAATGTTGCAGTTGCTGGTAGTATAATTTTATATAAATTTAGCATTTAGGAGAAGTTGGGTATGAAAAAGAAATATGTGTATTTATTTACAGAAGCTCATGGTTTAGGAAAAGAATTGTTGGGTGGAAAGGGTGCTGGTCTTGCTGAAATGGCAAGCTTGGGAATCCTTATACCTCAAGGCTTTACGATAACTACAGAAGCTTGTAATAAATATTATGAGGATGGTAAAAAGCTATCAGAAGATATTCTTGCTGAAATCAGCAAGAAGTTAAAGGAATTAGAAAAAATAACAGGAAAAACTTTTGGTGGTTCTAAGAATCCTCTTCTTGTTTCAGTGCGTTCAGGAGCTAGAGTATCTATGCCTGGAATGATGGACACCATATTGAATTTAGGTTTAAATGATGAAACTGTTGAAGTTTTAGCTAAAGAAACTAATAATGAGCGTTTTGCATATGACTCTTATAGAAGATTTATTTTAATGTTCACAAATATTGCAAAGGGTTTTTCTAGAAAAGAAATGGATACAATGCTTGACGAACTTAAGAAGGAAAAGGGGTATAAGCTAGATTATGAGATACCTGCTTCTGAACTTAAAGGTTTAATTGTTCGTTATAAAGCATGGTATAAAGAAAACGTTGGTGAAGATTTCCCAACAGATCCTTGGAAGCAACTCGTTGAGGCAGTAGGTGCTGTATTCCGTTCTTGGGATAATGAAAGAGCTATTGTTTATCGTAGAATGAATAATATTTCTGATGCTTGGGGAACTGCAGTAAATGTTCAATCTATGGTCTTTGGAAACAAGGGGGAAACAAGTGGAACAGGTGTAGGTTTTTCTCGTGATCCAGGGTCAGGTGAGAAAAAAATCTTTGCTGAATATCTTGTAAATGCTCAAGGAGAGGATGTTGTAGCCGGCATTAGAACGCCACTTAAAATAGATGAATTAAAGAAACAACAACCAAATATTTATGCTCAATTTGCAGATACCTCTGCCAAGCTAGAGGCACACTACCGTGATATGCAAGATATGGAATTTACCGTAGAAGATGGCAAGCTTTATTTCTTACAAACTCGTAGTGGAAAAAGAACTGCAGCTGCAGGTGTAAAGATTGCTTGTGATATGGTGGATGAAGGACTTATCACAGAACAAGAGGCTGTATCTAGAATTGATGTGAATACCTTCCATTATTTACTATATCCAACCTTCTCTAGTGAAGCATTAGAAAAAGGGGTTGTCCTTACAAAGGGAAATCCTGCTTCTCCAGGTGCTGGTATAGGTAAACTCGCCTTTAGTGCAGCAGAAGCTAAAGCACGCAAAGAAAAAGGTGAAAAGGTTATTTTAGTTCGTGAGGAAACCTCTCCTGAAGATATTATTGGTATGGTGGCTGCAGAGGCTGTAATTACTGCTCGTGGTGGTATGACCTCTCATGCAGCAGTAGTTGCCAGAGGTATGGGTAAATGTGCAGTTACTGGCTGTAGTGATGCCTATATTGATGAGAATGCAAGAACTATGACAGTTCAAGGTAAAGTCTATGGACCTGATGATGTTGTGTCTGTAAATGGTTCAACGGGTCTTATTTATGAAGGTGCAATTGATTTAATTCCATCTCAAATGTCTGGTGACTTTGCAAGAGTTATGGCATGGGCTGAGAAATATAAGAAGCTACATGTACGCGCAAATGCTGATTCTCCAAGAGATGCAATTAAGGCTATGGAGTTTGGGGCAGAAGGTATTGGTTTATGCCGTACTGAACATATGTTCTTTGGAGAAAAAAGAATTTTCCATATGCGTAAAATGATATTATCTCAAAGCTTAGAAGAAAGAGAACAAGCATTAGAAGAATTGCTTCCATATCAAAAGGAAGACTTTAAAGCTTTATTCTTAACAATGAAGGGACGAAATGTAAACATTCGTTTATTAGATCCACCTCTTCATGAATTCTTACCAAAAACAGAAGAACAAATAGAAGAGCTTGCTGAGGCATTACACTTATCCTTAACTGAAATTCATACACGAATAGAAGTGCATCAGGAACATAATCCTATGATGGGCTTTAGAGGCGACCGTTTATCCATAGCTTATCCAGAAATAGCTAGAATGCAGGCACGTGCGATTATCACTGCTGCCATAGAGGCACAAAAGGAAATGGGTATATCTGTAGAACCAGAGATTATGGTACCATTTGTTATCGATTGTTTAGAGTTTAAGAAGGTTAAAGAAGTGATTTGTGCTACCTGTGATGAAGAAATCAAAAAGGCGAATATTTCAATGAAATATCATGTGGGTACAATGATTGAAATCCCTCGTGCAGCGTTACTTGCAGATGAAATTGCAAAAGAAGCAGAATTCTTTAGCTATGGTACAAACGATTTAACTCAAATGACTATGGGGCTTTCTCGTGATGATGCATCTAATTTCTTAAAATATTATTATGATAATAAAATCTTAGAGCATGACCCATTCCAAACTGTAGATATTGCAGGTGTAGGTAGACTCATCCAAATGTCTTCTAGCTTAGGAAGAAAAACTAGATCAAATCTGCATTTGGGAGTATGTGGTGAAACTGCTGGAGATCCATTATCTATTGAATTTTATCATCAATGTGGACTTGATTATATTTCGTGTTCCCCTTATCGTATTCCAGTAGCTCGTTTAGCTGCTGCACAGGCAAATATCAAGAACCCCAGAAAGAAGTAATTTGAATACTAAAAAAGGAAGGCTTCGGCCTTCCTTTTTTAGTTAATGTATTGACAGATGATAAAACTTATGCTAAACTAATACATAGAATTCTATGTATTTTGGAGTCAATATGAAAAGTAATAATATAGGCATACTCATAAAAAAAGCGTCTTTGCAGTTGGAAAAAACAGCGCTATCAGTGCTTGCGCCTTATGATATGACGCTTACGCAGTATAAAATACTTGCGTATCTTTACGAAGCTCCGCAGGGCAGTACGAGGCAGGTGGATTTGGAAAGGGCGTTTTGTATGACAAATCCCTCAGTTACAAGCGTGTTGCATACTCTTGAAAATAAGGAGTTAATTTGCAGGTCCGGCAATCCCGAAGACGGGCGCAGTAAGGTAATATCATTGACCGACAAGGCAAACACAATGCGCAGTGAACTTAACGAAGCAGGGGGTAAACTGGAAAACGAGTTTACAAAAAGTTTAACGCAAGCCGAACGCACTACGATAATTGAACTACTTACAAAACTATCAAACAAAAAAGGAGAATAAAATTATGGCAAATCAATTAAAGGACTTTCCCAAGCAGCCCGAAGGCGAGGAAATGGAAAAGATTGAATTCGGACTTTGTCCCGTATTAAAGCAAGACGCACCCGCAGACGCCAAAACTTTATATGCGGCATTTGACGAAGACCTGACAGCTTGCGAAAGCAAATATAAAGGGCGTCGTTTTGAAGTCAGCGGCGTTGCGTTAAGGGTTGCGCCCGACGTACATCATAAACCCGCAATAGAACTTTCCGACAAGGTAAACGGCAAGTGTTACGTCCTTTGCGTTTTCAATTCCGAAGATATTTTCAGCGTTGTGAAAGAGGGCGATACCGTCGTATGTCGCGGCAACTATTTAGTTGCAAGTAGTCACTACGGAATCGTACTAAAAAATTGCGAGTTGTCAAAATTAAAAAAAACGGGAGTAAGAAATGATGGGTGAATTTTTAACAAGACCTTATGTCAATACCGAAGAAGAGCGTAACGCCAAAGAGGATATATTGGAACTTATCAATTTTGAGCGCTTTTGCCGCGATAATGCACAGTGGGATGAAATGCGCAAATGTTTTGCTAAGGATTCATACGTCAACATTTCTTGGTATCAGGGTAGCGGCGACGGTTTTGTAACGGCATCTTCCAAGAGTCCGATATATGCGCCGCATAAAATTCACAACTCGCTTACTTGGATAAACGGCAATAAAGCCGTTACCATCATGATGGCAACAATTCAGAATAGGCGTACAATTAAAGGTGTGGAATGTGAGCTTTCCACCGATTCGCAGCTGCTGTTCAGCACGCAGAAGATTGAAGGGCAGTGGTATATAGTTCGTTTCGAGTCTATATACGAGCAAGACCGCCTTATCCCCGTATTGCCGAACGCAACGCTTTCGATGGACAAGTCCGAGCTTGCAAGGTACAGGCAAAGTTATGCGTGTATGTCCTACTGTATGGAAATGTCGGGCATTGAGGCAAATCAGAATCTTGCGGGTATCGATAGGCCCGAAACGGTAAAAAAAATTTATTCAGAGTTAAAAAAATGGTTGGAGGCAAAATGACGAAGCAGCAACGGATATTCGGTTATTTTATAATCGTTCTTTCGACTGTCATTTTTACGTGTTTCGCCTTTGCGGGTTGTGGAGACAACCCGCAGGAAGAGAGCGGCGAAACGAACGAAAAACCTACGGCAAGCCTTACTTATAAGCGGGAAGGCAATACATATACGGTAACGGGAATGACGGGCGAGGAAACTGTATTGGTCATTCCAAGTGAGTACAACGGTTTGCCGGTAACGAAAATACAAGCCGACTACGGCAACGGAGCGTTTGCAAGTAAAGACATTACAAAGGTGATTCTTCCCGATACAATGAATGAAATCGGTCAGAATTCCTTTTATAACTGCAAAAAATTACATACGGTAGAAATAGGAGATGGAAGTCGGCTTACAACGATAGGCAACAACGCTTTTTCGGGTAACTCGGCTTTGATTGAATTTTATATCCCCGCAAGTATGGTAAATTTGGGCGAAAGCGTTTTTAATAATTGCGGAGCGATTGAACGTTTTACCGTTGCCGAAGGAAACGCTGAGTTTACGGCAACCAACGGACACTTAATAAAGAAGAATGGCGTGTCTCTCATTCGCGGTGCAAATAACGGAGTAATACCCGACGGCGTAAAAGTGATATGCAAGGCGGCTTTTAGAAAAAGTACGGCTACAAAACTTACTATCCCCACTTCGGTTGAAAGTATCGAAAACTACGTGATTGACGATAGCGATATACTGGAGATTATCTATCAAGGATCGGAAGAAAGCTGGGAGCAGATAACCAAGGCAAAACTTTGGAATTTGGGCAAGACGGATATTACCATTGAGTTTATTAGTTAAGGCAGGTAAAAAATGAAAACTGTAATTATAACGGGCGCAAATACGGGGCTTGGATTTGAAACGGCAAAACATATTGCGCGCATAGGCGGCTATAATATAATTCTTGCGTGCAGGAATAAAGAGAAAGCGGAAGTGGCAAAGCAAAAAATTATTAATGATACGGGGAACATAAGCGTTAGCACAATGCTTCTCGATACGTCTTCTCTGCAATCAGTGAGGAGCTTTGTAGAGCAATTTAAGGGGCTGAACGTCAAGTTGGATTGCTTAATTTGTAATGCGGGTATTTCGCCTGCGCACAACGGAACGACTGCGGACGGTTTCGAGCTTGTGTTTGCGACTAATCATATAGGACACTTTTTATTGGTTAACCTGCTTTTGTCGTATATGTCTGAGAACGGGCGCATAATAAACGTTACCAGCGATATGCACAATCCGCCCGGCGGTTTGGAGTGGAAAGACCCCGATTTGTTGGCTTATGCGGACGGCAGCGACAGAAAAAAATATTCGTATTCCAAGCTTGCTAATATTTATTTTACCTACGAGCTTGCCGATAGAATGAAAAAGACAAATTCTGAAATTACGGTCAACGCATTCAATCCCGGAATGATGGATACTAACTTTCACGGAGACATTAATTACGTTGAAAGGGAGGCAACGGTGAAACAGATAATGCCCCACCGCGTCGGCGATTTGGAAAAATCATCTGCCGCGCTTGCCGAGGTAGCTACAAGCGGTGAGTTTGACGGCGTTACGGGCAAATTTTTCGACAGAAGTACCAAGTATGTGCCGTCGTCCGAGCTTTCTTACAACGAGAAAAACCGCATTGATTTGTGGAATAAAAGTATGAAGTGGGTAGGGTTAGACAAAAAGTAAGGTGCATTATCGCCCTTCGGGGTAACACGTTTGTACA
>JAIDZC010000018.1 GCA_029057785.1 Anaeroplasmataceae bacterium
TATAGAATGAAGCTATCTCATTCATTTTTTTTGCTGTCCATTGTTCATCTTCTTTGAATCTCAAATCAGGAACATTAATACTTATAACGTTATTATTATCTACATTAGAGTCTATTTTTATTAAAATAGATATTGACTATAAAGGAGGTATAAAAAATATGGTCAATAAAACAAAATTTGAAGTCATAGCTGAGCTATGGAAGAAGGACAAGAAGCAATATGTAAAAACATCAACATATTCAGCTTATAGTCTTTTAGTGGATAATCATCTTATCCCAGAGTTTAAAGGAAAGGAGGATATAACAGAATCTTTAGTGCAGGAATATGTATTAAAAGAATTGAGTAATGGTCTTAATGAGAAAACTATTAAAGACATACTTATAGTTTTAAAAATGATTCTTAAGTTTGGTGTTAAGTATGAAATGATAGAATATCAGCAAATTGATATCAAGTTTCCTACTAATCACGAGAAAAAAGTAGTGGATGTTCTTTCTAGAGACAATCAAAAAAAATTGATGGAGTATCTCAATGAGAATTTTACATTTAAAAATTTAGGAATTGTTATTTGTCTGTCAGCAGGTTTGCGAATAGGAGAGCTATGTGCTTTGAAATGGGGAGATATAGATATGGAAGAGTCTGTCATGAGAATTCGTCATACTATTCAAAGAATATACATTACAGACGAAGGAGACAAAAAATATACAAAAATTTTGATCGATACTCCTAAAACTAAAGAGTCTATTCGAGATATACCTTTGTCAAATTCTTTAATTAAAATATTAAAACCATTATCCAAGGTTGTAAATAAAGAGTATTATGTTTTGACAAACGAAGCAGTTCCAACAGAACCTAGAACATATAGAAACTATTATAAAAGACTTCTTAAAAAATTAGATATTCCTGATATAAAATTTCATGGTTTACGGCATAGTTTTGCTACTAGATGTATTGAGGCAAATAGTGATTATAAGACTGTTAGTGTTATATTAGGACATTCTAATATCAGCACTACTTTAAATCTTTATGTGCATCCAAATAAGGAACAAAAAAAGAAATGTATTGATAAAATGCTAAGATCTTTTTAGTGAAAATAGAAATTTTAAAATGCATTAATACTTGCTTTTATAATAAAAACTGTCCAGTAAGGTAAAGAAATATCACTATATTAAATTTTAAATACTTGTGTTTTTATTAAGGTAAGTTTAGTATAGCAGAACATGTCCTAGCCCTTGCATTTATGCAGGGGCTTTTTAAATACAGGCAAAATTCCTATTTTGGGGGGAGGACTATTTATTTCTTAGTATCATACTAAGTAGTAAATAAGAGTTACTAGGTTCGGGTTCAAACAGCGAAGAAGACCATAGGTTTCTTCCCATAACTTAAAAAATAAACCAATCTTCATTAGACATAAGAAATTTATTTCTCCATATATTTAATAATTTTTTATTTTCTTTTTAAAAACATACTTCACAAAAATAAATTATTTTCTAGTATAGGCTGAAAAAAGAAAAGGAGAATTTATTCCTATGCTTAACCATAAATCTATCTAGTAAAAAATCAAGGTTTAGTCCTTGCAGTTGAAGGGGGCTATACTAATAGCCCCCTGAACGCAAACTAAACCACCTTTTAGATATGATGAATTTGATCTATTCTTAAGTCAATATTGAAGAGGTTTAAAACATAGAACAAACTTTCTCCTGCATAAAATTATTTACAAGAATGGAGAAAGCTTATGCCTAATAAATCAGAATATAAAGTAGAAAGGACCTTTTCAACCAATGGTCCTACCTTACTAGAAAAAATAATGGAGTATCTTTTTGAACAGGAGGATATAATTATAGATGAATCTAGAATTGAACCACCATCAGAATTTAATAGAAATATATAATGTTGTTATCTATTGTTGTCTTTCTAAAGAAGATAGCAAAGGGACAGAATCTAACTCTATTACTAGTCAAAAAGAAAGCCTAACCGATTATGTAAAACGACAAGGATGGTTTTTACATAAAGTCTACATTGATGATGAATTTTCTGGAGTATTCTTTGATAGACCTGCATTTAAAGATATGATCTCTGATATTGAGAAAGGATATTTAAACTTTGTCGTAGTCAAAGATTTATCACGTCTAGAAAGAAATTATCTAGACAGTGGATATTACATAGAATAATATTTTCTAGAACACAACATTCGATTTGTTGCGGTGAATGATTCCCTAGATTCAATAGATGGTGAAAATGATTTTGGACCCTTTAAAAATATTATCAATGAATGGTATGCTAAAGATATATCAAAAAAGATAAAATTTAGCTTTAACACAAAAGCCAAACAAGGAAACTTAATTCAAGGCTTTGCTCCTTATGGTTATGTTAAAGCTAAAGATTCCTTAGATTTTGAAATTGATGAAGAAGCAGCTAAAGTCATCTCATATATTTTCAAAAGCATCTATAATAAAATCCCTGCTAAAGAAGTTATTGATACCTTAAAAAAAATTAGGTCTATATATCAGGATATTATAACTATATTAAAAAGAATGTATGTAAAGAAAAATATGACTACATAAGTGAGGAAAAGAAATACGCTTGGAATTATTGAAAATTAGACAGTATTCTTACAAACGAAATCCATATTGATTATTCTCCTAAAAAGTGATATAATTTAGGAGAATAAAGAATGGATAGGAGATTGAAATGAGATTTTTTGATTATAAAAAATTAGAAACAAGAACATGGGATAAGGAAATTCTTAATTATGTTGGTAACATTCATGAATTTAGGGGAAGGCAACAATTATTTATCGAACAAAAGCCAGAAGAATTAAATCGCCTTGTAGAGCTTGCCAAAATTCAAAGTACAGAAGCTTCTAATGAAATAGAAGGTATAAGAACTACTAACGCAAGATTACACCAGCTAATGAACGATAAAATCACTCCTAAAAACAGGGATGAAAAAGAAATATTAGGATATAGGTATGCTCTCAAATTGATTCATGAGAATTATGAATATATCCCAATTAGACCTAATTTCATTTTGCAGTTACATAAAGAGATGTATCAATTTATGGATGTAAATTATGGTGGCAAATTTAAGGATGTGCCAAATGAAATAGCTGCTCATTATCCAGATGGACATAAGGAGGTTATATTTAAGCCATTAGAGCCTTTTGAGACACCTGCAGCTGTTGAAAGCTTATGTAATGAATATAATAAAGCTATTTCCAGTGGCACTGTAGATCCATTAGTAGCAATTCCAGTATTTATTCATGATTTCTTGTGTATTCATCCTTTTAATGATGGTAATGGAAGAATGTCCAGGCTTTTAACAACATTATTGCTATATAGAAGTGGTTATATGGTTGGAAAATATATATCTCTTGAAAAAAAGATTCAAATAACAAAAGATGAATATTATGATGCTTTAGAAAAGAGCTCAAAGAGTTGGCATGAAGAAGCAAATAATGATACTGCTTTTGTAAAGTATTTACTTGGAGTAATTCTTGCTTCCTATAGGGATTTTGAAGAAAGAATCAGATTAACTATGACTACCAAGAAACTATCTGCAAAAGAGATGGTAGAAGTTGCTATAAATAAGAAAATAGGAAAATTAACTAAAAGTGATATTATGGAATTATGTCCTGCTATAGCAAGGTCTTCTATCGAAAAAGCTCTAAAAGAATTATGTGAAGAAGGTAAACTTATAAAACATGGTGGTGGACGTTCTACATTTTATTCTCATAAGAGTTAAAGGTGGTTTTAGATTATGAAAGAATTATTTCAAATGGTTTTAGAAAATTACATAGATAACGAGAAAAAAGTTGATTCGAATTCTAAGATGTATGATCTATTAATTAGAATGCTTCCTTGGAAATTAGAAACGTTTCTTAAAAGATCTGATTTTTGTATTAAAGGTTCAATGGGAAAGGGAATGAAAACTCCTTATCCCTGGGTTGCTATTATGAATAAATCTATAACTGAAACCACACAAAAGGGTTTATATATAGTTTATTTGTTTAAAAGAGATATGAGTGGATTTTATTTAGCATTATCACAAGGAATAACACATTTTGAAAGGTTATATGATTCTAAAAAATATGTATATGCAATGAAAGTTTCAAAATATTTTGCCTCACAAATTGAAGACACATCTTTTACAAATAAAAGTATTGTTTTAGGTGATGGGCATCAAGATTTAGGGTATGGCTATGAAAGAGCAACTATCATTTCTAAGTATTATTCAAGTAATAATTTTACTAATGAAGAGTTGGAAACTGATTTAAAAGAAATGATAGAAGTTTATGATATGATTGTTAAGCATATGGGAAATAACAGATATGATAAAATCATTAAAAATGTTATTTCAGGAGAAGAGAATAGTTTAATCAAAGCTGATGAAGCTATAAAACAGATAAAAGAAACACTTGCACCTATGGAAATGACGCCTAATCCCCCTTTAAGAAACCTTATAGAAGTTTCTCCTTATATGGATAGAACAAGCAAATTTAACCGCATTACCAATCCTAAAGTAAGTAAAACAGATTATTTGAAGAAGAGTATGATTGATGCAAGAAATGGTTTGATAGGTGAAGAATTAGTATTGATTTATGAAATAGAAAGGTTAAGAAAACTAGGATTACTATGGCATGCTGCAAATGTCAAGTGGTGTTCAATAGAATCAGATGCTTATGGGTATGATATAGAATCTTTTGATCTAGATACAAATGGAAATGTTATACCTATAAAAATAGAAGTGAAAAGTACTGTTAATAAACTCGATACAGAATTTTTTATTAGCAAGAATGAATTAGAAACTTCCAGAAAATATAATAATAGCTATTTTATTTACAGAATTTATGATCTTAATTCTTTAACGCCAAAATTTTATAGAGCTTGTGGTGAAATTGAAGATAATTTTTTTGTTGATCCCGTATCTTTTAAAGTACACTATAAATATAGTGTTTAAAATAGTAAAAAAATGACTTATTAGGATAATAGCTCTTGATTGAAAAAATCATTTATGTTATAGTATGCATTTAATAAGAGAACAAATTATTAAAGATTTAGTTTTTGCCAAGAAGTTAAGAAAAAGAACCTTTTTTAAGCTTTTGCATTGCTATAAACTAATATTTTTCTCAAGTGGTTATTGTTGAAAAAATATTGTGAGATTTGAAATTCTAGCTTTTAAAAATAAGAAATGCTGAAGAAAAACATTTTTTTAAAACTTGAGAGTTGGGCTAGAAGTGAAATTTATTGTTAAACAAACCGTCAAAAATGTGGATGATTTTTGACGGTTTTCTTATGAACATAGTCGAATGATGAGAGTACTTGTTAATATTTATTTTGTTTGAATAGAATAGTCATAAAACATTATTATTTAATAATTGAAAAAAATGTAAAATTATGTTAAAATCATTCTGTTATTTAAATGAAAAGGAGGTAGTATATATATGAGAGAAAATGACAAATATTTTAAGCAATGGAAAATTAAACAAGATATAAAAAAATTTGAGATAAATGTATTAAAAAAACAGCAACGTAAAATAAGAAGAAAAGAAAAATTATATTCAAAAAAGGAAGAACAAAATTCGAACTTTGAAAAGAATCTTAAGGAAGAAACCTTTGTAGTACCAGAAAATTTTAGCATTATCAACAATCCAAATGAGACAATTGATTTTTTCAATAAAATATATAAAGTGATTGATAAAAATCCTCAAAAAACAAAGCTTTTTCTAGATATGTCTTCAGTAAATCAAATAACAGTAGATGCACTTATTTATTTGATAGCTTTAATTAAAAATATCAGACAAATGTCAACTACTATTTTTGCAGTTGGTGGGAATATGCCTAAAAATGATAAATGTAAGTTATTAGTTAGTGAGTCAGGATTTTTAGATCATGTCCAGGCAACCTATATTCCTACTAAATATAATAATAATAAGATTCGAATTAGGTCTGGTGGAAAATTTGAATCAAATATTATAAAAGAGATTATTGATTTTATTTGTGAAGACAATAAAGCATCTGTCAATATTAATACTAAATCCCTATATACTATAATCGGAGAAATAATGAATAATTCTATTCATCATGCATATGATGAAGATGTGAAATATGAGCAAAAGTGGCTTATATTTGTAGAAAAAACAAGCACCAAATATAAGTTTACTCTCTTAGATACTGGATTAGGAATTCCGTACACTGTAAATAAAAAAATTATTTTAGAAAGTTCGTTATTAACAAAAGATTTTAAGTTGCTTGAATCAGCATTAGAAGGGAAAAAATTAAGAACTCAAACTAAGAAATCATATAGAGGGAAGGGGTTACCAGAGATTAAGCGCCAAGTATTTAATGGTGTGATAAATAATATGAGTATAATCAGTTGCAAAGCAAGTTGTAAACTTTATGAAAAGCAAACTAAAATAGAGGGTAATGATTTAAATAGTTCATTAAGAGGAACTTTATATTATTGGGAAATAATTAAAAATGAGGAGGTGCAATATGTTAATAATTAATATTGCGAAAGATTTTTCAGAAATACCAGGAGCGCGTTTTAGAGAAGATGGTGAGTATTCTGGGGAAGAATTTAGAGAGGACTACTTGATTCCTAAATTTGAGGAAGCACTTAAAGCAAAAGAAAAATTATTTATTGATTTTGATGGGGGATATGGATATTTGATTTCATTTTTAGAGGAAGCCTTTGGTGGTTTAGCTCGAATTTATGATTCGAAAATAGTTTTAAATACGCTTGAATTCAAATCAGAAGAGGAGAAAGCATTAATTGAAAAAGTTCAAAACTATATCAAAAATGCAAAAAAAGTACAATGAAAAAGAGACATGTTTTATTAATTTGTCTACCTATTTTGATCATACTTATCTTTTCTTTAATTTGGATTTTTTCTAAATTTAAAAATGATAAATTTTGGGATGCTAATTTCTACGAAATCATATCGGTATTTTTGACTGCATTAATTGGTGTACTTGGATTTGCCATAACAGTGTATATGGTAACTGATGTGGAAGAAAAACGGAGATATGTTGATGCGTTAGTTTTAATTTTAGATAAAATAGATGAAATTATTAGCACAGATGACCTTATTCCGCGTGCAATTGAACAAGGTAGTCCAGAGTATAAAAAGATGATATCAAGCAAGAGAAATGTGACAAATTATATTGATATTCTTCGAAAGAATTCAGAAGTGTTGAAAATTAAAAATGACATTCAATTTATTTTTGATAAATTTCATGAATATGAAATATGTATTGATACTTGTTGTATTTCTAAAGTGATAACTGAAGAGATTTGTGTAGAATTAGGCAATATTTTAGGACTGATACAAGGTAAGATTTGTGAAGTTAGAGTTTCAATTTATAGCAATAAATAATCTTTCTCTATTTTTTAATTCTTTAATCACTAATAATAACATTTAATCAAATAGTCGGGTTGAATATAGAAACAACCCGACTATTTGATTTTTTGTTGTAAATTTTTTGAAATGATGGTAAAATCAATTATACAGTTTTAATTCGAAAAGCCTATTAGTGGTGTTCTACTAGGAAAAATTCGAATTAGAGGAAATAGGCTTATATATAGAGCAAGGTAAGTTAAGATAGACATAAATGATAGCTAGTTCAATACATAAAAGTGATTGCGGTTCTTTTTATGGGAGGTACATTATGGCACTTTTTTCAATTGTCAAAAGAAAAAATAAAAAAGTTAATAAGACTGAAAATATAGAAATTATTTCAAAAAATGAAGAACCTAAAGAGGTAAAACAAATTTTGTCTATCTATGATGAGTATGAAAAAATTTTGGGACAAGATAGATTCATATCGAGAAAAGATATGTTATCTTTTTCTTTAAAGTATGAAGAAGATATAAAATTTCTATGTGAACTAGATAAAAGAGAATTATTATTAGGTATTTGTAAAGACACTCCTTATGATGAAGTTAAGAATAAATTAAATATTTTAAGAAATATAGATGTGAATATTGAAAAAAGAAATCATTATTATGTTGAAAATGAAAAGAATAAGTATAAGTCTTATTTTGATACGATTTTAAATTCATGTGATCCAAACATCTTATTAGATGATGATCAAAGAAATTGTATTGTTTATGATGAAGATTATTCTTTGGTAATTGCAGGTGCAGGTGCAGGTAAAACTACGACTATCGCTGCCAAGGTGAAATATTTAGTAGATAAAAAAGGAATACTTCCAGAGGAGATTTTAATTGTTTCATTCACTAATAAGGCAGTAGATGAGTTAAAGGAGAGAGTAAATAAGCAATTGAATATTTCCTGCCCAATTACAACTTTTCATTCTGCGGGAATAGCTATAATAAAAAAAGACAAGCCAAATGAAAAAATCCAAGCTGTATCTGAAGGTTTTTTATATGTTGCAGTGAGAGATTATTTAAAGGATGGAATCAAAATGAATCCATCCTTGATAGATAAAGTGATACTTCTCTTTGGTACATATTTTGAAACTCCATTTCAAGAAGGTAGTTTAAAAGACTTCTTTACTTATTTATCAAGATCTGATTTTTCTACTATGAAAAGTAATTTAGGCGAATTTAATCAGCAAATAATTGATAAAAGAACTAAAAAACTTTATACAATTAATGATGAAAGAGTAAGATCTCAGCAAGAAGTACAGATAGCAAACTTTTTATATATAAATAATATTGACTATAAATATGAAGATTCATACGAATTTAATATGCAGAATAGTGATAAAATTTATACTCCTGATTTTCATATTTTTCAGAACAATTTAAATTATTACGTTGAACATTTTGCTTTATCACAAAAAGGAGAAAACTCTAGGTTTACTGAATTTGAAATCCAAAAATATAAGAAAGCTATTAATGACAAAGTAAAACTTCATAGAGCTAAAGGGACAAACCTCATATATACTTGGTCTAAATATAATGATGGCAGATCTCTTTTGGAGCATTTAGAAGAGGAACTATGTAAAGCAGGATTCGTTTTAAAAAGAAAATCGACAGAAGAAATATTTGATAAGCTAAGTGCTAATGAGGAAAATAAATATATTGCTCCATTAATTAAACTTTTATGTTTATTTATTTCAAATTTTAAAGTTAATGGATATAATGAATCTACATTTGCCAAAATGAAGAATGATATGGATAATGTTAGAACTAATCTATTTTTAGATTTAGCTTATGGTGCTTATCTTTTTTATCAACAACGACTTTCTACAGCTAATAGAGTAGATTTTTCTGATATGATAAATGAGTCTGCTAGACTACTGCAACAGAAAAAGGAATTAAAAGAAAAATTACCTTTTAAATATATAATAGTTGATGAATATCAAGATATTTCAAGGCAACGTTTTGACTTGACAAAAGCTTTGTCTGATGTATGTGATGCAAAAATTGTGGCGGTTGGGGATGACTGGCAATCTATTTATGCTTTTAGTGGCTCTGATATTACACTCTTTACGCAGTTTAAAGAAAAGATGGGTTATGCAAAAGAATTGAAAATTGTAAAGACCTATCGTAATCCTCAAGAAGTGATAGATATAGCAGGTAATTTTGTACAAGAAAATACTTCACAAATAAAAAAGGAATTAATCTCTCCTAAGCATATTGATAAACCAGTGGTGATTTATTCATATAATGATGATTATCAAGACTTAAAAGAAAAAGGCTTTAAGAATGAGATGGAAGCTAGAGCCAAGATGATTGAGGATGTAATAGGAAAAGTGGTATCTTATAATACAGTTGAGGGAAAATCTAAGAAATCATCTATTCTTTTAATTGGGCGATATAATTTTGATGCACATAAATTAGGAAATACAAAATATTTTTGTTATGATGAAAATAAAAAAACTATAAGTTCAAATAAATATCCAAATGTCAATATTGAATTCTTAACAGCTCATAGTTCAAAAGGACTAGGATATGATAACGTAATTATTATAAATGCAATAGATACTTTATTTGGGTTTCCAGCACAGTTAGAGATTGATCCAGTACTAAAACTAGTTATACAAGAAGATTCTGCCATCGAATATGCTGAAGAGAGAAGATTGTTTTATGTTGCAATGACTAGAACCAAAAACAGAGTTTTTATAGTGGCACCATCTACAAGACCATCTCAGTTTATTCTAGAGCTAAAAGAAAAATATTCAAAAGTTGAGCTTGTTGGTGAATTAAATCCTAAGTATAAATATATTAATAATAAAATTTGTCCTATTTGTGGATATCCATTACAATTGAAATATAATCCAAATTATGGCTTGAGATTATATATGTGTACCAATGAACCGGAAATTTGTGAATTTATGACAAACGACATTCATGGAGGTAAAATGGCGATTTGTAAATGTGACTCCTGTAAAGATGGTTATTTGATTGTTAAGCAAAGTAAAACAAATGCATATTTTTTAGGATGTACCAACTATTATAGCATAAATTGTACTCGTCAAATTTCTAAAAGTGAATACTATAGAAAGCATAATTTAGTTGATAAAGAATTTGATTTAAATGAGTTAATAAATAAGCAAGTCTCAATAAAGAATAATGATAATGAGACTCTAGCAATTCATGATAGTTGTGTTGAAGCAAAGACTGAAATTGAGCCAAAAGAAGCTACTATTGCAATAGATTTAAATGAGTTTCAAAAGTTTTATGATGCCTTGTTAGAATATAGAAATTTAAAAGCTAGTCGTCCAGGAAGAAGATTTTATGTTTTACCAGAAGAGATTATTTATACAATATACAAAGAAATGCCTTTAACAATTAAAGAACTTGCTAATATAAAAGGTATAGGCGAAATAAAGTTAGAGCGGTATGGAGAAGATTTGATTTCAATAATTAATAATCACTTGAATTTAAAAGAAATTCCAAGACCAATAGTATCTAGAGCCCAAGATAATAGAGAATTAATTGGAAACAAATGGACATCTTCTGAAGAAAAACAATTAATTGAAGAATTTTCTCATGGGATGAAAATGCCAGAAATTGCAAAGATTCATTCTAGAACAACAGGCGGAATTAGAGCAAGATTGAAGAAATTAGGTGTTATTGAATAAATAATTACAAGTTATTTTATAGTAGGAGAAATATAATGAAAATAGATGAATTAAAAATCGAGTCAAAGAAGTGTGAAACCTTTTTAGATTGGATAAAATTAGAGAAAAAATTAAAGGTTTCAGACTTTTTTTTGACTAACTTTCAAAGACTTAGGGGTGTAATGAAAGTTAAAAAAAACAAAATTAGATTTTCGTTTTCATATAGAAACAATTATTTTCTTTTCTTAATAACAAATAGTTATATGGATTTTAAGATTGATAACATAAAAATTTATCATTTAAATTTTTTATTTGATTATAAATATAAAGAAATTAGTACAAGGGACATTTATAAGTATATTGACACAATTGCTTGTAGTGTAGAAATAGCATTTAATGCTAATCAATTAGATTTTGAAGAGAAACTTACAAAAGCTTTGTCATTTGGAGAAAAACTGGATACGATGCAATGTTTGTCAATAGATGATTTACATAAAATTTTAAATTACGGCAATGTACACTTAGATTTTTTATCATTTAAATTTAATGGAGAAACTCATTTTTATAGAATTCGAGCAAATGCTCAACATGCAGATATAAAGAGAACAAAAGACTGTTTGGCTCCACCTTTTGAACTTGTGACGAAACAAGAAAGATTTAATCAAAAGAAAGAAAGTATTTTATATGGAAGTTTATTTTCACCAAACCCTTGTTTTCAAGAGACAAATTTAAAATTGGGTGAGAAATACATTTTTTTAAAAGGAACTTTAATTGAAGACCTGAAACTGACAGGATTTATAAACCCAGGCTTGGATTATTTTATAGAAAATAAAGAACAAGATTTTATTGTCAACCTGTTAAATATTTTTAAAATGAGCAAGGTTGAGAAAATAACTCAAATAAGCGTTGATGAACAAAATAACATATATGATTTAACAAATTATTTAAAGACTTATGCATGTAAATATGTGAAGCAGGATGGCTTTTTATATTATTCATCAAAAACCCAAGTGAATTATAATGTTGCACTAAATAATAATAGAAAGATTAAAATAAAAGAAATATATGAATGTTTTACTTTAAATGATTTTGATGAGTATAATCAATGCATAAATTCGGTTTATGAAGCAAAAATTAATAATGATAATATCACATGGCTAAAGAGAATAAAACCTCAATTGGACTATTGCTCTAATTTTCCAACTAGTGATATGGGTGATAATAGTAAATATTATTTGAATAAGCAATTACGTGAAATAGAAATATTGAATGGGGATCCCATCGGATATGACGTGAATGGGAGGTCTTTAAAAAAGAAATAGATAATATTTATAGTGAAGTTTAGTTTTGTTTATTTAGCTAAAGAAAATTTAAGCGAAATAATGAAAGATCAATTGAATTTACATTAATTGGCTTGTTAAGCGGTTCTATGCGTGATATTTGCAATATAAAAATGAAAATAAAATCTTGCTTTTTGTAAAAAAAAGTGTAAAATATAACTGCACAACGTAAATACTAAGGGGTGTATAATCCTTCGTTGTGCAAAACTATAGGAATACACCCTGCAGATTTTTTTCACATGTTTATTGACATGTGTTTTTTTTGTGTTATAATAAATATGCACAACGAAGGTAACCACGTTTGGTTCCACCCCAAAAAGGTTTGTTATAAATAATATAGCAAGTCTGAGTAGGTTTTGTATTCCTATAGGTACAAGAGAATATTGTACTTATAAAAAGATTAGAGAGACTATGTTTAATATTTTAATGCGCGCAAAGTAGAATTTTTTAATATTTTTATTTTGTTCAATTTTTTCTTGCCAAATTTGATAAAATGGAGGAGATAATATGGATGTCAAATTGAAATTAAATCATTTTTCTGATCTTTCTGAAGAATCACTTTATTATATACAAAGTGTAAGAATGTTAGGAAATAGGTTTGTTAAGATTACTACTAATGAATTAAAAGTACAATATGATAAAAAGGATAATAGACTTATCAGATCCATAGACAATCTAAAATTGATTTATGAATTAGAGCATGGATGCTTATTATTATTGGGTAATTTAGGTTGTACTTTTAGAGATGGCTTTAAAGGAGAATTTTTCTGTAAGAAGGTCATAATAGAAGAAAATACTAATTTTATGGATATTAGAGGTGCAGAGGCATATATTGATTTTTCAGATCCTTTAAATGCAATCTCTAATGATGATTTTTATGAGGAATTGGAAGAACTTAAAAACAATCCAGATTTAGTTTATAATATTGGTCAATTTGATGAGTTTATGGAATTGTTTCAGTTTTATAAGAGTTTATCAAGTGAATTAAGCAATAATATTTCTTATGAGATAAGTCGCATTTCAAAAGAGTATTGCTTTATTTCTATAAATGAAAAGGATTTTGATTTAGAGTATAAAGAAGAAGTGCTTGATAATAACAATGTATTAATAGGCTATAGATTTGAAGAGTATCAATATGAGCAACTAAAAAACGATTTAAAGGACAAGGTTTCTTTTCTATTTGACATTGAAATAAAAGGAGATAGTGAAGCATTTAGAAAAATCAAAAGTATAGGTTTAGAAAATATTTATTTATCAGAGTTTAAAGTCATTACTGAAAAAGAAATATCTAAGATTGTTCAGGTTCAAATTTATAATTTATATTGTACAAAGGATAAAATCATTATATCTGGAGAATTGAAAAACAATGATTTAAAAGAATTCACTTTCCTTAATTTGTATGATATGGGACAGAAAATCAAAGTGGAATCTATTGACAATTCTTTAAAATTGATTAAACAGGGAGCAACTGGATCTGCAAGTGAGTTATTAAGATATTTAATCGGAGATGAACTAATGCCCAATCATCCACGTCATACTAATCGAAACATGGAAAAATATATGGATGGATTAAATGAATCCCAAAGACAAGCATTTTTAATGGCTATAGATGGTTCTCCAGTAAGCTTAATCAAAGGACCTCCTGGAACTGGAAAAACGCATGTTATAAATGCAATTGTTCAGTATATTACAAAAGAACTAGAAGAAAAAGTTATTATTTCTTCTCAAACTCATATTGCTATTGATAATGTTTTGGATAAATTGATGAGTAATAGTGATGCGATTATACCAAATCGTATAACAAACAGAAAAAATAAATATAGTGGTTCGGAAATTGATAAAACATTATATAGAACATGGGGACTTAGTTTTTTTGAACATAATAAAAAAGCTTCTAATTCATCCTTGGCTTCTAAAATCGCTTCTGATATTAATAATTTTAAAGGCGAACCGAAGTTTATCTATTCTTTAGAAACAGAACCATCTGAATATTCAGTGATTGGTGCAACAACAACTACAAGTGCAATTGCAGGGAAAAAGGGACTTGAAGTATTAAGAGGATATAATTGGCTGATCATTGATGAGGTTTCTAAGTGTCCAATTACAGAAGTATTAAGATATTTGCCCTATGTAGAAAAAATCATTATGGTGGGCGATGATTTCCAATTGGCTCCATTATTGGAGTTTACAAAAGAGGAAGTAGAGAATTTACCTTCATATGATGAAGATTTATTTGAAAAGCTTAAGAGCATGTATGAAAATTCTGTTTTTGCAAAAACATTAGAAAAAGCAAAAAAGTGCAATCGTGTGGTTCAATTAAATGAAAATTATCGTTCTGTAAAAGATGTTTTAGAATTATATAATGTATTTTATAATGGTTCTTTGATAGGAAGAAGAGAAGAAATCAATCCATTAAAAGTAGAGATTAATTCAAAACGTTTAAAACCAGAATGTGATGTCTTTTTTGTTGAAGTCAAGAATGGCAAAGAAGTTTTAGAGGGAACTTCGCGATATAACATAGAAGAAATCAATGCAACAAGAGATATTTTGAAAGAATTAGTTGAAACGACTGTAAATCCAGAAAAAGTTTCTATTGCAGCAATATTTCCTTATGCAGCTCAAATTAGTAAATTTCATAAATTAAACATTGATTTAATCAATAAAGCTAAACAAGTATTTAAATCATTTGAAATTGATACAGTGGATGCATTTCAAGGGAAAGAAGCCGACATTGTTTTATGTAATACAGTCGTTGCTGATGCCACAAAGAGAAATTTCCTTAATGATTTTAGAAGAATCAATGTATCTATGTCTCGTGCAAAAGATAAGTTGATTGTTTTTGGTAATAGCATAATACTATCCAAAATAGAAATGAGCATATTAGGAGGACCTAAAAGAAGATTCTTTAAGGATATTATTGATTATATAAAGTCTCATAATGGGAACATAACTTATGATGGAGGAATTCGAGATGAAATTACAAGCAAAACTACAATTAAATTTGCAAAGTATTAGTAATACCATTGTAGTATCTTATAACACATATGAAAAAGCATCTTTTGATCAATACTTGGCTGTCTCTGTTGTAAGCAACACCTCCATAACAAGCCGAGCAGAAAAATATATTGATGATATTACTGGTAAAGGAAGCTTAAACGCTCATTTTAAAAAAATGATTCAACGAGCTCAAAAATTTGATGATGATACAAAACGGAAAATATTAGATAGTTCTTTATATCCAACTGTAAAAATTGACAAATCAAATCATTATACGTATTATCCAGATTTTAATGTTTCGATTTTTAATAAAAGGCATTTCAAGGGAGATTTGAAAAAAAAATCTCAAGAAGATATGCAAAAAATTTTATTAATGGATGAAGATGTTATAGATATTGATTATGATAAGAAAGAACATTTTCAAAAGGATATGTATTTGGTAGAATTCGATGATTTTAAAATCAAAATAAACCTATTTAATGAGTGGTATGAGTTGAAAGATTCAAGATTTCAAGATTTAATATCTTATGATATAGAAGGAATAGAAAGATATGAGGGTAGTGTATCCACTGATGCTGATGGGGAAGGATGGGTAATTCTAAGTAATAGTGCATTAAACAATTTAATCAATATGTCGCATTTCTTTTATAATAGAGAAGGAAATCACATAGGGATTTTGACTGATTATTTAAAATTAACAAAAATAATTAAAGTTTATGGCTTATATTTTTATAAAGAAAAAATATGCTCATTTGACAAAAAAAATTCTGAATTATGTAATGAAACTTTAAAGTATTTAATAAAAACAAATTCAATAAATGAGATTAAAACTAAAACGTTATTGAAAATATTAGAAGTAGTGGAAAATATTTCATCTCAACAAGTAATCAATTATATTTTGGATAGAAAAGAATCAAAGGAGTTAGCACTTTTTGGATTGTCCCTATTGAAGAAAGGATTAGAGATAGGTTGGACAAATACTACTTTAAAACAGTTTAAAGCATTTTGTTCTATGAATGATTTGAACACTCTTTACAGAGTTGCTCCGGAGATTGGATATAGTCCAATAGAACTAACGAAAATAGATGATAATTTGTTGAATGAACAAGACAAAATTATCAAAGAAGAATATTTAAATAATAGGAACAAAATGATTGATGAAATCGATAGGAAGGTTGGAGCAATTACAAACTCAGGAATTCGTGAGCGTGCGAAAAAAGTAAATTCATCCGAATTTACAAAAAAATTTAATAACAAACTTAAAACAATGCTTGCCCATAAGAAAGACGACATAAAAAACTATTCGGATGATAAACTTAAGAATTATTACGAAGAAGTAGTAGTTTTTTATGAAGACTATGTACAGATGGAAGACATAATAAAACTATATGAAGAAAGGAAGTAATTGAAATGTCAAAATACACAACAATTGAAATTTGGAATGAAGTTTATGGGAATAAAGAGGATGTATATGATTATGCAGGTAGATTGATGAAAAAATCCGCTTGTGGCAATCCTGATAGCAAGTATCATCCAACATTAGACCATATTAGACCTATATCTAAGGGAGGTAAAGATATAAAAGGAAATCTTAAAATATGTCACACACTTACCAATGAAGAAAAAGATGATGATTTCCCTCATTGGACGGCTAATGGTAAAAAATTTAAAGCCAAAAAGAAAGATGGAGAATCAGGTTCTTATATTGTTGTACCAAATTAAAAAATGAAGGGAGGTAAAAATAAATGGGAAAAAATGGACAAGGTGTATCATCTAATACACATACTCAGCAACAAAGAGATCATTATGCTAATCAGCATAATCCTAACAATCCTGCTTATCAAGCAAATAATAATAACCATGCTAATCAGTTAAATCCTAATAATCCAAATTATAAAGGAAAGCGATAGGATTAACTCAAAAGACTTACCAATAAAGACTACTTAGGAAATTGGTAAGTCTTTTGTTTTTGAAATTTTAACATTATGTAAGAAGAATGAATTAAATTTTTAAAAAGGCAATAAAAATAAAATACCCTACAGAAATACACTTTATATTGTGTATCTTGTAGGGTATTTTTAATTAAAATGATTTGTAAATCAAAAATTATATTTCTATATCGCAACATTTAAAGTCAAAATCAATATAGTTTGCAATTAGTCTTACTTTGTATTTCTTTGTACTGCACATAGCACAAGAACTTCCATTATCTATGTCTCCAGGGATTACAAATTTAATGCACCGAAGAGTAACATTTTGACAAGTTGTGCCTGTAAGAGCAGGTATTGTCAATGTCTTCATACCTCGAGTATGTTCTTCATCGTTGCAGTCAATTTCGTTTAATAAAATAGCTAACGCAACTCTTTTATTCGGACAAACATCATTAATAGATACATCAAACTGAAAGATATGACCTAAGGATTCTAAGCTGACATCTCCCAAGTCAAATTCAATAGAATCCTCACAACCATTAATGCTTACATCAATAGGGTCAGGACATGGTTCTATAATGATATTAGAACAATCAATTTCTATTGTAGGATTAGGGAAAGTCGCAGTATTTCCTTCGGTGTCACTATAAGCGATACTTTCATTTACGACTGTAGTTCCTGTACATACTCCATTATGCTGAACAGTAAATACTAAAGAAGCACCTTCGCTTTGTGTTACGCCAAGCTCATCGATTTTCCATTCAATTGTATTTGAATCAAGTAAGCTTGCAGTCCCTTTTGTAGGGGCAGACATTGCTGTTATTTTAAAGCAATCCGAAATCTTGTCAGTAAGAACTATATTAGTTGCTCCTGGTTTAGAAATGTTGTTTGCTAAATCCTCAAATAAATCCTCTAGTTCTGTATCATTTGGTGTGATGGCAACATAGGCTGAATCTGGATCAGATGACCAGTCATTTAATGCCTGAACATCAATTCCTCCATTACCAGAAAGACCAATACAATAGATAATAACCCCTTCAGCCTTTGCCTGTGTTGCAACAGTATTTGGATTTCCACCTGCAGTAGTTACGCCATCGGTAAACATGACCATAACTTTGGCATTAGAAGAACTCATATCAAATAAATCTAGAGCTTTAGTGAAGGCATCTGCATGATTGGTAGAACCGCCAGCATTAAGAGAATCCACTGCAGCTTTTAAATCTGCAACAGAAGTGATCAGTTGTGTATTTTGTGTTGCGGTATCTGCAAAGCTTACAATTCCAATCCGACTACCATTTCCTATTTGTCCATCCTGTGTGCCGTCTGTAGCCTCATCAATTATATCAATGAACTTTTTCGCTCCATTTTTCATATTTGTTAAAGGACTTCCTGCCATACTGCCAGACCTGTCTAGAATTAAGACAATATCAGTAGGATTAGAAACGATATCAGGTGCCGCCGTTAGAGATAATGTTACTTGAAATGATTCATTGCATTTTATACTGGTTTTATTAATTTCCTTATTTGAAACAGTTAAACCCATAATTTCTTAACCTCCTTTTCTTATCTCCCTTTTTTGAAAAAGGGTTCTCTATAATTTATGCTAGTTTAAAGATGTATTTTAGGCAATAAAATCTCTTTGAAAAAGATTGAAAGAAGAATTGCTTAAGATTTTATAATATAGATTACAAAAGACTGATTAATGAAAAAGAAAAGATAGGAATTAGTGACAATTTTTTTTAAATTTGCTTAAAAAATTGAAAAAGTATTGTTTTATTTTGCAATAATGTGTATTATATTCATTGGTAAAGAAAATAGGTGTTTGTTAATTTAAAATGCATTAAATTATATAGAAGTTAGTTGAATAAAAATGATTAACGAAATTGAGGAGGTTTAGAAGATGGATAATACATGGAGATTCCCAGGGAATGGATATACACAGGATCAGGGTTTAGATACCTCAGATATGGAAACATTCAAAAAGGATCCTATTGCATCCTTAGCCAGAGAGCTTTGTCAGAATTCTATAGATGCTAGAATGAAAACAGCTAAGGGGCCTGTTCGAATTGAATTCAAATCCTTTTCTATAAAAAGAGAAGAAATTCCACAGGTTAATCTGATTGAAAAACAAATCTTGGCATGTAGAGAAACATGGGAAAACAATCAAAAAATATCTGATCAGCTAGAAAAAATGGTTGAGCAAATCAAGAAAGAAAAAATTTCCTGTCTTAGAATCAGTGATTTTAACACTAAAGGTCTTGTCGGTGTAAGTGGTGGAGATAATACACCATGGCATTATATGATTCATGGTTCAGGCTTATCCAATAAATCTGCTACTAGTGGTGGTTCTAAGGGTATTGGTAAATTCGCAACCTTTGTCACTTCTTACTTTCATACAGTCTTTTATTCTACAGTAACAGAAGCAAAAGAAAAAGGCTATCAAGGAATATGTAAGCTTTGTTCTGCAAAACAGGAAGGAACTACAGAAAAAACAATTGGTATAGGATATTTTGGTTCCTCTATTAAAAATGAACCCATTTCAGGGGAATTCAACTTGGATAAGGGATTTAAAAGAGGCGGAAAGACAGGAACAGATATCTTTATTTTAGGCTTTAAGAATCCATCTAGCTGGAAGGCAGATATTATATCTAAGATTTTGGAAAGCTTTATCAGTGCCATTATTTTTGGTGATTTAGAAATCATTGTAGATGATATCAACCTAAATAAAGAGAATCTTAAAAATATTGTTTATAATGAAAGTCTTATTAATAAATCCAGCAGAAGATCCATTATCTCTCAGTATCTTTTACTTACAGATACTGAACATAGATTTGAGGATACAATTGATTTCAAAGAATTAGGAAAAGCTAAATTATACTTAATGGAATTTAATAGTGAAAATGAACATCTCGCAACAAATGGATGTGTTATGATTCGATATCCGTTAATGAAGATTCGTGATATTGAAAAAATAACAACTCTGCCTTGTAGTGCGATGTGTATCATAGAAGATAATAAATTAAACGCTATTTTAAGAAGTATAGAAAACCCACAGCATACGAACTGGGAATTTAATCGTATTGAAGAAGATGCCAAGCGAGCAGAAGTCAGAGGGATTTATAAACAGTTATTAGATGAAATAAGAAATTTAATTTCTGGTCATCTCGCATCCAGTGATAGCTTTCAAACTGAGGTTGCAGGGGCTGGAAATTTCATTCCCGGTATGGATGATGAAGAGAAGAATGCAGATCTTCAAAAAGGAATTCTAGATACACCTAGTATTACAACTAAGAAAGTAAAATCCAGTGATCTTAAATTAAAAGCTTATGTAGCTGATGAAGAAGGCGATGAGGAAATAGAGGTAGAAGATGAAGAAGAATTCTTAAAAGAATTAGAGGGGCATCAAAGAGCCTCAGGGGGTATTTCTAAGTCTGGAAATGGAGAAAGAAAGGACAATCTATTTGGAGGAACGCATAAAATAAAGGTTTCCGAGCTAAAAGGTATGTCTTATCGATTGATGTGTATCAATAAAAAGTTACGTATGTATGCAGTCGTATTTACATCTGATTTTGAGGAAAAAGATGCAATGCTAGAATTATATGCATTAGATGACAGCGGTACAAAATCACAAGTACTTATAATGGCTGGTACAATTAATGGGCAACAGGCTCAAATCATAAATAGAAAAAGAATCAAGTTTTCTATGAGAAAGAATCAAAAAATCAAAATAGAAATGATTACAGACCAAACAGAATTATTTAGTAGTGAGGTAAGAGTATATGCGTATAGGTAAAAGACTATTTCCATATCCGTTATTGAATAATAATCCCTTATATTCTCAATACGTCAATTCAAGTATCTCCTTTAAATATAATGAAGTCATTACGAAAACTCAGTTTATTTTAGATGACATCCAGTGCAATATTGATTGTGAATATCTCACTTCTTTAATTGAAGATGGTTATGCAGAAGCTGTATTGGTCGTAGAGTGTGCACAAACAATGTTAAGAAAGCATTATACAATTACCGATGATATGAATGACATTAAGATTCCTTTGATGGATGTAAGTGGGAAGGTGGATATTTCCTTATTTGTTGTTGCAATCAAGGATATTCCAAATTTTAAGTGTAATGATTTTTTAGATGACTATGGGGATTATGAGTTTTTTATTGAAAAAAATGACATCCTTGCAGTAGATGATGGATATACTAGCCGCATTGAATTTAATGAAGATGATAATGGCGAAAAATCCTCAATTTTCCTTTTGATTAAGGATACCAATATAAATGACAAAACAATGAAAGTGGATTTATCCGATGAAAAGATTATTATTTCCCTTCCTACGGACCAATGGAATGAATACGATAAAACTAAACAAATCAAGCAGTTTCAAAATCTTTACTTTTCCATTATTGCAGTACCAGCACTAAGCTATGCTTTAGCGGAGATGCAAAGAGTAGGAGACAATGTAGATAATATCAGAATCGAAAAAAAGTGGTTTAATGCGTTTTGTATAGCTTATGAAAACAGGAATGGAATAGAACTCACGGATGATTTATTTATGCAGATGAATCCGTATAATGAAGCACAAAAGCTTTTGAATAATCCTGTAACAAAGGCCTTAGATGATATATTCTCATTGACTATGACTATGGGAGGTATTGATGATGGAAATCAATATTAAATTTATGAAGGAAAGTGCATATTTGACACTTCAAAAGAATCCTGAAGAAGTTTATAATCACATTTTAAACTATCCTAAAGATTCTTCTTGGCTAAGAGATTATCTAGGATTTGAGCCCTATGAAGTAAAAGAGTATTCTATTGATGATTTCCAATTGAAGGTTTCCGAAAACTATAATAAGGTTGCATATGAGAATAGTATTGTCTTGTATGAGCATTTAAAGCATTTGCCAAGATACATTTTATGTAATCCTAGATTTTGGGCATGGATTACCTTTGAAAAGGCCTATCAAGTAGCTCAAGCTACTAGTAATCTATCGAGTTCCTCTTTAATCTCCTCAGCATGGCTCATAACAAATTCTAGAAGATCATTAATGCTAGGCGTGATTTCAAGATTTTTCTATATGGTACAGATTTCTGTAGATGAGACCAGAAAGGATAAATATGAATTGACAAGATATCTTATGTCTAATGCTGAAACCTATAGAAATTTTTGTTATCGAAATATGGGAATGCTAAAGAATGTTACCTTAGCAGTCATTCGTGCACAAAAGGATATATGTGAGCGATTAAATATAACCTTGGTCAATAAACAGAGTGCAGAGATGGTGAAAGAAACCTCTAAAATTGGTTCAGTTATGCTAATCGATGTGATGTCAGAAAAAGAAGTATATGAGATTGTTTTCCCTAAATTTCTAAGATTAGTGGTAAACGTAAAAGAATAAGTGTTTTAGAAAATCATTTATTGAATGATTAGAAGTGAATAAAAATATACTGAATCTAATGAGATTTATACATTTTGGGGAGTCTAATTTACAGATTTCCCTTTTCTTTAGGAAAAATATTTCTTTTTAATTGTATTTCTTTCCATAAAAAGAAAGAATGTGATTAAAATGGTAAAATAAAGAAAAGAGAGTTTGCAGTATAAGAGAGGATGTATAAATATGAAGACGAGATTAGAAGAGATAATAAAAAGAAGAGGATTAGAAAGAAAAATCATTGCACGGGATTTAGAGATTGAAAGAAGAACATTAGATAATTATATAAATGAAGTTACTTTGATGAATAGTGATATTATTACAAAGCTTGCAAAGTATTTAAATGTATCAACAGATTATTTATTGGGAGTAGATACACTAGAAGATGAATTTCTAAATGAGAAGATAGAGACGATTTGTAGTGAACTAAAAGAAATGGTGTTTCATTTAAATCATAAAAAATAAAATATAGGCAACCTAAATTTAGGTTGCTTTTTGACATTTTTCTTTTTAATTTTTTTAAAATGTGTTAAACTATTATATAGGTGATGAATTTGAAAAATAAAGAACTCGTTCAAGTGTTGATTGATAAAAACTTTAAAATGAGCTGTGCAGAAAGCTGTACAGGTGGTCTATTGGCCTCTTCAATTGTTGAGGTACCTGCTGCCTCTCAGGTCTTTGATATGTCCTTTGTGACCTATGCCAATGAAGCAAAGGTACAATTGATTGATGTGAAAGAAAAAACGATTGAAACTTATGGAGTGGTTAGTGAAGAGGTTGCAAGAGAAATGGCTATAGGCTGTGCAAAAAAAGCAAGTGCACATATAGGCGTTGGTATCTCTGGAATAGCTGGTCCTACAGGGGCAACCCCTACAAAGCCTATTGGTATGGTATGCTTTGGTTTTTATATTAATGGAACGGTGTATACCTTTACTAAACAGTTTGGAAACATCGGAAGAACAGAGGTAAGAGAAGCTTCTGTTACTTTTGTTATCGATACATTACTTGAGCTTTTAAAGTCAGCATAAGCTGATTTTATTTTTTGTCGTAATTTGAGTTTCTTTGTGGTAGAATAGAAGAAGTGTGTGGAGGATAGAGTATGAAGCCAATTTTAATTGCAATAGCTGGTGGTACAGCAAGTGGGAAAACAACAGTAGTAGATGAGATTATCAATCATTTTCATTCTGAAGATGTGGCAGTAATCTGTCAGGACAACTACTATAAAGCTCAGGATGAGTTATCTTTAGAGGAACGAAGAAAAATCAACTATGATCATCCGAATTCCTTTGATTTAGATTTGCTATATGATGATCTTTCTAAACTGATGGAAGGAAAGGAGATTCTTTCTCCAGTTTATGATTTTAAGGAGCATAATCGTAAGAAGGATGAAACAACTTTGATTCCTTCCACAAAGGTCATTATATTAGAAGGTATTCTTGCGTTATATGATTCGAGAATCAGAAGCTTAAGTGATATTTTAATCTATGTAGAATCTGACCCAGATGTACGCTTTATTCGTAGATTAAAAAGAGATATTCATGAACGTGGCAGAGATTTGGATAGTGTCATTATGCAATATTTAAGTACAGTAAAGCCGATGTATGATGAGTACATTGCTCCTACAAAGCGTTTTGCAGATATTATTATTCCTAATGATACGAAGCATGATGTTGCGATTGAAATTTTGGCAGCAAAAATAAAGGACATTATAAAATAAAAAAATGACTTCACAAATAGTTATTTTTGTGTTATAGTAAGTATGTGGCTAGCAGAAGTTTATAGGCAAGGGCTCTACTTCCTATAGATGGTCAAGACAACTGAATTGTCGTAGAGAGAGTTTCTTATGGTGATAAGATAGCGTGATTGAAAATGATGAGTATAAATGTACTCTCAAATTTCATCACGCTTTTTATTTTATACAGAAACGAAATAACTTTATTTTATTATTACAAGGAGGAAAGAGTATGAGAGACTATAATGAAATGGAAATGAAAGTATTGGAGTGTATTGAAAAGCATCCTTCTATAACGATAGAAGAAATGTGTGCATCCCTTTATTTGGGTAGAACCTCTCTAACAAGATATCTTCGTATTTTTAAAGAAGAGGAGTTGATTTATGATAATGGGAAAAAAAGACCAGATTATCAAAGATTATTGACAAATAAAGGACGACTTTTATTGACAAAAAAATAAAATCCTTTTATAATTATAAGAAGTGATAAAAGGAGTTGATTGTATGCAAAATAAAGTTAGTGAACGATGCGCATTAGATAAACATGCTAAATTTTATTATGCTTCAAATCGACTATTTTTCGAGCTTAAAATCATTCGAATCCTTTTATATCTTCTAGCAATTATTCCAGTTGTTATCACGGTTTTACCACAGATTAAATCTAATCAAATTTCAAATGTGATTTGTACAATTGTTTCTTTCGCAATTACTTTAATCAATGAATCTACAAGTTCTTTTATGAATAAACACAAGGATTACGCAATTTATTCTTTACAATTATATGAAACAGGAATTACAGGATCCACATTTTCTAAGATTGAATATGATCGAGAGCTTACGAACGATTTAAATGAACTTGCTATTAGAAGAGGAATTCCTAAGATGAAGCAGCAGGAGGAATATCACACTGTATGTGTTCCAAAGGATATTTCAGATGAATATAGTTATTTATATATCTGCAGAATTAACGCTGCAACAAACAAGTATTTATTAAGTAGAGTGATTTATATTTATTTCTTTATCTTAATAGCAATCGTAGCTATATTCATTGGTGCTATTTTCCTAAAAAAAGAGACAAGTCAGTATTTGATTTTACTTATAGGATTCTACCCGTTAATTAGCCCTATCATTAAAGATTTAAATAGTGCTAAGGAATGTACTAGAGACTGTACAAAGGTTTGTGCAGATATTGATAATTATTTTGCTGATGGAGATGCATCTGTAGAACGTCTTGCAAGAATGCATTATTATGTTCAGCAAATTGAATTTGAAATGTTTTCAAGCAGACCAACGATTTATAAATTATTTAAAAAGTTATTTAGTGGTGGCGTAGAAGTTTTACAGGATGGTGTGACTGAACGTTTTAGATCTTCCATTGTGGAATTGAAACAAAAATCATTAATGAATAAAGGATTGCTATCTCAACCTAAGGGCAAATCTTTAATTACTCAAAAAGAATATGATTTAGAGCAATTGAAAAAAATTGAAAAGCAGAAAAAGGTAGTCAAGATTACAAAACCAATCGAATCCAAAACGATAACGCCTAAACCTACACAGGTAAAACCAGTAGTTAAATCTTCTGAAACCAAGACTCAACCTAAAAGGCCTGCAAAGGCAACATCAGTCAAATCAGCAACGAAACCTGTGCCAGTAAAAAAGAAGGAGACTCCTAAAACTGTCAAAAAAATACCAGCTCCAAAGGCTACTGGACAAAAGAAAACAAAGGATACGACAACAAAGAAAAATACCAAATAGATTTCTATGTTTTTCTATTGTAATATTATAGGAAAAAGTGTATAATACATTATGTCCATAAAGAGAAGATGAGAGACAAGCTCTGTGACTCTTCAGCAACCTTTTCAGTAAGGTGCTAATGCTTGTATGATGGCGATAAAATGTAATTGATTTCAAAAGCCATCATTACGATGGTTTTTATTATAAACAAAAAAAGAAAGGATGGGATGATATGATCGCAAGCATTGTTGTGGACATTGCAGCTAAACAAGTAAATCAAACTTTTGATTATATGGTTCCATCTCATCTTGAGGGTATCCTGCAGGTTGGCTATAGAGTCCGTGTGATTTTTGGAAATCGTACCGTATTAGGCTTTGTAGTAGAGCTGAAGGATAAAACGGAGTTTAAGAAAAAACTACGTGAAATCAGTGATATTGTAGATGTTTATCCTGTGCTAAATGAAGAATTTGTAAATTTAGCAAAATTTATTGCAAATCATAATTTTTCTTATTATGCAGTTGCATTGCAAACAATGATCCCTTCTGCTCTTAAAATCAAATATCAAAAGATTGCCAGAGTGAAGGATATCCCTGAAGAATTAAATGACATTTTCAAAGGAAAAAAAGAGATTAGTATTGATAATAGAACCCCAGAAGAACTGAGTAGAATTTATAAAGCACATAAACAAGGACTTCTTGAACTGGATACCAAATTTAAGCAGAACAGAAAAGAAAAGACCGTGGAATATGTCTTTATAAAGGATGATACCATACTTCCTAAAAGTAAGCAGGGAACAAAGCTTTTAGAGTATTTAAAGGAATTAGATGAGGTAACTTCTGTCCCAATGGTATTAGAAAACACAGGTTTTTCCAAAGGCGTACTGGATAATTTAATTAAACAAGGAACGCTTGGTTCCTATAAGAAAGAAGTATTAAAAACAGATAGTATACCGATTACAGAAATCCCACCTTATGAACTGAATGCTTCCCAAAAGAAAGCTTATGAATCACTTTCCTATAATGAAACAAAAACCTACCTATTACATGGTGTAACGGGAAGTGGAAAGACTATTGTCTATATTCACTGGATTAAGGATGTTTTGGCTATGGGCAAGCAGGCATTGCTGTTAGTACCTGAAATTTCCTTAACTCCTCAGATTACATCTATTTTCCAAAGCCATTTTGGAAATGAAGTAGCTATTCTACATTCTAGATTATCTGTGTATGATCGCTATACAGCATGGAAAAAGATATTAACCCATCAGGTTCGAATTGTTATAGGAGCTCGTTCTGCAATATTTGCACCTTTAGATCAGCTAGGAATCATCATCATTGATGAGGAGCATGAACAATCCTATATACAGGATAATAACCCAAAATATAACGCGATTGAGATTGCCAAGCTTAGAAGCCAAACGCACAAATGCCCGCTGGTATTGGGAAGTGCTACACCAAACGTCTGTGATTATTACCAGGCGATAGAAGGTGAATATGAATTACTTACCATGCCAACACGTGCAAATCAGCATCCGCTTCCTAAGAAAATGCTTGTTGATATGCGTGAAGAACTAAAATCAGGAAACAAGTCTGTGTTCTCTAGAAATTTACAAAAAAGATTAATAGAGGTTTATGGAAGAAATGAACAGTCCATATTATTTTTAAACAGAAGAGGACATTCCTCTTTTGTAATGTGCAGAAGCTGTGGAGAGGTTATAGAATGTCCACATTGCGATGTGTCCTTAACCTATCATTCTGGGACAAACACATTAGTTTGTCATCATTGTGGCTATAAACAAATGAATGTGGAAAGCTGTCCGGCATGTGGTAGCTCAAAGATCCGCTTTGTTGGAAGTGGTACAGAAAAAGTGATGGAAGAGATTCAAAATCTTTTACCAGAAGCCAGGGTTCTTCGTGTAGATTTAGATACCACATCTAAGATGGTGGATTATGAAACTGCCTTTGAACAATTTAAAAAGCATGAAGCAGATATTATGGTTGGAACGCAGATGATTGCCAAGGGATTAGATTTTGCCGATGTCACTTTGGTAGGTATCATCAATGCAGACTTAGCACTTCATTATCCTAGCTATGCTTCTAATATGACGGCCTATAACCTGATTGAGCAGGTTTCTGGAAGAGCCGGACGAGGTAACAAAACAGGAGAGGTTATTATTCAAACCTACCAGCCAGAACACTTTGTTTTGGAAACATCTATGAAAAATGATTTTGATGGGTTCTTTAAAAAAGAAATTGCCAACAGAAAAATTACAGGGATGCCTCCTTTTTCTTTGGCAATAGAGATTATGATTGAATCTGAAAATTTGTCTATGGCAAAAACGGAAAGCTATCGTATGATACAGGCACTAAAATCAGTTGCTAAAGAAAGTGAAATCTTGGGACCAGCAGAAGGACTGCCTTTTCGCTTACATGATATGTATAGGTTCACGATTCAGCTTAAAATTGTAGAAGATGCTGTAATGGATAAGATTAGTGAAATCTATCCAATGTATCAAACGAATAAAGATGTGAATATAAAAATTACAAGGATGTGAAAATATGAAAATTGTATTTATGGGAACTCCCGATTTTGCAGTACCAATTTTAGAAGCACTACATAAAAAATATGAAATTGTACTTGTCATTAGTCAGCCCAACAAATTAAAGAAGAAAGGGCAATGGATAGATACACCGGTTGCCGCTACAGCCAAGCGTTTGGGGGTACCTCTTTATCAACCTGAAAAGGTCGGGGCAGATGTTGAGTATATCAAAAGTTTTCAAGGAGACGTGTTAGTGACTGCAGCCTTTGGACAGTATATCCCTTCTAAGGTACTTGCCTTATTTAAAAAGACAATGAATGTGCATGGTTCCTTACTTCCAAAATATCGTGGAGGAGCACCAATACAGCGTTCTATTATGAATGGTGATACAAAAACAGGTATTACCATTATAGAAATGGCAAAAAAACTAGATGCAGGAATAATGTATGCGAAAAGGGAATGTCCAATTTTAGATGGTGATACCTCTAGTATGATGTTTGAAAAGCTTTCTATAATTGGAAGAGATTTGCTATTGGAGGTCATAGAAGATATTTATTCAGGAAAGCTTATAGGTGAGGTCCAAAATGAAGCTGAGGTTACCTATGCACCTAATTTGACACCAGAAGAAGAAATCATAGATTTTAATCGTCCTGCAAAGGATATAGTTCATCAGATTATGGGCTTATCCTTAGAACCAGGGGCTACAATTCTATTTAAGGATTTAAAACTAAAAGTCTTTCAGGCCAAGGTTGTGGAGGATACTTCAAACCATGTTCCAGGAACAGTTTTATCTCTAAAGAAACAGGTTTTGATTAAAGCTTTAGATGATGCAGTAAGCTTGGGTTTGATTTTAATTCCAGGCAAAAAGATGCTTCCTGCAAAGGATTTTGTCAATGGTCAAAAAATTTTAAAAGAGTTTGATGTCATTTAATGTCAGATATGGTATAATGGTATTTGAAATGAGGAGGTGGAATATTTGTCGTTAAAAAATAAAATTAAAAATACAAAGTTTTTTAACAATGCCTTTGGGTTTGAAAGTGGAATTGATATCGCTAATGAAACACAAGTGCTCTATAGAAAAAATATTGTTATAAAGAATATTATCTTTTTATCGAACCTAGTATTCACCTTGATTTTTACAGTACTATCGTTTGGAGAAAAAAGTAATTTATTGTTGGCAGGTTTATTGTTTATTGTAACCTTTGTTTTAAATATTTATTTAAAGCGAAGTATTAACAAAAACCCTGATAACTATACTTCACAAGAGATAGCAAGCTATTTATCGTGCTTTTATATGCTCGCTTTAGCAATAGTTCTTTATATCAAATTAAAGTTTGGAGAAATCAAATATTTACAGGAATGTGGATATATTTTACTATATTATTCCTTGGCTATATGTTCCTTTTACCAAAATAAAAAGTTATTAAAAACAGTATTTGTGTGGACCCTTATTGCAGTTACATTCTTGCATTTTTCAGTAACCTATACCATAATATGGTCTGATATTGCTAAGGATATTAGTAAAATTTTTACGGAGCTTTTTGTGAGTGAAGAATTTAGGGATATTTTACTAAGAACCTTATTATTATGTATTTATATGTTGGTTTTATATAGTATTGTAACTATGAGTGGTTATATGCAGGAAGAACGTAAAAAGGAGCTCATGAAGCGTAGAGAGGTACAAGAGGATTTCACCAATGTTGTTACAAAAATATTTGAGGTAACTCTTGACAATTCCTCTCGAAGTGAAGAGGACAAACAAAATGTATATATTGTATCAAAAATGTCTAGGCGTTTAGCAGAGCTTTTGAGTTTACCGGATGAAGAAATCCATATGATAGATATACAGTCGAAAATTCATATTGAACAAAGCGTGAACTTTTCTCCTGATGCAAGTATGAATGAAGATGAAAAGTATGCATTGTTAAAAGAACAAACGAATTTAGGAAGCATAATCATATCTAGATTACAGCTAGAAAGAAAATGCGAGAATATGATTCGTTCTACCTTCGAGGGTTCTAATACAGAAGAATTCATTGTGCGTATGAATTCAATACAAAATGAAATGGCTGCCCAGATTATCTTAATCTGTGAGCTCTACGTAACCATGCGTAGTATTAAATCTTATAAAAAAGCGTATAGTCATAAGGTAACAATGCAGTATTTGAGTGAGCATTTTAATGTTTACTTTGATAGAAATGTCTTTGAACGATTTGATCGTTTTAAAGATGAATTTGAGAAAATATATGATGGAAATGAAGGAGTAGAAAATGACTTATAATTATGAAACAAAGGGCACTTGCTCTAAAAAAATTACATTTGATTTAGATGAAAACGGAAACCTACATAATGTTTGTTTTATGGGAGGATGCAATGGAAATTTAAAGGCTATTGGTAAACTTGTAGAAGGAAAATCTGCTGAAGAAGTTGTTCAGATCTTAGAAGGAAACACCTGTGGTCCAAGAGCTACTTCATGTGCAGATCAACTTGCAAAGGCAATTTTGGAGGCAATCCATGCGTAGATTATTTACATCAGAGTCTGTTACAGAAGGACATCCTGATAAAATTGCTGACCAGATTTCAGATGCAATTTTAGATGATATTTTAGCTCATGATCCAAACGCAAGAGTTGCTTGTGAAACCATTTGTACTACAGGACTCGTTATGGTTTTTGGAGAAATAACAACGAATCATTATGTTGATTTGCAGAAGATTGTTCGTAAAACTGTTTCTGATATAGGATATACAAGAGGCAAGTATGGATTTGATGCAGATAATCTTGCCGTATTATCCGCTATTGATCCTCAGTCTCCAGATATTGCTATGGGAGTTGATGAAACAAATGATCATGAGCAAGGAGCTGGAGATCAGGGACTAATGTTTGGATATGCCTGTGATGAAACAGAAGAATGCATGCCTATGGCAATTGCCTTAGCTCATAAGCTTGCTCAAAAATTAACAGAGGTAAGAAAACAAAATATTTTGCCTTATTTAAGACCAGATGGAAAAACCCAAGTAACTGTTGAATATGATGAAACAGGCAAGATTGCAAGAATTGATACAATTCTAATTTCTACTCAGCATTCTCCTGAAGTTGATATGAATACTCTTGCAAAGGATATTAAAAAAGAGGTTGTTGACAAGGTTGTTCCTAATCATCTAGTAGATTCCAAAACAAGATATTTATTCAATCCGACTGGCCGTTTTGTTGTAGGTGGACCTGCAGGAGATTCAGGCTTGACTGGAAGAAAAATCATTGTAGATACGTATGGTGGAGCTGCTCCACATGGTGGTGGCTGTTTTTCAGGCAAGGACCCTTCAAAGGTAGACCGCAGTGCATCTTATATGGCAAGATATATTGCAAAGAATGTTGTTGCTGCAAAACTTGCAAAAAAATGCCAGATTCAGATATCTTATGCCATTGGACTTGCAGAGCCTACCTCTGTACTTGTAGATACCTTTGGTACAGCTGTTGTTGATGAAGAAAAGATTGCAGAAGCAATCCGCAAAGTCTTCCCGCTTACACCTAAAGGCATCATTCAGACATTGGATTTAAAGCGTCCCATTTATCTTCAAACTGCAGCCTATGGTCATTTTGGTAGAACGGATTTAGATTTGCCTTGGGAAAAATGCGATAAAACTGCAGAATTAAGAAAGTTATTGTTGAAATAATGTTGTTTTTTGTTGAGTTTAAGTATATAATTAAAATAAGATAAAACTTGTGTGATTGGAGGAAATGACAAATGAGTATGACAGGTATTATTATTCTTGTAGTTATAGGTGTTATTGTATTACTTGTACTTTGTGTGATTGGCTGGATTATCTCAACACGTAATAAATTTATTCGTATGGAACAGGATGTTGAAAATTCTGAATCTCGTATTGATGTATATTTAACAAAGAGATTTGATTTATTAACAAAAATGTATGATACTACTAAAGGATATATGAAGCATGAAAAAGAAACCTTAGCTGCCATTATAGGAATGCGTAACCCAGGTGTTAATGCTTCTTTAAAGGAAAAAGCAAACTTTAATGAAAGACTTTCTTCAGCTGCAAGAGAAATGAGAATGGTTGTTGAGCGTTACCCTGAATTAAAAGCAGATAGAATGTTTAACAATCTTCAACAGGCTCAATCTGAAGTAGAAGAAAATTTACAGGCTGCTCGTAGCAATTTCAATTCAAATGTTGCAAGCTTTAATAAAGCAATCCTAACATTCCCTGCATCTATAGTTGCAGGCTCAAGATTCACTAAAAAGGAATACTTTGAAGCAGAAGAACAAAAGAGACAAGACGTTAAAATGGAATTCTAAAAAAGTAAGGCTTTACTCAAACTTGGGTAAAGTTTTCTTTTGTCTTTATTAAAAGGAGAAATTATATGGATAAATACGAAGAATTAAAACATATCATTAAAGAAAGTAAAAATATAGTTGTCTTTACTGGAGCAGGGATATCTGTGCCTTCTGGTATTCCTGATTTTCGTTCTGCAAGAGGAGTATATAGTGAACAATTCAAAGAATATTCCCCAGAAGAAATAATTTCTCATTCCTTTTTCATGGAACAACCAAATCTCTTTTATGAATTCTATGGAAGCAAAATGGTTTTTCCTAATGCCAAACCCAATTTAGCACATCTGTATTTTGCAAAATTACCAAACGTTTCAGCTGTGGTAACACAAAACATTGATGGATTACATCAGGAAGCAGGAAGCAAAATCGTATATGAGCTTCATGGAAGTGTATTAAGAAACTACTGTATGAAATGTCATAAATTCTATGATGTGAAAGATATTGATGTCCACAAGCCTTCCTATTGTAGTTGTGGAGGAATGATTAAACCAGATGTGGTTTTATATGAAGAACCATTAGATAATAAGGTAGTGTACCCAGCGATAGATGCGATTGCAGAAGCTGATACAATGATTGTAGTTGGAACCTCTTTAGTGGTATATCCTGCTGCATCCTACTTGCAGTTTTTTAGAGGCAAGCATTTAATTTTGATCAATAAGTCGACAACCTCCTATGATTCTAAGGCTGAATTGGTATTTAATGAAGATGTAATAGAAGTTGTGAAAAAACTAGAAGAAAAAAGGGTTGTTAGAAACTTTTTATAGTTTCTCAACAGCCCTTTTTCTTTTTACTTATAGTAGGCGATTTTGTAGAAGTAAGGATAGTTTGCCATAACTTCACTTAGCTTTGTTTTTGTAGAAGCTGGATCATGAACGATGAAGCTACTTGCTGAAAGTGAGTTAGCTCCAGTGAAACCTACAACTAAAACCCAATGTTGTCCACCATTTACTGTCTTTAAACCAATCAAAACAGGTTGATTATTTTTCAATTTAGTATAGATTGTGTTTAGATAGGTAGTAGCAGTTGAAGTGGTGTAGTTGCTTGGCCAGTATAGTGAGCCATCTGCAGTATAGCTTGAACTATTTCTTATAGTTGCAGGAGTTTTTTCAAGTCCTGTACGATAGCTTTCGCTCATAGCCATACATGTGGTTAAGCAACCAATTTCTCTAATGGTTTGTCCTCTTGAACCAAGAGTTAGATTTGCCCATCTAGAATCATATTGTTTATAACTTACCACGGATAAGGAAACAGCACTATAGGTAGTGTTACTAACCAAATAAGAATTGGATACGTATCCTATTTTATTTCCTTCAAATAATACTTTGGAAAAAGCTCCACTATTGGCTAATACAACAACATAATCATTGTGTCTCACCTTTTCAAATTGTGCATAAGAAGTGGAAGGACCAGTACGAACGTTTAGATTTGAACCATCCCCTGTGTCTACTCGTTTGACGTTGCTAGATAGAATGGTAACATAATCCTTATGTACATAGCCATAAGTGTTTTCTAAATATTCTACATAATAAAAGCTTCCTTTTTCATTTAGAATAGTAAGATAAGAATTATCCTTTACCTTTCCTATTATGGAAGATGAAGTTGAGCTGTTTGCTCGAACATTAAGATTTGTTCCATTTGTTTCTACAATACCTGCCCTACTAGATGCGGTAGCAGCATTAGCCTTTGGGAATATATTTAGACTAAATAAAGCTATCAGCGCTCCTAGAAATATAAGTATTTTTTTCATTATATCTACCTCCACTACCATTATAAAGAAAATACCAACCCCTTGGGCTGGTAATATTTAGCAGTGATTATAAAACAAGATAGGAGAATGCATCAAAGATTTTTAGTTTCCAAGCGGCTTCGCTATGCTCTTTATTCTCATCTGTATTGATAATGGCATTTGGGAAAAATTCTTTTAAGAACTCTGTATGCTTTAAGCACAAACCATTTTCCTCCAGTTTTCCTGAATATATGTAGCACAGGTTATTTTCTGGTATAGCTAAAGCTTTTACTGCATCAGGGTTTATCATTGGAGATAGAAGAATCATACCTTTAAAAATTTCACTTTGGTTTAAAGCAATAGCCGTATAGCATGCTTTTGAACAGCCAAAAGAATAGATGTAGTTATTCATACGATATCTTCCTGATAAATAGGGATGAATGGCTGAAACGATAAAATCAGCTAATGTCTTTGATTCATATTCTTCATTTCTTCGGTCAGGATTGCTCGCAGCTGCAATTCCTATATAGATAGCTTCTTTCCCTTCAAAGGATAATTCTTCAATCACATGATCTAAGCCCAAAGACACGCCTCTATAGGAATCCTCATCCTTATAAAGATTTTGTCCATCTAATAAATAGATTACAGGATAATATCTTGAGGTATTGTTATACTCCTTTGGTAAGGCTATGGATATTCGGATTGCACGATTTAAAGGAAAGCAGTTTATTTTGAATCCTTCTAACATAAAACATCACCTACTACCATTATACTTTATTTTTCGCGTTTTTAAAGAAAATAAAAATATTTGGCAAACAACTATTGACAGTGCCAAAATATAAGTATATAATTAAGTGTGTGATTTGAAATGGAGGACAATATATGAAAGAAAAAATGGAATTTAAAACAGAGACAAAACGTTTGTTAGATATGATGATTAACTCTATCTATACGCATAAAGAAATTTTTTTAAGAGAATTAATCTCTAATGCAAGTGATGCAATTGATAAAAGACATTATTTGTCTTTAACAGATTCTACTAAGGCAGCAGATGCTTATGAGATTTTAGTAGAAGCAGATAAAGAGAATCGTACCTTAACTATTACAGATAATGGTATTGGTATGACTAAAGAGGATTTAATTGAACATTTGGGAACCATTGCTAAAAGTGGTAGTAAGGAATTCTTAGAAAAGATTGAGAAGGAGAAGACTCCTGATGTAGATATTATTGGTCAGTTTGGTGTTGGATTCTATTCAGCATTTATGGTAGCTAAGGAAATTACAGTATATACAAAATCTGTAACTGATGGTACAGCACATGTATTTACATCCTTAGGATTAGATTCTTATGACATTGATGAATGTGATAAGAAGGATTTTGGTACAAAGATTGTAATTTCTTTAAGAGAAAATACTGAGGATATCAACTATGATGAGTATTTAGATGAATATCAAATTAAGGAATTAATCAAAAAGTATTCTGATTATGTAAGATATCCAATTAAGACTTGGGTAACTAAATATGATGAAAAAAAAGATGACAAGGATGAGGAAGAGCATACACATCTAGAGCTTGAAACCATCAACTCTATGCTTCCTATCTGGAAAAAGAATAAGAGCGAAATAACAGATGAGGAATTAAATAATTTCTATAAATCTAAGTTTATGGACTATCAGGATCCTATCACAACCATCCATGTAAATGTAGAGGGTATGCTTACCTACAATGCGTTATTATTTATTCCTAAAAAGCCTATTTATAATTTTGGTGATCAAAATGAAAGAGGACTTCAGCTATATACAAAGGGAGTATTCATTTTAGACAAATGTAAGGATTTAATTCCTGAATACCTACGCTTTGTAAAGGGCTTAGTAGATTCAGCAGATCTTCCTTTAAATATTTCTCGTGAAATGCTACAAGAGGATCGTTCTATTAAGAAGATAGCTACAAATGTGGAAAAGAAGATTTTAGCTGAGCTTGGTCGTATGCTTAAAAATGATCGTGAAAAATATGAAGAGTTCTTTAATGATTATGGTATTAACTTGAAATATGGTCTATATGAGGAATATGGTGCTAAAAAGGATTCTTTAAAGGATTTAATTATTCTTTCCAGTCTAAACCAAGAAAAACGTATTTCCTTTGCAGAATATAAGGAAGCTATGGTAGAAGGCCAAAAGGAAATCTATTATGCAGTAGGTAAGGATAAGGATGCAGTATTAAAGCTTCCTCAAATGGATTTAATTAAAAATAAAGGCTATGATGTGTTAATCTTATCAGATGATGTAGATGAATTCATGCTTCAAATATTAGCTGAATACGATGGAGTGAAATTTAAATCTATTAATCAAGGTGATTTAGATTTAATTGATGAAGAGGCAGCTAAAAAGATTGATGATTTAAAGGAAGAAAAGAAAGATATTTTAGAGGATATCAAAAAAGCATTACCAGAGTGCAAGGATGTCATCTTCTCTAAGCGTTTAGTAGAAGCGCCTTGTTGCTTGTCAGCAGCAGAAGGTCTATCCTTTGAAATGGAGCGTGTTTTACAGGCCCAGCATCAAGGTCACGGAATGAAGGCAGAACGTATTTTAGAAATCAATCCTAATCATGCTGTATTCCAAGCAATGGAAACAGCTTATGCTAAGGATAAGGATAGCTTATCTAAATATGCTAAACTTCTTTACACACAAGCTTTATTAATGGAAGGAATTCTTCCAACAGATCCTCAGGAATTTTCAAATAGCTTATGTGAGCTTATGGTAAATTCTGTTAAGTAAAACATAAAACCAAAAAATTAGGCGTGGCATCAAAATGCTACGTTTTTTCTATATAAGCCATCCTACAAATTATTTGTTTTTGATATTAGATATGATATAATGATTGTGTGATGAACAGGAATTTAAAAGGAGACAAAAATGAAAGATAATATCGATTTACGATTACTAGAAAAACGTATAAAAATATATAAAAATCTTACAGTTATTTTTACAATACTTTCCCCACTTGCACTACTTGGTGTAGGATTGAAATATCCGTACTCGTATTGTTTCGTAGCGTTATGTTGTTTGTTTTTTATAGTTGCCGTTATATTTGCTGTCCTTATGCATCATACACAAAAACAAATTACAGGAACTGTAGCATATTTAAAAAAAGCAAGTGATAATATAGTAACCTCAAACTACATACTAACCGGATTTCTTAATGGCGCATATGCTGCATTAGACTTTAAGCAATGTGGTGAGCTTGGTTTTGTTAATTTTACGAGGGAAGGTATAAAGTTTTCGGCAGAAGGCAAATTTGCCATCCAAAAAGACTTTAAAGGAATTAAAGGCAATCATTTAGCATTACAAATATGCGGAACAAAGCTGGTATCTACACCAGAAGAGTATGATGATGTACTTGATTATGAAAGCAATCTATTTAAGATAAATATCGGCTATTTCGAAGATTGCCCTTTTACTGAAGAAAATGATTCTGGTTTAATTTTACCAGAGGATGACTTAACAGGTAAAGAAATATTTTTTGCATCAAACAATGGCTATTGTTGCGACTTGGATACAGCTGAAAGTGATGATATCGATTATGGCGTATTTGCTATATTAGAACATACAGAAGATAGTCTTACGATAAGCTTTAAATGCAAGGTCAAATGTGGTGTTGTTGATGTGATTTATGGTAAAGTAAAGCTTATTTGTGATACACAAGAATAAATAAAATGACTGGATGAGAGATTTCAATTTATAATATCTGGAGGCATAGATGAAAAAGAAAAAGATTAAGACAATAAATCCTAGATTTATGTTTTGGTTTATTGCGGTATTTATGATTGGGGTTATCGCTGTGTCTTTGATGACGTATTCCCTCATATATGATAACCTACAAACAGCATGGCCACTTTATTTAGGTGTTTCTATATTTGGGATATTCTTTATTGTTGGATTTGTTGGTATTGTTGTTTTGTTGCGAAAATATTTGATATTGAAAAGTGTATTAAAGCATGGCACAAATACTATTGGAACCTATGAGGATACTGGAAGAACTATTGGTTGGGGTACAGGAGGAGGACGTACCTCAAATGGATTCAGTGCATTTTATAATCAAATTATATTTTCATATAAGGTAAATGGAGAAAAGCGTGAATATAAGAGTTGTACAGTTTATCTTGAATCCGAGGTAATCAAGTTATTAAAAATGAGAACCTTTGCAATCAAATGCAAAGGCAAACATGCTATTATTTGTGAAGGCTTATAGTTATAAATTGAATTTAAAGAAAGGACTATAAAAATGGTAATTGGAATCATTGGAGAAAACTGCAGTGGAAAATCTACACTTGCAGAAGCAATAAAAAAAGAAATAGAAGCAGAGATAATTACAGGTAAGGATTATCTTAGAATGGCTAAATCAGAAAGTGAAGCAATTTCACTATTTAAAATGAAATTGAAAGATGCATTACATGCAGATCAAAATATTATTTATGTCATTTCAGAAAAAGAGCATATTCGCTTGCTTCCTGATGGTGCTGTTAGAATCCTTGTAAAAGCAGATATCAATACAATAAAAGAACGTTTCAAGGCAAGAATGCATGGCAATCTACCTGTCCCAGTTGAGCAAATGCTTGAACGTAAGCATGGTATGTTTGATAATGAAATGTGTGATTATCAATTTGATGGTATATCGAAAGATGTTACAGAGATTTGTAATGCTATTAAAAATAGTATAGATTTGAACAAGAAACAGTAATTTAACGGAGGAATAATAGTGAAATCAAAAAAACTGCGTATTATTGCGATTATTTCAGCTGTCGTGTTTGCGGTTGCAATCATTATTGCGATAGCCGTGTGTGTAAGCAAATACAATACCGATGACGGTGGCGACGATACCGTTCCGGCAAGCATACCTATCACATACGAAAAATTGAATAGAGGGCTTGTCGTTACCCGTGGCGGCAATAAAGGAAATATTGCGTACGTATCTTGGCGTTTTTTGGTCAGCGATTCCGAGGGCACTACCTTTGACGTGTACAGAAAGAACGGAGATGAAACGGTTAAGCTCAACGACGAGCCGATTGCCGACTCCACCTTCTATATTGACGAGGGGATAGATAAAACGAAAGAATACATCTATCACGTCGTGGCAAATACCGACAGTATGTCGGAAGAGAGCGAGGAATATACCTTAAAAGCCAACACGACTTCTGGTTGCTTTTTCATAGTACCTATTAAAGATGGAATAAAAATCAAAAACGTATGGGTGGGCGACTTGAACGGCGACGGTGCGTATGATTACGTATTGGATAGAGTTACGGGCAACGAAACGGTTGACGATAGTGCCGATGACGACACCGTGCAGAGCCGCTTTTTAGACGGAGACGCAGGCACGCAATCCATTGAAGCTTATTTAAATGACGGCACTTTCCTTTGGAACATAGACCTCGGCAAAAACAGCACTTATAAATATAACATTGAGCCGAGTGCCACTACTATATCCGTAGGTCATTGGGACGGCGTAAGTGTTTACGATTTAGACGGCGACGGCAAAGCGGAAGTTTATATTAGAATTGCTAACGGCGTAACCTTCGGCGACGGCACGAAGTTTGAATACGAGGACGATAAAACTTGGGACTATAACGGCACGACGTACGATTGGCATCAGTGGATAGCAAGAATTGACGGTATGACGGGCAAGCTCGTAGATAAAGTGCCTATCCCTGACGACTATATTGAACATGGCTGTATGGCAGCGCAGTTCGGCGTAGGTTTTTTAGACGGTAAAAATCCTTCACTCGTTGCCGTAATGAAAAACAGAACTGACGATAAATACCATACCTTCAATATGATGATTTGCGCATTCAGCGTAAAAGACGGTGCGCTTAAAATGGATTGGAAGTGGAAAGCGCACGACGAAGGAATAGAATTACCCGAAGGGCACCAATTCAGAATTTGCGACGTGGACTTCGACGGCAAGGACGAAATTTTGGAAATAGGTTTCTGCCTTAACGGCGACGGCACTTTGCGGTACTCTCTTGCCCCTTACGGAGTAAACCACGGCGACAGATTTTACGTCGGCAGGTTCAATAAAACCGATAACTTTATGACAGGTTACGGTATAACGCAAAACAACGATGAGAAACTTTGGGAGTATTGCTATAACGCCTCAACGGGCGAAATGCTGTGGCGGCACTATGGTGAAAGCATAATTGACGTAGGACGTGGTTGTGCTGCCGATATTGACCCAACAATGGACGGTGTAGAGGTTTGGTCTTATAGCGGCATTTACAATGCAAAGACGGACAAGCTATTATCTGAAAAGGGACAGACAATGTGGCCCGATATAAATATTCAATGGGATGGCGATTTATTATACGAGTCGTGCCACGGAAACAATAATTCTGTTTACATCGAGCAATGGGATTACGAAAACAAATCAGTTTCAAGGGTTGACAGCCTTTACAGCATATACAACAAAAGCGTCGGACATTATGCTTCTGCCGACACGACGGGCAAATATCCGCTATTCGTTGGTGATATTATAGGTGACTGGCGTGAGGAAGTAATTGTAATCGACTACACCGATAACTGTCTTGTAATTTATACTACACAACAAGAAACTGATTACCGTATTCCTACGCTTGCGCAAGATTCCACTTACAGGGCGTGGATGACGGTAAAGGGTTATAAACAAGGCTCTACCACCTCGTTTTACTTTGGTGCAGATATGGACATTAAAAAGACTTTCCAAAGTTAAATTTCAATTTATCTTTCTAATCTAAGTATAGTTAAAACCAAAACCTCTCGAATTGCTCGAGAGGTTTTTTGTTTATTCGTTTTTTCTTCTTAATAAGAAGTGTATTTTTGAAACATTATTTTGCTTCATAGCCTGCATCAGCAACAGCCTTAGTTAATGCTTCTTTAGAAAGATTCTTTCCAGTTACAGTTGCAGATTTCTTTTCTAATGAAACAAGAACTGTTTCAACTCCAGCAACGCCACTAAGTGCCTTTTCAACATGAGCTTGGCAATGCTTACACATCATTCCTTCAACGCTTAAAGTAATTGTTTCCATTTTGTTCCCTCCTTTTTCTTTAGTCTTTTTTGTTTTAAATGTATTTAATCTTAGTGCATTTGTTACAACAAATACACTACTAAAACTCATTGCTAGTGCTGCAATCATTGGATTGAGCTTAATATGAAATGCATAGTAGAAGATACCTGAAGCTAGGATAATACCGATAGCATTATAGAAGAATGCCCAAAATAAATTTCCTTTAATATTATTAATAGTACGTCTACTTAATTTAATAGCACTATACACATCAGATAAGGAATTAGAAACTAAGATAATATCAGCAGCCTCTATTGCGATATCAGCACCTCTTCCTATAGCAATTCCAATATCTGCACTCATTAAGGCAGGAGCATCATTGATACCATCGCCTACCATAGCAACTTTCTTTCCTTTTTCCTGTTCCGCCTTAACAACGTTTTGTTTTTCATCAGGAAGTACATCACTGATAACACGATCAATTCCAACCTCATTTGCAATACTTGCAGCAGTAGAAGCATTATCACCAGTAAGCATTATTACTTCAAGACCTAACTGTTTTAATTGAGCAATACCTGCCTTTGAATCCTTTTTGATTTCATCCTTGACTGCAATCACACCAATAAGCACATCATGTTTTGCGACAAAGAGAGGAGTAACTCCAGGTTTACAAACCCTTTGGATTCTTGGATCCTCTGTATCTAGTTTTATTCCAAGAGTAGTTAAATAGTTTTTATTTCCTATATAATAGAATTGTTTTTCAATTTCTCCTTCAATACCTAATCCTGCATGACTATCATATTTTTCAAGTGCATAAGGTTCAAGATTGTTTTCTACTGCCTTAGTAACAATAGCAGAAGCAAGAGGGTGCTCTGACTTTTGTTCTAGAGTATAAGCTATTCTTAAAAGGTCATCATCTGTAAAGCATAAGTGGTCTACAACCTTAGGCTTACCCTCTGTAATTGTTCCTGTTTTATCTAGAATAATTGTTTTTATTGAATGTGTTCTTTCTAGAATTTCTGCATTTTTAATTAATAGTCCATTTCTTGCTGCAACACCGGTAGCCACCATTATAGCAACGGGAGTTGCAAGACCTAATGCACAAGGACACGCAATGACTAAAACGGATATTCCTATTCCGAATGCAAAGCTTGGACCTTCTAAGAAACAAAATACAATAAAGCTAATTAAAGCAATCAGCATTACTGCTGGAACGAAGAAGAAGGAGATTTTATCTGCAAGCTTTGAGATTGGGGCTTTGGAATTTGCGGCTTCTTCAACAAGCTTGATAATTGTATGAATGGTAGTATCTTCTCCAACCTTTGTTGCCTCAATCACTACATAGCCACTTGTTAAAATAGTAGAAGAAATTGCCTCCTCATTTACTTCTTTATAAACTGGAATACTCTCTCCTGTAATATTACTCTGATCAAATGAGCCACTACCTTCAATAATGATTCCATCTACAGGAACCTGCATTCCCTTTTTCACGATAATATGGTCATGGAGTTTAACCTCTTCAACAAAAATTTCTATTTCCTTTCCATCTCGGATTAGAAGTGCAGTTTTTGGTGCTAAGTCCATAAGCTTCTCGATAGAAGCATTTGTCTTTTTCTTTGACTTTCCTTCTAAGTATTTTCCTAAAGATACTAATACTAAAATGGTTGAGGCAGATTCTAAGTAAAGCTCATGAGCTAGATGCGTTATATCCTGACCTATACCTAATCGATATGCCATAAGATAAATGATATAAATGCCATATAATAAACTTGCAGAAGAACCTAAAGCAATTAAACTATCCATATTAGGAGATAACTTTATAAGTCTTTTAAAACCATTGATATAATAATTACGATATAATATAATCACAGGAAGAGTTAAAAGAAATTCTGTAATTGCAAGGATTAATGGATTGTCTTCAAATATAGGCGGTATAGGAATATACATCATTGGTCCCATTGCCAAATAAAATACAAGAAGAGCAAATACCGCAGCAATAATTAAGGTTCTGCCTTTATGTTCCTCCTGGTGTTTTACTTTAACAGTTTCTTTTTGTTCATTTAAGAAGGCTTTGTATCCTGCCTTTTCAACAGCACTCATAATGATTTCATCCTTTAGAATTGTTTCATCATAAGTTACATCCATTGTGTTAGCAAGTAGATTGACATTACAGCTTTCTATTCCCTCTAGTTTTTCCACTGCGTGCTGGACATGACTTTGACAGGCAGAACAAGTCATTCCTTCAATTTTAAATTTTCTTTTCATTTTATTCACCTACTGAAATCTTTTAAATAAGTCAACAATCTCATCTAGTACTTCATCATTTCCAGTTAATATATTTTCCTTGACACAAGTTTTTATGTGCTTATCTAACATAAAATTCGCAAAGGATTTAATAGATTTATCAATAGCTGATAACTGAATCAGAATCTCATCACAATAGCGGTCATCCTGAATCATATTTGCAATACCTCTGATTTGTCCTTCAATTCGATTTAAACGATTTGTTAAAACCTTCTTGTCTTCCTCAGAGCGATAAGTCCTTTTTTCTTCATTGCAACAATCCATAAAAAACACCTCTTTCTTATTTATATTATATACCCATAAGGGGTATGTTGTCAATAAAAATAAGATTCAATTTTTTAAAAGAAATTGACAAAGAAATAAATTTGAGATATGATAGAAATACTTAAGGGAGTAGATGACCTATATGGCAGTATATTTCGTCAGGACGAAGGAAACTTCCGGAATTACTTGAAACATCAAGACTTAAATATAGTAGTATTACTATGCTTGTCTTGTGACATACTATAATTAGACAGGCTAGTGCCTGTTTTATTTTTGAGGTGAGAATATGGAAGAGAACACAAAATTTGAACAGAAGAGTATTGAAGAAACAAAAGAAATCTTAAATACAGATTCAGCAAAAGGTCTTATAACAGAGGAAGCAGAAAATAGAATTTCCTTATATGGACCAAATGAGTTACAGGAAAAAAAGAAGAAGTCCTGGTTTAAAATCTTTTTAAGTGAATTAAACAATCCGATGATATTTGTTTTATTTGCCGCAATTGCTGTGACATTAGGACTATCTATATATGAGACCATTGTCACTTTAAAAGCAAATGAACCTTTTGACTTCTTATCTACAGGAGACTGGCCAGATGTCATTATAATACTTGCCGTAATTATTTTGAATTCTGTTATTGGTACAATTCAGGAGCTTAAGGCAGAAAGCTCTTTAGAAGCACTAAAGAAAATGTCAAGTCCAGAATCCACAGTAATCCGTGATGGAATGCACAAAAAAATTAAATCAAGTCAGCTGGTTGTTGGAGATGTTGTTGTATTAGAAGAAGGAGATACAGTAGGTGCTGACTTAAGACTCATCGAAAGTGTAAACTTGAAGATTAATGAGTCTTCCTTGACAGGAGAGTCTGTACCAATTGAAAAGGATGCAGACCTAGTATTTCAAAATGAAGTTGGAATAGGAGATCGCCTCAATTGTGCTTATATGTCAACAACAGTAAGCTATGGCCGTGGGTTAGGAATTGTCAGCAAAACTGGTATGCAAACAGAAATAGGTAAAATTGCAGGTGCTATTTCTGATACTAAAGTGGAACCAACTCCACTACAAAAGGTTCTTGCAAAGCTATCTAAGGTTTTAGGAATCTTAACACTTGCAATAGTAGTTGTAGTACTACTTGTAGATATTATTTGGATTTGTGTAGATGGTAAAGGAACAATCCTTGAGGCATACATTGAAGCTATTTTAACAGCCATTTCTTTAGCTGTGGCTGCAATCCCCGAAGGCTTACCTGCAGTAGTAACTATTGTGTTATCTATAGGAGTCCAAAAGATGGTTAAGGCAAATACTGTAGTACGTAAGCTACCTAGTGTAGAAACCTTAGGTGCTGTTCAGATTGTGTGCTCAGATAAAACAGGTACATTAACTCAAAATCGTATGACCGTCGTAGAGGCATATGCAAAAGGAAAATATTATAAGAGTGATGCCTTTACTAAAGAGAATAAGGATGAGGATATTCACCTTTTAGCAAAGGGAATGAGTCTTTGTTCAAATGCCACAGTAGATGAAGGCTTATATGGAGATCCAACAGAGATTGCCCTAGTCATGTTTGCAAATAGCTTTGGTCTCTCTAAGAAAGAATTAGAAGAGCAGTTTCCAAGAGTTGATGAGTTACCTTTTGATAGTGTTCGTAAAATGATGTCTACCAAGCATCAAATAAATGAAGATACAGTAATTTATACAAAAGGTGCTTTAGATAGTATTTTAAAAGGAACTACCCATATTTTTGAAGATGGTAAAACTAGAATTATAGAAGAATCTGATATTCAAAAAATTAATGAGGCAAATTCTTATTTTTCCGGTAAGGCTTTACGTGTACTAGCATTGGCCTATACAACTGAATCTGCCATAACAGAAGAAAATATGGTGTTTGTTGGATTAGTAGCCATGATAGACCCACCACGAAAAGAAGCAAAGGCAGCTGTTGAAAAATTTAATACTGCTGGAATTAAAACGGTAATGATTACAGGAGATCACAAGGATACAGCTTTTGCAGTAGCTAAAGAATTAGGAATATGTGAAAAAATAGAGGAATGTCATACAGGGGCAGAAATAGATAGGCTAAATGAAGAAGAGCTGAAAGAGGTATGTAAAACGGCCCGTGTATTTGCCAGAGTTTCTCCACAGAATAAAGTAGATATTGTCAAAGCCTTCCAAACACTTGGAAATACTGTTGCAATGACAGGAGATGGTGTCAATGATGCTCCAAGCTTAAAGACAGCCAATATTGGTATTGCAATGGGAATTACAGGAACAGATGTTGCTAAGGGTGCTGCAGATATGGTTTTAACGGATGACAATTTTGCCTCTATTGAAAAAGCTGTAGAGGAAGGAAGAGGCATATTTGCCAACATTCGTAAAACAGTATTCTTCCTTTTAGGAAGTAATATTGCAGAGGTATTTGCTTTATTTTTCTTAATCTGCTTGGGTCTTCCTACACCTTTAATTGCAATTCATCTTTTATGGGTAAATTTAGTTACAGATTCCTTACCTGCAATAGCTTTAGGCATGCAACCTAAGGATAAGGATATTATGAAAGACAAGCCTAGGGATTCAAAGGAAAGTATCTTTGCTCATGGTGGTTTAATTTTAACTTTAGGATATGGCATCGTGATTACCTTTGCTGTTATTATGGCTTACTTTACGTGTGGGTGGTTAAATGGTGCTGTTTCTTTGATGGATATAAAAGCTTTATATAATAGTAATCCTCAAATTCTTCATCAAGCCCAAACTATGGCATTTACAACTTTGGCCTTATGTGAACTATTCCATATGTTAGGAATGAGTAATGTAAATCGTAGTTTTATTTATGTAGTTAAGGATAAGAACTGGATGTTATTTATAGCTTTCTTTATTGGTATAATTTTACAGTTTTTTGTTGTACAAACTCCAGGTGTAAAAGAAGTATTTTCAACCTATAGCCTAACAGGAGCAGAATGGGGAATAATGCTTGGTTTATCTTTACTTCCACTTGTTGTTCATGAAATTGTTGTGTTGATAAATATATTGAGAAAGAACAAAATTGACAAGTAAGAAGATAAAACAATAAGGTATGGTTGTTAAAAAATTCAATGTTTGAAATAAAAGGTCTTCTTAATAAGGAAGAACCTTTTTATTAATATGGCATAAAAAAACCTCCGCATATAGCGAATGTCATTTATAGTATTTCTTTTTGCTTTGAATATTTGAATCTTAATAATTCAATAGAGGAAGTTTCCTCGTTTATTCTGTAAACCAGAATATAATTTTTTATATTTGTATGTCGAATGGTATTATCTCTTATAAAATAATAAGAACAGTCAGGATAGGAATAAGGAAATATGCAGATATTTTCTATAGTTTTTTCAATATAAGAAAGTAATTCTGAAGCTGATTTTCTATTCATAAGATTAACTGAGATGTAATTCAAAGCAGTTTCTATATCGTTTATTGCTAAGTCAGTGAATTTAAAACTATATTTATTCGCCATATTTTGCTTTTAATTCTGCAAGAGTAAGCCTGCCATCATGCAGTCTTTCTTTCTTGGCATTTTCTATACCAGCTAAAATACTTTCATACATTTCAATTCTAGCTAGTTTTTCTTCATAGGTTTTCATACTCATAACAACCATATCACCATATCCATTTTTAGTCACAAAAATAGGTTCATTAGAGGTTGAACATAGTTCTGAAATTTTATTCGTATCTCTTAAATCTTTAATAGGAATAATTTGCGGCATAATATCATCCTTTCTACCATTATTATAGCATAATTATGTCACAATTATCAAGGATTAAGCTTTGTAAAATATATTAATATATAAAAAACAGATTGGTATTTGTACTGAACCAATCTGTTTTTTTATTATGCTTGATTATATTTGTTTTTAATATATTGGTCAATCTCTTCAGCAACCTTCTTTGTTGCTGCTACAGCTTCAACCACAGTTCTAGCACCTGATACAACATCACCTGCTGCATAGACACCAGGACGAGTAGTAGCACCCTTTTCAGAGGTTTCAATTAAACCTCTTTGGTTTGTATCAATCTGTTTTGTATTTTTAACTATATTGGTTTGTGCACCTTGACCTATCGCAATGATAACAGAAGAGCTATTGATTTTATAAGGATGTTCGGAATCATTTTTATAGGATACGGTTCCATCTTCATTTTCAATCTTTAGAACAGGTTCAACGATAATGCCATCTGGTTCAATTTTTACAGTGTTTAGATAGTAGTTCATCTTAACACCATCAACCTCAGCTAGCATCAATTCTTCCTCAAGAGCTGTTACCTCTTCACGTCCACGGAAGAAGATGATATCTACCTTGGCTGCAGTTTTTCTTAAAATCGTTCTTGCAGCATCCATTGCGACATTACCTGCACCAATAATTACAACATGATCTCCTAAATTATTATAGGAATCAGGATTTTTTAAGAAGTCAATAGCAAAGTGAACATTTCCTAATGTCTCACCGGGTATCCTTAATCTATTCGGCTTCCAAACACCAGTACCAATGAAGATTGCATCATAGCCATCTTCAAACATATCATCTATTGTAACAGTAGGACCAATCAGTGTATTTGGCCTGAATTTGATTCCTAGATCAGTCATTCGTTTTAGCATTTTATCTAATATAGATTTTGGGAGTCTAAATTCAGGTATACCATAACGTAAGACACCACCAATTTTATCCTTTGAATCAATGACTGTAACATCATACCCCTTTTGGGCAAGTAAAATTGCTAAAGTTAAACCAGCAGGACCAGCACCTATGATACCTACCAAATGTCCATTTTTTTCTCCTGGTTCTAGTTTGGCCTTGTCTAAGAAGAAGCTAGAAATGTAGTGTTCAACCTCAAAAAATTTAATTGGAGAACCTTTATGGTTTAAAACACAATGTCCCATACAGTTTTTCTCATGTGGACAGATTAATGAACAAACAGCAGATAATGGGTTATTTTCAAACAGCATAGCTCCTGCCTCATCCATTTTTCCTTCTAAAAACATTTGCATGATTGTAGGAATTTCTGTACGAACTGGACATCCTTCCTTACATAATGGTCTTTTACATTTTAAGCAGCGTTGTGCTTCTTGTATAATATCACTCACTGTTTTTCACCTCATATTAACTATTATACCTTTTTTTCTAATAAATTGAAAGCGTTTTATTTATTTTCTTATTACATTTGTGATACAATTATAGTATGAAGCAAAATGAACTAATTATGAATGTAGAAAAAGAAGATATTTTATCGGAAATATTAAAGAAAAACGTCTCAAAGCGGTTTTATCGTTTTTTAAAGTATAGTAAGGCAGAGGTTCTTGTGAATGGGGAGACCTTAGAATGGTATAAAAAGGTTTCTAAAGGCTCAGAAATAAAAGTTATTTATACAACCTTTGATAAAGAAATTGATTGGCCTAAAACAGAAAAACTACCTAAAGTTGTTTTAGAAACGGATCATTATTTGATTGTGGATAAGGAACCCAATCTATTGACTATCCCTACTAAGGGCAATCCCAATAGCCTATACCAGCAGTTAGTGGCTTACTTAGGAGAACAGAATATTCATATTTTGAATCGTTTGGATAAGGAAACAAGCGGTCTTGTTGTAGTAGCAAAGGATCGTTATGCCGCAAGTCTTTTAGAGCCTACCCATGAGCATATGATTAGAAAATATTTATGCTTAGTAGAAGGAAAGGTTGAAGCTTCAGCTACAATTAAAAACTATATAGCTAAAGAAGAAAACTCCAATAAAAGATATGTCAGTGAGGAAGGGAAGCTTGCTATTAGTCATTATCACAGCATAGAATCTAGTGAAGAGGCAAGTCTTTTGGAATTTGTTTTAGAAACAGGCAGAACTCATCAAATTCGAGTACATACAAGTCATATGGGGCATCCTATTGTTGGAGATAAGCTTTATGGTGGAAAAGAAAATTCGGTTTTATGTTTAACCAGCTATAGTGTAGAATTTATAGATCCTTTTACAAATGAAACAATTCATTGCATGATAGAGAAGGAGTGGTAAGATGGAAGAGGATAAGAAAAAAAGATATAAAATGATTCGTATCGTTATTCAGTTAGTTCTGATTGGATTTCTTTTAGGACTGGCTATATATGCATGTGTAGAACTATATCCTGTCTTTAATCGTATGCAAAAGGATGATGCATATTTAGAAGAGGTTTTAACCTCTATTCGTGCCTATGGCAATATCAGCTGGCTAATTCTTATTGGTATGCAAATCATACAAACAGTACTTGCCATTATACCAGCAGGACCAGTAGTCATTCTTACAGGTATGCTTTATCCTCCTGTTCTTGCAGTGATCATTTGCTTGGTTGGTGAAACACTTGGTGCGTTAGTGGTTATTGGTTTAGTAAAGCTATTTGGCTATAGTTTCTTATCTTTATTTGTTGATCCAGAAAAAACAAAAAAGTTTAAGCTTTTAGAAGATGGAAAGCGTTGTGGAGTTTTAATGTTTTCTTATTTATTAATTCCATTCTTACCAAAAGATCCTATTGCTTTTATTGTGCCCTTTACCAAAGTAAAGGTTAGATATTTTGTGCTCATCAATATTTTTGCAAGGCTTCCTATGACCGTAGTATCTGTTATCATTGGAAACTCGGTAATCACTGGAAACTATGTTGCCGCTATCATTATCGCCTCTATCAGCTTTTTACTGGCTATTTTATGCTTTTCTTTTAATAAAAAAATTGTTGCCTGCTTAGATAGATTCACTTCAAAAAAATCTGAAACTGAAGTTGAATAATTACATAAATTTGTGTCCATACTATTCTTGAAAGGAAGAAGAGTATGACAAACGTAAATTGTAATGTTAAGATGTGTGGGTATAATGAAGATTCAAAATGTGCAAAAAAACACATCAATGTGGAAGGATTATTTGCTAAGAGTAAGATTGGAACCTTCTGCCAAAGCTTTAAAAACCCGCATAATTCTGATATTTTAATTTCAGAAATGGCAAAAGAAATGTCTGCAGAGGCTACACCAGTGAAGGTATTATGTAGTGCAAACTACTGCATCCATAACGAAAATAACGAGTGTTACGCAAAGGACATTAGTATTGGCAATGAAAATGCTAGCTATCGTAGTGAAACAGAATGCGATAGTTTTAAAGCTCGTTAAAGAAAAAACTTAGATCAAAAGAAAATAATTCTGGATGAAATTGAATCCCATAGATAGGTAAAGATTTATGTTTGATGACTTCAATTTCACCATCTAAGCTAGTTCCTAAAACTTCTAATTCAGGGGCTAGTTTATCAATGCTTTGATGATGGAAGGAATTGACTAACATATGGCGATTTCCCATAGAGATGAAATGATTTTCATTCATGTGGTGAACGATATTTTGTTTTAAGGTTCCTCCTAAAAACACATTGATACTTTGTATACCTCTACAAATTCCAAGTAGAGGTTTTTTTGTTTGATAGGCAAAAAGAATGATTTTTTTATCTAACATATCCATTTCATAATCAATATGATTTGAAGCATAGTTTTCTTGATTATAATGAATTGGATCTATATCATAGCCTCCTGGAAGTATAAATGCGTCAAAAGAATTTAAATTTGTTTCTAGTGTAATAAAGTCATAGGTATGTCCATATTTTTTCAGCATATAAAGGTAGCTTTGATGAACAAAATAATCGGTTTCATTTTTACGTATTGCAACACCAAATTTCATGAAGATCACCTATCTTAAGTATATTGATAAGTTTTAAGAATTATGAGATAATAGAACAGGTGATAAGAAATGATAGAAGAAATTAAAGGAAAATTAAATGAATTATCTACTACCAAAACACAGAATTTTTCTAGTAAACTCATTCCCAACAGTCTTCCGATATTGGGATGCACATTTCCTTCTTTAAGAAAATTAGCCAAGGAAATATGTAAAGGAGAATATCAAACCTTTTTAAAAGAATATGATCAAAGCTCCTTTGAACTACAGCTTTTATATGCTTATGTCATTTCTTCTGCAAAAATGAGCATAGAAGAACGAATAGAGCTTTTAAGAAAATTTGTCCCAACAATACAAGATTGGGCTGTTTGTGATGGTTTGATTAGCTCATTAAAATGCACAAAGAAATATCCTAAAGAAATGCTAGAGTTTATTTTAGAGTATCAAAATAGTCATAAAGAGTTTGAGGTACGGTTTTTAGCAGAAATGCTGATGGCTTATTACCTTACCCCAGATTATGTTCAGCAGGCAGTAGAAATCATATATACTTTAGATATAAAAGCCTATTATGCTAAAATGGGAGTGGCTTGGTATATTGCAACCCTCATGATTCATTATAAGGAATATGCTTTTGAATTATTAGAAAAATTAGATGATCCTGTTACAATCGGATTAGCGATTCGTAAAATCAGAGATTCTTATAGAATATCAAAAGAAATTAAAGAAGAGGTTTTATTCTATAAGAAATAATTTTTTTGATAAAATATGCAAGATATTTCATAAAGTATCATATTTCATTTTAAATTTAAGACAATCTATGATATAATACTAACAAATATGTTTTTATTTTAGAAAGGAGAAACGTATGGATAAAAAAATAGCTAAAAAAATTTTATTAGAGTGCCTTACAACTGGTGGCGATTATGCTGAAATCTTTTTAGAGGATACAGTGAAAAACTCTATTAGAAGAGTAGGTGCTCAAATTGAGGATATTAATGCCAGTCATCTTTATGGTGCTGCAATTCGTATCTTAAAGGAAAATGCTGAGGTATACGGATATACCAATGATGTAAGTGAAAAAGGATTATTGAAATTAGCAAAAAGCTTAAGAACGGCTTATCATAGTGAGGTAGTTGTTGCAGATTTTGATTTTACAGATTGTGAAACAGCAAAGGATACAGCATTTAAGGTATTATCAAAAGATATTCCAAATTCTAAAAAGTTAAGTTATTTAGAAACTTGTACAAATACGATTCAGGCATATAGTCCTAAAATCGTTCAGGCAGTTGCTAACTTTTCTGATGAAACACAGGTTGTGACAATTGCCAATAGTAAGGGTGTCTATAAAACAGATACAAGAAATCATCAAAGAGTTGCTGCTATCGCAATAGCGAGTGATGGTAAATCAATGGAACAGGCTTCTAATTCCTATGGGGGAAATTTTGATATTGCAAATTTTGATTCCTTTGATTTTGTAGATTTTTCAAAGAAGGTTGCAGAGGCTGCAGTTGAAACACTTTCTGCCGATGAAATGGTGGGTGGCGTTTATGATGTAGTCATTCATAATGCTTTTGGAGGAGTTATTTTCCATGAGGCTTGTGGGCATGCTTTAGAGGCAACAAGTGTTGCTAAAGGAATGTCTGTGTTCTGTGGCAAAATGGGTGAAAAGATTGCTGCAGATTGTGTTACTGCCATTGATGATGGTACAATCCCTAATGAATGGGGTAGTGCAAATATAGACGATGAAGGTAATCCTACAAAGAAGAACGTCTTAATTGAAAATGGTATCTTAAAGAGTTATATGGTAGATATGCGAAATGGCAGAAGAATGAATGCAGCTCCTACTGGTTCAACTAGACGTCAAAGCTATCGCTTCTCTCCAACCTCTAGAATGACGAATACCTATATTGCTAATGGACCTTATACACCAGAAGAAATTATTGCAAATACTAAGTTTGGTTTATTTGCTAAGACAATGGCTGGTGGTTCAGTTAATCCTGCAACAGGTGAATTTAACTTCTCTGTTGGTGAGGCATTTATGATTGAAGATGGAAAGCTTACTAAGCGTGTTAAGGGGGCTACTCTTATCGGAAATGGTAAGGATACAATTCTTAATATTGATATGGTTGCCAATAACCAAAGCTTTGGCTATGGTATGTGTGGTTCATCCTCTGGTAGTATTCCAGCGTGTGTGGGTCAGCCAACGATTCGTGTAAAGCAAATGACTGTCGGTGGAAATGGAGGAAATAAGTAATGAATTTCGAGAAATTAAAAAAAGCTGCATTAAAGGCAGGAATTACTGACATTGAAATTTATGAATCTGCTTCTAATGGAATAGAGATTTCTATGTTTAATGGCGTTGTTGAAAATAACACCTCTGCCGCTACAAAAGTATGTGCCATCCGTGGTGTTTATCAAAATCAAATTGTTACAGTTTATGAAGAAAATTGTGATGATGAAATGATTCCATCTGTGATTGAAAGAATTAAAGATAACTGCTCTATTAAAAATCAAAAGGATCCTTTCTTTATTTATTCAGGAGACAAGGAATATCCAAAGCTAAAAGAAAAGACCCATGACTTTGATGCGTTTACTTTAGAGGATAAGGTCAATCTTTGTACAAAGCTTACAAGTTTAATGAAAGAAAAAAGTCCATATGTACAGATGACTGAGGTTTCTTATTCTGAAGAAGAAACTACCACTACAATTGTGAACTCTAATGGTCTTGATGTGAAAAGACATTCTAGATATGCGTTTTTAGTTGCAGAAGCTGTATGTGTTAAGGATGGCGAAACCAAAACAGGTTTTGATTATATCCGTTTAGAAAATATTAAGGATGCTGACATTAATACATTAGCTCAGGAAGCAGTAGATTCAGCTGTATCTACCTTTGGGGCAGATAGTATTGCCTCAGGTGCTTATCCAGTAGTTTTAGATAAGAAGGTAGTGAGTAGCTTACTTGGAGCTTTCGCAAATGTGTTTTCTGCAGATGCGGTTTTAAAGAACATGTCTTTTTTAAAGGATAAGGTAGGAGAAGCAGTCTTTGGAAATAATATCACTTTAATGGATGATCCGTTATCTTTAGACGCTCCTAGTCAGTCTGCCTTTGATGATGAGGGAGTTGCAAGCTATACTAAGGCTGTAGTCGAAAATGGTGTATTAAAGACCTATTTACATAACCTAAAAACTGCAGCTATGATGAATGTAAAATCAACAGGAAATGGATATAAGGGAGGAGTTCAAACAAGTGTTGGAGTTCAGCCTTCTAATTTATATTTAAAGGCAGGCGATACTTCCTTAGAGGATATGCTTGCTAAAGTAGGAAATGGAGTTTATATTACATCTGTGACTGGTCTTCATGCAGGTTTAAATCCAGTGAGTGGATCATTCAATTTACAATCCAGTGGATTTTTAATTGAAAATGGAGTGAAGACAAAACCTGTGACATTGATTATTGTATCAGGAACTCTACAGGAACTTTTGAATAATGTAAGTGCTGTAGGAAGCGATTTTGAATTTAAGAGAGGAGTCGGTGCGCCTAGTCTTATGGTAAAGTCTATGGCCATCTCAGGAAAATAATATGGAATGTTTAAGAATGCGTCAAACCTATAGTTATATAGGAGATTTAACAGAATTTTTAATTCAAAATGAACAAAGAATTAAAAATTTAATGATTGATTATGAAATTCAATCTAAAGTGGATACCTTACAAGATGGTAGAGAAGTGAAAAGCTTAATGTTTACAAAACAAAATGTAAACGTACGTTTTATGCCAAATCGTATTGATTATACCTTTTCTTTTCCTACTCCTAGTACAGATCCTAAAGGTGTATATGCTGCAGCAAAAGATTATTTTAAATTGTTTTCAGAAATATTCTATGATATTAAAGCTCAAAGAATTGCCATTGTAAGTCAAGGATTTATCAAGAATAATGAAAATGAAGCTATATCAGATTTCACAAATAAAATGGGATTCACATCTGTATTTGGAATGTCCAATGAATTACATTTTAAAATTAACAATCCAAAAACAATCTTTGAACCAATCAATTCAGTTTTAAATATTGATATGGGAGAGGCTAAAAATAATAAAACTCAAGAAGTAATGAAGGTTTTGTTGGTTAGCATTGATGTTAATACCTTGGCAGCAAACAATGTACCACGCTTTAATCCAAGAAATTTTGATGCAGATTTTAAAGAATTATTTGATGAAGTAGAAGCAAAACACGTTGAATTAATAAGATATTAAAAACAAAACCATCTTAACTAAAGATGGTTTTGTTGCAATAAAAAATGGGCTCTTACGAACCCATTTTTTTATATTACTTTACGATTGTACCAAATACTTGACCAGCTAAAGCTCCAGCATTAGATTCATCAGTATCTACGTGCATTGCTAAAGCGTAAGTAGAAGAAACACGAATAACAGTGTCACCAAAGATTAAAGATCTACCTGTTTCGTTTGTTACCTTAACTTGTACAATTTGACCATTTTTAACGCCAAATTCTTCAGCATCAGTTGGAGTCATGTGGACATGACGCTTTGCAACAATAACACCTTGAGTTAATTCTACCTCTCCTGCAGGACCAACAAGCTTACAGCCAGCAGAACCAGCAACATCACCAGATTCACGAATTGGAGCAGAAATACCTAATGTACGTGCATCAGATAAAGAAACTTCAACCTGATCTTCCTTTCTTTCTGGTCCTAAGATAGAACAATTTAATTCTCCCTTAGGTCCAACAACCTTTACCTTTTGGTTAGAAGCAAATTGTCCAGGTTGAGATAACATTTTCTTAACCTCTAAAACTGCACCCTTGCCAAAAAGCTTTTCTAAGGTTTCCTTAGTAACATGTACGTGTCTAGCACTTGTTTCAATAATAAATTCTTTCATAAAGTCATTAATCCTTTCAAAATTAATATTTTGCTCCTCTATTATACCATAAAATGTAAATTTTGTATCCTTTTTAAAAATTTTCTTTTAATTTCATATTCTTCATTTTCAACAATAGGAAAGAAGATAAGGTTGTAATTTATTTTGTTTTATTGTATGATAAAGGAGGTGATTTAGATGATTTATAACATATTAGGAATTATTATTGGCATATTTGTATTAATCAATTCCATTTTATTAATCGTAAGTAAAAAAGAAAAGCAATTTGTTTGTATTATAAATTTATTCTTGGCTATAGGCTTTATAGGAACGGGAATAGGGGGCTTTTTTATTCCTAAGGATTTAGACTATATTACGATTATTTTGTTATTTATATTTGCAGTTTTATTTTTGGTTCAATACTATGTATTCTTAAAAAAGAACCAAGCACCCCAGAAGCATAAAGTAAATTCTAGCAAAAAGTAGCTTATGATAAGGAAGATCCTCCGCAATAGATAAGATTTGTAGGTGCTCAGAGATACCTAAAAACCCCATAGCCATATAAACTATTAAAGGATTAGTAGTTTTTTGCATTCCCCCAAGGATTTCAAGAAATGGATAAATTACGGGGTCCCCCTGTAAAAGAATTTTAATGAGTACTCTAAAGATAATTAAAATACCTAAAACCTGTAAAACAATCTGAATATTTTTTTGAATAGAGGAAAACAAAAATTTCAAGTAGGAAATCGGTTCTATAGAATTACTAGAACTGATTTTTTCTTTTTTATTAAAGATATGCATCCATATCGATGCTAGAATAAGTAAACTTACATAATAAATTGGAACAAGAATTGCAAATTGTTTACATAATAATAAAGTATAGGGTAAGGAAAGAGTAGAGAATGCACAAATCAGATTATGATACTCTCTTTTAGAGATTTCATTTCGCTCATAGCTTGCTTTAAAGAGTTTAGTGGAAGCTGGAGATCCACATAATAAGCTGAATAGAATTAAAAACGCACTCTTTTCATTGTGTATATGAAATATAAATTTGAAAGGCTTAAAAAGGAGCTTGCTTACTTTAGAGATTAATGGCATATGCTCAATAAAATCTATTACAACAAAACTAGGATACATAATGGGTAAAAGAACTGTGAACCACATTTGGCAGGCTTCATAAACTTCTTTGGAAACTGTAGAAGGATTAGTTATTAAAAGATAAAGAATAAGTAAGAGTATAATAGTCATAGAATCACATTTAATTATATTTTTAACCTAGTCTTTTTATACGCAATCATTCATCTTTAAATTATATTGGTATTTATTTCAAATTAAAGTATCCTATTATTTATAGTATAATAGATGATAAACTATCATTGACAAATTTGAGTGGGGGGGGGGCATAATAAAATTAAAGATAAGTGTAGTGTAAAATGTTAGTAGGAATAAATATCCTTATGATGGTATTACAATGAAGCTAAGAATCTTTTTATCAGTACATTGTCTAAAAACAAGCTTTTTTATTGTTCTATAGATAAAAAAATGCTAAAATAATATTGTAATAACCAATGGGATGTAATTTATGATTTCAGCTGGAGGTTTAGAAGTATGAAAAAAATAAAAATTATTATTTCATTAATCTTTATTGTATTCTTTGTTGTGCTTTTTTCTTCTTGTGAAAAAAAGCATACGCACAACTATTCTGCAGAATGGACTATAGACAAGGAAGCAACCTGTACAGAAGTAGGAAGTAAATCTCATCACTGTTTAGGTTGTAATGAAAATATTGATGTTACAGAAATACCTGTGATAGACCATAGTTACGGAAGTTGGAAAACAACGAAAGAACCAACTGAAGAAACTACAGGCTTAAAAGAAAGAGAATGTAGTAAATGCCACTATAAAGAAACAGAAGCATTACCAGTTTTAGATCATACGCACAACTATTCTACAGAATGGACCATAGACAAAGAAGCAACCTGTACAGAAGTGGGAAGTAAATCACATCATTGTTTAGGCTGTAGTGAAAAAATAGATATTACAGAAATACCAATGATAGACCACAGTTATGGAAGTTGGACAACAACGAAAGAACCAACTGAAGAAACTACAGGCTTGAAAGAAAGAGAATGTAGTAGTTGTCATAATAAAGAAACTAAAACAATACCAGCGTTAGACCATACACACAACTATTCTACAGAATGGACAATAGATAAGGAAGCCACTTGTACGAAGGCTGGAAGTAAATCCCATCATTGCTTAGGCTGTGATGCCAAGGCAGATATCACCACTATACCATCTCTTGGTCATAGTTTTGAAAACTGGATTTTAACAGTTGAGCCAAGCTTAAACTCTAGAGGCTTGTTAACTAGAGTTTGTGAGAGCAATTCAGATCATAAAGAAACTTATGTTATGCCTATATTAAATAAGATAGATTATTCTTATTATCTAATTGGATCTTCGCTTTGTGATGAAGCAGGATTAGAAAAATATATTTTCACAAAGGACGGAGATGTATTTGAGTTTACAAATGAAGTCAAACCACTAGATCATAGTTTTGGAGAATGGATTACGACAACAGAGCCAACCGAAGAAACAGAAGGATTAAAAGAAAGAGAATGTAGCACATGTCATACTAAAGAAATAGAGACTCTTCCAATGTTAGACCATCTTCATAATTATTCCAATGAATGGGTAATGGATAAGGAGCCGACCTGTTTAGAAGCGGGAAGCAAATCCCACCATTGTTTAGAGTGTGATTCAAAGACAGATATTACACCTATCCCAGCATTAGGTCATAGCTTTGGAAACTGGGTAGTAACAATGCATCCAGATTGTACCTCCTATGGTCTATTGACTAGAGTATGTAGTATTAATTCAAGCCATAAGGAAACATACTTATTGCATGAATTTAATAAAGTAGATTATCAATATCAATTAGAGAAAAGCCCACTATGTGATGAGGCAGGCTTAGAAAAATATATTTTCATTAAAGATGGAGACATATTTGAGTTTACAAATGAAATTGAAGCCACAGGACATAGTTTTGGAGAATGGACCACAACAAAGGAACCAACAGAGACAGCTACAGGAATAAAAGAAAGAGAATGTAGTGGATGTCATATTAAAGAAACACAAACTCTTCCAGTATTAGAGCATGTACATAAGTACTCCTCTGAGTGGACAATAGATATAGAGGCTACCTGCACAAAGATAGGAAGTAAATCACATCATTGTTTAGGCTGTGAAGATAAAATAGACATTACTGAAATTCCAATGCTTGACCATAGTTTTGGAGTGTGGATTATAACAAAAGAAGCAACAGAAGAATCTGAAGGCTCAAGGGAAAGAGAATGTGCTGCTTGTCATTTCAAAGAAACAGAGATCATACCTATATTAAGTCATACACATAATTATTCTTCTGACTGGATTATTGATAAGGCAGCCACCTGTACAGAAACCGGAAGCAAATCTTATCATTGCCTAGGATGTGGAAATAAGAAAGATATCACCTCTATTCCAGCAACTGGTCATAGTTTTGGAAGCTGGACATTAATAACAGAACCAAGCTTTTCTTCTGAAGGCTTATTAACTCGAGTTTGTAGCAGTGATTCAAATCATAAGAATACCTATATTTTATCAAAGCTTAATGAACAAAATTATAGATATAAATTAGTACAAAGATCATTATGTGATACAAAAGGAATAGAAAAATATACATTCATTAAGGATGATGATATATTTGAGTTTACAAGAGAACTAGAAGAATTAGGACATAGTTTTGGAAACTGGCAGGTTACAACTGAGCCAAGTCTAACTTCTACAGGAGTATTAACGAAAGTTTGTAGCAGAGATTCAAATCATAAAGAAACATTTATCTTACCTCTGCTAAATGTAGATGCTTATACTTACAGACTTGTATCTAAAGGAACTTGTATCAGACCTAGTAGTGAAACCTATGAATATAAGAAAGATAATCAAACCTTTAAATTTTATGTAGGTCAACTTACTTCTCATTCTACTGGAGCTAATTTGTACTATAATGAAACTATACATTGGGCTTTATGTAGTGTTTGTGGTAGTCCAATAGAAGCTAATCATGATTTTATAGATGACGATTGTTCTAACTGTAATTATAATAAAGTCCTTGGAACGAAGGGTTTACTTTATGTGGAGAATACTGCTCAGGGATATACAGTTCGTAAAGGAACTGTTCAAGATTTAACCATCATAATACCTGAAAAGTATAATAACCTACCTGTAGTAAACATATCCTCTTTTTCTAGTAGCAAAATTGTTAGCATTGTGATACCAAAAAGTGTAACAAGTATACAATCCAATGCATTCAGTGATTGTAGCAAACTAGTAAATGTTTATTATGAAGGAAGCATAGAGGATTGGTGTAATATAAATTTTGCTAGTGATTCTTCAAATCCAATGTATTATGCAAACCATTTCTATTTGAGAAATAATGACAATGCTTGGGAAGAAATCACCAGCATAAATATACCATCTACTATAACGGAAATAGGAAATTATCAATTCTATGGGTTTACATATTTGAGTTCAATAGAAATCCCAAATAGTGTGACAAGTATAGGAAATAGTGCCTTCTATGCTTGTCACAGTTTAGAAAGCATAGAAATTCCACAAAATGTAACGAGTATAGAAACAGAGACCTTCTATGATTGTAGCAGTCTAGAAAGCATAGGAATCCCACGAAATGTAACAAGTATAGGAAAACGGGCTTTCTATAGGTGTAGCAGTCTTACAGATTTAATTATTCCAAACAATGTAACAGATATAGGATATGATGCTTTCTATAAATGTGATGGTCTTATAAGTGTCTACTATGAAGGAACATTAGAAGAATGGTGTGTTATTCAATTTGGTAATCTTAGTTTGGGTGATGAATCAAATCCAATGCATTATGCAAGTCATTTCTATTTAAGAAATAGTAATAATGAATGGGAAGAAATCGCAAGTGATATTGTGATACCAAAAAGTATTACAAGTATAGGTGAATATGCTTTCGATGGCTTTAACAATTTAACTAATGTTTATTATGAAGGAACATTGGAAGAATGGTGCAATATAGAATTTGGAAATGTGAAATCTAGTCCAATGCATTATGCAAGTCATTTCTATCTAAAAAATAGTAACAACGAGTGGGAAGAAATCACAAATGACATTGTGATACCAAAAAGCCTAACAACAATAAAGGACTGTGCTTTTGCTGGTTTTAACAATCTAATCAACGTTTACTACGAAGGAACTATAGAAGAATGGTGTAATATAGAATTTAGTGGATATTATGTTTTAGGTAATCCAATGTATTATGCAAGTCATTTCTATATAAGAGATAGTAATAATGAATGGGAAGAAGTTATAAATATTGAGATTCCTGATACAATCACAGAAATTGGGCATGCACAATTTGCAGGGTTTAATATGTCTACTCTAACAATTCCTGGAAGTGTTACGAGGATAGATATGATTGCATTTTATAATTGCGAAAATCTAACTAAAGTCATTATAGAAGAAGGGGTAGTAGAATTAGGAAGATCTGTATTTGAAGGCTGTAGCAATCTAACGAGTGTTTTCCTTCCACAAAGCTTGACCCAGTTTGATATGCTTGGATTTGACAAGTGTGAGAGATTTACATCAGTTTATTATGAAGGAAGTATAGAGGATTGGTGTGCCATTAATTTCAATAATGTGAGTAAAAATCCAATGTTTTTTGCAAATCGTTTCTATTTGAGAAACAGTAATAATTCTTGGGAGGAACTTACTCATCTTATACTTCCTAAAAACATTACTACAATAGGAAGTTATCAATTTGCAAAATTTAGTAATGTAATTGCTCTCACTATTCCTAAAACCTTAAAAAGGATAGAAACTGCTGCTTTTCAAGGTTGGGAATCTCTTACGAATGTTTATTATGAAGGAAGTATTGAAGATTGGCTTCAAATAGAGTTTCCAACAACCTACTCTAATCCAATGATGTATGCAAGCCATTTATTTGTACAAGGGGAAGACGGAGAATGGATAGAAGTTCAAGAAATTAAAATTCCTTCTAGTATAACACAATTAAAAGCACGAGTATTTTCTGGCTATACTGCTTCCATAAATATCATAATTCCAGATACTGTTAAATCTATTAGTACATATTCTTTTAGCAATTGTAAAGCTATTGTTTTATGTGAAAGCTCAAATATTAATGCGACTTGGGAGACAACTTTCAATAATAATAAGGTTTCTCATTATTGGTATAGTGATATAGAACCAACTGGTTCTGGAAACTGGTGGCACTATGTAGATGGAGTCCCAGTGATTTGGTCATAAAAAAAGAAGTAATTTAACCTCTAAATAAGGATAAATAAAATAGACTCTATAAAGTAGACACATTAAAATGTGAAAATTTTATAGAGCCTTTTATTTTTAATATAAGAAATGTTGAGAACAGTACTATTTGTTAGCAGGTCAAGATACTTATTGATAAAAAGGCTTGGACTCGGAAGTTATGAAGAGTACATGGATTACTTGGAGTTTGTGGAAATTCAATTGAAACAAATAGAAAAGACCTTGAATGTAGGACAAGTTTAATCATCCTTATTCAAGGTCTTTTATTTATAATAAAACTAGTTTATTGATAAGTATTATCATTTATGTTATAATAAACGATATAAAAAAATGGCGACTCGGACAGGATTCGAACCTGCGACCGACGGCTTAGAAGCCAAGTGACCAACATTCAATATCTTATTTTTTCGTTAATATTCTTTATAAAATAGACAATATCTTATAAAATAGTTCTCTATAACTTCTATAACTTCTATATCGTTTTAATAATTCATATAAGTTTCCCGTAAAAAATCCCGCACGATTTTTCCCCGCACAATCCCGCATAATTTGTTAATTCATCAAGACAAGATCATACATGAATTATTAAGAGATTAAGCCTGTAAAATCGAAAATGTAAAACAACCAACTAATTTAAAATTCTATCAACAATCAATTTAAATTCAGGGTCATTTTTATAATGTGAAATGATTCTTTTTTCTTTTTCGGTTAAATCATATGGATCTTTAATTCCTAGTAAGCTATATAAATCAATGTTAAATAATTCACATAGAATTAGAATCTTATCTAATCTAGGCATAATTTCACCAGATAGCCATCTTGAAGTCGTTGCGGTTGTGACTTTTAATTTGTCTGCTAAATCTTTTTGAGTAATATCATTTTCAGTCATAAGTCTTTTTAATTGATTAGAGAAATTTTTATCCATTAGCTACAACCTACTTTCTATAGAGTATTATACAATAAACGTAAATTCAAATAAATATTATTACGCCAAAAGTAAAATTACACCTTGACATTTGCGTAAAACGTAATAAAATAGTAAGTGAATATACTTTATATGCAAAAAGGAGAAAAAAGATGAATGAAGTTGTATTTAAAATCTATACTGATATTTTTATGGGGAATTTAAAATTAAAAAAGATAAAAGTCAATGAGACTATAGATAATAGTACTTCCTTATGCTTTAGCAAAAAGGAAGCAATTCTAGTAATAGAAAAAATGATGAAGGATAAAGGAAGAGTAATAGAGAGTACTGACATTAGTGAGAATTGCGTTTATTTGCGATTTTCAATTTATAGACAATTAGAAAATTCTGAAGATGAGGAATTAGAGGTTGAGATAAATCAAACAGTATACGATAAATATATTGAGCTATTTAATCCTAATTATTATAATTTATAAAGAATTATATTGAAAAAATTGGGTGTATATTGTAAAATAATAGTATAAACAAATCAAATGAAAATTTAGTAAGTTTAGTTGTTTTACATATATTTTCGACGTCTTTTTCTTCCGTAAAATGATAGAAACTTATAAATAAAGTAAATATTGTTTTTAATATTGCCTTTTTTATAAAATCATGGATGTCTTAAGTTAATAAGATGGGAGGTAATATATATGAGTGAATCAAAGAATAAGCAAATCAAAAGAATTTTTATAGTTCTCTTTTTGATTTGCTTTTTTGTTTTGTGTTCTTGTCATAAACAAGTAGAAGAACCAAAGGAAGGATTTAGTATAACCTTTGTAACCAATGGACATGGAGAACAATTAGAAACTTTAGAAGATCAAACCAATCTACCTGATCCACTTCCAGTATTAAGTGAAGAAGGGTGGAAATTTAATGATTGGTTTAAGGATAATGAAACCTTTAAAGATAGAGCTAAACCCAATGAGAAGATAGAAGATGATATCATTCTATATGCAAAATGGGTTGAAGATAATGAAGTAAATTCCAAACAAACTTTTCCTGTAAATTATGAAATTGATAAAAGTTCAGGCAGACTAGAAGGAGAAGTTAGCCAAATTATTGAACAAGGTAAAGACGGAACTCCTGTAACAGTAATTCCCAATCCAGGCTATAAGTTCTTAGGCTGGAGTGTATGGGGTAGTGAACCAGAGGGAGAAAATGAGCTTACAAGAGTAGAGAAAAATGTGCAAGGAGTACTTATTGTGAAAGCTATTCTTCAAGGTCCAATTACTTGTGATATAGAATTTAAAGCAAAAGAAGGAGGAATAGTTACAGGCACATTAAAACAATCCGTCTTATATGGAGATACAGGAGAACCTGTTACTGCCATACCAAATGAAGGCTTTAGATTTGTTAAATGGAGTGATGGAGAAACTGAAGCAGAAAGAACCAATGAAAGTGTTACTTCTTATACATATGGGATAGTATATGCAGAATTTGAAAGATACAAAAGAGATTTTAAATTAGAATATAATGAAGCCACATCAAATACTGAAGTAACCGAATATACTATCTTTTTGGATGATTTGGCAAAAGAACAATATTTGCCTGTACCACAAAGAGAAGGCTATGAATTTATGGGGTGGTACTCAGATTGGTTTCATACAACACAAGTAACTGATGAAACAGGTAAAGTAATTGCAAATGAAGAATGGTTTAAAAATGATTATTTGTTTTATGAATGGACAAATCCAGATATGAAGTTATTTGCAAAATGGAAACCAACTAAAGAAGTTCCAGTTTATAAGATTCTTATGATATATGTTACAGAGATACATGCAGCTCTAGAAACAACATACTATGGAACAATTCAAGTGGACTATGTGATGAGTGATTTAGAAAAAAAGCGATTTGAACTTATCGCATTAAGAATGGAAGAATACTTAGAAGCTATATTGAATGGTACAGTGGATTTTCAAGTTGATACATATTATACAAAACAACCTCTGTCAGAAGAAAATTTTTTTAGAGGCACAACAGGACTTGGAGATAAGATATATGATGATTATGGAATACAAGTTGATAGAGGTGCATTGCCTGAAGTTAATGATGTGTTAGATGACTATGGTAGTGTACTAACTTCATTTTCATTGAATGATAATGAAGGAAAATTACATATTACTGGTGGAAGTGCTGGAGAAAAATATGGTAATATACATTTGGAATTTATGTCCGAAGTGTCAGAATATGAGTATGATTTTACGCAACAACTTGTTTATGAGGATTGGATCATAAGAGAAGGTTTATATATTCATGAATTTACCCACACAGTTGAAATGCAACTAAGTGGTAAGGATGTGTATGGAATCCACAATGCGGCACAATATATTTCAAATAAAGGAGGTGGAGTCAGGACGGATTTTGATTATTTATATGATTATTTAAGAAATGAATTTAATGTTGGAGACAGAAATGTCGGTATTCCTTATGAATTTTGGACTGGGGAATATGAAAAAGAATAGTCTTAAGGGAGGTAAAGAATGTGAATATAAGACTAAAAACGAGTAAAACTATTTTATTTTTTATATTACTACTTGGTATTATTGCTAGTTTTTGCTTAGTGACTGTAAAAGCAGAAACTGCTAATACTAATGATAGTAATACAAACATTGTATCTACTAGAAATTCAAGTAATAATAGGTACAAAGATTTTATTTCTGTATTTTCTTTCACACCAATTAATGAAACGGAATGTGATGTAAGATTATCTGATAAAACAGCAACTTATGCAATTATTCCAGATAAAGTAGAGCTGAATGGTAAAGAATATACTGTTACAGTTGTTGCTGCTAATGGCTTTTCAGCAGCTTCAAAATTGGAATTGGTAAGAATTCCAGATAGTGTTAAGACAATTGGATCTAATGCTTTTGTTAATTGTAAAGCACTAACTTCAATAACCTTACCTGCAGTTGAAACTATAGGTTCAAATGCTTTTGCAATGACAAAACTGGATTATTTAATTATTCCAACTACTGTTACATCAGTAGCTTCAACAATCTTAAGAAGTACTGATACTCAAGTATATGTTAGGGCATCATTAAATGAAGGTGCAACAACGCTTGAAGGGTGGTCATCAAATTGGAATGGAAGTAATAAAAATCAGACAGTAGAATACAATAGTTCATTTGTTCCAGATGTGAAATATGAGTATGTTCAACCTAATTCTGAAATTGCAACACTTTCAGTAGCAGAGGATGATGAACCTGTTGTATATGAATTTGATGGTTATTATGTGCAGAGTTTTCAAGCATTTTGTACTACTGAAGAAGATTATGAGGAATTACATATTCCAGCCTATTATGATGGACCAGAAGGATATTTACCTGTTATTGGTATAGAACAATTTGCTTTTTCTGGCAACTCAATTAACAAACTTATTATTGATGAATCGGATACATCAATCAATCTATTCTCTAATGCGTTTAATGGTTACGAAGGCGATGAAATAATTTTCAATCGTAAAGTTGAAACACAATCTGAAGGGTATAACGAGGGAATATTAGATGAAATTTCTGAATCTGTTTTTGCTGAAGCAACAGTTTCAAAAATCGTTTTACCTAATATTACCTATATTGGAAACTATATGTTTTATGGATGCGTTAATTTAAGTGAGCTTCAATTTGTGGACTTGAGTTCTCAAGAGCAAGACTCTATAGAATCACAAGAAAATATTGGTAAAAATGCTAATTCAAGCAATATAATTAAATTGCCAAGTACAGTCACATTTATTGGTGATTATGCCTTTGCAGATGTTGGCAATGTATTAGAATTATATATACCGAATAGTGTTAAAGAAGTAGGATTAAATATTATTTCTGGTTGGACAAATCAACAGACTGTGTATGTAGATTTAGTAGCAGATGATCCTATTTTAGAAAATTGGAATGAAAGATGGGCATATGGCAACAATGGTGTTCAAGAAGACAACCCTAAAATAATATATAAATTAAGTGATACTGAGTATAGTATCACATATAATAATGATTTTGACTTTCATAGCAATCCAGATAAATATATAAGTAGTCAAGGATTAGAATTATTACCAGCAACAAGGAAGGGATACACTTTTGAGGGTTGGTATCTTGATGAAAATTTTGAAACACCTATTGAAAAAATAGAAGCAGGTACTATAGGAGATCTCAGCCTTTATGCAAAATTTATAGGTAATGAATATAAAATTAATTATGAAAAAAATAAACCAGCTCTTGCAAGCAATCCAGTGGCTGGAGATATGGAGGAATCAACTCACACTTATGGGACAACATCTAAAATTAATGAAAACAAATTTACACTAAAAGGATGGATCTTTATTGGTTGGAATACAGAGGCAGATGGAACAGGGGATTTCTATGAATATTTAGATTCTGTCACAACTTTCACTGAGAGTGGTACAAAAAGTTTATATGCACAATGGAAGCAAAAAACTTACACAATTATATATATTGGAAATCGTCCAAACGGAGCGTCATCTCCTTTACAAGAACTTGATTCAGAAAAACAAGAAACTCATAATTATGAAGATAAGTTTGATTTAAAGAAAGCTATTTTTTCATTAAAAGGCTGGACATTTGAAGGTTGGAATACACAGGATGATGGGAAAGGAATAGCTTATGAAGCAGAAGAGACTGTAGTAAATTTCGCCGAAGAAGAGATTAAATTATACGCTATATGGGTAGTAAATAATTTTATAATCAAATATGAAAAGAACTTACCTCAAGATTGTAGTTCATCTTTAGCTGATATTGCTGCTTCAACTTTCACTTATGATAGTGATGCATACTTGAAACAAAGTCCTACTTTGATAGGTTATACCTTTGCTGGCTGGACAGATGCAGAAGGAAATTCATACAATGATGGTGTAAATGTTAAAAACATAATACCTTCAGGAGAAATGGTATTAACTGCACATTGGACAGCTAATCAATTCACTATTAAATATGATAAAAATCTACCTGAAAATTGTAGTTCAGCCTTAGATGACATAGCTGATTCAACTTTTACGTATGATAGTGATGCATACTTGAGAAAAGTTTCTTTAATAGGCTATACACTCGCTGGCTGGACAGATGAAAAAGGAAATTCATATAGCGATGGTGCAAATGTTAAAAACAAATTAACTTCAGGAGAAATGGTATTAACTGCACATTGGACAGCTAATCAATTTACTATTAAATATGAAAAGAATCTACCTACTGGTTGTAGTTCAGATTTTAGCATAAGTGATTCAACTTTTACGTATGATAGTGACGCATACTTGAGAAAAGTATCTTTAATAGGTTATAAATTCAATGGTTGGACAGATGAAAAAGGAAATATATATAGTGATGGTGCAGAAGTTACAAATAAATTAACTTCAGGTACAATGGTATTAACTGCACATTGGACAGCCAATCAATTCACTATTAAATATGATAAAAATCTACCTGAAAATTGTAGTTCAGCCTTAGATGACATAGCTGATTCAACTTTTACGTATGATAGTGATGCATACTTGAGAAAAGTTTCTTTAATAGGCTATACACTCGCTGGCTGGACAGATGAAAAAGGAAATTCATATAGCGATGGTGCAAATGTTAAAAACAAATTAACTTCAGGAGAAATGGTATTAACTGCACATTGGACAGCTAATCAATTTACTATTAAATATGAAAAGAATCTACCTACTGGTTGTAGTTCAGATTTTAGCATAAGTGATTCAACTTTTACGTATGATAGTGATGCATACTTGAGAAAAGTTTCTTTAATAGGCTATACATTCGCTGGCTGGACAGATGAAAAAGGAAATCCATACAGTGATGGTGCAAATGTTAAAAATAAACTAACTTCAGGAGAAATGACATTAACTGCACATTGGACAGCAAAAGAATATAAGATACAATATATTGAAAATCTTCCTAAAGTTAATACAGGGCGTATTGATAATCTTCCGAATGAAGTGACTCATATTTATGATACAGATAATAATTTAAATGGATTTTACGAATTAACTAGTTGGAAAATGAAACATTGGTTATATAATGGTGAAGTATTTAATTCTTTAGAAAGTGTAACCGATTTACCTGATGATGAGACTGAGGTAATAATTTTGACTGCTGTTTGGGAAGAAAAGGAATTATCTGAATGTATAAACTCAAATGGGCAATATGAAATTGCAACTGCAACACAATTAAGAAATATTTCTACTCGTTCAGGATATTATTATAAATTAGTGGGTGATATAGATGTTGGTTACTGGTATGGCTTGGACACTTTTAATAGTTATTTGGATTTGAATACGCATACCATTACATATAAATGTGATCATCTTTCAACTTTTAAAAGCTATGGATTTATAATAAAGAACTTTGGAACAATTTGGAATGGTTATTTCAAAGTATATATTAGACAAGATTGGGCAAATCCAGCACAGCCTTCAAATGGTATGACATATGTTGGTGGAGTTGCAGCAGAAAATTATGGAAGAATTGGATATGTGTATGTTTTATCTACTATTGGAGAAGGAAATGACTCAGTAACCTCATCAAAAGCAACTGTTGATATTGATGTAAGATCAAATTATCAAACTATTGGTGGTATAGCTGGAATCAATTATAGTAGAATTGAAAGTTGCAGAAACTATGCGTCAATAGCTGGTTCATACAATATTGGTGGAATAGTAGGAAGTAATCAAACAAATGCTAAGATTTATGTATGCACAAATTATGGTCGTATTTGGTATTGCTCTATTTCTGGTAACTATAAGAGTGTTGGTGGTATAGCTGGTCTAAATCATCAAGATGCTGTAATTAGTAATAGCAATAATTTAGTAGAAATTGTTTTTGCATATAGAACAGACAATACTAGTGTAGATTTGGTATTTATGGCAAAAATTGTAGGTTGGTGTCATCCTACTGCAACTGCAGAATATTGTCATGGCTTGACTAAGCCAATCAATATGGCTAATGTTTCAGGATTGACTTCTGCACAATTAGCATATATCAAAAATAATACAGATAATATTAGTAAAGTTTCCGAAACACCTCAAAGCTGATTTTTAGATTTAACTATAAATTATGATTTTAAAGAAGCAAAATTCTATCTCCTTATTTTTGAGATTAGAACTTTGCTTCTTTATTTTTTATCAATTTAATAATAGGTATTTGTGGTAATGGTCTTCGAAAATTAGTTTTCTTAGACCTTTTTTTATTTTCTTTTTTTCGAAAAATTGAACCGATGAGACACCCGTTGTCCCAACGGTATATATAAAATGAGTAAACATGGGAGGTCAAAAATGAGAAAAAGAGATATACAGGCAGATATTCTGGCATTACTTTCAGATGGCAGACTATGGAAAATGAATGAGATTGCTTGCGAAATAGAAGTATGTAGAAAGACAGTCATTAGACACATTCAATCTCTTTCATATCGTCACAACATTTTGGTCTTTCATGGTGGAGAACAAAAAGGTGGTGTAAGACTGATAAAGGAAAAAGAAGTAAGCGTAGAAAGTTTGAGTGTAGAAGATTTACAACGAATTATTACAAATCTAAAAGAAATGAAAGACAAATCTAAACAAATTGATTTCTTTATTTTTAGACTGAGTAAGGTTTTAGAAGTTAAGATAATGGAAAGTAAGGAGAA
>JAIDZC010000019.1 GCA_029057785.1 Anaeroplasmataceae bacterium
GAAATATATCCTTTCTAAGATATTCAAAAAAAATAACTGTAAGTTTTCTCTTACAGTTACGAAATTTGTAATAAAAAGGACAGTTTATATAAAAGAAAAAGACTCTACTTCAAAGCCTTCCGAGCAGGAGTAGAATCTCACAAACCATAGAAAACATGGGGGTTAGATTTTACTCTAGCCTTGCGTTTCTATTTATATTATACGGTATTCCTATAAAAAAATCAATACGAAGCACTAGTCTCTTTATAAAATTATTTTTTCTATTCATTGTATTTTTTTTGTTATTGTATTATAATATTAACAAGAAGTATTTACTTATTAGGAGGAAATTAAATTATGCCATTAGTTAATGTAAAAGAAATGATGGACAAGGCTAGAGATGGCCACTATGCAGTAGGTGCATTCAATATTAATAATCTTGAATGGACAAAAGCAATTCTTCTTGCTGCAGAAGAATTAAAGGCACCAGTTATCTTAGGAGTATCAGAGGGTGCAAACAAGTATATGACAGGATATAAGGTTGTAGCTGATATGGTAAAGGCTATGATTGAAACCTTAAATATCACAGTTCCTGTAGCATTACACTTAGACCATGGTACTTATGAAGGTGCACAGAAGGCTTTAGCTGCTGGATATTCATCAGTTATGTTTGATGGTTCACATTATGATATTGAAGAAAACGTTGAAAAGACAAAAGAAATCGTTGCTTTAGCTAAGAAGCTAGGTGCTACTGTAGAGGCTGAAGTTGGTTCTATCGGTGGAGAAGAGGATGGCGTTACTGGGCGTGGAGAAGTTGCTGATCCAAAGCAATGTAAGATGATTGCTGATTTAGGAATTGATATCTTAGCTGCTGGTATTGGTAATATTCATGGTCAATATCCTGCAAACTGGCAAGGACTTGATTTTGAAACCTTAGCTGAAATTAAGAAGGCTTGTGGAAATATGCCACTTGTATTACATGGTGGTACAGGAATCCCTGAAGATATGATTAAAAAAGCTATTTCTTTAGGAGTATGTAAAATCAATGTAAATACAGAATGTCAATTATCCTTTGCAGCAGCAACTCGTGCTTATATTGAGGCTGGCAAGGATAAAGAAAAGAAGGGCTTTGACCCTCGTAAGCTTTTAGCTCCAGGTACAGATGCGATCAAACAAACTGTTAGAGAAAAAATGGAAATGTTTGGCTGTATTGGAAAAGCAAATTAATAAAGAAAAATGGGGCGATGAATATCGCCTCTTGAATTTTAAAAAAGGAGAAAATTATGAGAATTGCATTAATCAATGAAAATTCCCAAGCTGGGAAAAACGAACTTATTTATAATACATTAAACATGGTAGCCACGAAATATGGACATACCGTTGACAACTATGGTATGTTTAATGCGGAAGATAAAGCATTAACTTACGTACAAAACGGATTACTTGCTGCAATCCTAATCAACTCTGGTGCTGCAGACTTTGTAGTTACAGGATGCGGTACAGGAAGCGGAGCAATGCTTGCTTGTAATTCCTTCCCTAAGGTTTTATGCGGATTGATTGTAGATCCATCTGATGCTTATATGTTTGGTCAAATCAATGATGGAAATTGTGCTGCATTTCCTTTTGCGAAAGGCTTTGGTTGGGGAGCAGAATTGAATTTGGAATATTGCTTTGAAAAGCTATTTAACGGTCCAAGAGGACAAGGCTATCCAAAGGAAAGAGTAGTACCAGAACAAAGAAACAAGAAAATATTAGATGGAGTTAAAGAAATCACCCATACTCCTATGTTAGAAATATTAAAGAAAATAGATAAGGACTTTTTATTAGAAACTATAGATCGTCCATCCTTTAAAAAATATTTCTTTGCAAATGCGAAGGATAAAGAAATTGTTGAATTTATTAAAACTTTACTTTAATAGAGAAAGAGAATGATTTTATGAAGCTAGTTATTAATATGCTATCTAAGGCAGATAGCGTAGAAGGACAAGGCGTTGGTAGTGCTTATATTGAACAAGTGAATTTGGTTAAAGAAGAACTTGGCGATATTTTTGAGGTAAGAATTAATTCAAAGAAAAAGGCAGATATTGTACATGTGCATTCTGTGAATCCTAGTTTTTATTTACGCTTTAAAAAGAAAAACGGAATTCGCGTAATGTATTGTCATTTTCTTCCGGAAACCTTAAAGGGTTCTATTAAATTACCTAAATTATTTTTTAATATATATTGTAAATATGTTATGTCTTTCTATAAAAAGGCAGAGTATTTAGTTGTTGTAAATCCTATTTTCATAGAAGATTTAGTTCAATTAGGAGTCAAAGAAGAACATATAAAGTACATTCCCAACTATGTATCTAAAGCTCAGTTTTACCCTATTCCAAAAGAAGAAACAACATCTATAAGGCAAAAATATAATATTCCTTTAGATAAGTTTGTTGTATTAGGGTGTGGGCAGGTACAAACAAGAAAAGGTGTAACAGATTTTGTTGAGGTTGCCCAAAATAATCCAAATATTGAATTTGTTTGGGCAGGAGGCTTTAGTTTTAAGGCGATTACAGATGGATATAGTGAATTAAAGAAGATTTATGAGAATCCTCCATGTTCAAATCTTCATTTTATTGGGATTATACCTAGAACAGAAATGAATGATATATTCAATATGGCAGATTGTTTATTTATGCCATCTTACAATGAATTGTTTCCAATGTCTATTTTAGAAGCTGCTTCTGCAAGCAAACCAATTCTACTTAGAGATTTAGATTTATATAAAAATATACTCTGGGATAATTACTTAGTTGGAACGAATAATGAGGAATTCTCAGAATGTATTCGTAAATTATCTGTTGATTCAGCTTATTATGAACAAGCATGTAAGCTATCAGATAATATATCTAATTTTTACTCTAAAGAAAATGTTGCAAAGCTTTGGAAAGACTTTTATCTTTCTATTTACGAGAAAAACAAAAATAATTAATTATTTTAAGAACAAGCACGAACGATGTGTTTGTTCTTATTTTTTTAACTTTCTAAAAATAAAATAAAGAAACTAAAAGATTTTGGTAATTGTCTTATGAATAAATATGTAGTGATAGAAGTGATAGTAATAGCATTGAGAGGGTTAACCCCTTATCATTTTCAATTCAAATAAAAAAGCCCCATTATAAATGAGGCTGAATTTTTGTAATTTGATAAACGAAAATTTAATTATGTTTATTCTTTTTTTGTAGATTAAATACAGCATTATATATATCAAATTCATCGTTTTTATAGATGCCATATTCTAATGCTATTTCATAAAAGATAGATTCTGTAGGATTCATATTGATACCATTTTTTCTAAATAGTGGAGTTACGATATCATCTAGCATAGGGAAGAAGACATCTGGGACATTTTCTTTTTTATCTATATAAGAATTCACTTGTTCTTCAAAAGAATCTAATGTTGTCATATTATCTTTTAAATTATGATTGAGCAGCTCAGATTGAAATTCATGAACATATAGTAATAGATTGATTGTTTTTGCACATTTTTCCATTTCTTCATAGTTTCCTTGAAAGGTGTAATCTAAAATGGTTTTAATTGTATAAAAATTATCATAAATGTAATCAAAGCCAACGGAGAAGAAAACCTCTTCCTCCTCAGAAAGACATTTATCCTTTAAATACGTTTCATATAAGTAATCTACTACTGCTATAACAGAAGTAAATCTAGAAATTGTTTTGCTTTCGGTCTTTACTAGATGAAAAATGAAATCATGATTTTCTTTTTTCCAACTAGAATAATCTTCATAAATATTCATAGAATCCTCTAGTTACGATTACGATTATGAGGGAATAGAAGAACATCACGAATGTTTGTTTTACCAGTTAAAAGCATAATAGTTCTATCAATACCAATGCCAATACCGCCTGTAGGTGGCATTCCATATTCTAATGCTTCAACGAAGTCGATATCAATTTCACAAGCTTCGTCATTTCCTAAATTTCTTTCTTGGAGTTGGCGAGTAAATCTTTCCATCTGATCTAGTGGGTCGTTTAGTTCAGTAAAGGCATTACCATATTCTGTTCCACCCATAAATATTTCAAAACGATCTGTGAATCTTGGATCATCTGGATTTTTCTTTGCAAGCGGAGAAATTTCTAGTGGATGTCCATATAGAATAGTTGGTTCAACAAGCTTTTCTTCCCCATACTTTTCGAAGAATGCATTAATGATATGACCAACTCCTGTGAAGTGAGCTGGAACCTCGATACCATGCTCCTTTGCAAGAGCCTTAGCCTCATCAAACGACATTTGCTTCCAGAAGTCAACACCACATTCTCTTTTAATTAAATCCACCATGTGAATTCTTTCAAACTTAGATAAGTCATAGGTATGTCCATCAAATTCAACAGTAGTAGTACCTAAAACCTCTAAAGCTACAGACTTAAAGAAGTTTTCTGCAAGGTTCATCATACCTTCCATATCAGAGTAGGCTAAATAAGCTTCAACAGTTGTGAACTCAGGGTTATGCCTAGAGTCAACACCTTCGTTTCTAAATAGACGTCCAATTTCATAAACAGCTTCCATACCACCAACAATTAAACGCTTTAAAGGTAATTCTGTTGCAATACGAAGATAAAATGGCATATCAAGTGCGTTATGATGTGTAACGAAAGGACGTGCTGCAGCTCCTCCTAAAATTGGCTGAAGAACAGGTGTTTCCACTTCAACAAATCCTTGATTATCAAAGAAGTGCTGAATTGCACGAATGATTTTAGGACGCATAAATGCAACTCTTCTTGAATCATCATTTACGATCAAGTCTACATATCTTCTACGACGAGCCTCTTCAACATCCTGCAAGCCATGGAACTTTTCAGGTAGTGGTTTAATTGCCTTAGATAGATGCGTAAATACTTTACAACGAACAGTAAGCTGACCAGTATTTGTTCTCATAATAGAGCCTTCAATACCCAAAATATCACCAATGTCAGATTTAATGAAAACATCATACGCATCTTCACCTAAAATTTCTTTAGATAAATAGCATTGAATCGTTCCAAATTTATCTAATATATTAATAAAGCCAATTTTACCTTGACGTCTTTTTGCAATCATACGTCCAGCAATTTTAACATTGAATTCTTTAGATTCTAAATCTTCTTTTGTATAAGAATCAAATTTTTCTAGTATTGTTTTTGAATTTTCAGTACGATCATATCTTTGACCGAAAGGACGAATTCCTTTTTCCTCTAAATACTTAATCTTTTCTATTCTAATTCTTTCTTGTTCAGGTCTCTTTTCCATAAAAAAATAGCCTCCTTTTATAACTTTATTTATTATAGCATAATAGGTCTTAAAAAACAATAAACGAGAAAAAGAAAAGCTTAAGAATAAACTTAAGCTTCCAAAGAATTAAGGTGTATGGATGTATACTCATATTCATAATTAATATGCAGGTTGTAACAACCTAGAACCTCAGGAGTCTGCAATCCAACTCGTAGTGAGGCTGTATAATGAAGTTTTTCATCTTTATTGGGAACCACTAAACTTATATAATATAAATCCGGTCCTGTAGCATGAGGATTACACTTTTTTTCAAACTTCATATCTATAGGAATTTCATTTTCATTATCTAAAAAATAAAATTGAAAAGAATAATATTTTCTTTCATCAACTGCTAAAGAAAAGTCTTGTAATACGTTAAGCTTATTTGCTTGATTAAATTCCTTTAAAGTGATTTCAGTAACGATAAGCTTTGCCCCAGTATATTCTTTTTCTTCAAGTTTAAAACTTTCTTCTGAGGCAAAAATACCCTCTATAAGAGGTTGAGTGTAGGCTTTCTTTTGAAAACAGCTTGTGAAAAAAAGTAGTAGTGGTAAAAGAAGTAAAATTTTAAAGGATCTCATTTCATTAACCCCTCCTAGCATTTTTATTATAGCAAATTAGAATATATATTACAATCTAGAAAGAAGACGGAAACAATTAAAGGTTAAAAACAGAAGCACCGAATCGGTGCTTTACATTTATGGTATCTATTTATATAATTATAATGGTGATGAAGGATGCAACTCCATGAGAATATAAAGAAATATCGTTGTCATAAGAATTGGACACAAGAGGATTTGGCAGGAATGCTAGATGTGACAAGACAAACTATATCTAAATGGGAACAAGGCATTAATGAACCAGATATAGCTACATTAAAAAAATTGAGTGAAGTCTTTGAAGTTACTATTGATGAATTATTAGGAAAAGAAGAACAAAAGAGGGAAAACAAATTTCCCTATATTGTTAAGATATGTAATGTAGTTTCTATTTCTTTTTGTATTTTTGTAAGCCTTGTTTTAATCATTTTTACTAGATATTTATATAACAGAATACCGATGCATTATAATTGGGCTGGAGAAATTGATCGCTGGGGATCTAAGTGGGAGTGGGTAATTTTGCTTGTATATTTTATTATTATATTAGTCACCGATTTATTTTGTTGTAAGCAGATTAAAGAGAAAGTGAATTCAAAGGCTGGCTTTTGGACTATAAAAATCTGTTGTTGGTGTTGCCAAATTGTAGGTTTGGGAATTTTCTTTGGTTTTGCAGGTGAGTTTTTAAAGAAGGATACATGGTATCCTATTACAAATAGTGTTATTTATGCATTTCTATTTTGTGTTATGATCTTTTTGCATCCAGCGATTATTAAGAGAAATAATATTTTTGGATTCAGAACACATTTTACTTGTTCAAATGAGATTGCATGGAATAGTATAAATCGATTTGCTTGTTATACCTTTTGTATAAATTCTTTATCTGCTATTATAATTCAAATGTTTGTCAATCAGTTTTGGTATAATTTTCTTATTTCAAATTTGATATATATTGGGGTTATTATAGTGTGGAGCTATTATTTTCATTTTAAGCATAAGCTAAAATAGTTCATATATAGTTTTAGGTTTTTCATTTGGATGACGCTTGTAGTATTTTCGAAGGCGTCTTTTTTCTTTTATCCAATAAATGAATGGTGGAATGGAAATGATTTTTAAAAGCTTATATACGTACTTTTTTAAAGGTTTTAAAATGGTATCAAATTCTTTATTGTGCTTTAATACCAACCTAGAGAAAGTTAGTTTTGCAAGATATAATCCTAATAAATAAAATAATATATAAATATGAAAGATAGGAATATTATATTGATTTGAGATGTGAATGATTAAACCAGATAGAAATCCAAAATAGAGGATTGTTTTGATGAATAGAAATCTTTTTTGATGGTAAAATACAATTTGATAAAGAATATAAGAGAAGAATCCTAAGTAAAGAACAAGTAATATTTTTAATAATGCTTGTAAAGATTCCATATTATGCGAATAGTTTTCTTATAAAACTCTTATTTTTCTTTACCTGTACATTCTTTTTTTCCAAGGAATTTAATGTGCCTGTAATTTTAATCGTTTTATTATCATTGCTGACTTCCTTAAGCACAAGGTTAGTTCCTGTAATTTCGTAAGGTATATCATTTACCTTCAAAATGAATATAGTTTCTGAAAACTCTTTAATTTCTGTAATATTGTTTACTATGATTTGGTCATCATAGATTGTAAAATTTACATTAGACATATGAATCACCTAATTAAAGATATGCAGAACCTGTAGGAAAAAGAAGTGAGAGATTAATTTGATTGCCACATTCATATAGTTTTTTAAACTAGATAATCTAATGCTATTGAATATGTGATGTGTTTGTGATATAATAAGCATAGGTGAGACTATGGAAGAATCAAAAGAACTTTTAGATTTGGAAAAGAAAAATCAAAAGTTAAATGAAAAGAATAGAAAAATTGAAGAAAAAGAAGAGCATAAGAAAATTAAAGCCGAAGCTAAACAGGAAGAAGAGATTCGATTAGAGCCTATAAGAAAAAAGAAAAAGGAAAAGAAGGAGAAGATTCGTAAATTAAATGAACCTCCAAAACGTCCTGTTCTTGAAGAAGTTGGAAATGCAGTTACTCATGGTGTTGGTGCAATTCTAGCAATCGTTGGTTTTATTCTAATGATTTTAAAGAGTGATACTGGATTAAAGATCACAGCTTCTATTGTTTACGGATTTAGCATGTTTTTTATGATGTTAATGAGTTGTCTGTATCATTCCTTTAGAGGCGGATCTACAGTGAAAAGATTATGGAGAAGATTTGATTATACTTCCATATATCTTTTAATTGGAGGAACATTCGCTCCTTTGTATTTAGTGTATTGGGGAAATACTCTAGGAATTGTTTTGTTTGCAGTTCAATGGGCATTAATCGTTACAGGTGTTACATTTGTATGCGTATTTGGTCCAGGAAGAATCAAGTGGCTTCATTATGGTTTGTATTTTTTGATTGGATGGAGTGGACTTATTTTCATTCCAGATTGGATAAAGAACAATTTAAATTTACTTTGGATGATCTTGGGTGGAGGAATCGTTTATACCTTGGGTATGATTCCTTTTGCTAAAAAGAACGTAAAGAGTGCACATTTCATTTGGCACTTCTTTGTGTTATGTGGTGCGATAATTCAATACTTGGGAATATTATTGTATGTATATTAAAAGATAAGAGGTTAGCCTTTTATCTTTTTTAAATTTAAGAGTTATTTAAAGTTTTTCTTATATAAAAGAGGTATAATAAAATTGGAGGTTTTTATGAGAGTGGATTGTATTATTATAGATGATGAAAAGCTACTTGCAGATAGTACAGCAGAATACTTTAATTTATTTGGCGTTTCTACACTTGCAGTGTATAGTGCAGAAGAATGTCGTTCCTTTTTTAAGACGAATACAGCAAGTATTTGCTTATTAGATATTAATTTAGGTGATGGAAGTGGCTTTGAATTATGTAAAGAAATAAGAGAAAAACTTAATCTTCCTATTTTATTTATTTCGGCAAGAACGAGTGATGATGATAAAATTATTGCATTAAATATTGGCGGTGATGACTATATACAAAAGCCATATTCTTTAGGGGTTTTACTTGCAAAGGTAAAGGCAGTGCTAAAGCGATATAAACAAAGTGAAACTTTAGAATACTCAGACGGTAGACTTCATATTGATTTTGGCTCTAAACAGGTAACTGTAGATAATCAATTATGTAAATTAACTTTTTTGGAATTTAAGCTTTTATCCTATTTAGTGAAAAATCAAGGTAAGGTTGTTTCTAAAGAACAGCTTTTTGAATCTGTTTGGGAGGATAAGTTTACACAGGATGGAACATTAAATGTACATATAAGAAAGCTTCGAGAGGCTATAGAAAGAGATCCTAATCATCCCGAATATATCATTACCATTTGGAAGGATGGCTATATTTTTAAAGGAGAAAAGCTATGAAGAAGTGGTGTATAGGATTTATTTTTTTAATTGCATTTCTTATTGAAATTTTTATCTTTGTTTTTATGATACTTCCCTCAAAAGAAATTAAGCAGGATGTGGTTGCTGTAAATGAAGTTGTTAATTCTTTAAAAAGAGATTGGAATTTTTTGGAAGAACATGCAAATGAAACGAAGTGCGAATATGTCGTATTAAATGAGAAAGAAGAGATCGTATATAAAACAAAAGAGGGAATCAGCGAAAGTGTTAATCAAGCTATTGAGCATCAAGATACGATTCTTTCCATAGAAATAGATAATCAGGTTGTTGGTAAAGTTATTATTTATAATACAAGCAGTGAGGTATTGGCTGAACAAAAAAGAGTAGCTAGTATTCTTTTTTCTATTGTCATAATTATACAAGTAGGGCTTTGTGGTGGGTATTTTTTATTTATCTATAAAAATATGATAAGACCTTTCCATAAGCTAAAGGGATTTGCAGAAAATATTGCAGGAGGAAATTTGGATGCTCCACTAGCGATGGATAGAATGAATATATTTGGGGCTTTCACAGAAAGCTTTGATATTATGCGAAGCGAGCTTAAAAAAGCAAGACTAGCTGAGGCTAAGGCCAACATCAGTAAAAAGGAATTAGTTGCCAAGCTTTCTCATGATATTAAAACACCTGTTGCTAGTATAAAGGCTGCTGCCGAAGTTGGTCAGACCTTGGTAAAAGAGAAAAAACAAAAAGAAAACTATCATCAAATTATTACTAAGACAGATCAGATAAATGTTTTAGTGAATAACTTATTTACAGCTACTTTGGAAGAACTTGAACAATTAAATGTATCAGTAATGGATATGAATAGTCAAGTAATTAAAGAAATGCTTGCGAATGCAGATTACTTAGGATTTGCAAGTTTGCCTGATATTCCAGAATGTATGGTATGTGTGGATAAATTAAGACTACAACAAGTGTTTGATAATATATTTGTGAATTCATATAAATATGCAAATACTAAAATAGAAGTTCAAACTCAACTATTAGATACAATGCTAGAAATTCAAATAGAGGATTTTGGTGGTGGAGTTCCAGAAGAAGAACTAGTTTTTCTTAAAGAAAAATTTAAACGTGGAAGTAACGCAAATACTACAGATGGAGCAGGTTTAGGGCTTTACATTTCAGATTATTTTATGAAGGAAATGAAGGGTGAATTAAATATAAAAAATGGTAAGCAGGGGCTGGAAGTAATTGTTTCTTTAAGGTTAAGTGGTATCATTTAAGAAATATTTAAGAATCGCTTAAAGGTTTTTAAGATTTTTAAGTGTATGATTAAAGGAGTAAAGGTGGTATTGTTATGGAAAAACAAACGGTATTAAAAACCGAAAAATTATGTAAAACTTTTTCTAATGGCGGAATGCAACAGCATGTTTTAAAAAACATTGACTTAGAATTATATCAAGGAGACTTTACTGTTATCATGGGAGCTAGTGGTGCAGGAAAATCTACTCTTTTATATGCTCTTTCAGGAATGGATACTCCAACCTTAGGAACAATATGGTTTAAGGAAAATGAGATATCTAAATTATCTCAAGACAAGCTTGCCATATTTAGAAGAGATCATTGTGGATTTGTATTTCAGCAAATTTATCTTATTGAAACAATGAGTGTAATGGATAATGTACTCTCTGCAGGACTTCTTGTAACTAAAGATAAAAAAGCATTACTCGAAAGAGCGAAGGAATTATTTCAGGCTGTAGACATCTCTGAAGAAACACAAAAGAAATTTCCTTCTCAGTTATCTGGAGGAGAAGCACAGAGAGTTGGGATTGTTCGTGCGCTCATCAATAATCCAGAAATTGTATTTGCAGATGAACCTACAGGAGCCTTGAATAGTAAAACAGGTATAGATGTATTAGATACACTTACACAAGTGAATGAAAAAGGACAAAGCATTGTAATGGTTACTCATGATATGCGTTCTGCAAGAAGAGGAAATCGTATCTTATATTTAAAAGATGGTGTCATTCTAGGAGAATGTGACTTGGGAAAATATGAACATGGAAATACAGAAAGGCATGAGAAGCTGGCTAGCTTTTTAAAGCAGATGGGGTGGTAAAATGAGAAAGTTATTTCTTATCGCCTGCTCAAATATGCGGAAAGCAAAAGGACAAACTGTAGCTATTGTCGTGCTTATTTTACTTGCGGCCATGCTGTTAAATTTGTGGCTTATGCTGTCTTTGGACTACAAAGCCAACTTCGACAGATATCACGATAAGCTCAATGCCGAACACGTTACGCTTGCGGTTGACGATACCGATGGAACAGTTTATACGTTTTTAACCGAAACACTTTCAAATGACACCGCAGTCAAAGAATACCGTTTGGATAACTGTATGCATATGGTCGGCACGTTCCCCTATAACGGCGGAATGATGAACGGCGAATTTGTTTTTATGGATAAACAAACGGCTACCACACGCACAATTGGTAAATCCGAAATCATTGAAGACAGCACGTTGACAAGCGGTATATATTTACCTATGATCTATAAATCGAATGATTATTCCGTAGGTAAAACGATAGAAATATCTATCGGTAGTCATCCCGTAACCTACACGATATGCGGTTTCTTTAATAGTATGATGCTGGGTTCGCATAACTGTGCTTTAACGCAAATCATACTTACGGCAGATAAATATACCGAGCTTGAAGAACTGAATTACGCGCCCCAAACAACGCTGTGTTCGGTGCGGCTCAACGACAAATCAATCAATCTTAATTATGAATCCAAGTTAAAGGCAAGCGTTTCTGAGCAGTTTCCGAATACTCGTATGATAAGCAGCTGTTATGACGTGGTTGTTCAGGCGAGATACATTGCACAGAGTATTTGTTCTGTTATTGTGAGCGTAATGGCGTTTTTCGTACTCTTAATTGCAATTGTGGTAATCATCTCGAACATTATCAAACATATACAAGTCAACATAAAAAATCTTGGCGCGCTGAAAGCCGTAGGTTATACTTCAAAACAACTTGTTTGCTCGCTTTTATTACAGTTTTTGGGACTTACTACCCTTGCGACAATCGTTGGTGCAGTCTCTTCTTATGCGGTTTTTCCTGCAATCAATGTAATGATGATAGCGCAGACGGGAATTCCGTATGCAATTCATTTTTTACCATTACCCGCGCTGAGTTCCCTTTTAATATTAGGCGGTACAGTTGCACTTTCCGTTTGGCTTGCTTCACGCAGAATAAATAAAATAGAACCCATTGTAGCATTACGTTCTGGCGTGCAGACGCATAACTTTAGGCGTAACTACGTTCCACTTGAAAAGACAAAAGTGCCGCTCAATTTTGCGCTTGCTCTCAAAACTACGCTTACAAATGTTAAGCATAATATTACGATTTGTATTACCATGCTCGTTCTTTCACTTGTGCTCGTATTTTCAGGTCTTATGACTGAAAATGTAATTATCGACATGACCCCGTTTCTGGATTTGATTGTAGGCGAAACGGCAGATAGCGGAATTAATGTACAGATAGAAGTAGAAGGCGATTTTCTTGAAGCGTTAAATTCTGATAGTCGTGTTGAAAAGGTGTATCTTTATAACTCTGTAACCATAGCGCACGTCGATGGCGCAGACCTTTTGGCAAATATATGCGATGATTTTTCAAATTTAAATAATCAGAGAATTATATATAAAGGTAGATTTCCAAAATATGATAACGAAATTGCAATTGGGGCCAAATATGCCAAAGAAAAGGGTTTTACAGTCGGTAATGAAATAGAGATTACTACAAATGGTAACACGCAAAAATATCTTATCAGCGGTTTAACGCAAATCTCAAATAATCTCGGCAGAGATTGCCTTTTGACAAGAAAAGGCTACGAACGGTTAGGAACGTTACAAAATGTTACCTATTATATTGAACTTGTGGAAAGTGCGGATATAGATGTGTTCAACGAAGAAATGAAAAACAATTTTGAAGGAAACGTAAATGCCGTAATAAACATTTTAGCAACAATGGATGCTATGGGCGGTGTATATGTTTCACTTATAACGATAATTGTAATTGCAATCCTTGTTCTTTCGGCTATCATTATAGCATTTGTGTTGTATCTGTTGGTGCGTACAATGCTCAACAATAAAAAACGCGACTACGGAATACTTAAATCGTTAGGCTTTACAACGAAGCAACTCATTTTACAAACCGCTCTCTCATTTATGCCTACGATTGTTATTTCGACCGTGATTGGAATTATAGTAAGTTGTCTTGCTATCAACCCGCTTATGTCCCTATTTTTAAGTGGTTTAGGCATTGTAAAGTGTACATTTACTATCCCGATTTTATTTAGTATTATCGTTGGTGTTTTACTTGTCTTATTTGCTTTTGCATTATTATGTTTATTATCTTTGAAGATTAAAAAAATATCTCCATATCATATTCTTGTTGGAGAATAAGAAGAAGCAGGCAATTGCCTGCTTCTATTCGTAAGTTATGAAAATGTTATTTTTCTTGTATTCCACGGTAGCATAAGCTCCATTGCGGAAAGGTAACGTTGGGGCAATATGTCCTAAATCAATATCTAACAAAATAGGAACATTATATTCACTTAATACATCAATGACTGCATTAAAATGATCTACACCTGCAAATTCAGTACCGATACATAGAGGTCTTCCAACAAGGAAGCCTTTTATATTTTGAAACCAGCCAGAACGTTTTAATTGAAGAAGAGCTCTTTTAATACCTACAACATTTAAATCACATGCTTCGAGGTAAAAGATTATTCCTTCTGCGTGTTTTGAAGTGTATTCTTTAACCTTATCAAAAGGTGTACCACAAAGAAGTTGCATAATATCTAGATTACCTCCTAAGATAGTTCCTTTGAAAGGCTCTTTATAATTATAAGGTGTAATCACTTTTTTTGTGTCTAAGTTATAGTTTGCGAAAGGATCTAGCTTTTCTTGAGGGGATTCATATTTAGGATAGCCCTTAAATTCCTTTTTGCCTTTCAGCATTTCATATGTATCTAATACATCATAAGTGTATTTTTTAAAATGAAAATGACCGGCACAAGCACCATATACAGTTTCTACATCGCAGAGTGTAGTTAAAGTAAAGGTTAGATTGGTATTATCTGAAAAGCCAACAAACCATTTTGGAGGGAGCTTTTTAATTTGTTCAAAATCAATGTAGTCAAGAATTTCATACATTACTTCGCCACCACCAACAGACAGGATACAATCTGCATCGCTAGAATAAGCGTCCATAAATTCCTTAGCTCTAAGCTCAGGTGTATTAGAAGCACATTTTCCCTCTGCTAAAAAGCAGTTTGGACCTACAACGACTTCATGTCCTAAACTTTTAAGTTGCTCAATCGCTTTGTGTAATCTTTCCACATATGGAGATGTAGTACAGCCAAAGGAAGGAGCCACTAAATAGATTTTTGATTTCTTGTTAATAAAAGTTGGTTGCATATTTGTACCTCCTAGTTTAGGGCTATTATATGAAAAAATCAGAAAAATTACAAGAGATGTGTGGATGGTTTTTGACTTTAATCTTTAAAATGGGTATAATTATGGTATTGTTGAGATTCTTTGTTCTTACTGTAATCAGGTGCATTGATTTCTTTTGACAAGAGAAGAGAAAACCAGTATAATACAAAATAGAAATGAGTGATGTTCATGTTTAATTTTTTTAAGAAACAACCAAAGGAAATTTTAGATTGTTTGGGCTATTTTGAAATTAAGCCTTACCATTATTTTGAGTCTAATATGACATATGCAAAAAATGATTTGGTTTTGAAGAATGAATTTGTAAAAGTCTATACAAGACTTTATAAATCCACTATTTTTGTATTTACTTTTGTTGAGAATGAAAAAGGCTTTATAAAGGATCAATACAATTATGAAGCTTTAAAGGATAAAATAGATGCGATTATAACAGAGGAACACAAAGCTGTGATTAACTTGATTGTGTTTAAAAACAACACAGAAGAAACAGTAAAAATTGCTAAAGAACCTGTTGTAAACACAAAGAAGGAATTTAATCAAACTTTTGTTTATGATGCAGAGAAGGTTCGTTTAAAGTATTATCGTCCAGTTCCAAGTTTTTATTCTTTATACAACCATTATGCAGAAGCTATGATGTTTGACTTGGGGGCTATTGATTTAGAAACGAGGTAGATTATGAGAAATATAAAAGCTAGATATATTTGGATTAGTGTAGCAGTAAGCTTTTTGATAGCTGTTGGACTAATTATTGGTGTGACGCAAACTAAAGGTGCTTGGACTCAAGTGTTTATTGTACTGATTGCAATCGTATTTATTTATATGACTATCGCAATTCAAATGGCTTCAGCAAAAAGCTTTCGCTATAAACCAAAGCCTAAAAACTATCCAACCAAAACATATCTTTATCCAACAGAGGATATGGATGAGAATTTAAAAAAGAAAGGCTATAAGCCAAGAGTAACCCCATATGGGATAAGTTATCTGAAGGTGTCTGATACAAATGCATTTAAGATAGTTTTAGTACGTAATTGTGAAAAATACTTTAACCAGGAAGAAGAACAAAACAATACATCCTCTCCGAACAAATCCTTAGAAAAATGTAAGAAGTTTATAGGGTTTGAGATATTTTATGATTATGATGAGGACACGTTGAGAAAACTTCCAGATTTTAATCTTCAAGGGAATAATGTCTATTATAGTGGTTTATATATAGAAGATAATAAAATTACTTGTCCAAATTATATTGAACCTACTGAAGACTTTAGTGAACTTTATGAAGCAATAAAAAGAGATTTAATGCTAAAGGATTTAGATATACCTGCAGATGACGTTTTGGAGGAGAACAAGTGAAAAGCTGGTCGCTGATAAGAAAAAAGTTAGAACAAGAATACCTAGCAGATTCCTTGAAGGGGCATATAAAATACTTTGCAACTCGATATAGAAAAAGTCATGATCAGGAAGGTAGAGCTTCAATACTTTTTGATGGCAAAGAAATCATCAAAGGATGCTTTCTAAAGTGGGAAGAAAATAGATTTGATATTGAAGAAAACTGTAATACTCTTGCAGTTGAGTTAAATGCCTTTGATCAAATCGATTTTTACTATTCATTTTATATCTATGAAAACCAAAGCATTGAAGAAAGTTTGCAAAGTGAGAATATGCTTGTAAAAATATTGGCAATATTTGATCGGCGTGTTGGAAAAAGAACATTACTCAAATTACAAGAAACAATAGAAAATGAGCCAAAGTTTATTCAAGAAGTATTTCATATTCGAGCTCATGCAGAAGGAATTATATAGATGTTATTAGGAACTTGAATAGTTCCTTTTTCTTTTGTCTCAAATTAAAGCTGTCTTTCATATATTAAAATAGGCATAATACTTAGATTGAGATAATAAGTATTAAGGTACTATTGTAATTGGGAGAGGTAAATATGTGTGGAATTGTTGGATATATTGGTAAGTTTAATGCTTTAGAGGCAGTAATAGAGGGTCTTAAAAAATTAGAATATCGAGGATATGATTCAGCAGGAGTAGCTTACAAAAAAGAGAATGATATTAAAATTTGTAAAGAAAAGGGCAGAGTTATAGATTTAGAGAAATGTATTATGGATATAGATTCTTCTTTAGCCATAGGTCATACAAGGTGGGCTACACATGGAGAACCTAATCAAAGGAATGCACATCCCCATTCTTCTATGACGGGACGATTTGTGATTGTACACAATGGTATTGTAGAAAATTATCAAAAATTAAAATTTGAATATTTAAACGATTATAGTTTTTCAAGTGAAACAGATACAGAAATTATTGCAGATTTAATTGAGTATTTTTCTAACACTTTAAGTGTAGAAGAATCTATACGCAAAACAATGAGCTTGATAGAAGGCTCATATGCTTGTTTAATTATAGATAAAAAACATCCTAATCATATTTACTGTATGAAGGATAAAAGTCCACTTTTAGTTGGAAAGGGAAAAGATGGAATATCATTTTCTTCAGATATTACAGGATTAATTGATTATGCAGAAGAATATATGCCATTAGAGGATAAGACCTTTGGCATCATTGATGCTGAGGATGTTTATTTACAGGATATGATAGGTCTGCCAATTGAGAATAGATTTCAAAAAATGGCTATCCAAAAAGAAGAGATTGATAAGCAAACCTTTGATCATTTTATGCTAAAGGAAATTTATGAACAACCTATGATGATTCGAAATTTAATCCATCATTATTTTTCTGGGGAGGAAGTAAGGATTTCTCCTAAGCTTATTCATCATATAAGACAAAGTGATAAAATCAATTTTGTTGCTTGTGGATCTTCTATGTACGCTTCTTATTTTGCAAAATACTATTTTGAAAAACTCTGTGGAATACCTTGTGAAGTGTTTTGTGCTTCTGAACTTGTGTATTCAACACCTCTGATATCTAAGCGTCCATTCTTTATCTTTTTTTCCCAAAGTGGAGAAACAGCAGATTTGCTTGCAGTAATGAAAAAGGTAAAGAAACAAAAACATCCAATTCTTACGATAACAAATACGATAGAATCAAGTATGGTAAGATTGTCTGATTACCATTTAAACATTTATGCAGGAAAAGAAATTGCAGTTGCGTCTACAAAGGCTTATACCGCAATGCTTGTTACCTCAACCATTCTAGCAAGAGCTGTCAGCAAAACCAAAACAAATCTAAAAAACAATTTAAAGGCTGTAAGTTTAGCAATGGAAAAGGTACTGGAAAACAAAGAGGTTTGTAGAGGGATTGCCCAATCCATTATCAATCAAGAGGACTTATTTTATATCGGTAGAGGTATAGATTACTGGACCGCATTAGAGGCTTCTTTAAAACTAAAGGAAATCGCCTATATTCATACAGAAGCTTTTTCTTCGGGAGAACTTAAGCATGGACCGATTGCTTTAATTACCAAAAATACGCCTGTAATTGCGATTATTACCCAAGAAGGTACGAATCGTATTACTAGAAGCAATTTAGCAGAAACTGAATCACGTGGTGCTAAAACCTATGTCATTGCCTCTAAAAGTTTATCTACACCTAGTGATGATGTAATTATTCCTAATGTTGCACATTATTTGTCTCCCTTAGTAAGTGTTTTGGTTGTTCAGCTCATTGCCTATTATGCTGCAGTGTTCAAACAAAACGATGTAGACAAACCGAAAAATCTTGCGAAGAGCGTAACGGTAGAATAAAAAAGTTCTAAAATAAAAGATAACTTTATAAAATATAATAGTAATAGGAATGCCCTATTCAAAGTGGTTTGAATGAGGGCTTTTTTTCTTAAAGGAGGAACTATGCAAAAACAAATAGATGAATTAGTAAAAGAATACGGAACTAGTATTTCTAATGGATTAAATACAATAAGTGTTACGAAGAATCGTAAGGCGTATGGTGAAAACAAGATTAAAGAGAAAAAGAAAGCAAATATCTTTGTAAAGTTCTTGAAAAGCTTTAAGGATAGCTTGATTTTAATTCTCATGGCATCCGCTATTATCTCTGTGATTTTAGATCCAACTGAATATGTAGATAGTATCATCATTTTGGTGGTGGTGTTTTTTAATTCTGTTTTAGGTGTTGTTCAAGAAACAAAAGCGGAGCGTAGCTTAGAAGCATTAAAAAAGATGTCATCTCCCACTAGTAAAGTTATTCGCAATGGACATACTCTTGAAATTCCTTCAGAAGAACTCGTTGTAGGAGATATTATGCTTATAGAAGCTGGTGACCATATTGCAGCAGATGCAAGAATTATAGAAAGCTTTAGTTTGGCTGTAGATGAGTCTGCCTTGACAGGAGAGTCTTTACCAGTTCATAAGGATGCAAATTCAATTTCAAAAAGTAATGCTTCTTTAGGAGATCAAAAAAATATGGTCTTTTCCTCTACCTATATTACAAGTGGCAAGGCTAAGGTTTTAGTTACACAGGTTGGAATGCATTCAGAAATGGGAAAGATTGCAGGAATGCTAAATGAACAGGTAGATGCAACTACACCGCTTCAGCATAAGCTTTCGTCTGTTGGTAAGGTCATAGGAATTATGGCTTTAGTTATTTGTGCATTAGTTTTTATTTTAGAGATGATTGCTGAATGGAAAAATGGCTCTGTTTTATCTAAGGTATGGGTGGATTGTTTTAAAACAGCAATTGCTTTAGCTGTTGCAGCAATACCAGAGGGTTTAGCTACAGTGGTAACTATTGTTCTTGCTATTGGTGTTGGCAAGATGAGTAAAAGAAATGCAATTGTAAAAAGGTTACCTGCTGTAGAAACATTAGGCTCTTGTAGTGTCATTTGCTCTGATAAAACGGGAACACTTACTCAAAATAAAATGATTGTTCAAAAGTTGTATTGTGATGAAATAAAGAATTTGAAGTATTTAAACAAAAAAGATAAAGAGCTTTTAGAATATTTTGCAATTTGCTGTGATGCAGCATTAGAGGAAACTGGTGCTATTGGTGACCCTACAGAGGTGGCATTATTAGAAGCCAATCAAACTTATGGAAATGCATTAGGCAAATTAAACAAGGTTATCGATTTACCATTTGATAGCGAACGTAAGATGATGACGACGGTTATTGAAAAAAATGGAAGCTATCTTGCAATAACGAAAGGTGCATTTGATATCATTATAGAACGTTCTATAAACTCTATAGAAGAAAAGAACAAGGCCAAGAGAGCCAATGAGCATTTGGCAAAGGATGCTCTCCGCGTACTAGCATTAGGTATTCAAAGCTTTCGACAGAAGCCCTCTTTAGCTATGTTAGAAAAGAAAATGGAGTTTATGGGTTTAGTTGGTATGATGGATCCTGCAAGACCAGAAGTAAGGGAAGCTATTGAAACTGCTAAAACTGCAGGTATTCGAACTATCATGGTTACAGGAGACCATATTACCACAGCCACTGCCGTAGCCAAAGAATTGGGAATATTAGATAATAAGCACAAAGCCATTACAGCTATAGAATTAGATAAAATGAGCGATGAAAAATTAAATGACACTATAGAAGAATATAGTGTATTTGCACGAGTTGCACCTAAGGATAAGGTTCGTATTGTAGAAGCTTGGCAAAAAAAAGACGCCATCGTTGCGATGACAGGGGATGGCGTAAATGATGCGCCAGCTTTAAAGAAGGCTGATATTGGTTGTGCTATGGGAATTACCGGCACAGATGTTTCTAAAGAAGCTGCAGATATGATTTTAGTAGATGATAATTTTAGTACTATCGTTTCTGCTGTAAAACAAGGAAGAGGTATTTATGACAATATTAAGAAGTGTGTAAAGTATTTGTTATCTTCTAATATTGGTGAAGTATTTGTCATATTCATGGCCTCTTTAATTTCTGCACTTTCTAATATTTCTATGGGAGTTCCCCTTTTACCTATCCATCTTTTATGGATTAATTTAATCACAGATTCCTTACCAGCTTTTGGTATTGGCATGGAAGAGGTAGAAGATTCAATTATGGAAGAACAGCCTAGAGCGAAAAAAGAGGGCTTCTTTGCTCATCATATGTCCATACAAATCTTTATAGAAGGATTTATCATTGGTAGTTCTGCAATTGTTGCCTATTTAATCGGTCATTTCCTTGAACATTCACATATGCTTGGTCAAACTATGGCATTCTTCACTTTATCTACCTCTCAATTACTCCATGCCTATAATGTGAAATCTAAGCATTCTATCTTTTCTCTTCAAAGCTATAAAAATCATTTTTTAAATTTTGCAATTTTAGTTGGTTTAGCTTTACAATTTGTTGTAGTATATTGTCCAGGAATAAATACACTCTTCAAATTTACTCCATTAAGCCCAACAAATCTTGTTATTTGTATTGGATTAGCATTACTTATCTGTGTTTATTCTGAATTATTTAAAAATGATGAAAAACGTTAAAATAATGTCAAAAATTGGTGGTTTATTTTCATTTCACTTTGTGTTATAATTAGCGTTGGCAAAATTGTAGGAAGTGATATGATGAAAAAACGTCCATTTTTTTGGATTACAATAGTATTTTTCGTTTTAAATATTTTTAATACATATTTTTTAACTTTGTCTAGTTTTAACCAGTATATTATACCTTTTAATCATACATTTTTATCTGAGGTATGTTCTATCATTGGTAACTTTGCAGTATTGGGAATATTTTATTTAATCGGCATTCTCATATTAAAAAAGCCAAAAAGAATTACAATTTATTTAATGGTTTTAACCTTTATTTTAAATGTAGCGATTATTGGATTGCAATACTATATGAAAAGCTATAAGCTTGCATTCTCAATATTTAATTTCTCTTTGATGAAAAGTCCTACTGGCGGGTTTGGTGGTAAAGTATTTTTAGATTGGCTCTATGAGCTTTTCTTATACTATCGTATATTAACCTTAATTCCGTTTATTGTTATATTAGTTCTTTTCATTGTATTTAGGAAACACTTCGAAGATATTAAAATTCAAATATCTTTTCGAAAAATATTTTGTAGCTTTGCTGTATTAATTGGCTGTTGTTTTGGAACCTATGGATATTATCAGTATTCCCTAGAAAAGAACTGGGGGTTTTCAACAGAATATGCCCAATATGGGTGCCAGTATGCAGGAGCATATAATTACTATATATCTGAATTGTTATTTCGTGTAGATAATCGAACAATTGATAAGGATGCGAATGTGACAGAAGAATTTAAAGAATTATCAGAATTTAATAAAAATAAGGAAAGCTATGTGAATGCTATAGACCATAAAATCTATTCTAATAGGGATAATCAAACTGGGATTTTAAAGGGAAAGAATCTATTTGTCATTCAAATGGAATCTACAATGGCATTCTGTTATGAAAATACATTTAATGGCATAGAGATTACACCATACTTTAATAGTTTATTTAAAGATCAAAATTGTTTTTATTTCAATAATGTTTATACAACAGTTGGTATTGGAAATACTTCTGATGCAGAGTTTGCATTCTTCACAGGAATGTATCCGACAGGAGATATGACCGTTGCTTGGGAATTTGATGCCTATGATTTTCAAATGCCTGTGTTAGGAGAACATTTAAAAGATTATTTATCTTACTCTTACAATCCAACAAATGAGAGTTTTTATAATCATAACAACCTACATGAGCAATTATATAAAGTGACAGACTTTAGAGGATTAGAAACCTATGAGTCTTTATATCCTAAAAAGGATAATAAAGAGAAGTACTTAAACTATTGGATTAGTGATGCCTCTATTTTGAAATGGGCCGCTGAAACGCAAATAGCAGCAAATCAAAACGGAAAGAATGCATTCTCTTTTGTTGAGACGATTACGCCACATAATCCATTTTATGATATGTCTGAGGATTTACCTAATTTTACAAAGTATGAGTATGGAATTAGTTCTACCTACTATCAGTTAACAAATTACATTAATCAAGTAAAATATAATGATAAACTTATTTATGATTTTATAATGGATGCAACAAATCCAGACAGTCCAAATTATTTAAAGGACACAGTTTTTGTGTTATACGGAGATCATGGGAATGCATTATATAAAGGAGCTTATGAATCCTTATATGACCGCGAATTGACTGCTCTTGAATATCGTAAGCTTTTACTAAACATTCCAGTTATTATTTATGATCCAACAGGTACAATCTATGAATCTATAAATCCAGAAGAAATAAAGAGTATATTGTCTCAAACAAAATCTAATACCGATATGTATAGAACAATTATCAATCTATTTGGTGTAGAGACTTATAGTGCTTATTTTGGCGTGAATATGTTTAGTGGAGAACCATCTTTCTCTTACGATCCTAAAAATCTTGATATTCTTACAGATGATTTTATGTATTGCAAGAAGAACGAAGAATATATGTTATTTGGCGATAAAGAATTGAATATAGAATTAATTAACTATATCTTAGATTTCCGTAACAAACAGGATTCTTATCTCAATACTTTGGTTTATACTTCTAAGAAAAAGAAATAATAGATAAAACAGCATGGACAATTGTGAAATGCTGTTTTTCTTTTCTTTTGTCTTCAAATAAGGTATAATATTATATACCAATAGTTTTGAGGTGATACAGGTATGTTTGAAAAATTAACAAGAACTAAGGTTTTTAGAGATCCCATTTACGGTTATATAGAAGTAGAATATAAAATGATTTTAGAATTGATTGATTCTAAGGAGGTTCAGCGCTTGAGAAGAATCCGTCAGTTGAGCGGTGTTGCGATGGTGTTTCATACAGCTGAACATTCAAGATTCACTCATGCTTTAGGTGCTTATCATATGGCCAATTTGGTTTTACATAATGTTGAAGGGATAGAAGCTTTAAGCGAATATGAAAGAGTTGTATTCTTGTGTGCAGCTTTACTGCATGATATTGGACATGGACCATACTCACATGCTTTCGAAAATGTTCTTATGACCTCCCATGAGGAAATGACAGAAAAAATTATCTTATGTAAGGATACAGATGTCTATCGAATTTTAAATCAAGTGCCAGGATTGCCAGAGGATGTGGCAGGTATCATTGGACATAAAGGAAAATATCCAATCATTGAAACACTTGTCTCTTCTCAGCTTGATGTAGACCGTATGGATTATTTGACAAGAGATGCATACTTCACAGGAGCTACTTACGGAACAATTGATATGCATAGGCTTCTTAGATCTATGAAAATTGTAGATAAAAAGGTATTATGTAGAGCCTCAGGAGTACACACCTTAGAATCTTATTTAATGAGTAGATACCATATGTATTTCCAAGTATATTATCACCCAGTTGCTAGATCATATGAGCTTTTGTTAGAAAGTATTTTTGAACGCATCAAAGATTTAGCGAATAAGCAGATAACCATTGATGCAACAATTACCTCCTTCTTAAATGTCATTGAGAATAATGACGATGTTATCTCCTATATTGAGCTAGATGATGCATATGTAAATGGATTTATAAAACAGTTGACGAAGTCTTCAGACCCAGTACTAAATCGTTTAGCAAATGCGTTTAATCATCGTAAACTATTTAAACATATCGATTTAGCAAATCATCCGGATTCTAAGATGATAGAAGAAATCAAGAATAAAGCTACAGATCATCCAAATGGAAAATATTTTTATTTTGAAAATTCTGTTTCAGCAGTGGCCTATCTGCAAACGAAAAAGAATCAAAAAACAGATGATTTGCTTGCGATAAAGATTATTCTTCCAAATGGAGAAATCAAGAATTTAGATGAGTACTCTCCGATTGTTCATAGTTTGGTTTCTTCAAGCTATAAACGAGTAGAACGTATTTATTATTTTGAGGATCTTTATGCCTAGTGTTATTGTGGTTGAAGGGCTACATGATAAGAATCGTATTGAAAGTGTTTATCCTAATGCCAATGTTGTAATTACGAATGGTAGTGAGATTAGTGATAGTACAATAGAGATGATAAAGGAATTAAGTAAAACAAATCAGATTATTATTTTTACAGATCCTGATTCTCCAGGAGAAAAGATAAGAAATCAAATAGCTTCAGCGATTCCTTCAGCCTTTCATGCTTTTTTGAGAAAGAAGGATTCTATCAGTAAGAATAGAAAAAAGGTTGGTATAGAGCATGCTTCTAAAGAATGTATTATAGAATCCTTGTCTAAAGTTTATTCTAACCAGCAGGAAGAAGATACGATTACTTTACAGGATATTTATGAATTACATCTTATGGGAATGCCTAATAGTGGCGCCTTAAGAGAAAAGATTTCGGACGAGTTAAATATTGGCAGACCGAATGCAAAGACATTTTTAAGAAGAGTCAATATGCTACAAGTGAAAAAAGAGGTATTAAAAGAATTATGCCGAAAATTGGAAATATAGGTTTTGTTCAAAAAAGCATAAAAGACAATCAATTTAAAATTAAAAAGAAATTTGGACAAAACTTTTTAACAGATTCAACGTATTTAAAAAAAATTGTAGATAGTGCAGAGCTAGATAAAAATACTGCAGTTATAGAAATAGGACCTGGCTTAGGCGCCTTAACAGAACTTTTATGTGAACAAGCAGGTTTTGTTTTAGCGTATGAAATTGATGAGGAGTTAATTCCCATTTTAAATCAAAACCTAAAAGACTATACAAACTATAAAATTATATTTGAAGATATATTAAAGGCAAATATTTTAAATGACATTGAGCTTTACTTAAAAGAATATTCAAATATTTATGTTGTCGCAAATCTTCCCTATTATATTACCACACCAATTCTTTTGGGATTATTGTCTAAAAATTTACCTGTGAAACGATATGTTATGATGATGCAGCTTGAGGTTGCAAATAGAATTTGTGGAAAACCAGATACAAAGGATTATAATGCTTTAAGTATTTGGGTAGAATATAAAGCGAAACCAACAAAAGTCTGCAAGGTTCCAAGGACAGTATTTATTCCTGCCCCAAATGTAGATAGTGCGGTTGTTCGATTAGATGTATATGATGAATTACCTATTCAAGCAATAGATGAAGAGGTATTTTCTAAATTAATTAGACAATGTTTTGTTCAACGAAGAAAAACACTATATAATAATTTGTCCTTGGCTTATGATAAGGATTGTATTCACAAGATGCTAGACTGTTTAAGCATTTCGCCTAGTGTAAGAGCTGAGGGACTCCCTTTAGAGGATTTTGTTCGAATGAGTGATTATTTAACACAAAATCAAAAATGAAATCATAACCTAAAAATAGGTGATGATAATGCAAAAGGGAGATATAGTTACTAGAATATCTCATAATAATGATATTATATTTGTAATTACTGAAATTGACGGGAATAATGCTTATTTAAGTGGATTATATATAAGGCTGGTTGCAGATAGTGATTTATCAGATTTGGTTTTAGTAGAAGAAGGGTATTTGAGTAGATATAACGAAAGCAAGTTACAATACGAGAAGAACCTAATTGCCTCTTATAAAAAGAAGATTGGACATATTACAGGTAAGATTTTACATCTAGATAGTGATCCATTTTATTTGACAAAATGTATGAGTCTATATAAGGCATTGGGAATATATGCTTATGGTGTTGAACTAGGTGAGCAGCAAATGGCAGACCAGATATTAGGATATATTCAAAAGATAAGACCCAACATTATTGTTTTAACAGGCCATGATTCCTATAATAATAGAGGACTTGATGACTTGCGAAATTATAAAAACACAATCAATTTTATAAGGACTATTGTACGAATTAGAAGTCAATATGATTTAGATGATATTTGTATTTTTGCGGGAGCGTGTGGAAGTAATGCTGAGAGTTTAATTGCAGCAGGAGCTAATTTTGCATCCTCCTTTGACAGAAAAAATATTGAAGCCTTTGATCCTGCAATTGTTGCGATAATGGTTGCAATAACACCATTTAATCAAATTGTAGACATAGAAAATCTATATAATTTCTCTAAAATGCAAAAGGGAAGTATTGGTGGTATAGAATCTTATGGAAAAATGAGATTGTTAGTTCATTAGAAAGGACGTGAGTGCAAATGATTTATGAAAAGGCATTTGCAAAAATTAATCTAGCATTAGAGGTTGGAAAAGAAATTGATGGGTACCATAAGGTACAAAACTTGATGGTGCCTATTGATTTGTATGATGATATTTTTCTTGAGAAAGCTTCAGAAGACTCTATTGATTGTGAAATGGAAATTTTGGATAACATCTGTTTAAAGGCTATAACGCTTTTTAAGGAAAAATTTAATATTACAGAATCGGTTCATCTTACGCTTCAAAAAAATATTCCTATTATGGCTGGACTAGCTGGGGGAAGTAGTGATGCTGCAGCAACGCTTCGTGGCTTAAATCGATTATTTGAAGTAAATGCAAGCTATAAGGATTTATATGAAATTGCTTGTCAATTGGGTTCTGATGTTCCTTTCTTTTTAAATGGACAGATAGCATTATGTACAGGACGTGGAGAGATTATAAATCCTGTAGATATAGATTTTAAAGGGATATCTTTTTTGATTATAAAACCTAGCTTTGGATTATCAACAAAAGAAGTATATCAACACTATGTGTATGATGGTGTATCAAGAAATAAAGAACTTCAGAACTTGATAGCTGCTATAAAAAATAAAGATTTTGATGAAATTGACCAGTGGATTTTTAATGACTTGCAAACCACAGCTTTAAATTTAAGTCCAGAGCTTGCGGAACTTTATCAAAAGATTGATAATTTAAGTTATATTCCTCACATCAGTGGTAGCGGACCAACTCTGTTTATATTAAATGCCAAGTATGTAGATTTAGAAAATATAAAAGCTCTAGATGATAGTCTAACTCTACATCTTTGTCATACCATTTAATTTAAATGCTTTCACAAAGAATTTAAAAGAATAAATAAAGAAGATCTAAAAGAGGAGAAGGATTATGGATTATTTTGAAGAACAAGAAGCAAAAGAAAAGGAAAGATTAGAAGAACAAAAATATCAAGAGCTTTATCAGAAACAAACAAAAATAAGTCGCGTTGCTTTATTGGCTGTGTTTTTGCCGATGGGTCTTATCTTTGTTGTTTCCGGAATTGGTTTTCTATTAGGAAGCTCAGAAGAAGATTTAGAAACAGCTTTTGTATTTTTAGGCTGTGGAGTTTTCTTTGTTGTGTTAGGATTGGTACTTTATTTTGCCATTCCCAAAAAGGGGAACTATCAAAGATATAAATCAAATGTCGAAAAAAGAGGCGGATTAAATTTGTTTGACTTATCTATACGTGTTGGCTTTTTAGATGAAAGAGTTAAAAAACTAGAGTTAGAGAATCAAGAATTAACAAAAAGAATTGAAGATATGGAAAGAAATCATAGATAATTAAAAAGGTTGCAGATTTTTTGCAACCTTTTTAATTCACCATATTCTCTAAATCATATGGTTGAAATAAGTAATATTTTTTGAGAGGTATTTCTACATCATAATAAGTACCATAGCTTTGATATTCTTTGTAATAAATATAAGCACTTTCTTCTAATATATTACAATATTTACCCTCCTTATATGGTATTAATAACTTAGCACGTATGCTGGAAGGTCCAATATGTGCTATTATATCATCAAAAAGTTCTTTTATATTCATTTTTGTTTTATTGGAGAATTTTAAAGAAGGATATCCCATAATTTGTAAACTAGTATTTTCATTTTTATCCCATTTATTTAATAAAAACAAAGAAGGAATTTTATCGGCCTGAAGTGATGCTAATACCTCCATTACAACATTGATTTGTTGATTAATATAAGGACTAGATGAATCAACGACATGGATAATATAATCTGCATGTTTAATTTCAGCTAAGGTCTGATAGAAGGAGTTTACTAGATGATGGGGTAATTTAGATACAAAACCAATTGTATCTACCAATATAAATTCTTTTTTATCATAGGATATTTTTCTATTGTATGTAGATAGAGTTGCAAAAAGCTGATCCTTCTCAAATACTTGCTTATCCATTTGTCCGATATATTCTAGCAAGGAATTCATTGTGGAAGATTTTCCGGCATTTGTATATCCTACTAAAGCTACAATAGGAATGTCATTTCTTTTACGTTTATCTATTTGAGATTCTCTCATAGCCTTTTCTTTTTCTAACTCTTTTCTTAAACGATTAATTTCAGCCATAATATGTCTTCTGTCTAATTCGGCTTGGGTTTCGCCAGAACCACGATTAGATAGAGAGCCACTTGTTCCACCAATACGAGATTCCTTTTCTCTTAAAAAAGAGATTCTAGGTAATAAATAGAGGTCTTTTACAAGCTTAATTTCTAAAGAGGCTTCCTTTGTTTGAGCACGTTCTTCGAAGATTTTTAAAATCAAATAGCTTCTATCAATGCATTCTACATGCAATACATCGCTAACATTTCTTAATTGAGAAGGAGTAAGCTCATCATTGAATATGACCATATCTGCATCGTAGGCTTTTATAGCGATGATGATTTCATCTAATTTTCCTTTTCCTACATAGGTCTTACTATTAGGAGTATCGAGCTTTTGGGAGATTTGAAAAACGGTTTTTATATCTATTGCATCAGCTAAGTTTTTCAGTTCAGCTAAAGAATAGTCGACGTCGTAAATATCGTAAGAGGTTGTAACTGCAACTAAAATAGCATTCATTGTCGAAATTCTCCTTTCACTAATATTATAAACTATTTTTTCCAAGATTAGTAGTGTATGTAAAAGAATTTTAAAGCATATAATAAATCAATGAGGAGGGGGTAACCATGGAAGAATTAAATACAAGAGCCAAACAAGTATTTAATTTGATGAAGAAGTATTCCTTACAAAACAACATTAAAACTATGGGTAGTGAATTTTTGATTTTAGCGATGTATGAAACAGAGGATAGCTTATGCCATTTTCTCTTAGACGAATATGAAGTTACAAAAGAAGAAATAGAAGAAAAAACGAAAGACATCTTTATATTGCGAAAAGATTTAGGAGAATATAATGCATCCTTAGAAGCAATCCTACATCAAGCAAAGCTCCTTGCGGGAGAAGGTAGTATCTCAGAGGAGCATTTATTTATGGCCGTTTTAATGAATAAAAATACAATTGCTTGTTCAATATTAGAAGCACTAGACTTAAGTATAGAAGAGCTTATTGAAGATGTTAAGGATATTTATGATTTTGATCATAATGATTCAAATGAGGTCTCTTTTGTTCGGAATATCACAAAGGAAGCTAAAAATGATGAGCTGGACACCTTTATTGATCGCAGTGAGTATTTAAAAAGACTTGATGTTATATTACACAGAAAATATAAAAATAATCCATTGCTTATTGGTAATGCAGGTGTAGGTAAAACGGCGTTAGTTGAAGGGTATGCCAAAAAACTTGTTCAGGAAAAATCAGATGTTTCTGTTTTAGCATTAAATTTAACCTCTATGCTTGCAGGAACAAGATATCGTGGCGATTTTGAAGAACGTTTTGACAAATTTATTAAAGATATTGCCAGCAAGAAAAATGTGATTATTTTTATTGATGAAATCCATACCATTATTGGAGCGGCAACTACAGATGGGAATCTAGATGTGGCTAATATGCTAAAACCACTTCTTGCAAGAAATGGAATAAAATTAATAGGTGCAACAACCTTAGAAGAGTATCACAAAACCATTGAAAAGGATAAAGCTTTAGCAAGAAGATTTCAAACTGTATTTGTAAGTGAACCTACCTTAGAAGAAACAAAGGATATCCTTTATGGGTTACGTCCAGACTATGAAAAATATCATGATGTGAGGATTAGTGATACGGTATTAGATTATTTATTAACAGAATCTAATCGCTGCATCATCCATAAATTTAGACCAGACAAATGTATTGATGTTTTAGATGATATGCTTTCCTTAGCTCACATTTTAAATAAGGATGAAGTAACAACAGATGATGTGGATCAAACCATTCATACCTATTTGGGCAATAAACAAGCAACCGATAGTTATGCCCTTTCTTATGATGTGCTTGAAAAATATCGGTGGTTATATTTAAATCATTTGTTAGATGAAAAGCCATTATTAAAATTAAAATATCAAGGTAGCAAAGATGGATTAGAAGCATTAATTACAGATTGTAAACAGATTTTCAACATTGGACATGAAGCTGTTTTAAGTATAGATTTGAGTGGATATAAGGACTCTTTTATGCTTACCAGCCTTATTGGGGCCCCACCAGGATATATAGGTTATGAGGATGAGGGAATATTATCTAAGCATATTTTAGCTTATCCAAGTTCTATTCTTGTATTTAAGAACTTTAGCCAAGCCAGTGGGAATGTAAGCTCCTTTATTTCGAATTTTATAAAAAGTGGATTTTTCACAGATCAAAAATCAAGATTTATACAACTTAACAATGTAATTGTCATCGTTGAGGGTATTTCAGAAAAGAAGAGTATGGGCTTTAATGAAAAGGTAATTGAAGAGGATTCTATCTTCGATGAATATATCACCAATGATCATTTGGTTTTATCTAATTTAAATGCAGTGTATGAAAAGGCACTTTCTCGATTAAACTATGAGATCTCCTTTGATTTTGATATAGATTCCTCTAATAAGAAAAAGGTCAATCGTTATTTATATGAATTTACCAAGAAAAATAAAAAGGGAACCTATCAGATTCACAAGGAAGATATTTTGGATGGTTGGTTATAGGCTAGCTTAAAGCTAGTCTTTTATATTTTTTCTAGAAAATTTAATAAAATGTGATAAAATAGTACTATAAGATGAGGTGCTAAATTATGATACATATAATAACAGATTCTACAAACGATTTAGACGCTAAGACAATAGCGGAACACAATATAGAGGTTTTACCTTTATATGTTAACTTTTCAGATGCTTCATATCAAGATGGTGTTGATATAACAACTCCTGAACTTTATAAGTTAGTTGAAGAAAAAAATGAGCTTCCTAAAACGGCAGCCATTCCTCAACAAACGTTTATTGATGTTTTTTCTAAATATGTAGAGGCAGGGGATGAAGTAATTTTTACAGGTATTTCTAAACAGATGTCTAGAACCTATGAAAATGCTGTTTTAGCTGCAAGAGAAGTTGATGAAAGTAAAATCTTTATTGTGGATTCTATGAATTTATCTACAGGAATTGGACTATTAGTTTTAAAGGCTTGTAAATATCGTGATGAGGGTAAGTTTGCGAAAGAGATTGCAGAGGCTTTGAATAAAGATAATAAGCGTGTATTATCTCAATTTGCAATAGAGAGAATGGATTATCTTTATAAGGGCGGACGTTGTTCGGGAATGGCTAAAATTTTTGGTACACTTTTAAAAATTAAACCTATTATTGCAGTAAGAGATGGAAAGATGCATGTAGCTAAAAAGCCACATGGAAAAATGAAGGTAGCTTTAGATATTATGATTGAACAACTGAAAGGAGATTTATCTAGATTAGATAGAGATGTTGTTCTTATAACACATTCCTTAGCATTTGAATATTGTGATTATATTAAGTCAGAAATATCTAAGTTTTTAGGAGACATACCAATTTTATGCACTGTTGCTGGCTGTGTAATATCTTCTCATTGTGGGCAAGGTACTATTGGTATCTTATATATGGTGAATGAAGAATGAAGATAGACGTTTTTGAAAAATGCCCAATACTAGAAAATGATACCTTTTTGATTCGTTTTATAGAACAAAAGGACGCAGAGAATTTATTAAAAGTTTATAGTGATAAGCTTGCGTTACCATTCTTTAATAGTGACAATTGTCATGGAAGTAATTTTTATATTACAAATATACAGGATATGGAAACCACAATCTTCTATTGGCTTAAGGAATATTATGAATATAAAGGCTTTGTGAGGTTCTCTATAGTCGATAAGAAAAGAAAACAAGTGATAGGAACTATAGAAATATTTAAAAGAATGGCAAAAGATTACTTTAATGAATGTGGTTTATTAAGGGTAGATGTTGGAAGTTCTTTAGAAACCTCTGATATTTTGAAACCTATTTTCTCATTAGTTTCTATTCCATTTATGCAGTGGTTTGATTGTGATATGATTGCAACTAAAGCACCTATTTATGCAGTAGAAAGAATAAAAGCATTATCACAAGCTGGTTTTGTAAAATCAGACCAGCCATTAATAGGACATGATGGTACATATTATTATGACTATTGGGTATTGGGAAATAATTATAAATCATAATCCACATTTGTGGATTTTTTATTCAGTATAATATAGAAGTAAAATGGGCAAAACTATGAATGAAGATTAGGAAGCTTAAATAATTTATAGAATAAAGAGTTTGAATATGATAAAATATTTTTATCTGTTACTTGTGGTAATATTTTTGAAGAAAGGAAAAATTAGATTATTCTAATTGGACTAAACTTATGGTTACAATATTGCGAAAGTTTTTTATAAAAAACTACAAAAATACTAATGAAGAAAAAGTTAGAGAGGCTCATGGTAAGCTGGCTAGTGTGTTTGGTATAGTTTCTAATTTAGTCTTGTTTGGTATAAAACTATTTGCAGGTATATTATCTGCTAGTATCTCAATTATTGCTGATAGTATAAATAACCTTTCTGATATGGGGTCATCCCTAATTACTTTGATAGGCTTTAAATTGGCTAGTGCCCCTGCAGATGAGGAACATCCTTATGGACACCAAAGAATAGAATATATTTCTGGGCTTGTAGTTTCTATTATTATTTTATTTGTGGGTGGAAGTTTATTAAAAACTTCTATTGAAAAAATGATTGGTTATACACCAACAACAGTTACAAATTCAGTCATTTATATTTCTATCGGGATATTGGCAACTTCCATATTGATTAAAATGTGGCAAGCATATTTTAATTATCGCATGGGTAAAATTATTAATTCCGTTGCGTTAAAGGCTACCAGCAAAGATAGTTTAAACGATTGTATTTCTACATCTGCACTTTTGATTGGGAATATCGTTTTATTGTTTGTTAAGGATATGCCATTTAGTTTAGATGGACTTTTAGGTATCTTAGTTTCTTTATTTATTCTTATTTCAGGAATTAAATTAATTAAAGAAACGATAAATCCTTTGATTGGAGTTTCTACAAACGAAGAATTTGTGCAAAAAATTCTTCAAGTGATAAAAGAAGAATCCTTAGTGCTAGGATATCATGATCTTGTTTGTCATATGTATGGCCCAACCAAATGCTTTATGACTTTACATGTTGAGGTTGATGGTAATCTAAAAATGATGGTGGTACATGAAGCAATAGATGATTTAGAACGTAAAGTGAGAGAACAATTTGGAGTAGAGCTTACAATACATATGGATCCTATTGAAATAGACAACGAGATTACAAATGAATTAAGAAGAAGAGTAAAAGAAACCATAAAGGAGATTCATCCAAATCTTTCTATGCATGATTTTAGAGTAGTTTTAGGAGATACACATACCAATCTTATATTTGATTTGGTTCGTCCTTATAAGTTTGAATATAGTGATGAGCAAATCCTTCGAATGCTGCAGGATAAATTTAAGGAAGGAGAGACTAAGTATTATTTTGTTATAGATTTTGATTATTCTTTTAATGATAACAAAAATAATGAAGAATATTAGTAATAAAATAATCGGGAGGGAAAAATGCAAAAAAAATTATTTTTTATTTTCAGTGGACTATTTATTTTATTAGAAATCTTATTATTAGTAGTGGCTCTCACTACAAAAAACAGTAGAAATGTAGCGTTTGTATTAAATGTTTTTATTGCTATTTCACTTTTTGGAATCTCTTTGTTTTTTCCGAATAAGTTGAATTTGGTTATTCGATATATTTGCTTGCTTGTTCTATGGGGTATTCATATGTCTATTGTAATAGGCACAAATTTGTGGGATAATTCATCCGTTGCTTCTATATTTACAGGCTTGTTTGCACAACATTTCATTTTAACAATAGCAAGCATGATGCCTACAGAACGATTCAATATAAATAAGTATTTATTCTTTATAGAAGTGATTATTTGTTTTATTTCCCTGGCCATTTTCCCATTAGCTATCCCATTAGCATTTTTTGCAGGAGATAAAATGGTTTTAGTAGTAACACTGGGAACTTTAACATTTATTGGAGAAATAGGAATAGTACTATTTAAGCAATTAAAACTTGAAAATTGATATTAAGCCCGTCTTACCGAAATGAGTAGGAGGGTTTTTTATTTTGCAGATAATAAATTTAAATAATTTAAAAAAGTTCTTGCAAAAGAAGCAATTTGGAGTTATAATTATAAAGCTTATCGAATAAGCATACTAGCTGTGAAGTGGGAGGTTGCCGACACACTGAAGAGCGTTGTCATTGCAATGTATCGGGTTTTCCCATGGAGCAAGTCTATACAAAGATTATAGGCGAAAGGAGTTTAAAAAATGGCAAAATCAAAAATTAGAATTCGTTTAAAATCTTATGATCACAGATTGTTAGATTTATCAGCAAAGAAGATTGTTGATAGCGTAAAGAAGACTGGTTCAAAGGTAAATGGTCCAGTACCTCTTCCAACTGAAAAGGAAATCTTTACAATCTTACGTTCACCTCACGTTAACAAGGATTCTCGTGAACAATTCGAACGTAGAACTCACAAGAGATTAATCGAAATTGTGGATCCAACTCCACAAACAATTGATGCTTTAATGCATATTGATTTACCTTCTGGTATTGATATCGTATTAAAGTAATAAAAAAACAATAAGAAAGAAAAGAGGAAAATTTCAATGGCTAAGGGAATCTTAGGTAGAAAATTGGGCATGACTCAAATTTTCGATGCAGCTGGAAATTTAATTCCAGTGACTATCATTGATGCAACTGCTAACGTTGTTCTTCAACAAAAGACAGTAGAAAATGATGGATATGTAGCTGTTCAAGTTGGTTTCTGCGATAAGAGAGAAAAATTATCAAATAAACCTGAACAGGGCCACGTTGCAAAGGCTAACACTGCTCCTAAGCGCTTCATAAGAGAATTCCGTTTCTCAGAAGCACAAGGAAATGAGTTACTATCTTACAATGTAGGCCAAGAAATTAAGTGTGATATATTTGCTGCAGGTGATGTAGTAGACGTAACTGGTACTTCAAAGGGTAAAGGATTTGCTGGTACAATCAAGCGTTATAATCATGCTCGTTTAAGAATGAGCCATGGTACATCTGCATGTCATCGTATCGTTGGTTCAATGGGTCCAATCAAAGGTAATATGAAGGGTAAGAAAATGCCTGGTCATATGGGACATGAAACCGTAACATTACAAAATTTAGTAATTGCTGCTGTAGATACAGAAAGAGACTTAATCTTAGTTCGTGGTAACGTACCAGGACCTAAGAAGGGTTTAGTAATGATCAAGACAGCTGTAAAAGCTAATTAGAAAGGAGATTTACTATGCCAACTATAGCATTATTAAATCAATCTGGAGAAAAGGTTAAAAATATTAAGTTAAGCGATGAAATCTTCGGAATTGAACCTAATCGTCAAGTTGTATATGATGTAGTGAACTGCCAAAGAGCAGCTATGCGTCAAGGAACTCATGACACTAAGGGTCGTAGCGAAGTTCGTGGTGGTGGACGTAAGCCTTGGAGACAAAAGGGAACTGGACGTGCTCGTCAAGGATCTATCCGTGCTCCTCAATGGCGTGGCGGTGGTACAGTATTTGGACCAACACCAAGAAGCTATGCATTCAAGTTAAATAAGAAGGTTAAACAATTAGGTTTAAAATCAGTTTTATCTTATAAGGTAAAAGAAACTAAATTTGTTGCAGTAGATGCAATTAAATTTGAAGAAGCAAAAACTAAGAATTTCTTAAAGTTCTTAAGTGATATTAAGGTAGAGGGCAAGGCAATCGTAGTTTGCACTCGTGAAGAATTAACAGAACAAGCTATTTTATCTGCTAGAAATGTTCCTGGTGTATTCCTTACACCAGTAGATAACGCAAGCGTTTATGAAATCTTATGTTATGATAAGATGGTAGTAACTGCTGGTGCAATAGCTTACTATGAGGAGGAATTGAAGTAATATGACTAAAGCATTTGATATTATTCAAGGTCCAATCATTACTGAAAAGACAATGGCATTAAAAGAGCAATTCAATAAGTATACCTTCAAGGTAGCTAAGAGTGCTAATAAGATTGAAATCAAAAATGCTGTTGAAGAAATATTCAAAGTAAAGGTTGAAAGCGTAAATACAATCAATGTATTACCTAAGCGTAAGAAGGTTGGTAAGTATGAGGGATTTGCTCCTGCATACAAGAAAGCAATCTGCAAATTAGCTAAGGATAACAAGATTGACGCCTTCGAAATCTAATTAGGAGGAAATTATTAACATGGCAGTTAGAAAATATAAGCCAACATCAAATGGTAGACGTAATATGTCTGTATTAACATTTGATGAAATCACAACAGATACTCCTGAAAAGTCATTATTAGCCCCTAAGCATAAGAAGGGTGGACGTAATAATTCAGGAAAGATTACCGTTCGTCATCAAGGTGGCGGAAATAAGCAAAAATATCGTATTATTGATTTCAAGAGAAATAAGGATGGAATTCCTGCAAAGGTTAAATCCATCGAATACGATCCAAACAGAAGTGCAAATATTGCATTATTAGTTTATGCAGATGGTGAAAAGAGATACATCCTAGCACCTAAAGGATTACAAGTTGGTGATACTTTACAATCTGGTAGTGGTGTAGATATTAAGCCAGGTAACGCATTAGTAATTAATGAAATTCCAGTAGGTAGCTTAATTCATAATATCGAATTACATCCTGGTAAGGGTGGACAATTAGCTCGTAGTGCTGGTGTATCTGCACAGATTTTAGGTCGTGTAGATAATTATGTATTAGTTCGTCTTGGAAGTGGTGAGGTTCGTAAGATTTTAGCTACTTGTAAGGCTACAATTGGTGAGGTTGGTAATGAATCTCATGAATTAGTTAGAATTGGTAAAGCAGGTAAGGCTCGCCATATGGGTTTACGTCCTGAGGTACGTGGTTCAGTTATGAACCCTAATGATCACCCACATGGTGGAGGTGAGGGTAAGTGTCCAATCGGCCGTCCTTCTCCAGTTACTCCATGGGGTAAGCCAGCACTTGGTTTAAAAACTCGTAATAAGAAAAAGGCTTCTACAAAACTTATCGTACGTAGAAGAAACGACAAATAATAAGGAGGAAATATTATTATGGCTCGTTCAATTAAGAAAGGACCTTTTTGCGACGATCATTTAATGAAGAAGATTGAAGCACAAAAGGATAACCATGAGAAAAAAGTAATTCAAACTTGGTCTCGTAGATCAACAATATTCCCTGCATTTATCGGTTTTACCATTGCAGTTTATAACGGACGTGAGCATGTTCCTGTTTATGTTACAGAAGATATGGTAGGTCACAAATTAGGTGAATTTGCCCCTACAAGAACTTACCGCGGACATGGCGCTGATGATAAGAAAGCAAAGAAATAGTCTAAAGGAGAAGAATGAAATATGGAAGCAAAAGCAGTTGCTAGTACAATTCGTATCACTCCACGTAAGGCTCGTCTAGTTGTAGATTTAATCCGTAATAAGGATGTAGCTGAAGCAAAGGCTATCTTAAAGCTAACGAATAAGCAAGCTTGTGAAGTGGTATTAAAAGTTTTAAATTCTGCATGTGCTAATGCAGAACACAATTACAATATGGATTCTAGTAATCTATATGTTAAAACAGCATACGTTAATGACGGTATTCGTATGAAGAGAATGTTACCTCGTGCTAAAGGTAGAGGAGACGTTATCATCAAGAGAACTTGTCATATTACAGTTATCGTAGCTGAAAGAGAAAGCAAGTAAGGAGGAAATCACATGGGTCAAAAAGTAAGTCCTACGGGTTTACGTGTTGGTATTAATCGTGATTGGGATGCCGCATGGTATGCTGGAAAGAATGATGTTGCAGATCTTTTAATTGAAGATTTAAAGATTCGCGACTATTTAAATAAGGTATATAAGAAGGCTGCGATTTCACGTGTTATTATTGAGCGTTTAAAAGGAACAAATAAAGATCGTGTTAAGATTACACTACACACAGGTAAGCCTGGTGTTGTTATTGGCCATGAGGCTGAAACTAAGAATAAGGTTGTTAAAGAATTAGTATTCATAACAAAGAAAGAAATTATTTTAAATGTTGTAGAAATCAAAAAGCCTGAATTAGATGCAACATTAGTAGCAAAATCAATTGCTGAGCAGCTAGAGGCACGTGCTTCATTCCGCCGTGTTCAAAAGGTTGCTATTCAGAGAGCTTTAAAGGCTGGTGCTAAGGGTGCTAAGACATTAATTTCTGGTCGTCTAGGTGGCGCAGAAATGGCACGTAGTGAAGGTTATAATGAAGGACAAGTTCCTCTACAAACTTTACGTGCTGATGTAGATTACGCTGTGGCAGAGGCTCATACTACTTATGGTAAGTTAGGTATTAAGGTTTGGATTTATAAGGGTGAAATTTTCGAGTTAGCTCCAAGAAGCTTAACAGAAAAGAAACCTGCTCGTCCAGCTAAGCCAGTAAAAAAACCAGCAGCTAAGGAAGCAAAAGAAAGCTCTAAAGGAGGTAAATAATTATGTTAATACCTAAGAGAGTGAAATATCGTCGTCCTCATAGAGTTTATTATAAGGGTAGAAAAGCAAAGGGTGGTACAGACATCGCATTCGGTGAATTCGGTTTACGTGCTACTGAAGGCTGTTGGTTGACCAACCATCAAATTGAGGCAGCCCGTGTTGCTATTACTCGTCATATGAACCGTCAAGGACAGGTATGGATTAAAGTATTCCCTCATCTATCTAAGACTAAGAAGCCTCTAGCAGTGCGTATGGGTTCTGGTAAAGGTGCTCCTGAAACTTGGGTAGCTGTAGTTAAAGAAGGATTAATTTTATTTGAAGTTGCAGGTGTTCCTGAGGATGTTGCTCGTGAAGCTTTACGTTTAGCATCTCACAAGTTACCTTGTTCAACTAAAATTGTAAAAAAAGTAGGTGACGAGCAATAATGAAAGCACAAGATATTCGTAAATTAACAAAAGCACAAATCGAAAAGAAAATTGCTGAATTAAAAGAAGAATTATTCAATCTTAAGTTTCAAGCTGCTCTAGGCAATCTACAAAAGCCTGCTCGTATGGGTGAAGTTAAAAGAGATATTGCTAGATTAAAGACTATCTTAACAGAAGGCTCTTATAATCTTGAGGAGGAAGCTCCTAAGAAGAAGACTCGTGCTAAGAAAACTGCCGATGCTAGCAATGGAGCAGAATAGGAGGAAACAGCATGGAACGTAATAGTCGTAAATTTTTTACAGGAACTGTAGTTTCTGATAAAATGAATAAAACAATCGTTGTAACTGTTGATACTTTTGGTGTAGCAAAGCTTTATAAGAAGCGTGTAAAGAAGTCACATAAGTTTCATGTTCATGATGAAAACAACACAGCTAAGGTTGGAGATGTTGTAAGATTCATGGAAACTAGACCACTATCAAAAACTGTATGTTATACATTAGTTGAGGTAGTTAAGGCTAAGGAAACTATTTAATATCGGGTCCTGAAAGGAGGTACTAACATGGTTCAACAAGAAACTAGATTAGCGGTTGCTGATAATAGCGGCGCTCGTGAATTATTAATTATTAAAGTATTAGGTGGAGCATTACATCGTTACGCAAATGTTGGTGACATTGTTGTTTGCTCTGTTAAAGCTGCAGCTCCAAATGGTGCTGTAAAAAAAGGTGATGTTGTTAAGGCAGTTATTGTACGTACAAAGGCTGGCTTAAGAAGAAAAGATGGCTCATATATCAAGTTTGATGAAAATGCAGCTGTTATTATTCGTGAGGATAAGACCCCACGTGGAACTCGTATTTTCGGACCAGTTGCTAGAGAATTACGTGATAAGGATTATATGAAAATCATTTCTTTAGCACCCGAAGTACTATAAGGAGGTGCACATTAAATGCAAATTAAAACTGGAGACACAGTAGTTGTCATTGCTGGTAAAGACAAATTTACAAAAGACAAAAAGGGTAACCTAGTTCCTACTACTGGTAAGGTAATAAAGGTTTATCCTAAAACTAACCGTGTGGTTGTTGAAGGTGTTAATAAAGTAACAAAGCATCAAAAGCCTACTCAAGCTAATCAAAATGGTGGTAAGATTGAGGTGGAAGCACCTATTGATGCATCTAATGTTATGTTATTAGATCCAAAGGTAAATAAGCCTACACGTGTTGGCATCAAGATTGATGAAAATGGAAAGAAAATCAGAGTTTCTAAGAAATCTGATTATGAATTTAAGTAGGAGGTAGCAGAATGAATCGTTTACAAGAAAAATATCTAAAGTCTGTTAAACCAGAGTTAGCAAAAAAATTCTCATACAAGTCTTCTATGCAAATTCCTAAGGTTGAAAAAATCGTTATCAATATGGGTGTTGGTGATGCAGTTGCAAACTCTAAAGTATTAGATGATGCAGTTGAAGAATTAACACAGATTTCTGGACAAAAGCCAGTTGTTACTAAGGCTAAGCATTCTATCGCTAACTTTAAGTTACGTGAAGGTATGCCAATTGGCTGTAAGGTAACTCTAAGAGGAGAAAGAATGTATCAATTCTTAGATAAGCTAGTATCCATTGCGTTACCTCGTGTACGTGATTTCCATGGTGTAAATGGCAATAGCTTTGATGGTCGTGGAAATTATACTCTTGGCGTTAAGGAACAATTAATTTTCCCAGAAATTAATTTCGATAAGGTTAAGAAGGTTCGTGGTATGGATATCGTTATCGTTACTACAGCTAACACAGATGAGGAAGGTCGTACTTTATTACAATTAATGGGTATGCCTTTTAGAAAGTAAGAGAGGATATAATAGACTATGGCAAAAACATCAATGGTTGTTAAAAATCATAGAAAAGCTAAGTATAGTTCACGTGCATATACACGTTGCGAGCGTTGTGGTCGTCCACATGCCGTAATCAGCAAGTTCAAGCTTTGTCGTATTTGTTTCCGTGAATTAGCATACAAGGGACAAATTCCAGGCGTTAAAAAAGCAAGCTGGTAATTTATTAAAAGGAGGATTAATTCATATGATGACAGATCCAATTGCGGATATGCTAACCCGCATCAGGAATGCAAATGCAATGCGTTATGAAACAGTAGAATTGCCATCTTCAAAAACTAAAACAGCTATGTTAACTGTTTTAAAGAATGAAGGCTATATTGCAGATTTCAAGGTTTCAAAAGACGTTAAAAGTGTTACAACAGTAACATTAAAATACACAGAGGATCACCAACGAGTTATTCGTGGTTTAAAGAGAATTTCAAAACCAAGTCTTCCTGTTTATACTACAGCTGAAGATTTACCAAGGGTATTAAACGGATTAGGTGTTGCAATTATCTCAACCTCAAAGGGTATTATGACAGATAAAGAAGCTCGTAAGCAAAAAATCGGTGGAGAAGTTTTAGCTTACGTTTGGTAAGAAATTAATTTTAAAAAATATGGAGGTGTTTTAAATGTCTCGTATTGGTAATAAGGCTATCACATTACCTGCCGGCGTTACCGTTAATGTTGCTGAAGGCAATTTTGTTAACGTTAAAGGCCCTAAGGGTGAGTTAAGCTTTCAATTCAATAGTGAGCTAGAAATTGCTACAGAAGGTAGCGAATGTGTAGTTAAGCGTCCAAACGATACAAAGACTATGAAGATGATGCATGGTACAACTCGTGCATTATTACATAACATGGTTGTTGGTGTATCAGATGGATTCACAAAAACTTTAGAGATTAACGGTGTTGGTTACCGTGCTCAATTACAAGGAAATAAGGTTGTCGTTTCAGCTGGTTATTCCCATCCAGTAGAATTAGAAATTCCTAAGGGATTAAAGGTAGAATTACCAAAGAATACACAAATCATTATTTCTGGTATTGATAAACAATTAGTAGGACAATTTGCGGCTGAAATTCGTGAGGTACGTAAGCCAGAACCTTATAAAGGTAAAGGTATTAAGTATGCTGATGAACATATTCGTCGTAAGGAAGGTAAAACTGCTAAGAAGTAGTAGAAAGGAGTGCTAGTATATGATTAATAAAGTATCTAAAAATGCAAGTCGTCAAAAGAGACACTTACGTTTACGTCAAACATTATCTGGAACAGCTTCAAAGCCAAGATTAAATGTTTTCCGTTCAAATAAGCAAATTTATGCACAAATTATCGATGATACTACTGGTAAGACATTATGCTGTGCTTCTTCTCTAGATGCAGAAGCAAAAGTTAAAAATGGTTCCAATGTAGAAGCAGCAACTAAGGTTGGTACTTTAATTGCTAAGCGTGCATTAGATTTAAAGATTGAGGCTGTAGTTTTTGACCGTGGTGGTTATTTATATCATGGACGTGTTAAGGCTTTAGCTGATGCAGCAAGAGCTGCAGGATTAAAATTCTAAGGAGGATAAATTCTTATGCGTCAAGATCATAAAGAACGTAAGGAAGTTGAACAACCAGAGTTTGAAGAGCGTGTTGTTACAATTAACCGTGTAACAAAGGTTGTTAAAGGCGGTAGACGTTTCCGTTTCGCTGCATTAGTTGTAATCGGTGATAAGAAGGGACGTGTTGGCTTTGGTACTGGTAAGTCACAAGAAGTACCTGAGGCAATTAAAAAGGCCGTTGAAAGTGCAAAAAAGAATATGATTACTGTTGCCACTGTAAAAACTACTATTCCTCATGAAGTAACTGGTATTTATGGAGCAGGTCGTGTTGTTTTAAGACCAGCTAGTGAAGGTACTGGAGTTATCGCTGGTGGTCCAGTACGTGCCGTTGTCGAATTAGCCGGCATCAGTGATATCTTATCTAAATCATTGGGTTCTGCTACACCTATTAATGTAGTAAGAGCTACAATAGAAGGGTTAAAGAGTTTAGAGACTGTTGAACAGGTTGCTGCAAGACGTGGTAAGACAGTTGAAGAAATTCTAAGGTAAGCAGACATGTATAAAATAACTTTAGTAAAAAGCTTAATTGGTCGTAAGCCTAATCAACGTGCAACAGCAAAGGCTTTAGGCTTAACAAAAATTGGCCAAACAGTTACAAAAGAGGAAAATGAAGCAATTCGCGGTATGATCGTTACCATAGCACATATGGTAAAGGTTGTCCAAGAATAGGAGGTGCCAGACATGTTAAATGAATTAAAGCCAAATGCAGGCGCAAGACATGCTAAAAAGCGTGTAGGTCGTGGTATTGGTAGTGGTCTTGGTAAAACAGCAGGTAGAGGTTCTAAAGGTCAAAATGCTCGTTCAGGCGGTGGCGTTCGTCCAGGCTTTGAAGGTGGACAATTACCTTTATTCCAACGTTTACCTAAGATTGGTTTCCATAGCCATTCACATAAATTCTATGCAATTGTTAACATAGAAAAATTAAATTGCTTTGAAGATGGAGCTACAGTTGATGCTGAAAGCTTAATCAAGGCAGGTTTAATTAAAGAAACCTTAGATGGTGTTAAAGTATTAGGTCAAGGAGAATTAACAAAGAAGTTAACTGTTAAGGTTAACAAAATTTCTAAATCAGCACAATCAGCCATTGAAAATGCTGGTGGTACTGTCGAGGTGATTTAATTGTTAGAGAAGCTAAAGAAGATTTTAAGTAATAAAGAAATATTACAAAAAATCATATTTACATTCGCAATTCTTTTAGTATTTAAAATTGGAACCTACATTCCAATTCCGCTAATTTCTACAACAAGTATTAGGGGAGTTATTGCAGGTAATGATTTCTTAACTGTGTTAAATGCCTTTTCTGGAGGAGGTTTATCTAACTTCTCTATCCTAGCTTTAGGTATTTCACCTTATATTACTTCATCCATTATTGTTCAAATGCTTCAGCTTTTAATTCCAAAGCTAAAGGAGTGGGGAGAACAAGGAGAAGTAGGTAAGGTAAAGATTGGACGTGTAACACGTTATGTTACTATTGTTCTAGCTATGGTTCAAGCTTTAGTATTGATCTTTGGTCTTGGAGCTCAGCCAGAAAATGTATTAATTGATTCCTTGATTCAATATAAGAGTTATTATTGGGCCTTCTATATTTATATGGCGATTGTAATTACAGCAGGTTCTGCATTCACAATGTGGTTAGCCGATTTAATTACTCGTCATGGTATAGGTAATGGTTCATCAATGATTATTTCTGCAGGTATTATTTCATCAATTCCAGCGATGTTTAGTACGTTAGGAAATAAGTATTTAGGAGCAAATACAACAGGTTTAAATATCTTCTTATATATTTTAGTTATCGTATTATATATAGCAATGATTTTAGCTGTTGTTTACTTCGAAGGTGCAGTAAGAAAAATTCCTGTACAATATGCAAATCGTCAGGCATCTCAAGGCTCTGACATTCCAGTTAAGCTAAATAGTGCAAACGTAATTCCAGTTATCTTTGCATCTACAATTATGAGTATTCCTTTGACCGTTGTAGGTATTATGGGATTATCTACATCTACATCTGTAGGTGCATTTTGGGTAAATGAAGTTTTCTCTAATGCTAAACCTATTGGTTGTACATTGTACATTATATTGATTGTATTCTTCAGTTTCTTCTATTCCTTTATGACAGTAGATCCTGATAAGATTAGTGATAACTTAGATAAGCAGGGAGCATTCATCCCAGGCTATCGTCCAGGAGAAGATACTAAGATTCAATTATCAAGAATGCTATTTAGAATCACCTTGATTGGTGCGGCTTATTTAGTATTTATTGCATTAGTACCTATTATTGTATCTGCCGCTTTCGGATTCACTTCAAGTGAAGCAAGCACAATTACAATTGGTGGTACATCATTAATCATTGTTGTCGGTGTTGCTATTGAGACATTCCGTCAAATTGAAACAGCATCTGAAACAAAGGATTATAAAGGCTTCTTAGATTAATTAGGAGGATGACTCATATGAAACTATTAATTATGGGTAGACCTGGTGCTGGTAAAGGCACACAAGCAGCAAACATTAAAGAATATTATCATATTCCTCATATTTCTACTGGAGATATGTTTAGAGCTGCAATTAAGAATCAAACGAAGTTAGGCTTAACGGCCAAAGAATATATGGATAAGGGTGCACTAGTTCCTGATGAGGTAACTATCGGCATCGTTAAAGAAAGATTATTAGAAGATGATTGTAAGAAAGGATTCCTATTAGATGGTTTCCCTCGTACAATTGCTCAAGCAGAAAGCTTAGAAAGCTTTTTGAAAGAAAATGGTATTGTCTTAGATGCTGTTTTAGATGTTGATGTTCCAGCAGAAATTTTAGTGAGAAGAATGGTTGGTCGTCGTGTTTGCAAAGGCTGTGGAGCTACATATCATGTAGAATTCAATGCACCTAAACAAGAAGGCATTTGCGATGTATGTGGAACTAAGTTAATTCAAAGAAATGATGACACTTTAGAAACTGCAGAAAATCGTTTAAATGTTTATGATAAACAAACTGCTCCATTACTACAATTTTATAAGGAAAGAAATTTATTAAAAACAGTAGATGGCAATCAAGCATTAGATAAAGTTTTTGAGGATATAAAAGCTGTATTAGGTGCTTAAACATGATTGAAATCAAAAGCGAACGTGAAATAGCGTTATTAAAAGAGGCGGGACGCATTGTTGCGTTATGTCATGAAGAAATGGCCAAGCGGGTAAGACCAGGAGTTTCTACACAGGAACTGAACGATATCTGCGAAAAAATCATTTTAGAACATAATGCGACTCCATCCTTTAAAGGATATGGCGGCTTCCCCTCTGCTGTTTGTGCATCTGTGAATGAAGTTGTTGTTCACGGTATTCCAAGTAAGAAGCAAATTCTAAAAGAAGGAGATATAATTGCCTTAGACATAGGAGCCTGTTATAAGGGCTACCATGGAGATTCTGCATGGAGCTATGCAGTAGGCAATATTAGTCCTAAGGATCAGCTTTTAATGCAAGTGACTCACGACTCCTTGTTTAAGGGATTAGAACAGGTACGTGAGGGAGCGCACTTAGGTGATGTTAGTGCCGCTATTGGTAACTATGCAACATCCTATGGCTTTGGTGTGGTTGAAGAATTTACAGGACATGGTGTGGGTAGAAACTTACATGAGGATCCAGCAATCTTTAACTATGGAGAACCAGGCACTGGACCTATATTAAAGGAAGGTATGGTTTTAGCTATTGAGCCAATGATTAATGCAGGTACTAAAAGGGTAAGAATCTTGAGTGATGGTTGGACAACCGTAACAAGAGATAAATCTAAAAGTGCACATTTTGAACATACCATTGTAGTGCGTAAAAATGGTTATGAAATTTTAACTACACTATAAAGGAGAATTTATAGAATGGCAAAAAAAGACGACGTTATTGAAATGGAAGGTAAAGTACTTGAGGTACTACCTAATACACAATTTATTGTTAAACTTGAAAATGATCATCAAGTCTTAGCACACGTTTCTGGTAAAATCCGCATGAATAACATACGCATTTTACCAGGGGACAAAGTTACGATTGAATTATCAACGTATGACTTAACACGTGGCAGAATAACTTACAGACATAAATAATATTGGAGGTATTTAAAGATGAAAGTAAGACCATCAGTAAAACCAATTTGTGACAAATGCAAGGTTATTAAACGCAAGGGCCGTGTTATGGTTATTTGCGAAAACCCAAAGCATAAACAAAGACAAGGATAAAAGTAGGAGGAACTAAAATATGGCACGTATTGCAGGAGTAGATATTCCAAGCGAAAAGCGTATAGTTATATCATTACAATACATTTATGGTATTGGTGAACCTACATCTAAAAAGATTTTAGCAGATGCAGGTGTATCTGAGGATATCCGTACAAAGGATTTAACAGAAGAGCAATTACAAGCGATTCGTACTCAGGTTGCAAAAATTAAAGTAGAGGGTGATCTTCGTAGAGAAGTAGCTCTTAATATTAAGCGTTTAATGGAAATTGGATGCTATAGAGGTATTCGTCATAGAAAGAATTTACCAGTTCGTGGACAAAATACAAGAAATAATGCACGTACTCGTAAAGGCCCTAGACATACTATCGCTAATAAGAAGAAATAATAAGGAGGAAATAAATTATGGCACGTAAAGTTACTAAACGTCGTGTGAAGAGAAATTGCCCTACTGGCGTTGCTCATATTCATTCGACTTTCAATAATACTATCGTTACAATCACTGATCCAGATGGAAATGTAATTTCTTGGAGTAGTGCAGGTGCATTAGGCTTTAAGGGTAGTCGTAAATCAACTCCTTTTGCCGCACAAATGTGTAGTGAAGCAGCAGCTAAGGCTGCAGTAGATGCAGGTGTATCTAAGGTTGAAGTTTCAGTAAAGGGTCCAGGTCAAGGACGTGAGGCAGCAATTCGTTCTTTAACTGTTGCAGGATTAGAGATTACAGCAATTACCGATGTAACTCCAGTTCCTCATAATGGTTGCCGCCCACCAAAGCGTCCAAGAGGATAAGATTTTAGAAGTATTTTTAAATGTTATATAAAAATATATAGGAGGCCCATTAATGAAAGATTTAAAATTCGAAAAACCTAGAACAAGCATTGAAGAAATTGCTGATCAAGGGAATTATGGTAAGTTCGTTGTATCTCCTCTAGAAAGAGGATTTGGTATTACATTAGGTAATGCTTTAAGAAGAACTTTATTATCTTCTTTACCAGGTGCAGCTTTCGTAAACGTTAAAATCGAAGGTGCAGAACATGAATTTCAAAATGTTGATGGAGTAGTAGAGGATGTTATCACTATTATCTTAAATTTAAAGCGTGTAGTTTTATCTGTAGATAGCGAAGATCCAAACTTTGAAACTGTTGTTGAAATTCATAGAGGAGAAGGCGAAGTTACTGCAGGTGATATCATTCACGGAAATGAAGTAGTCGTTGTAAATCCAGAACAACATATTGCTACTGTTTCTGCTGGTGGAGACCTACATATGTTCTTAACTATTCGTAAGGGAGTTGGTTATGTAAGCTCTGCTATGAATAAAGAATATAATCAATCTGTTGGTGTAATCTCTATTGACTCTATTTACACACCAATTGTCAATGTTGCATTCAATGTTGAAAAAACTCGTGTGGAAAATGTCAATGTAGCTTCATTTGATAAGCTAGAAATAGAGGTTCAAACTAACGGCTCTATTACAGCTAAGGAAGCATTAGCAATAGCTTCTAAAATGATGATAGAACATCTAGAGGTAATAGTAGAATTGAGTGAAAAGGCATCTGTTACAGATTATATGATTGAAACAGAAGATGACACTCAAAACCGCAAACTAGAAATGACTATTGATGAACTAGATTTATCTGTTCGTTCTTACAACTGTCTAAAGCGTGCAAGCTTAAATACAGTTGCTGAATTAGCTGCTAAATCTGAAGAGGATATGATGAAGGTTCGTAACCTTGGTAGAAAGTCATTAAAAGAAATAAAAGAAAAGTTAGAAGCCTTAGGATTAGGCTTTAAGAAAGATTAATCGTAAGGAGGATATCAAATATGGCATATAGTAGATTACGTCGTAGTTCAGACCAAAGAAAAGCATTACTTCGTGACTTAGTTACTGATTTAATTTTAAATGGTCGTATTGAAACTACAGAAGCCAAGGCTAAGGAATTAAAAAGATTAGCTGATAAAATGGTCACTTTAGGAAAGACTAATACACTTCACTCCCGTCGTCAAGCTGCTACACTCGTACGTTTCGAAAAGGCTGAAGATGGACAATATGCTATTCAAAAGCTATTCAGTGAAATTGCCCCAAAATTTGCTAGCCGTAATGGAGGTTACACACGTGTAATTAAAACTGGTTTCCGTCGTGGAGATTCAGCTCCTATGGCTATAATTGAATGGGTTGAATAATAAACAAAGGTGCACATATGTGCACTTTTTTATTTTTTTAAGAAACTGCTTTTATTACTATTAAAGATAAATCATCCTTTAATTTTCCTTTTTCTTTCTTTTTTAAATAGTCGACAATAGAATAGCATGCCTCTTCAGCAGTTTGATTTTGATCAACAAGTGATTCAAATTCCTTGTTACTGATAAAATCACTTATCCCGTCGGATAATAAAAAGATGAAATCACCACTAAATAAATCTAATTCATAGGCTGAATTGACATCATCTAATTTTAAAGGTAGGGCTTGATTTTCATATTTTAATAACTTTTGATTATGTAATATGTATGTGGTAGAAGATCCCATTTTATATAAATTCATTTTTCGATTGGCTGGATCAATACTTAAGAAGTCTAGTGTTGCATAGCGATCATAATTGCTTCTTAATTCATAGACATCTTCTAATAGCTTTAATATCGTTTTTGTACGGAAATGATAGGTAGAAAGTGTAGAGATTGTTTTAAGGGCATCAATAGATTCGGTATAGGCATTATAACCACTTCCCATTCCATCGCTTAATGCAAACACATAGGAATTGTTATAATCCTTTTTTATATAATAATTGTCACCACTCATTAGGTTCCCTTCTTTGGCCAATATAGTATGAGCGTAGGTAATCTTTAATTGTGCTTTTTTATAAAAGTAGATTTGATCTTTTGTTTGTTTAATTTCAAGACGTTCTCCGAATGCTTTATATGCACATCTTAAAAATAGTGATTCTATTATAGGTTTATTTGTATCCATTCTTATGGAAAAGTAAAGAGAAGAGGATGCCAAATTGATATCAAGATTATTTATCGGATATCCAAAGCTGAACAAGAGGGATATGAATTTTTCGTATTCTTTTTTTAAGGCTAGACTTTGATTATATAAATAGCTTAATTCAAAGGATAAGGATTTCATAGCGCTATATTCAAATCCTTTGTTCATATTTTCTGTATTCGCATCAATCACAAAACGATTGTAGTAAGGGCAATCATAGATATTTTGTCTATATCCCAGCATTGCTGCAGATAGAAAGCTATATCTTTTATCTAGCTTGGTTCTGCAAAGTGTACTTTTGGTACATGCCGAACAATAGGTCCTACTAATTTCATTAAACTTTTTTTCTTTTAATTCTTTTATTTTTATGTTTTTGTTATACTCTTCATTTAAATTAGAAATATATTTATTAAAATCATCAAATAAGGTATTTATATAATTTTGTTCTATAGATAATTTTTTATCTGTAAAAGGAAGTATAGTTACGAATATGCTATATAGCATTCCAAATACCCAGATAATATTTTTATAAGTGAATGTAAAGATTACAGAAATGGGCATATAGGAAATTGCGGTTGGAAGAAGGATAGAAGGCAATTTAGTATAATCCTTTATTCCAATCATCAAAGCATAAAGAAGAATAAATACGAGATTATATTTGAAATCTCGTATTAAAAACAGCTGCATAAATAAAAAATACATCACATAGGAATTTTCACAATAATAGAAAATAATAAAGAAATAACCAAGAAGAAGTGTTAAATCGATTATCTTTTGTTGATAAGGGATAATTGTTTTTTTTTGTTCAATGGTTTGAAATACATGTAGCGCATTCATTACGCCATAAATAACCAATAGGTAAAGCATTATTTTTAAAGTATCTGACTGAAATCCTTGTAGAATATATAATACAGTAAAAATGGTTATGCTACTTAATCCAAAGACTCCTAAAGCATAATATCGATTCTTTTTTATAAACGGATATAACAATAGATGATAAGCAAAAACAGCTATTAAAATATAAGTGTGGCTTAAAGGAAGGTAAAACCCTATACACAACGGTAATATGGTGAACCATATGTTTTCTAATGCCAGTATAGAAATTAAAAAGCTAGCGGTAAATATCGAGATATCTTTGGGTAAGAATAAAAGAGAAGCAATGTAAAAACAATAGTGTAAGGCAAATACTGCATATTTTCTCATGATGCATCACCTAAGGCATATTATAAAGAATGGTCTATAAAAAGTTTGTCGTTGTGAGGATGGAATATTAAAATAAATCGAAAAGAAAAATATATTATAAGAATATCATTATGAAAGAATTTATGATATTTAAATTAATTCATCAGGTTTTGTATTCTTAATCTCTTGAAGAAGCCCTAAACTAATGATAAAATTATATTGTTTATGAATGGAGTTGAATATATGAAACCAATTATTTTAAGAAGTGGATCTCCACGAAGAAAAGAATTATTAGAGCGTGAGCATTATTCCTTTGAAATTATCGTTTCAGATATAGATGAAAAAATGGATACAGAGAAAACTCCATATGAAAACGTGAAAGCTTTAGGATTGAAAAAAGCTTCCTTTGAACAAGAAAAATATTATGGAAGTATTTTAATTGGCTGTGATACAATTGTTGTTTTAGATGGAGTCATATATGGAAAGCCAAAGGATGAGTTAGACGCCTATCAAATGCTAAAGAAATTGTCTAATCGTACACATCAGGTGTTGAGTGGGGTTGGAATTATATATAAAGAAAAGATTTATAATTTTGTTTGTGTTTCACAAGTGACTTTTAAAGACTTATCGACGGAAGATATTTTGAATTATATCAAAACAAAAGAATGCTTCGGTAAAGCAGGAAGCTATGCTATTCAAGGGATAGGAAGAAATTTGATTCAGAAATATGAAGGATCATTAGATAATATTATCGGGCTTCCAGTTGCGGAGATTAAGAAAGTGTTGGATGAGATTTATGCAATGGAAGATTAGAGATATAGAAATTCCTAACAGATTAGTTTTAGCTCCTATGGCAGGAATTACAAATGAAGCCTTTCGTATTTTATGCAAAGAAATGGGCTGTGGTTTAGTTGTTGCCGAAATGGTAAGTGATAAGGCAATAGGCTTTCAAAATGAACGTACTTTGAAAATGACAAAGGTGAATCCAATAGAGCATCCTATAAGTATGCAAATTTTTGGTGGAGATGTAGAAAGTCTTGTTCAAGCTGCAAAATATATTGATACTTGTAGTGATGCAGATATCATTGATATCAATATGGGATGCCCAGTCAATAAGGTTGCCAAGAAATCTCATGCAGGAGCAGCCTTATTAACAAATCCTGATTTAGTTTATGAGATTGTTTCAAATGTGGTAAAAAATGTATCTAAGCCAGTTACAGTTAAAATTCGTATAGGTTGGGATATGGAGAGTATTAATGCTGTAGAGGTTGCCAAGAAAATAGAGGCAGCAGGAGCTAGTGCTATTACAGTTCATGGTAGAACTAGAAGTCAGTTTTATTCAGGGAAAGCAGATTTAGATTGGATAAAAAAAGTGAAAGAAGCGGTTACGATTCCTGTAATTGGGAATGGAGATATTATAGATATTGATTCTGCGAAGCATATGTTAGAATACACTGGAGTAGATGCTATTGCAGTGGGAAGAGGTGCATTAGGGAACCCTTTTATCTTTCGAGAATTATCTAAGTACTTTCAAGAGGGTGTAATTGTAGAGAAACCTAACAATCAAGAAATTTTGGATACAATAAAAAAGCATCACAACCTTTTATTAGATTTAAAAGGAGAAAAACTAGCGTTATTAGAAATGCGTGGGCACGTTGCCTGGTATTTAAAAGGAAAACCAGGAAGTGCAAAAATTAAAGATTTATGCAATAAGCAAACTTCATTTACAGAAGTTTTGACAATTTTAGAGAATTATTTTAACGGAATTTAAGAGTTTCTTTTTTATGATAACCCTTTCATATTTTTTAAGGGTTTTCCTTGTGTTATAATAAAATTGAAGAAAATGAGAATCGGAGGATATTTCTCGTGGCAATCTTATTAGGAAAAAAAGTAAAAATATTTAGCTTATCTGCAAACAGACCTCTTGCAGAGGAAATTGCAGATTCTATTGGTGTTCCTCTTTCTAGCTGTGATATTATGCATTTTGCTGATGGGGAGATTAATGTGCAGATTAATGAAACCGTAAGAGGTCATCACGTATTTATTATTCAACCTACCTCAAAGCCAGTCAATGATCACCTTATGGAAGTATTGATTATGTGTGATGCCTTAAAACGTGCATCTGCAAAAACGATAAATCTTGTTATTCCATATTATGGATATAGCAGACAGGATCGTAAGACTAGAAGCCGACAGCCAATAACTGCAAAGCTAGTTGCGGATTTATTACAGACTGCAGGAGCGAATCGTGTGATTTGTATGGATATTCATGCTGCTCAGATTCAGGGCTTCTTCAATATCCCAGTTGATAACTTTATGGGACTACCTATTTTAGCAAATTATTTAATTGATAAGAAGCTAAGTGATGTTGTGGTAGTATCTCCTGATCATGGTGGAACTACTCGTGCTCGTGAACTTGCAAAGGTATTAGATACTACAATTGCAATTATAGATAAGCGTAGACCTGAACCAAATAAAGCGGAGATTATGAATATCATCGGTAATATAGAAGGTAAAAATTGTATTTTAATTGATGATATGTGTGATACTGCTGGAACGCTTACTGCAGGAGCAGAAGCATTAAAGAAGGCAGGTGCAAAGTCTGTATATGCCGTTTGTACACATGGGGTACTTTCTGGAAGTGCTATTGAGCGAATTCAAAATTCTTGTTTAGAAGAAATGATTATTACAAATACAATTCATTTAGATGAAAATAAAAAAATTGATAAGATTAAGGTTTTATCAGTAGGAACGTTACTAGGACATGGTATTCTAAGAATATTGTCTGATGAACCACTTTCTGGTTTATTTACATATTCCTATGATAAATCCAAAAGAGAATTACTATAATGAAGCTTATTGTAGGATTAGGGAATCCTGGTGCGCAATATGAGCAAACTAGACATAATGTTGGTTTTATGGCTATAGATACCTTTGCTGAACAGCATCATGCAACATTTCGTTTAGAACCGAAACTAAAGGGAATGCTTGCAAGTGTTACTATAGATGGGAATAAAGCATTTTTGTTAAAACCAATGACTTTTATGAATTTGTCTGGAGAAAGTGTAAAGGCTGTCAAAGACTACTATAAAATTTCTGTTGAAGACATTTTAATTATCTCAGATGACTTAGACTCTCATAACGGAAGAGTACGTTTAAGAGCGGAAGGTAGTGCTGGAGGACATAATGGTCATAAAAATATTATTGCACATTTAGGAACGGAAGAATATAAAAGAATAAAAATTGGGATTGGTAGAAGCGAAGTCATACCTGTAATAGATTGGGTGTTACAAAAATTTAACACCGAGGAAATGACAGAAATTCATCTTGCTTTAGATAAATCAAGTAAGGCTATTGAGGATTTTATCACAGGAACAGCTTTTAATAAAATAGCTTCTTTATATTCTAGTAAATAAAGACCAAAAGTCATAGATTTTTTTCTATGACTTTTTTGATGCTTTAAAAGAATATGAATATAATTTACAAATTGTTGTTTTCTAAAGTTTCATAAAGTGTTTTTAAAACCATTTGTATATCAATAGGTTTAGCCAGGTGGGCATCCATTCCAACTTGTAATGATTTTTGTTTATCCTCATAGAATGCATTTGCACTTATGGCGATAATAGGTATATGACTTTTTTCGGGATTTTCTAAAGAGCGAATGGCTTTTGTTGCTTCATAGCCATCCATAACAGGCATTTGTATATCCATAATGATAAAGTCATATTTGGGCTGGTTTATGACCTTTTGAACTGCAGCATGTCCGTTCTCTGCCTCATCTAATTGAACTTCATAAAGCGAAAAGATGTCTTTAATGATTTCGCGATTAATTTCGTTATCTTCGACAATTAGTGCATATTTCCCTTTTAGAAACGAAATGGCTTGATTTTCTATGTTTAAGGAATTTTGTATACTTTCACATGTTGAGGAGTGTTCTAAGGGGAGATTTATTATGAACTGAGTTCCAACTCCAACCTGACTATGAACATCTATTGTTCCTTTCATTAATTCTACGATATGCTTTGTTATTGCTAAACCTAAACCAGTTCCTGCGATTTTAGAAATCGTTGTATTGTTTTCGCGTTCAAATGGTTCAAATGCTTTCGTAATAAAATTTTCATTCATTCCAATGCCTGTATCCTGTATTGTAAAAATATATTCGGATATTTTTTTGTCACTTGTTTTCTTTTCTATGATTGTGAAGACTACTTTGCCTCTCTGCTGTGTATATTGAATAGCATTATTTAAAATATTAGAAAGAAGCTGGCGTAGCTTTTGTACATCACAAAGAATATTTGGATTTTGGATAGAAGAGGTTTCTAAAACAAATTGAATCTTTTTTTGTTGAATACTAGATATGTAGGAATGGTAAATTTCTTGTATAAGATCAAGAAGATTACAGTGCTCAAAAGATAATCCTACCGTTCCAGATTCAAAATTGCTATAATCAAGAGCGTTATTAATAATATTTAAAAGTAAATGAGAGGATTGATTCATTTTGTTTAGGCAATCTTTTAATTTGGATGGATTTTGTAAATTTCTAGAGGCAATTTCAATATATCCTATTAAAGCGTTCATAGGAGTTCTCATATCATGACTCATATTAGATAGAAAAGTAGATTTTGCGATGTTTGCTTTTTTGGCTTCTGTCAGTGCTAATTCTAATATTTCCTTTTGTTGTATTTCTTTTTTTATAATCTCATCAATGCTGCGAATTGCTACAATAACATGAGTAGGAAAAAATCTTTCCTCTCAAACACGGTAAAGGTGGTGATGCACCATTCAACAAGATCGTTGTGTTTTCTCCTATATCGATACTCAATAGTATTTTTATCAATCAATTCTTTTTGAATATTTTTGGGATGAAGAAGTTTTGTCATTGAAGGTGTATTTGTCTCCTCATTATCAATGCGTTCATTTATTGCATTTGTATAAATCCCCTGATCTTGTTCATCTTGAGTTTGTGGATAAATCTGACGATACCTATTTTCTTCTAAATCCACAATGTAAATTTCACGATAGGAGTAAATGGTACTTTCTAATGCTGCTCTTAAAATAGCTTTCTCTCGTGCATGCTCCAAGGTTTTTTGTTGGACCTTTTCCTTTTCTTGTATAGAGGAGGTGATATCCGTAATAAAAACATAGAAGATGTCTCCATGCTGTTCATCGTGAACAAGCTTTCCAAAGTCTTCAACATAACGTATTTTATTATCTTTTCTAATGATACGATAGACGATATGATCTAACTTACTCTTATTGGCAGAAAGCTGATTTAAAATAGAATCTTCCACCTTTTTTAAATCTTCTGGATGGACAACACCTTGAAAACTATTATGTGTCCACTGCTTAAAATCTTCTAATGAGTCACAGCCAAAAAGATGAACCAATTCATCATTTGCATAAATGATTTCCTCATTTCCATAGGCATAATAGATAAGTAATCCTCCTGGTATTTCTTGATAAACAGCAGACAACTCAATGTTTTTATTCATAGTGTCCCCCTCAGAATAGGTATTTTTCTTTTTATTATACAATAGAAAATAGGGATTTGTCACTAGATGAAAAAATGGAGTTTTTAGGAACTTTTGTTGAATATTTATTGATTAAAGAATTTAAAAAAAATAGATGTTATGTTATAATGTTTTAGAAAAGGAGTCGGTAGTATGATACATGCAAATTACCATAGTCATTTAGTATATTGTAATCATGCTAAAGGTCATGCAGAAGATTATATAGAGGTTGCATTAGAGCATAACTTTAAAGAACTTGGGATTTCTGATCATGCACCACTTTTACCATGCTTTATGAGTAGTGCAGAATTTGAACGATTTGGAAAAAGCTATCGCACAATGACATTGGATACAGCTCTTAGAAAGTATCTTCCTGAGGTAGAGGAGGCAAAGAAGAAGTATGCAGGACAAATTAAGATTCTTTCAGCCTTTGAAATAGAATACTTTTCTACCAGCGAATTTTTTTCGAGATATTTAAGAAAGAAAGTAGATTACTTAAATTTAGGTGTCCATATGTTTGAGTATAAGAATCAAATTTTAAATAGCTACTCGCAAATCAATTACGAAACTATATATGCTTATATGAAGGCTGCAATTGATGGTATGAAAACAGGATTATATAATACACTTGTTCATCCAGACTTATTTATGTATGCATATAAAGATGAAAATCAAGAAAGAAAATTTGATGAGCATTGCACCTATGTTTCAAGAAAGATTATAGAAACTGCAATAGAGTGTGATGTTTATTTAGAACTCAATGCTAATGGAATTAATAACTCTAGATTTTCTCCAGATTGGCTATATCCGTGTAGAGAGTTTTGGGAGCTTGTAAAAGAATATCCAAAGGTCAAGATTATTATTGGTGCTGATGCACATGATCCTAAAACATTAGTTTGTGATTATATTCGTCAAGCAGAAGAATTTGCAAAAGAATTAGGATTGAAGATTGAAGATACAATGGAGGTGATTCATTAATGCAAAAGACAAACATTAAAGAAAACTATGAATATTGGTATTTTGATCAACAAAAGGAATATTTTGAAACAATTGATCAAATGTTAAATGAAGGATATCAAATTACAGATTCAATTCATTTATGTGTAGAGTTAACGAAAGAGAATAAGAGTTATTTATTATCCTTTATTTCTGTAGAACGAGTAGATGAAAATATTAAGGATACACTTCATAGTTTAGATAAAGAATATAAACTGGTATATCCGAACTATGATCATTGTATCTTAAATACTATCTCCTCTATCAGAAAACAATTTAATGGAAAACCTAATTATGCATTGGATGAGCATATGGAAGCAATATTTAAAGAAAAGAGATATAAAAATGTTATTGTTATGTTATTAGATGGAATGGGAGAAAACATATTAGAAAATAATTTAGATCCAGAATCCTTCTTAAGAACTCATCATCTTTATACAAATACCGCAATATATCCTTCCACCACTGCAGCCTCTACAACAGCTACAGTATCAGGCTTATCTCCAATTAGAACAGGGTGGTTAGGCTGGCAGAATTATTTTAAAGAAATTAGAAAGAATATTATTTTATTTAATGGTAGAGACTATTTTACAGATGAACCTACTGGTTTTAGTGGATATAAGGCTTTACACTATGAACCATTTTATGCAGACCTAAAGGTAAATGGCTCCATCCACAATCCCAACTTTAAAAAACACAAAAAGAATTTCAAAAAGGTTTTAAAAAATAGTTTAAAGGCTATTAAAAAGAAGAAACAAAATGCCCAATATGTTTATTTTACGGATCCAGATGGTTTGATGCATGAGTTTGGCACCTTTGACGAAAAGGTCATTGCTAAACTAAAAGAAATGGATAAGGATTTGGCATGGTATGCTAATAAGCTTCCTAAGGATACACTTTTAGTTATCAGTGCAGATCACGGACATACCAATATAAAAAATATTGAGTTTTATAATTGTACACCTCTTTTAAAAATGTTGAACCGCAGGCCATCTAATGATTCTAGATGCATTACCTTTAGTGTTAAGGAAGAATATAGAACGATTTTTCCTAAGTTGTTTCAAGATTTGTTTGGATATGCTTATGACATTATGCCTTCAAGTGAGGCAATGCATCAAGAGTTTTTTGGTAAAAGAAGTGAGGTTCCTCATACGAGAGTCTATGATTTTTTAGCAGATTATGTAGCTGTTGCTAAGAAGGAATTTTGTTTTAATTATAAAGGAGAAGAGAACTTTGAATTTAAGAGTCATCATGCAGGAATTACTGCAGATGAAATGTTAGTACCTGTTATTGTGTTTAGGAAGTGAGAATATGAGTTGTTTTTCAGGAAAGGTCTTATCTGAGGGTGTGGCAATAGGTAAAGTACATATCATAAATCAATCTGCCATACATCAGATAAATCCTCAGCCTAAAAAGGAAAAAGAAAAACTTAAAAAAGCAATTGAGGATTCTATTAAAGAATTAGAAAGCTTAAAAACCGAGAGTAAAGAGAATGAAGAGTACATCTCAATGCAAATTCTTTTGCTCAATGACCCTATGCTTTTATCTAAATCAAATCAAGAAATAGATAATGGACTTTCTGCTGCTCAAAGTGTATCTAATGTTCTTCATGAAATTATGAACTCCTTGTTAGATGCTACAAGCAGTTATCTTAAAGAACGTGTACTGGATTTATCAGATATCAAGGAACGCATCTTAAGAAATCTTTTGGGAAAGAAGTCGTTAGAAATACAATACGATTTTATATTGGTTGCTGAAGAATTATATCCTTCGTTTTTAATTCAAAATAAAAATAAGCTATTAGGTATTATCACTCATAAAGGAGGATATAGCTCTCATAGCGCTATTTTGTGCAGGCAATTTAACATTCCTTATATGGTATCTAATATAGATGTAAAAGAAAACGAAATAATTATTATAGATACTAGAAAACAACAAATCCTTACTTCTCCAGAAGAAAATGAAATAAAGCACTATCAAGAAGTTTTACATAAGCTTTCTAAAGAAAACTTTGAAGCAATAGAACATGCTCCATATCAATTTTTAGCAAACGTATCTGATAATAGTGAATTAGAAAGAGTGAATCAATATGGTTTTGATGGAATAGGGTTATATCGTACAGAAATGATATTTATGAATAGTGATCGTCCCTATACGTTAGAAGAACAATATGAAATCTATAGTGAAGCGGTAGAGGCTATGCAAAGTAAAAGCATTTGTTTTAGGACCTTTGATATAGGTGATGATAAGCAATTACCTTATATAGAAGCTTCAAAAAAAGGTGTTGATAACTATATTCATAATCCGATTGTTTTTAAAACCCAAATTGAGGCTATCATTCAAGCAAATCATTATAATACAGTTAAGATTATGTTTCCTATGATTTATTCTTCAAGTGAATTTGATTTTTTGAAGAAGTGGGTACTTCAGATTCAAAAGGAAATGAAAGATACCTCCTATATTCAATTTGGAATTATGTTAGAAACTGAAGAGGCTTTGAATTCGATAGAAACATTTTATGATGTAGATTTTATTTCTATAGGCACTAATGATTTGGTATATTCAATCTATCATATTCATAGAGATGCACAAACAAATGATTTAGAGAATTATTTGAATGATTTAATACTTAAATTAAAGCGTGTTGTAGATTTTGTTAAAGAACATAAGATCACTTTATCTGTTTGTGGAGAGCTTGCCGCAATAGAACCTGCACTAAAAGAATTTATGAAGCTAGGAATAGAAAACTATTCCGTGGCTACTCCAGCTATCAAGATTTTAAATCATGTTTATAAAGAATTTTTCTAAAAATGTTTAAATTTGTAAGTTTTTGTAAATACTACCTTATGGATGTGATATTTATGAGAACTATGGGTATCGTTAGAAGAATTGATGAACTCGGTAGAATTGTAATTCCTAAGGAGGTACGTAAAAGACTTCGTATGGATAGCGGAGATTTAGTGGATATTAGCGTAGAAGAGGATAATGTAGTATTATCTAAATTTCATCCCTTAAATCATGATCAAGAAATGATTGTTTCATTTTGTGATTCCTTAAAAGAAAGCTATCAAACGGATTTTATTATTACCAACTTAAATAAAGTTATTTATTCGACATTAGATTATAATATTAATGACGAGGAATTAGATTCAGAATTTTTAAAACGAATTAATTCTTACATTGAAAAAGAAATTTCATCCTTAAATAGATTAACTTTAACTAAAAACTATACTATTGATAAGGATTGTATCTGTTATGAAATTCATATTGAAAATGAATTGTTTGGATATCTAATTCTTTTAGATGGGATGATTAGTAAAAAGCAAAAGGATTTGGCTAGTTTCGTTTTAAATTATTTTGATAAAATATTTAAATAAAAATAGGAGGCTCTATGAAATATATTTACGTAGGATTTAAAGGTAAAAATAACCCATCATTCTATATTGTATCTCAGTTTCAAGAGTCTTTTTTCTTGACAAATTCATTTGGAGGGATAGAGAAAGATATAGAAAATATTAAAACCTCTAAAGATGGAATTTTATTGTTTGGGCTTAAACCAAAATTAAAAAATCAAATTCAAATTGAACTAACAAGTAAATATCAGAACCAAAAAATAAAAACTGGTTTTGATGTTTCAAAACTCAATTTGATATTCAAAGAAGTAGAAGTAGTTTACCATGAAAAACCTTCGCAATATTTGTGTAACTATGCGTATTATAAATTGCTGGAAAAGTTTAATGGGAATGTGATATTAATCCATGTTCCCTTTTCAAAAGAATATGCTGATAAGATTGTTTTGGATTTAAAAAATGAACTTTGTATAAAGAATACTTTAAAGTAAAAATAAAAACTCTCAAAAAAAATCGAGAGTTTTTATTTTGTGAAGAAATATAAATTGTATTTTAATTTAGAGTTTTATTATTTTAAAATACCTTTTAATGTTTTCATTAGTTTATTTATATCTATTGGTTTGGCCACATATCCATTCATTCCGGAATCAAGCGCTTCTTTTCTATCATCTTCAAATGCATTAGCTGTCATAGCCACAATTGGTATTGTCGCCTTTGCAGAATCCTCTAATGCTCGAATGGCTTTTGTTGCCTCATAGCCATTCATAATAGGCATTTGAACATCCATCAGGATTAGATCATATGTCCCTGCAGGCATTTTTTTCATTTGTTCAACGGCTATACTTCCATCACCCACTGTATCAATGATGAAACCTGCAGTCTCGAGTATTGTTTGAGCAATCTCTTGGTTTAGTTCATTGTCCTCCACAAGTAGAAGCTTCCTTCCATCAAAGCGTAGTTCAGATTTATCTGTTTCATCAGCACTTTCTGGTTCAGCTTGTTGTAATTCAATATGTTTATCACTAACCTGAAAACAAAATGTTACTGTAAACTCTGACCCTTTTCCTTCCTCGCTTTCTACAGCAATTGTTCCTCCCATCATATCCACAATGTTTTTAGTGATAGCAAGTCCTAGACCAGTTCCTTGGATGCCGCTTACAGTAGAAGTCTGTTCTCTTTCAAAAGGCTCAAACACATGTTGTAGGAAGGCTGGACTCATTCCGATACCGTTATCTTTAATAGCAAACTCATATGAAGCATAGCCTTCTGATGTTTCAGTCTTTTGACTAATACGAATGTTGATGGTGCCACCTGGTTTAGTATATTTTACAGCGTTACTTAAAAGATTGAGGAGTACTTGATTTAAACGGAGTTTATCACAAATTATCGTCTCGTTTGTTACATCAAGTGTATCATATAAATTGAGTTGTTTTGATTTTACGTCAGCTTGGACGATGGTTATTAAATCATGCATTATCTCTAGGAGACTAGTTTCCTTTTCCTCTATCTTGACCTTTCCACTTTCAATTCGGCTCATATCTAGGACATCATTTATTAAGCTAAGAAGATGATTTCCTGAGGTCATAATCTTACCAAGATAATCTCGCACTTGTTCCTTGTTGTCAAGATGAGTTGTAGCTAAAGAAGTAAATCCAATAATAGCGTTCATTGGTGTGCGGATATCGTGAGACATACTATTTAAGAAAGTAGTTTTAGCTTTGTTAGCATATTGAGCTTGAGCAAGTGCTTCAGTTAGAACATCTTTTTGTTCTTGTTCTTTACGCAGTAATTCATCTATATTACGAAATCCTACAAGGATAAAGGAGTTGTGCCTTTGCTCGTCATCTGTAATCTTAAAATAAGTATATTGAAAATGCTGAACATTTCCGTTTTCTACAATGCGATAGCTACCTAAATATTCATCATTTGTGTTCAGTTTGTCTTTTACAGTTTCTAGTGAAAGAGCCTCAGTCACTTCTTGTTGATCTTCAGGATGAACGCGGTTACGGATATACGTTTCAAGAATAGAAGCATAGTCATACTCTTCTGTAGATCCCCTTTGTAAACCTTCGGCTACATAGCCTTCCAATTTAATAATTTTGGCAGTTGCATTCTCAACGTCGATAGAAAAAACATTTGTATAGTCACGACTGAGGGCTTCTACAATGGCCAACTGTTCACCCATCTTTTTGTTTGACTGCTCTGTGCTATGAAATAATTTTCTATTCCAACGACCCCTTAGATAGAGTGCAAGTATGACAAATAAGATTAGGGCAATCAACACAACAACTATGATTATTATTTCTGGATGTGATCCAAGATACTCCCAGAAGGTTAATTCACTGATTTTATATGATGTGTAATTAGAAGCTAATTGATTTAGAGTATCATCTGACATTTGTTTTATGCATTTGTTCAATATAGTAACTAATTCGTGGTCTGTTTCCTCGCTTATATGCATACTAACCTGTGTAACCATACCATTTACTGAATTATAATAAAGAGAATTAGTGTGACCCTGATTAATATATCTTTGCGCAGAATAGGAGTATACATAAGCAACGTCGACTTCTTTATTTAGCACAGCACGCATCGCTTCTTCACCAGTAGAATAAGTTTTAACTTCATATCCTTTTAAATATGGTTCTACAAGATTTTTACCTTGAGAGTCGGAGACAGCAACCTTCTTGATAGTACCGGTATGATCCTGTCTAGTTACTCTTGCCATTCGTGCAGTCACATAGCTTTCTGTATGAAAGCCACTTATAATTTCATTTTCTTTGATGGCATGATCATTAATACCATCAAGCATAATATTTATTCTACCATCTATAAGATAATTGTACTCTGCTTGATCTTTTGGAGCAATAAACGTATAAGGTAATTCATCTAGTCCCATCTCCTTAGCAGCGAGTTCCATTATCTCTGCAAAATAATCAGGCAAGATTCCTTTTAATACTCCATTCTCTGTATAGGAATAAGGAGCTCTATCACAATGAGCGGTAACAGTGATAGTTTTTTGTCCTAAAGCTACTTGATTCAAATATGCTTTTTCACGTTCCGTGAAGGTTAAAGCAGAAGAATAAACTGGACCATAATATTTATAAAATAGCTCATTTTTCCAATCTCCTTCATTGATATCCATTTGTCTGATAGCATAATTGATTTCATTAAGTAAATTGGTATTTCCTTTTTTGACAATAGCATAAAAGTCAGCTTCCTCAGTAATATCTAATTCCTGTTCATTTTCAGATTTTCTTAAATTGCTAGAAAGGATAGCATCAATTTCACCTTTTTGTAAAGCAGCAGCAAGATCTGTATCCTTTTCATATTCTCGCGAAGTGTATGTGAATTTCTTTTCTTTCGCAAAATCCTCTAAGCTTTGGTTTTGACTACTATCTTTTACTACACCAACGACCATCCCATTATAGGTTGCATAGTTTCCACGAATACGTGTTTCATTATTTATTTGTATAGATAAAACAGTTTTTCTTCTTCCTATAGGAAGGGAAAAATCAAACTTTTCTTCACGATCTGGAGTTTTGCTGGCAGAGGTTACTAAATCAATCTCGCCATTTTCTAGCATCGTAAGCATTCCAGGCTGTATTTCTCCTGTTTCTTTATCTATTTTATCTCCCCACGAACTATCATACGCCGTATACTGGAAGTTCAGTCGTGAATATTCAGAAACAAGATTAAGAAACTCAATTCCATATCCTGTTAGATTTCCTTCCGTATCCTTCATATGGTAGCCTTCAAAGCTAAAAATACCAGCTTTAACCGTTTGGTTATTAGGCTTTCCATCCTCTGCAAAAATGGTTATGCAATTGAATAGAATTAGGAAGAAGCAAACGGTTAATACCCAAAGTGATTTTAGGTATTTTATCCAATTTGTTTTACATATCTTTAATATCTTTTGACCGCTGAATGTTGGCTTTGTCATAATCAACAACTCCTTTTATTATATATTGTCCTCCATAAAATAATAGAAAGATGAGGCATTTTATTGCTAAAAAATTTTGCAATAAGTCTTTTCTTTCTTTTTATTTTCTTCGAGCATTTTTTCTCTTTCCTACTTTATTATGACAAATTGAGTTTGTAATGTCAATAGTTTATTATGATGTATTCCCTTAATTATCAACTTTCCTATTTGTCTATAAAAATCTTAAGAAAAATATGGTAAAAAATAGTTCTTATTTTTTTCTTTTTATATTTGTAAGAAAATGTTATAATACCTAATAGGTGGTGGTATTTGTGGAACAGAAGTTAAAAGATATTAGCTTGCATCTTTTAGATTTAGGAAAACGAAATCGTTTGATTAATTATAAAACCACAGGATATCGAAGTGTAGAGGTTTTAAATGATAACTTTGATGAATTGTTTGAAAAGATTACTGGTGGAACAGTCCTTTCTATATTTCAGTTAGATCCTGTTTTACAAAAATATCATAAGACAATTGATGGAACGGAAGATACTATAGAAAACTATTCTAATGGGAAGGTAAAGGATATTATCTCTCCTTTGCTGAAAGCAAATGATATTTTATGTTATAAGAAAGGAATATCTCTAACCAAAATTATTAAAGCTTTACATAGAGAATATAAGAATACTTTGTTAGAAAAAGGTATCAATACTTTATATATGACCTTTGGTATGGTTGAATATGAAGAAGCAAAGGAACGATATTTGGCACCACTATTATTGATTCCTTTACATATGGATATCTCGAACTTTAAAATTAGAGAAAGTGAAGATGAAATTATTTTAAATCCTACGCTTGCCTATCTGCTAGAGACAGAGTATAAGATCATTTTGGAAGAATATAAAGAAAATGAAATGTCTCTTCAAGAATACTTAAGTAAGATTTCTATTATATTAAAGGAAAAGAAAATAGAACTTCATTTTAGAATATCTATAGGAATTTATTCTTTCTTGAAAATGAATATGTTTAATGATTTAAGATATCATTCAGATGTTATTTTAGAAAATCAAAATATATTAAAATTACTTGGAAACTTTGACAAGGAGGAAGGATCTCCTATAGAGGAACCTGTTTACCCTGTAGTAGATGCAGATGAGTCTCAGCTGATGGCTATTCATGCTGCCTCTAATGGAGAATCCTTTGTACTTCAAGGTCCACCAGGAACAGGAAAGAGCCAAACCATCACAAATATGATTGCCTCCTTAATAGGAAACGGGAAAAAAGTATTATTCGTTTCTGAAAAACAAGCTGCCTTGAATGTTGTTTATGAGAATTTAAGAAGAGCTGGTCTAGATAGCTTTGCGATAGAGTTGCATTCTCATAAGGCGAACAAAAAGGAGTTTATTGATGAGTTATATAAAACAGCGATATTACCTCGATATGAGATTAAGAGTTCTGCAGAAGATTTTGCAAGAAAGTATTCGCATTTAAGTACACTTTTAGAAGAGTATAGGACAAAGCTTCATCAGAAAATTGATCGATTGGGGATAAGCTTATATGAAATCTATTCAGCATTTTTAAAAGTTGAACAAACTGACATTTTGTATAAAATAGAAAACATTGAAGCCTATAGTCTAGAGGATTTACAGGAAATCAAGCAAAGTCTAGATCAATATAGTACTCTATCCACAACTTTAGGATATGATTATAAAAAAGGGCCATTCTATGGATTTATTTCTAGTAATACCTCGTATATTCGTTATGAGGCAAAACAAGACTTTGAACAAATCTATACCTTCTACAAGGAACTATCTAAAATACAAGATTCACTTACCAAAGCCTTGCCTTTTGAGATAAGAAGCTTTAAGCATGTTGTTGATGCTATGCCTTATTTAGATAAAATCACACAGTTGAATTATTTTATGCCAGAGTATTTTGTTGAAGAAGAAAGAATGCAACTTTGTGGAAGAATAGACAAATATAAGCAATTAACAGAATATTTTAGAAAATCTAATTTAAAAAAATTTATTGATTTGAAAATTATTCAGATTAATGATATAGAAAATTTGGTAAAGCTCTTTGAGGTACAAAGCAAAAAGGTGTTTAAATATATTTTACCAAGCTATTATAGAGTGAAAAAGGAACTTTCCAGTTATTCTAAACTTAAAATGAGTGATACAGATTTTCTTTTAAAGCTTAAAGAAGCGTTGGAATATAAGAACAAAACAATAGCATTAAATAAGCTTAAAAAGAAATTACCTGCAGACTATAAGCCCTATCAATATGATATATTATATCAGGATGCGATGAGTTTAAAGGATTTCCCTTTTACATTAAATTTAAATGAGGAAACCTATTTGTCTTTAAAAAAGAATTTAATTGAAATATCTTTCCAGTTTAATAAGATGAATACAATTTCACTTGCACCATACATTGAGAAGTTTGATGCTCAAGTCATTCAATTCATAGAAGGAGATATTAAGGACATTCTTCTAAAATTAAGAGATATGGTTGAGTCTATTGATTTACTAGATGTTCATGCCCAAAGATTAGATGTTTTACATAAACTAGAAGAACATCATGCACTAGCTTTTTTAGATTTTGTTTTAGAAAATAAATTAGGAATTAAGAAATTTAGTGGCTGCTATGAGCATGCCTTTTGGCAGGCAAACATTTTATACGAAGTAGAAAAGGAACCTATATTCCAAGAATTTTCTGGTTTAGGTGTTGAAGGTATAGTAGAAGACTTTAAACGAATGGATCAAATGCATTTAGAAACAAATAAGGCATATATTGTTTCTAAATTATCAAATAGTAGACCTGATGAAAGTATTATGGTAGGTTCAAGATTTTCTATTTTAGTAAGAGAGTATAACAAAAGTCGTAAACATAAACCGATTCGGCTTTTACTAGAAGAAATTTTTGATTTGATTTTAGATATAAAGCCAGTCTTCTTGATGAGTCCTCTTTCTGTTTCCACCTATTTAAATAGCAAACTTCATCTCTTTGATACAGTTATTTTTGATGAAGCTTCCCAGGTATTTGCATGGGATGCCCTAGGAGCAATTTATCGTGCTAAGCAATGTATCATTATTGGAGATAGTAAACAGATGCCACCATCTAATTTCTTTACTAGTATGATTGAGGATGAAGATGATTATGAGAATGATGTGGAATCTATATTGGATAAGGGAAGTAGTGTATTTAAAACGAAACGTTTAAATTGGCATTATCGTAGTAGAAGCGAAGAGCTCATTGCTTTTTCAAATCAGAATTTTTACGATAATCGTTTAATCACAATTCCTCAGGCAAAAAAGCATCAAAAGGGATTTGGAATAGATTTTCATTATGTAATGGGAACCTATGAGGTTAAAGCTAGAACGAATTTAATAGAGGCTAAGTACATTGTAGATTTAGTGTTTGAGCATGCTAAGAATAAACCAGATCAGTCTTTAGGCGTTGTAGCATTTTCTAATGCTCAGGCAGATTTAATTGCAGACTTGATTGATGAAAGATTGGAGAATTCATCAGAAACAAAAGAGTTCTTTTCTGACGAAAAGAAGGAGCCTTTCTTTGTGAAAAACCTGGAATCTGTTCAGGGAGACGAAAGAGATGTCATTCTCTTTAGTATTTGCTTTGGATATACAAGAGAAAACAAGTTTTATCAGCGTTTTGGTCCTTTAAATACATTAGGAGGAGAACGTAGATTAAATGTTGCAATTACAAGAGCGAAGGTTAATGTTTGTGTTGTAAGCTCTATTCATTCGTATGATATTAAACTAGACCAAACGGAATCCTTAGGTGTTGCTATGCTGAAAAAATACTTAGAGTATGCTGAGGAGGTATCTACGCCTAAGCATCCTTCTTATGATTCTAAGGATGGCGTGATTTCTTCTATAACCAATTTCTTGAATAAATCGGGATATATGGTACAAACACATATTGGAACTTCTGAATTCAAAATTGACATTGCTGTTATAGATAAGGAAACAAATGAATATAAAACAGCAATTATGGTGGATGGACCTACTTATCAAATTGGCAATTGTAGTGATGCAAATGCATTACAGGAACGTTTATTAATTAGATTGGGCTGGAGATTCTTGCGCGTTTTCTCCACAGAATGGATTTTTCAAGAGAAGCTAGAAAAAGAAAGAATTCTTCATTTTTTAAAAGAAGATGGCTCAGGTATCTCTAATAACGAGAACATAAAGAATAACTTTTTAGTTGAAATAGAGGATACATTTGATGATAGTTTTGAGTCTTATCCTTTGGTGTCTCGTGATGAAATAGAAGAATTGTATAATCAAAAACCGATTTCTGAAGTAATCCATTATATTATCTCAAAAGAAGAGCCTATCCATATAGATTATTTATTAAAACGTATTTGTTTTATGTATGGCAGAACAAAGGTAACAGCTTTAGTTCGAGAGCTCTTTGAGCAGGATATAGAATATTTAGACCTTTATAGAGAGGATGATTTCTTGTCTATACATCCTATTCCCTCTATGGGGTTACGTATTCCTAGTGATAGGGATATAGAGCTTATTCATAAAGAAGAACTCAAAGATGCCATTTATAAGATTGTAAAGAAAAGTAATGGCATAACTAAGGATGGTTGTTTCAAAAAGGTTATCGGATTACTTGGTTATAATCGAATGAGTGATCGTGCAATTGAAATTTTAGAACAGGCATTGGTTTTCTTAAAACTAGAAGGTAAATTAGTTGAGAAGCAGGAATGTCTATATGTGTAAAAAACTCTGGATTTTTCCAGAGTTTTTATTATATTGTTTTGTTGAAATATCCTCTTGAAAGAGGAATAAAATATTGACATTTTGCGTGGGGGGGGGGGGGATAAATAATATGTATAAAAATTTAAATAAGGAATGTT
>JAIDZC010000002.1 GCA_029057785.1 Anaeroplasmataceae bacterium
GAATAAAAGTATGAAGTGGGTAGGGTTAGACAAAAAGTAAGGTGCATTATCGCCCTTCGGGGTAACACGTTTGTACAAGCGAATATCAAAAATCCTCGTAAATAATATATTAAACATATATTTAAAATCGACACGGCTAGATCGTGTCGTTTTTTAGTTTTAAAAATACATAGTAGCTTGATAAGCAAATTCAAGATGAATGATAAAAAGTTCTTTGCATTTTGTCGTTTTCGTGATATTATTATTGTATATATTTTTAATATTTGGTTGATTTTTGTAAGGAGTAATTTATGGTAAAAAAAATAATAAAGCAAGCAATTGTAATTTTAGAAATTTTACTTTTTTGTGTTGTTATAATTTTCGGTAATGCTGGTGCTATAAGTGCATTTGCTGCAGAGGATTCAAACGACGATAAAGTATTATATTTATCCGATACATCACGTATAAAACATGATGCTAGCAAATCTAAATCACTTGGTAATAGTAGGTTATTCATGGCACCAGAAAACGTGGCAAAGGTACCCGGTGGCGCTATACAAGCAAAAATAGAAGGTTCATGGTATACTTTTAAGTATGGAGTATATGCACATGGGCCCTCTTACGTGGCGTTTAACATAAGCGAGTTCAGCCAAAAGTATAAATATTTTTCGGCGTACGCAGGACTTCTTTCCTCTGCGACTAAATCAGATGGTGCTCTTTTTTACGTTCAGTTTTCAGAAGATGGAACCAATTGGGTTACGCAGGCGCCAAGCGATACGACAGTAACGACAGATACTCAAGGGCGGCAATTAGTAAATTATAATCAAAACTTCTTATATTTTACTTTAGATGTAACCGGAGTTAAATGGATAAGATTGGTTGCCGACAAAAATAAGAGCGATTCACAAGACTATGTAGTGTGGGCGGATGCAAAACTAACAAATTCTTTGGATGAAGGTGCAAACGTTAAGCCCTTAGCATCGTATGATGAGAAGATAAAAGCCTTTGGCATAAATGCTAATTTAGATGATCCAGAAGTTGAACTCCTTGTTTTACAAAGAGAATTCGTTAGCAGAGTGGGACAATATGCCTTAAAAAGATTTATTGGTGAAAGTGAAGATAACAAGGCTATGCTAGACTGGCTTTTAAACGATTTAGACAGTTTAAGAGAGTTTATGCTTGGAGGAACTCCTTTTAAGGGGAATTACTATAACTCTTTGACTGTTTTGTCAAATCTTTATAAAAGCTATAAAAAGGATTTAGACGATAAAACTTTATTAGGCTATAACCATACAGGCAATAAGTGGATGCCTGACAGAACTTTCGGTGAGTTGTGCAGAACGATGATGTTCTCGGTAGCATTGACACACGACGGTGCAATCGGTTCTTACTTGCAAGGAACAAAACCTGAAAATAAGTCCTATCCACTGCAAAGATACGCCATCTTCAAATACATGTATCAAACCGAAAGATTTGTTGCAACAAGAAATGCCAACGGTAGCTGGAAATCTGAGACGATGAGCTGGTTTGAAAGCTATAGAGTGGAAGAAATGCGTTGGTTGATGTGCAACATCATCGACGATGAGTCAATACTTTGGTTAAACGACCAAGTTCAAACGAGAATAAATGCTAACCCTGGCAACGTTGGAAATTTGTACACTCCTCACCCTTATGTAAAATATACTGACCCAAACTATAACAATCCAGTATTCTACGCAGATGAAAACCATGAATATTTCAATAATCAGTTTGCTGTAGACTATAGAGGAGATAATGCTGGCGAAAACTGGGCAGGTGGTAAGAGAGTCGGAATGTTTGACACGAAATACATAGTTCCTGCTGGAGAAGGTGAAGAGCCTTACGAAATTACTATTTCGTATAGCAAGCAGGGTGAACCAAAGCTTCAGAAGGTTTGGATGAACTTCAGCAATAAGTTCGGAACAGGGTCTGTATGTGGTGGTATTTCAAAGAGTGGAACGAATATCAGGACAGTTCGCGGTATCCCTGCCAATGTAATCGGTCAACCTGGACATGCTGCAATATTATATTATGGTAAGGATGCCAATGGCCACGGTTCTTGGAAAATAGATAACGACGTCGGCGGCTGGCTAGCGGCTACTAAAGGCGAAAGACATTTGCTTGGCTGGGGCAGTGACTCTTGGCAAAGAAATTCTGGTGGCACTGTCGTTTATTTCCATCTAGCGCAAGCGTGCTTAAATGATTATGATAACTTAGTGAGAGCAGAAGAATATACTTGGCTTGCAAAAGTATATCAGGGTGATTTAAATGCGCAAGAGACATTGTATGAAAAAGCTTTAAAAACACAAATATTAAACCTTGATGCTTGGTATGGTCTTGTTCAAACGTATAAGGCAAACTCATCTAAAACTGCCGAAAATTTTGTCAATTTGGCGAAACGCATAGGCGATACGTATTATAACCATCCTGTGGCTATGCACTGCTTGTTCAAATTGTTCTCAGTAAAAACCAACATTGCTGAGGTAGACGCTGCTCTTACTAGCCCTTTATTTAATACACAGTTAAAAACTATCGAAATAAACACGTTAGCAAAGACGAAAACTTCCGGAAGCACTGCGGCAAAGTCAAAAGTAAACTATCTTTTGGGTAACGTTGATCTATCTGTTGCAGACTTCTCATTCGATGGAGAAAATGCAGGTTGTATCGTTTGGTCGAATAGCTATAGTGACAGATCGTTCGCATGGAAATATAGTTTAGACGGCAAGAAAACTTGGAAAGAGGTTGTTTTTAATGAAAATGACTCCCACGCTTATCTATTATCTGAAAAAGAATTGGCAACCATTTCGACAGATAATGACATTTATGTTTATATCGTAGGCGCCTCTCCTGATGATGCATATAGAATTGACGTAGCGGCAAAGCCTACTATGCCAGACACTTTGTATGCTAACGATTGGGAAAACAGAGTAATGGGCGTTGATGGTACGTATGAATGGAGATATTGTACTAGTACCATATCAGAAACGGACAGTGAGATTACTTATACGCCTACTACAGGTTGGATATCTTACGCGGAAGCATCTCCTAACTGTTCAGGTGATAAAATAATAGAAGTTAGATTAAAGGGTACATCCAAAAAGCCCGCGAGCGATGGAAAAATATTTATATTTACTGCCGACACAGATACTGCAGAAAGAAAATATATAAGTGTAAATTATTTATCGATGGTAGAGTTTTCTACTGAATCACAGGACGCAAAGAGACCAAATTACGCCATAAACGCTATTGATGGAAATGCCAAGACATATTGGCATACCGATTATACAGTAAGTATTAAAAATCCAGGAGTAGATGAAAAAGGCGAAAACAAGCCCTATGCGCCTGCATATTTAATCATTAAGCTAGATGTACCTAGATACATTTCAGGTTTAGAATTTGTTCAGATTCAATATAACTCAAACTTCAGCATCTTTGCCAAAAACGTAACGGTTTACGTTAGTGAAGATGGTAAAACATGGAAAGATGCAGGAAAGCGCGAAGGCTTTGAAGAGATTGATGATTTAAAGGTAATCCCATTTACCGAAAGTGTTTATGGGCAGTACGTAAAATTAGTAATGGATGACCTGTATGAAACAAACACAAACGATGGTGTATTTACTACGGTGTCAATGATAAATCTTTATGAGGATACCACTAAGACTCTATCTCCTACTGGTGAAACTATGCCTAGTTTGTCTGAAATCAAGCCGAGTGGAAACCCATATGAAGACTTAGGTGACATTATCGATGAAGATGAAGCATTGATTGTAGGTGGTGAACCAACTGATGAAACGGAAACTACTCCTAAATCAAAATCAAATGTCGGTGTATGGATAGCGTTGTCTGTTGTTGGTGGCGTATTCATAGTTGCAGCAGTTGTTTTTGTTGTGTTATATAAACGCGGAATAATAAAATTCAAGGACAAAAAAAATTCAGATAAGGCTAGCAAGCCTAAAACAGATACTACAGAAGCAAAAGTAGGTACAGCAAAGCCCAAAACAACTACTGAAACAAAAGTAAGTACAACGAAGTCAAAAGCAAATGCTACTGAACCAAAAGTAAGTACAGCAAAGCCCAAAACAACTACAGAAGCAAAAGTAAGTACAGCAAAGCCAAAAACAACTACAGAAGCAAAAGTAGGTACAGCAAAGCCAAAAACAACTACAGAAGCAAAAGTAGGTACAACAAAGCCCAAAACAACTACTGAAACAAAAGTAGGTACAACAAAGTCTAAAACAAATAAGAAATGATTCCATTCAATTTGAAGTATTTTACAAGCATACATAAAAAGTGAAATATAAAACAGTATAGTTTTCCTTTGCTATTTTAGGATCTATACTGTTTTTTAATTTTAAATAAAGTTTTGAAATAGCTATTATATAGTTGGAAAATTCAAGAACTTTGGTTTCATTGACTACATTTCCTCCTTGTGTTATAATTTGCTAGAGGTATATTATGAAAGAACAAAAGAATAACACACAAGCCTATGCATTATATACGTTTATAGATATGGAAACAGATGCAAAATGTGGTGCAACCCCTAATACGTATTCCACGTCCTATCCTAACCTCTATACCAAGCGTAAAGCAATGAATTGTCTAATTTCTTACGCAATAAAACGTTATTTTAATATTGATATTCAAGAAGATAAGCCGATGAAATATTTAAAAAATGGTATAGGTTTTATTGAGGGAATCTATTTTTCCTTAGGGACTTGCATGCGAATACTTTGTGTCTGTGTAAGTCAGGCTCCTATAGGTATAAGTATACAATATCCTTATTCAATCTATGATGAATTAGAGTATGTAAATCATAATTTTTGTAAGAATGAAATAGAGGAATATCAAAAACGTAAATATGACAATGAAACTTATTTTTATATTTTAGGACAAAAGCATGCTTATCAAAAAAAGTATGAACTATTATATGAAGAACATTTTAAAACCTTTGACTCCACACAAGAAAGCTATACAACTCATAAAGATAAATTTTTAAGTGAAGACTTTATTTTTATTGCGACGGGTAATGTGGAATTTGAGAAAATAGATATTGATTCTATATTGTCATAAAAACAAAAAGGATAATATAAGTAAAGATTGGTAAAAAACATGAGATACGAAATAATAGGTTGGGTAGACTCTGAAGAATGTGATTATCCAAAGCACAAAGACATAACGGCTCCTGTGGATGCTGTAATCATAAAAGAGATAAGAAATCATGGATATTTTTTCGGTGGTGATGCACACGAAAGGTTTTGCCCTTTATTAAATGATGGGACCTATGTTCGTTACTCATGGCGTGGCTGGGGTAGAGTCATGGCTTTAGCTCATGAAGGTAAAGAGATGGATTATATGATGGCATATATGGATGATATGATAGATCCAAGTGATCGTAAATATCCAGAGCCTAAAGATATTGATGATTCTCGCATTGCTCCTAAAGAGAGTCTCGCAGAGATTTTTGGTATGCATTTAAATGAGGATATGTTTTATGCGATGAAAGAAGGAATCAAAACAGTTGAGGTTAGACTTTTTGATGATAAAAGTAAGCTTGTGGATATTGGAGACTATATTGAGTTTTTTAAGAACAATGAAGATAAAGACGGCATTAAAATGCGTGTTATTGATTTACGGATAGAACAAACCTTTCAACAAGTATTTGAGCGAAATATAGATGTATTGCATACAGAATTGTACTTTACACCTCAGCAGTTGGGAGCACCTGAACAATCTACAATAGAAACACTAGTCAAAGGAATGTACAAATATTATACTAAAGAGCAAGAAAAAAAGTATGGTGTCATTGCATTCATTTTAGGAAAGAATCATTTGTAAAATATAATTTCAGGAATAGATATATTCCAATATAAGTTAAAAAAGTATGATATTCATAGTGAAGAGAATATCATACTTTTTTTAAAAGGAACAATCTGGAACAACACTTTCTTAAAAGATTATGGTATCTTAAGGATGAAAGGTGCGTGAAGCAAATGGAATTTAAAGAGAAAATAAAAAAATTAAGAACAGATAAAGGACTATCTCAAGAGGCTTTGGCCAGTGAACTTTTAACAAGTAGGTCAACGATAGCTAAGTGGGAAAGTGGAATAAGGATTCCCACACGGCAGTCTTTTGAGCTGATTGCCCAATACTTTAATGTTCCAATCGATGAATTATTAGATGATAAAGATACAAAGAAGATTGTCATTACTACAAATGATTCAGTGAATAAAATATTATGGGGAACTTTATGTTTGTCTTCTATACTGTTTACAATCATAATATCTATGTTATTTTTCTTTAAAATATATGGAACGTATTGTATAGATTTAGTAGGTATATTTAGTGATAATGGATATATTTATATAACTTATAGTTTAATGGATATGAAGAATAACCCCTGGTGGATTGTAGGCTTAGTGTTTAATGGTTTGTTTATCATCATTTCGATTCTCATGTTTTTATTTAGAAATAAAAGATATAAAAAAATATACATTGGTATATTTATAACCAGTTTAGTTCTTGCTGTCACATTTACGATAGTGGCCTTTCTATCAGGTAGGTTTATGGTAGATTTATGGTTGGCAAAATATTTCTTGTTGGAGGTGTAAGGATGAAAAAAATATTTATTTTATTATTTATAGGTATTTTGGTTTTAACAGGTTGCTCTTCTAAAATAAAGATGACAGAAATTCCTTTCGTTGAAGCTAAGGAGCTTTTTCAAAAATATGATGAAATCATAGAACATGAAACAGAAGAACAGGTATATTTTAATCATCTATATTATGAAGAGGAAAGCCTTGAAATTGATGATAATGCAAAATCTATTACGACAGAAATTATTTATGTTCAATTAGATACTCCTTTCTATCATAGTGAAACGAAAAATGAAACAAAAGGAGTGGTGGATATCTCATCTTTATTTCAAATAGATGCATTTGTAAAGGAAAATCAATTATATTATTTTCAAACGATGCTTTTCGGAGAAAGAGTATTTACTAAGAAATATTTTATCTGCCCCATTGATTATATATACTCTACAGAAATTTTTGGTCATCTTTTTGAAGAAAATTTATATGAATATTTTTTAAGCAGATTACAAAGAAATTTAAATATGGAGCTCCATGAAGGCGAAATATCTTTTATGAATTCTTGTATACAAAAAAAATATGGCATAATGTATAATCATCAAAAGGGAATTCAAGTATTAAGAAACGAAGAGATGGATCTTACAACTTTAAAATTGAGCTATTTTGTTGATGAAGAGTCTAAAGAAAATAATCTTTGTATTAATAGTTCTGTCACATTAAAAGGACATTATATGATAGAAAAGCATGAAACATATTATAATAAGGAATATACAACTAAAAGATACGATTATGAAAAAACAATGGAGATACCTGATTTAAATATAGAAGAATACGAAGAGGTTGATCCAACTCTTCCAGTTTGTTTTTGGATTTCTTATTAAATACATTTTTCGTGGGCTATAGGTTTTTATACCATAAAGTCCTTTCTTATGTATTTCTTGACAAAAATGTATATAGGGGTTAATATTATTGCATAGAATAGGCGGGTGTTGATAAATGAAATTATCTAAAAAATATAAAGTTATGATTAGTTTATTAATCACTGTGCTTATTTTGGTTCATCTAGGAAGTATAATATATTGTTTAGTGCCACGGACACTTTATAGTTCTGTAGGGAAAGTGAATTTTGTGAGTTTAACCTTGTGTATTCTTTTAGTGATAACAGTTTTTGTAGGATTAAATAAGAAAAATAGTAAAGTTATATATTACTGTCTTGTAATACAATATTTTTTATTAATTCCTTCAATATTTATAGGTATCCTATTCACTCATCCTTTGGAAAAAGGAAGTACAGATGATTTTAAAAATTATCTTGTAATGGATGATAAAAAAACCACTTTAGACGTTCAATCCTATTTTCCTCTTGAAGTGGAAGAAGCTCAAGTGGAATGGTACCGCTATTATTATATGGATTCTATTTTTCCAGGTATAGATAATGTGACAGAGGTTAGTCTGAAAATAAAACCAAATGAAACAGAATTTGAAAGCATACTTTCAGACTTGAAAGAGAGGTTTCCTAATGCAACTTATCAAACATTTATTTACAATACAAATTATCAGGAAATTTCTTTTGTAGATGAGTTTGATTATCAACATTCTTCAAAGCATGCTATTGTGAAAAAGATTTTATATAACGAAAAAGATAAAACAATCATTTATGAGTATATCTATTCTATAAATGGTTTAGCAAGTTCAGAGTATAAAGATTTGTATTATGTTTCTAAAATAACATAAATTCCTCTTCAAAATCGACTAAATTCCACTTGTAAAGTTGTTTTATTTTATCGAATTTGTGGTTGAATAATAGATGAACGGAGGAAAAGAATATGAATAATTTAAAAACAGGTTCATTTTTACAAGCCCTAAGAAAGGCTAAGGGCTTAACACAAGCAGATCTTGCTGATTATTTTGAAGTTTCTGCAAAGACGGTATCAAAGTGGGAATGTGGAGATTCTTTACCAGAAATCCCTATGCTGAAGGCTTTAGCAGATTTTTATGATGTCAGTGTAGATGAAATTTTAAATGGTGAGAGAAGAGAAAGGAAAGAAGACGTCAAGACAAGACAAGCAAATGAAAATTATTTCTACAATAAGAATATGAGGAAATTGAATTTTGCTTTAATCTTATCCTTATGCATTTTAGTACTAGGATATATTATGATATATATTTTAGGATATACAACAAATCGCAGTGATATTGGCGGTTGGGTAAGTATATCCATAGAGTTTGTATCTGCGGTTGCTTTTGTTTTGGGTGTATTCCTTGCAGGATCTTTAGATGATGACTTTAGTGATGAATTGAAAAAGTCTTATAAGAGAAGAAGAATGTGGTATATATATAGTTTTGTATTTAGCTTTATATTTGCATTTGTATGTGCTCTTTTATTTGCCGAAATACCACCGATACGAAATGCGGTATTAACACTAACTGCATTTCTTTGGGATAACCTTGTTGTGTTATTGGTTGTATTGGCAACAGCAAGTTTATTTCCTTTAGTATTGTTTGTTATAAAATATAAAGGAAAGCGAAAACCTATAGTTATCTTTACTTTGGCTTATTATGTGTTGTCCCTATGTGTCCTATTGCATGCTTTTTTTGCTTACTTTCTACAAGAAAAAAATATATACCCTCATTTAGATGTATCTTGGATGTATTGGTTTGGTATTTTTGTATTGTTTGTTGATATAGCAGTATTTGTTTTATCTATTTGGAAAACGAAAACCTGCTTATATAGTATGTTTGTTCAAGTAATAGGTATTATATTCTTATTTGTTGCTTTAGGAGATGTATATAATGATAATCCTGGTAATCTTTTAAAAGGGACATTATTTGATTTTCAAACCTATCTAACATATGCTTCAATTCTCTTATGTGTTTTAGTATTAATTGAAATAGGGAATTTGATTTATCAATTTGTAAAAAGTAAAAAAATAAAAACCGCTTAGGCGGTTTTTTTACTCTTCAGCTTCCTCGTAGAGTGGGAAAACATTTGGATCAAGTTCTTTTAATGTATACATCTTATCTGTATATAAAATACCATCTAGATGGTCATATTCATGTTGGAAGACTATAGCTGGGTATCCCTCAAGCTTTAATGTTACAGTTTTAATTTTATTCGTATTAAAATCATAGATAGAACATTTTGCTGTAATTGCATAATGTCTTGGTGTTACAAGTCCATCTGTAGAGCGGTCTACAGAAAGACATCCTTCCCCACCAGGTAAGTAGGTCATTTCCTTACTTTTTTGAACTATGGTTGGATTGATAATTGCGAAGAGGTAGCGTGTTTGTTTTTCATCTAAGAAATCTACCGCGTTCATCGAAAACATTCTTTTATTTACTCCAACCTGTGGAGCTGCAATACCAACACCTGGTCTAATGTCATATTGTTTAACAAGATCATCCATACTAGAGATTACAACATATTCATATAGACCTTTTAAGCAATTGAAATCAGCATTGGATAGGGGTAAGCTAACCTTTGCTGATTTATTTCTTAGGATTTGATTTCCTTCTTTAACTATATCTTTATTTAAGTACATTTTTAATCACCTAAATGATTATATCATAACTTAAAACATTTTTCTACCATCTAGCTGCACCGATGATAACAAGAAGAATAAATAAAACTAGGATTAATGCGTATGAATAACCACCACGACCTCTAGAACCGCAAGTATTTTGTTGAGTCATACAGCCACAACCATATCCGTATGTAGGCATTGAATAGTACATTGATATTCACCTCCTACATTAAAGTATGAAAGTTATATAAAATTTGCTTGTGAATTTTGCCTATTTATTATCATCATCAGCAGTTAAACCTAAAAAGCCTTCAATTCTTCGCAAGCGATTATTTAAGTTTCTTATCTTTCGGTTTAAGTCTTCAAGCTCATAATAAATACGATTGAGTTGCATATTTTCATAGTATTCATAATTGGGCTGATTATTTTTATTTTTAAACATTTATATCACCTACTTCATTTTATGAATGAATTTAGGAATTTATGAAAATACTAAGATAAAGGTGATAGGGATGAAGGATAAGACATTGTTACAAGCTTTGATATTAGGTGTAGGGCAGGTGGCTGCCAAAGTATTGTCGCTTGTTTTTTTATTTCGATTCGCCAATGATTTAGGAAAAGATGCAATGTCTTTATATGCTTATGCGTATGTACCCTTTTCTTTATTTGCAGATTTAGCTTGTTTTGGTTTGATTCCAGGTACCTCTAAGCTTGTTTCTAAATTACTAGGTCAAGAGGATGAAGAGAAAGTAAATCATTTACTTAGAAGAGGAACCTTTTATTGTGTACTAGCAGGTATTTTCTTTTTTCTTTTTATGTTATTTTTTAGTAGACAAATCTTATCAGTTTCTTTATTTGAGGGATATACAGAAGAAACATTTGAAACAGTAAGAACAAATCTTTTAATGGCTTCTTTATCTTTATTTTTCTTACCGTTGATTCATTTTTTTAAAGGATTTTTGCAAGGACATTTCATTATGTACCCGTCTTGTAATTCTATTATATTAGAAAATGTAGTAAAGCTTTTATTATATATTGTTTTAGCTAAATATGTACATAATTCGGTTTTGGTGTTTTCTGTGTTTATAATATACTTAATTGGTTATGTAGCAAGCTTTTTATTATTACTTTATTTTGTGTTTCCGTACTTTAAGAAAAAGCATGAGAAGTTTTCCTCTGTCCCAACTTTATTAAAAACATGTATACCTTTTGGTATTGCTACAATGTTTTTTACAATTTATCAATTTATTGATTCTATAAGTTTACCTGTATTACTTCCAGTAGAAGGCTATTATACTGCCTATATGTATGAAACAATACGATTGATCTTTTTCCCGATTGTAATCGCTCAAGCCTTGGGTGGGGTTTTAAATCCTAAAATTAATTATATGTTTCAAGAAGATAGAATAGAAGAGGCTAAGAAAATTGCAGAGAAGTGTTCTAGTTTAATTATTTTCATCTTGATTCCTTTTATGATTTTAATCAGGTATTTTGCAAGTGATATCTATAATTTATTTTATAAACAAGAAAATGGCGCTGTGATTTTATATCATATTTCTATTTTAATTATTTTCTTTGGATTGCATAAGGTCTTGATTGGAATTTCTTTAGGCTTACCTAAAGCACATTATATAATTATTGCAACTATATTAAGTGCACTTGCTAAATACATTTTAAATTTAGTTTTAGTTCCTAAGTTTGGATACTTGGGGGCTATTTATGCAACAATCATCGCAATCAGCATTTGCACTCTTGCAGCCTATTTTGTTTTACATAGAGAAGGAATTTGTCTTTTCTTAAAAAATATTAGAGATTTACTCTTAGCCATTCTTACAACATTTATCAGTATATTTTTTGTAGTTGTATTTAGAGTATGCTTTCTTTTAAACCATTATCCTGCATATTATAGTATTATAGCGTATTCTATTTTATTGATGGGAAGTTATTACATTCTTTTAAAAATTTTTAAACAAACCTACAAATTATGCATAAAATAAAGTAGGGTGTTGACTATGAGTGCGAAACTTGATGAATTTAAAGAATTTGTAAAAAAACATCCTTTGTTAAAAGGAATGGTACAAAGTAAACAAAAAACATGGCAAGAGCTTTATGAGGACTATTGTATATTAGGTGAATCTGCTTTTCCAGAAGAAGAAAAAGAGGAAGTTAAAAAGGAAGAAACAAAGAAAGAAACGAAGACTTCCTCCTCAACAGAAGATTTAATTAAAACTGTTGTAGGGTATGTAAAGAAGATTGATCCTGATCAGGTGACAAAAACTGTAACAAGTATTCAAAAGGTATTGGAGCTATTTGGTGGTATTGGTGGTGCTGCTGCAGGCTCAGCCTTAGCTAAAAAGTCTACAGGAGATCCATTATTTGATAAACGATTTGATGAGTGGTATTAATGGATTATATGAGTTACCTTTATGAGCATTTAGATTTATTGATGTACTTGCGATATCACCCAAAATGGTATAAAATATTATATTATGAGCCAGCTTATTTTAAGGACTTTTTAAAAGAAGCTCAAACCAGCTTGAAAATAAGACCAACAGATAAGCTTGAAAATTTAAAGAATAGATTTCAATTGCTCTACTCTTTATCTAGTTTAATCTCATAGGAGGTTATGATGAAAGACATATATGATTTAGCAGAAGACTATGCAGATAAGGTGATAAATAGTCCTGATTTTCAAAGATTATTAGAAGTTAAGGAAGAAATTAAGAGAACCTTAAGTGGTAAAATCATGGCTTTTAAAACGGCAGAGGCAAAGTATTTAGAAGCAAAGGAATATGGGAAATACCATCCCAATTTAGAAGAATATAAAAAAAGATTTTTAGAAACAAAAACAAAGCTTTTTAGTGAAACTCTAGTTCAGGAATATAAAGAACTAGAAAATAGGATACAAGAAAAACTCAATCAAGATATCAATGCTTTGAAAAAAAGTGTTTCAAATAAATTTAAATTAAATTATTTTTAAAGGTGTCAAGAAAAAATGCTTGACACCTTATTTATTTGTGGTATAATGCTTAATAGATTATGAATAAGAAGGAGTGTATTTATCATGGTAAAAATTAGATTACAAAGATTTGGTGCACATAAGGCTCCAAGATACCGTATCGTAGCTGCTGATTCTAGATCACCTCGTGATGGTAAGTTTTTAGAGATTTTAGGAACTTATAATCCTTGTACAGATCCTGCAACAGTAACTTTAGATGCAGAAAAGGTAAATAAGTGGCTAGCTAATGGTGCACAACCAACAGTAACAGTAAAAAATATATTAGAAGCAAACAATATCAAGACTACTAAGTAAGAGGTGGGACTATGATAAAGTTTGAAGAGTTAATTAAGAGTTTAATTCTTCCTTTGGTAGCTTATCCTGAAGATGTTGAA
>JAIDZC010000020.1 GCA_029057785.1 Anaeroplasmataceae bacterium
AATCCTTCTCTAATAATGCTAGTACTGTATGGGAGCCGATATATCCTGCTCCTCCTGTAACTAATATTGTTTTCATTGCTTGACGCCTCATTTCTTTTTCTTTATTATATATTTTATCACAAATTGCCAATTATATCAAATTAGCTCTGCTTTACTGACTTTAAAATGTAATATCCTTTATCTCTAGCAATAATCTCACAATTTCCAAAGAGTGCAGTTAAATATTCTTTAGAAGAGGGAGCTCCTTGTTTCTTTTGGATAACCACCCATAATTCTCCATGTTCTAATAGTCTTTCATAGGCACCATCATATATTGCATATACAACCTGCTTTCCTGCACGAATGGGTGGATTAGTTACTATACTAGAAAATTTTAAATCCTTATCTAATTCATCAAACAAATTAGAATGATATGCAACAACCTTTGAAATTTCATTTTCTATTATATTATGATTTAAAAGACAAAAAGCTCGTTCATTAATCTCACACATGTGTACTTCTTTTGAATAAAGTCTGGAAAGAACAATTCCAATTGGACCATAGCCAGCACCCATATCTAAAATCGGACCAGCTATATCATTGGGTTGAAAATTTTTAAGTAGTACAAAAGAACCATAATCAATATAATTTTTTGAAAATACCCCATCATCTGTATGAAATTTAAAATGTTCATTTCTAAAATTAAAATCAAAGGATGTAGGATTAGAATGCAATCCCTCTTGATTTTCTTGATAATAATGATAATTGTTCCCCATACTTTCACTCCTTAATATAAGCAAATAGACCTGAGATTTTGCTCAGGTCTAATTTCTTGATGTTAAAATTACTTTACTTCTACAGTTGCACCAGCAGCTTCTAACTTAGCCTTTAATTCTTCAGCTTCAGCCTTAGAAACCTTTTCCTTAACAGGCTTTGGTGCGCCATCAACTAAGTCCTTAGACTCTTTTAAGCCTAAACCAGTTACTTCCTTAACAACCTTGATAACACCTAACTTAGCAGCACCTGCGTTAGCTAAGATTACATCAAATTCAGTTTGTTCAGCAGCAGCTGGAGCAGCACCTGCACCTGCAGCTGGAGCAGCAGCAACAGCAGTAGGGTCGATACCGAACTCTTCCTTCATAGCGTCTACTAATTCTTTGATTTCAAGAATAGTCATTTCCTTTAATGCTTCAATAAATACTTCTTTTGTTAATTTAGCCATTTTCTTTTTCCTCCGATTTTCTTTCTATTAATTAAGCTTCTTGACCTTTTTCAACTAACATATTTAAACCAATAGCTAACTGGCTTAATGTTCCTAACATACCAGCAGCAAGTTGAGTTAATAATGTCTCGTAAGATGGTAATTGTGATAATGTCTTTAATTGATCAAATGAATAAACATCACCATCGACTACACCTTTAACAATTTGAATCTTATCGTTTTCTCCTGCGACTTTGAAAAGTACTTTAGATGGAGCAACAACATCATCCTTAGAGAATGCAAGAGCAATAGGTCCAACTAATGCATCATCTAAATCGTAGCCACATTCTTTTGCAGCACGGCGTGAAATGTTATTTTTAATAACTGAAATCTCACAGCCTAATTCACGCATACTTTTACGTAAATTTTGAAAAGCTTCTACAGTTAAGCCTTGGTACTTAAAAGCAACCACAGATGCTGAACTTTTCATCTTTTCGCTTACTTCTGCTACTTCTTTTTGTTTTTGTAACAAAATTTCTTTCATCGATTTACCTCCTATAATAAATTTAATGAAAAAACTCCTCACCGAGGGCGAGAAGTCATCATAACTCTTTATCTTCGCATACCTCGGTAGAAATTAAGTTGCTTACGCAACACCTACTGTCTTCGGTTCTTTACTTATAATTTGGCGATTGAATCAGGATCAACCTTAACGCCAGGGCCCATTGTAGATGCAACAGATACATTCTTCATATAAGCGCCCTTTACAGTGGAAGGACGAACTTTCATAAGTGCGTCATACACTGCCTTTAAATTCTCTTGAAGCTTTTCAGCACCAAAGGATACCTTACCGATAGGCATTTGAATATTACCAATCTTATCTGGACGATATTCAACCTTACCAGCTTTGATTTCCTTAACTGCTTGTGCAACGTTCATAGTTACTGTTCCAGTCTTAGGATTTGGCATTAAACCCTTAGGTCCTAAAACTCTACCTAAACGACCAAGCTCACCCATCATATCTGGTGTTGCAACGATAACATCAAAATCAAACCAACCTTGATTGATTTTAACGATCATATCTGAATCACCAACAAAATCAGCACCAGCCTCTTTTGCTTCAGCTTGCTTTGCACCACGGCAAACAACTAAAACCTTACGAGTCTTTCCTGTTCCATTAGGTAATACGATTGCACCACGAATGTTTTGTTCTGCTTTACGTGGATCAATGTTTAAACGGAAAGCAACATCCACAGATGCGTCGAACTTAGCAGTAGATGTCTTACAAGCTAATCCTAATGCTTCAGTAACAGGATAAGCCTTAGCACGATCTACAAGCTTTGCAGCTTCAACGTATTTTTTTCCTCTCTTCATATTATTCCTCCTAAAATGTGGTATAAGCGGGAATTCCTCCCACAAATTTAGGCTGTTATTAACAACCTTAAGAAATTAGTCTTCAACGACAATGCCCATATTTCTAGCAGTTCCAGCAATTATATTAGTAGCTGCTTCAATATCGTTTGCATTTAAATCAGGCATCTTCATCTCGGCAATTTCTCTTGCCTTCTGTCTAGATATCTTTGCTACAGTATGCTTCTTTGAATTCTCAGAACCCTTACTAATTCCTGCAGCCTTCATTAATAAATCTGAAGCTGGTGGAGTCTTTACGATAAACGTAAAAGAACGGTCCTCATAAACAGAGATTACTACTGGTAGCGTATATCCCATTTTATCCTTTGTCTGGTCATTGAATTGAGAACAAAAGCCTGGAATATTTACACCTGCTTGTCCTAGTGCTGGACCTACTGGTGGAGCTGGATTAGCTTTGCCGGCTGGAATTTGTAACTTTACAACCTTTACAACTTTCTTTGCCATAATTGTTTCCTCCTTCTTTCAATGATGTGGTTCAACAGATTCATTTTACGAATCCTCCCACTCCATATATATGGATACCCATACACATGCTTTTAAATTATACCAAAATATAATACAACTGTCAATTATTTTTTCTAAAGAATTTGACAATTATTAATTGAAATTTTATTTTTCTTCTTTCAATAAAAAAATTTTAAATATGTTCTCTTAAAAGTACTTCAAAAAACTTAAAATTTGTATTGAAAACCATATACCATTATGTATAATGAAATTGTAGGCTTGTCCTACACTAGGGATTAGTCAATAATAAGGTGGTTGCCCTCTATTACTTTAAGAAGAGTTGAAAAGTTTTGTCTCAAATCTCTTAAGTAAGGGGGTGATTCTATGATAGCTATCCTATCATTAATCGCTGCTATAGTTGGACTCGTTGCCTCTATAGCTCGATTGATTGTAGTTTTACTGCAAAGAAAAAACAACCACTAGTCTACCAAACAATATGGTTGTTTTTCAAAAACAAGCAAGGGTAGCCACATTTGACTAGTCCTTTTTTATTTTACTTCTACTATCTTTATTTTATGTTATAGAATTCATTTTGTCAATACTTTTAATAGGATCCATTTTATTTAAGAGATTAAAACAAGCGTATATTATCACTCACTTTTTGATCTATCAATCCAAAAGAAGCAAGAGGCTTACTAATTGCTTTAAATAGGATAAATAATAAAATACTCTGTGGTAAAAGATATAAAATGTTTTTAGGCAATGAAGTTAAAGACATATAGGTAAGATATGCATCCCAATTTAAATTATAAATGATCTTCCACCATAGGGACCCTAATCCAACATTGATAAATAAATTGACAAAGGCTCTTGCAATAAAACAATTCGCAAAAGTTATTCTTTTCTTATAAAAGCATAAACCATACATAAATCCAGCCAGCATTGCATCCAGTGTATAACCCATAAAAAAGATGCCACCAGGATTTATAAAATACCCTAAAATGTCTGAACAAAAACCAATAAATAAACCACATATTGGCCCATAAATCCAGCAGATAATTCCAAAAAACAAATAGGTAAAGCTGATTCCCAAACTACCAAATCCAGAAGGGATAGGAATAAATTTACACAACATCATACATGCAAATAAAATACTTATGGTACACATCTTCTTTACATTATTTATAAAACCTAAAGACTCTCTCCAATAGGATTTATAAAATATAGATTTGAATATGGTTTTATTGTCTTCAACTTCTTCCATTTCTTTACTAAAAAGACTATAACAGAAAATCAAAAGAAATAAAATTATTGTAGAGGTACTAGCACTTATTCCGCCAACCATCCAAGGATTAACATTTCCTTCTAATCTTACTTCTTGAAAGTTAACTTCATAATCTGTGTAGCTTAAAATCAAATTGAAATAATTTTTAATTCGATTTTCACTTGCATTGACTTTACCTGTACTTGAACTGACAATATTAGGGAAATATTTCTTTTGAATTTTCAGTTCAAATCTATCCTCTTCTTTTATAATCTTAGAAGACTTTAACATAGATTTATAATCTATTTTGGCATAACTGATTTTCTTTAGTTTTGAATCAGTTTCAGCTAATTTATTATTTTCTTCGATCTGTTTAAAAACATCCTCATAAAAATCTACATCAACGATTAATGAAACATCTTCTTTATCTGATGCAAAACAATAAATATATTTTGCTTGATTTGCATTATATAAAGATTCCGTAATAAAGAATCCTGCAAGAAAAAAAACAAGAACAAATACGATGATAGAAATTTTATATTGTGAAATTAATTTTAAAAATTTCATAAAGAAAAGACCTCCTTTAAAGAGATCCACTATAAGATTTACAGCGGATTAGAGGAAATCACCGCCACAAGCCTTGTGTTCGTCAATACCTATATCCGATAAGTAAAGCACTTTACGCGATTTCTCTTCTCTGTTTATTGAGATGATTATATCTTATAATATAAAAAATAACAAGATATTTTTAACTTTCAATTGTTTTATATAAAAATACTTATGCAAGTAAATTAGTATTGAAAAGCTTATAATGATATGTATAATGAAATTGTGGGGCTCCCTCTTTCTTACAAATCCTAAAGAAAGGGGCTTTCATATATGGAAACAATTTTAGTTGTGATTATCATACTATTGATAGTCTACGCACTTATAAACTCTAAAGATAAATAATATCCATAGGGCAAGAGTGAATACTTCATAAAATGTACCCGTATAAAGAAAAAGAGCCTTCATAACTTTACAGAGGTTTAAGGCTTCTATTTCTTTATACAAAACATGTAAGAGAGATGGAAGCCCCACTTTGTAAGGTTCCTATCTACATCTAGATTATAAACGATTCAAATGACTTTTACAAGTCCTTTTTTATTATTAATTTAAAAGACTCTTCATAAAAGCAAGTATTTTCCTTATGTAAAACTTATCTATTATCTCGATAAATTACTAATTCACTATTCTCTATTGAAACTTTGATTATAGAATCAAGCTTAACTAAATCATTTTTATTTATACAAGAGAGTATTTCTGATTTTAAAAGAGGGATGATTTTATCTTTAAATTCTTCTCTTATTTTTGGTGTAATTTCTTTTGTTTTAGTAGGGTAAAAGCTAAACCAAATATGACGTCTATAAACTCCTTCACTAATATCCTTATAATAAAAAGAACTATAAGAAAACTTAAAAATCAAGTTTTCTCTATTTTTATCTCTAGAAATATATTCTCCCATATTGATAAGACATTCATAATCATCATCTAAGGAGATTGTCATTAGCATATTTTTAATATCTCTTTCACTTCCACAATAGCATTCGTCTTTATTTAGTCCTCTTTTCTCAGTTCTTATTTTCATTTTAGAAATCTCCTTTTTTAATAATCTGTTATATAATTTCCAAAAAAAGTTTATCCACTTTTGTTGTTTTATTATTTTTACATCCCTAATAAACACATTTATATTTTTTTGTACAAAACTATTTTATCATAAACATTCCTGTACTGTCTATGATTCAAAAGATAAATCTACTTCTTTAATATAAAAACAAAAAAGGAGTCTATCAAACTCCTTTAGGATTCTACTACTTATCATTTAAAAAATCTTCGTTAATTTCGATATCTAAATCATCGATGTCGTCATCGTCGTTAACTACTGGCGTAAATACAGTAACCTGCATCTTTGTTTCCCCAATAACTTCTGCTAGAATTTCCAAATCAATATCTAATTTAATCTCATTATCAATAATCTTAGCATTCGTTACAGTTGGATGCTTCAATATTTTAGCTAATACATCATCGCTATTTTTTAAATATTCGTTTACGATTCTTTTGACCTTTATATCCTTTTTATAGGCAACCTTTTCTCTTAATACATCGGTTCTTGAATTTTCTTCAGTAGAATACCAAATATTAACCTCAAATTCGCCATTGATGTCTACAAGGTCATTATTTCTAGTCGCTTCAAACTCATGATTAATAATCCAGCATCCTAATACTGAATAGGGATGCTTAGTTGTATTAATACTGTGCGTTATATGCATAGCCTTTTTACCTTTAGCTACTACTGCCTTAGTAACAATTTCACGGACTTCATTCATTATACATACCTCCCTAATGCTAGTATATGAAGAAGGTAGAATTTAAGTGCTAAAGATAATTTAATCTAAGCGGATATTATTTTCTTTTAATAGGAATCCAAATCTCAGATTGGTAGTCTTCGGCCTGGGGATTCTTTTCGCTACTATACCATTCGATGTCATACTTGCCATAAATTTCATAATCCTTATTTCCAGGTAACCACTCCTTAAAGATTTTTGTATTGACATCCTGAAGTGCCTTTGGCATTGGTCCTACACATTTAAACCTTGCCCATTCAAGTTCTGGAAGCTCAACCACTTCAAGTCCTACAGGTACCTCTCCACCTTCATAATATCCAGCAATATAATATTTGAATTTGCCTGGGGATGTTTCCTCTGCACAGCACAATCCAAATTCACCAATATGATTGATAAGTATGGCTTCTTCTAAAGCTGTAGTAGGCTTTTTACCTGCACATAATACGCTTGAATACTTTTCATATACTTCATCCCAAAATAAAGGGATTTCTTGATAAGAATTTTCAAAAGACACCTCCTTAGCAAAGCCAATCAATTTAAAGCTACTTCTTTTTTCTACAATATATTCCATATAATTTCCTCCTTTAATATTAATTTCTATATGTAGTGGTAGAAACTCTCTAAGATGAGATGCATTCTTTTTAGCTTCAAGTGGGGTAATTCCATGGAATCTTGTAAAGGCCTTTGTAAAACTTTCTGGCGTTTCATAACCATATTTAAAGGCAATATCAATAATCTTAGATTTCTTTAACCTGATTTCTTTACCTGCTTCATATAATCTTCTATTTCTAATATATTCCGCTAACGTATATCCTGTTAAAATCTGAAAGCCGCTGGATAAATACATTGAAGATATTCCAACATGGCTTGAAACCTCTACTGGACCGATTGCTTCTAGTAGATGCTCTTCCATATAGTTTATTGCAGCTTTAATACAAGTACTCCATTCCATAAGCATTCTCCTTTCTACCATTCATATTCTACAATGAATAAAAAATAGTTTCTTGTTTTAAAAGAAAAAGATTTGTCCTATTCTTAAGTATATCATATATTAAGAAAAAACAGGTAACAAAAGTTACCCATTTTTATTAAATATCATACTTAGCAATAATTTCTGCTGGAGTTTTTCTCATCAGCATAAAGATTGGCAGCAAACCAAAAATAAAGCTTAAAGCATAAAGAATTAGTGCGCCTAAGAACCCAAACAAATAGTTACTCTTTAAGGCATTCATAGATAATGCATTATTCACATTCGCAGCAATTGTATCAAAAATAAACGTTGTTAGTAAATATCCGATTAAAGCGGTCAATGTAATTGTCACAAAAATATCACTTACAAATCTAAGTGAAATCCTTGTGCGTGATGCACCTATACTTCTGTAGACACCTATTGGATAGATATCTGCAATCATTCTACTTCTCATCATAAAATAGATGAAGACACTAATGGCAATAATTAAGACTAAAGACATAATACCGAAGACAATTAATGATTCCTTTTGCATTTTAGCCATTTCATCATAATAATAATTATAAACGTTCTTTGTATAAAAACCTTGAGATTCTAATACATCTACACTGCTTGTTTTATCGTCAAGCATAATCCACCAATTACTCATTTCTGATAAAATTACTACCTCTCTAGAAAAAAGTACAGGAATTGAAATTGTCTGATTATCCCCATAAAATAAACCAACAACCTTAAATTTTTGAGAAGATCCATACATATCATCTATGATATCTCCAACCTTATATTCAGAATAAACAGAGGCAATACACTCATCATAATTTAAAGCTTCGCGTCCTTCTACAATGTCAAAATCTCTATATTCATAGCTATATCTTTGCGAGAATTCAACTTTATACTCTGGTTCCATATTCAAGATAAAATCATATACTTCTTCATTTACAAACTTTTCGAATTCAAAAACACCAACAACAGTACATTGATTCTTCCCCAAAGTAATTACTTCGTTTAAAACTGCCTCACCTTTTTCTTTGTATAAATAATAATTTGAAGGAACTAAGATATTTGTTTTACCAAAATCATCATCTGTTAAATCTCGCCCTGCAACTATAGTATAAGAAGAAAGCTTCTTTTCAATGGCATAATCTCTTTGTGAAAAATACCTAGTAGAACAATGCCTTGCCATAAAAGATTCATCATTTAAATACCCTAGCGCATAAGGATTTTCTACTATTCCACTAATTACATAGCCTCTTGATATGGTAATTCCTAGCATCTCCTCATAACTTTTATAATAGTCTCCTGCTTCCTTCAAGAAATCATCTGCAACGCGATTACTTATGACAATTTCTCCTTTTTCAGGGGCTTTTCCAGCAAGAAATTTGAGATGGTCGTTTCCTTTATAACTGATAATAGAAATATAAAAGCAGTAATCTAAGGTTTCAGAGTAATTAATTACTTCATGATAGTTATCACTTATTGTGAAATCGGCATTCAAATTTTTAAGATAAGGAAGTGTACTATATGCTGCATTCAAATAATCCCTATCCCGTTTGGTATAGTAGTCATCTGTAGTAAGAATTTCATAATTTTTATCTATATGAAAATCAGAATCATCTACTATATAATAATTTGAAAAGCCAAATACACAGATAGCCAAAATTACTCCTATAATAAAGAAGGATGCATATAAAAATTTTGATCTTCTTTTAGAAAACCGCATTTTATTAAAGCTAGTTGCTAAGCTTTTTAATAGCTTTTTAAATATATTTTCTTTTTTCTTTCCTTGGTTAAACCATGAAGTATCATATTCAAATTGATCTAAGGCTTCTTGCTTTAATGCCTGATAATGACTATCTACTATCTTAATATTGGTATCTTCTAGTAGTTTTAGCTTTTCACTTGCTGAAATATAATATGTTCCATTCTTTTCAATGATTCTAAGCTCCAATGGCTTAGTCTCACCAGTGGAATAATACTTCACAGAAACCTGTTCACCTTGTTCTTCTTTGAGACTCATATCCTTAAGATAAATTGTATTTGCCTGTTCTGTATTTAAAGCCTTTCCACCTTCATTTTGATATGTGGAAACAATAGCACCATCCTTAATTTGGATAACTTCATCTGAATAAAAGTTGGCAACCTCTTCATTATGGGTAACCACAAGAACTAACGAGGTTTTAGATATCTTCTTTAAAATATTCATTACCTCTATTGTATTCTCACTATCCAGGTTTCCTGTTGGTTCATCAGCAATAATGATTTTTGCTTGTTTTACTAAAGCCCTTGCGATAGAAACTCTTTGCTGCTGTCCACCTGATAAGGCATAAGCACGTTTCTTACGAAATTTATACATTCCGACTGCTTGTAAGGTATATTCAATTCTCTTTTCTTGTTCTTCCTTATCATAGATGCCTATCATCTCTAAGGCAATCTCTAGATTACTATAGACTGTTTCTTCTAAGAGTAAATTATAGTTTTGAAATACATATCCAATTTCTTTACTACGGAATTTATCAATCTGCCCCATCTTATAGTTTTCCATAGACATAGAGTCATAGGATATGCTTCCTTTAGCACGGTCAAGTCCGCCGATAACATTTAATAGTGTGGTTTTCCCAGAGCCTGAGGTTCCAAGAAATGAAATGAGTCCTGTATTAGGAAGCTCTAATGTGACATCATGAATAACATGAATTTCATTATCCTTACCCTTATTATAAAATTTATTTAAATTTTTAATTTTAATCATTTCTAGCCACCTCCCCTTTTACAGTCGTATTCACACTAAACTTGTATAAACGACGATTAAAACGTCTTGCGATAAAGTATGAGAATAAAAGCATCAATGCAAAGTAAAGGAATACTATTCCAAAATTCATAAACTCACCCATACCGAAAACTGGGGTTGTATGGTATAAAATGATAAAAATAATCAAAGAGAGTAAAGAAGATAAAATTCCTATTCCTAAAACTTCTAAAATGACAATTCTGCCCAATTGCTTTTTTACCATACCTAAAGTTCTAAGCACTCCATAATCCTTATTCTTTGATGCATATACTCTTGCCAAAATAACATAAGTGACAAAGAATAAACAAATCAGTGCCATAATGGTCAAGCTTAAAAATAAATATAGTGTAACGAGATTTAATACAGATGGTTTAACCTTTTTTTCACTAGGAACAGAGACTCTATATCCTGCTGCCTCTAATTGACTTTTCACTTTGGAAATAGAATCTGTATAAATGACAGCCTCATAGATATCCATTTGATCTACATCAGGCTTGTTTTTATAATTGAAATAATCATCACCTATAATTAGATATGGTACGGAGGTTTCCTCATATCTTATCTCAATATTCCAAGGCACTTCATATAAATCATTCATAATATGATAAAAAGTAATCTCTTCCTTCTCATAACTCTTAGGAAGAGATATATGAGTTGTTTCAGAATCAACATACTTTTCCTGCAATGTATAACGTGTACCAGAAAGAGTATAATAGTGGCGATAATCATACCCTGTCTTACTAGCATTAAGTATGTTTTCACCAAAGGTAGAATAGCATTGTAAATACGCTACAGAAATATCTTCCTTTGTAGTTGCAAAACCTACAATTCTTCCACCTCTTACTGTTCCAAGTCCATCAACATTCACATAAAAATCTCTACCATTCTCAGAAGGTATCTCACTATTATAATATCCATTCTCTGAATAGACTAAAACATACTCTCCATCTTTTTCTACATCTCTACCAGAAAAAATGGTATAATCTAATTTTTTATATGTATAGCCTACTACTGCAGTATAGGTAATGTTGTAATAGTCATCTATTGGTATATCTAAAGCAAGACCCGATTCCTCATAAAATGCATTATAATAAATTTCTTTATAATCAACACTTTCCAATATTTCCTTATTCAAAGGCTGATGATTTTTATCATAAACTACTAATCTATCTTTCGTTTTTAAATTATAGGATGGATTTCGATCATAATTCGTTCCGTAAGATTGTTCAAGCATCATAAGGCAAAGAATTAATGTAATAAAGGAAATGACCATAAAAACAAGCATAGAAAAAATTGTCTTTTTAGGGGTAGAAAATATATTTTGTAATGCAAGTCTAAGATATGTTATTTTACTTACCTTCTTGTCCTCTAAAACAAAATTCTTAGGTTCTTCTCTTTCTGTTTCTTCCTTCAAATAAACATCTTCTATAATTTCTCCATCAGAAACTTTAATTCTTCTTGTTGCAATACTACTGATTTGATTATAATTATGTGTAACAATTAAAACAAGCTTATCCTTTGCAACCTCAGCAATTAACTTAATGATTTCATCGCCTGTTTGACTATCTAAGTTTCCTGTAGGTTCATCACATGCTAATATTTTAGAATCGCTAGCTAGAGCTCTTGCGATGACACAACGCTGCTTTTCTCCACCAGAAAGCTTTGTTCCTCGATGATGAATTCTTTTAGAAAGTCCAACCTTATCAATAATTCTCTTAGCCTCTGTTTTTGCATCCTCATATGATTTCCCCGCTAACAACAAAGGAAGCATAACATTTTCTAATACTGTATAAGAATCAATGATATTATAATTTTGGAAAATAAAGGACACATTGTTTTTTCTAAACATGTCCATATCATTTTGATTAAAATAGGAGGTTTCATTGCCTTCAAAATAGATTTCTCCTTCTTCATAGGTATCTACTGCCGTGATGACATTTAATAATGTAGACTTACCACTACCAGAATCTCCTGTGATTGCTACGATTTCTCCTCTATTTAATTTTAAATCAATATTTCTTAAACCAAGTGTAACAACACCATTATTGGTATAAAATTTGCTCACATTCTTAAGTTCAATCATATTTACACCTCTTTTTTACGCTTTGTATTATACTGTATTAACTGTATTATGTCAATAGACTATTTATTTTGCAATTAAAATTTTACAATACTAAAAACATATGTTATAATATTTAAAAATAGGAGTTGATTGTTTATGAATATTATTTCCCTTGCAATATCTACCTTTATTTTAAATTATATCATTATGTCAATCATAAGAGTTTTGCCTTTACGAAATAAGAGAGTTTGGAATAGTATTATTATTTCTTTGGTTGCTGCAGGTTCTATAGTAGGTTATCTATTCGGTATTGTCATATCCAAAGATTTAAACCTTATATACTTACTTGAAGCTATTGGTAATATTTTCGGTGTTCTTATAGGATATGTTGCATCTATGATGATTGTTCTTGATGGTATAACTCTATTTAAATCAAGAAGATTAAAAGAATTTGAAAGAAATTTAAATAATAAAGAAGGAACTTCATTCCCAAGATGGATTTTAGCAATTATTGCCGGATCTTTAGGTCTTATGCTTCTCATCTATGGAATTATTACAGTTATAAATTATGATTCAAAATTGATTTTAACCATTATTGGGTTATTTGTTGGAGCTACCTTATTTATTGGTGTAAGTATTTATCTTTTCATCTCTGGTGCACCAAAACATAAAACAATTCATGCAGAAAATCTTTTATTTATCGTAGATTATGAAGGACAAAAAACAATTTATCAAGCTAAGCTATCAAAGGAATTCACCATAGAAAATGCTTTAGGTAAGCTTATAGAAGTTTATATTCTTGATGAATATGGTCTCATTATTACTCCTTCTAATCATTATATTGTAAAGGGCTTAAAGCTTGAGTATTCAGCCAAAGAGATGTTAAAAGAAATCAATATGAGTGTTTATGACGGAAATACATTTGATGAAGCAATAAAGAATTTCCAAAAATATAACCGCAAGAAAATCATTCTTGACGAACAAAATCATATACAAAAGATTACTATGATTAAGTAATTTTAATTTTACTATAAATAAAATATTTTACAATCAAATTATAGTTGAAACTAAATCAAATACCAGTTGAAAAGGAGACATTAAGTCTCCTTTATTTTATACATTAAATTTGAATAGCATTACATCGCCATCTTTAACAACGTAATCTTTACCCTCTTGACGCACAAGTCCTGCTTCTTTTGCCTTAAGCATAGAGCCACAGGAAACTAAATCTGTATAAGCTACAGTTTCAGCACGAATAAAGCCTCGTTGGAAATCTGTATGAATGATACCTGCACATTCAGGAGCTAGCATTCCCTTTTTGAAGGTCCATGCTCTACATTCATCAGGACCAGTTGTAAAATAAGTGGCATAGCCTAATAAATCATAGGTTGCCGTAACCAAACGATTTAGACCAGGTTCTTCAACACCTAAATCTGCTAAGAACATTTCTTTATCTTCCTCTTCTAAAACAGCTAGCTCAGATTCAATTTGAGCAGATATTCCTATGATTTTAGAATTTGTTTTCTCTGCATAAGCCTTTAGCTTTTGATAAAGTGGGTCTGCCTCGGGATCTGCAATAGAGGATTCTGCAATATTTGCCACAAACATAAAAGGCTTATAGGTTAACAATCCATAATTTTTCAAATATGGAAGCTCAGATTCACTAAAGCTTAAGCTACGAACAGGCAGTTCTTCTTCTAATGTTTTTTTAAGCTTCTTTAATAGTTCAAATTCAAATGGCGCATCATCCACCTTAGATTGTGCTTTCTTTTCTATTTTTACAATTCTTTTATCAATGGATTCTAAATCTGATAAAATCAATTCTAATTGAATGATTTCTGCATCTCTAACAGGATCAATCGTTCCTTCTACATGAGTAATATTTCCATCCTCAAAACAACGAACCACCTCTAGGATTGCATCACAATTTCTAATATTGCCTAAGAACTGATTTCCTAATCCTTCACCTTTAGAAGCGCCTTTAACTAAACCTGCAATATCTGTAAATTCACAAACGGCTTTTGTTGATTTTTTTGGATTATACATTTTTGTTAAAACATCTAATCTACTATCTGGCACTTCTACCATACCAACATTTGGCTCAATTGTGGCAAATGGATAGTTTGCAGCTAATGCGCCAGCCTTAGTTATTGCATTAAATAATGTAGATTTACCTACATTAGGTAAGCCTACAATTCCAGCAGTTAATGCCATACTATAATCTCCTTACTACTTAATATATAAATTCTTATATGCGTTTATAGATTCCTCTATAATACGTTCAGCTTCTTCTCTACCACAAATCTCAGTTACGACAGTATCCTTACCCTCTAGAGTTTTATATACAGAAAAGAAATGAGTCATCTCATCAAAATAATGTTGAGGAAGTTCACTGATATCTCTATAGTTATTCATCATTGGGTCCGTTTGACATACTGCAATAATCTTCTCATCACTTTCCTGTTGGTCAAACATTTTAACTACACCAATAGGAAAACACTTCACTAAAACAAGTGGATCAAAGGTTTCATTACATAAAACTAAAACATCTAATGGGTCTTTATCCTGAGAATAGGTTCTAGGAATAAATCCATAGTTTGCAGGATAATGAGTAGATGTATATAGGATACGATCTAATATAATTAATCCTGTTTCTTTATCAAGCTCATATTTTTTCTTACTTCCCTTAGGAATTTCTATACACGCGATGAAATTATCCTTTTTGATTCTATCATCGTCAATATCATGCCAAATATTATGCATAATTTTCACCTCTTTGTCTATGATACCATAAAATAGCAAAAAAATAAAGGCTAACTTATGAATTAGCCTTATTGCATATAATCATACATAATTTTTAATGCATTCTTCTCAAGTCTTGAGACCTGTGCCTGAGATATGGAAAGTTCTTCAGCAATTTCCATTTGTGTTTTATCTAAATAATACCGATCATAAATGATTGCTTGTTCTCTTTTAGAAAGCTTAGAGAATGCTTCTTTAATCATATTGTTTCTCATCCAGTTTTCTGTAATATAATCTGTACCACCAATTTGATCCTCTAGCTCTATGACATCTCCCCCATTGTCATAGATTGGTGTTGACATGCTGATAGTATCCTGAATAGCTTCTAATGCTAAGATCACATCTACACTATCTACATTCAAATGTTCAGCAATTTCATTTATGGATGGCTCTCTATGATTTTCTAATAAAAACTTATCCTTGTATCCAATTGCCTTATAGGCAATATCCTTATAACTTCTAGAAACACGAATAGCTCCATTATCTCGTAGATGTCTTCTTACTTCTCCGATAATCATAGGACACGCATAAGTTGAAAACCTCACATTATGCGATAAATCAAAATTATCTATAGCCTTCATAAGTCCGATACAGCCCACTTGAAATAAATCATCCATACTTTCCTTACGATCATTAAATCGCTTAAGTACAGATAATACTAGTTTTAAGTTACCAGCAATCATTTTTTCTCTAGCCTGCATATCCCCTTCTTTTATTTTTAGTAAAAGAGCCTGCTGTTCTTCATTCGAGAGGGTCTTTAGCTTAGAGGTATCTACTCCTGTAATCTCAACCTTATGCATATAATCTTCCTTTCATATTTAATATGGAAGACTTCTACGAAAACTATTCATTATTTAGATACAATTGTTAACTTTTTTTCCATTTCATACTTCAACTTGTCAATAATCTTTTTTTCTAATCTAGAGATATAGCTTTGACTTATGCCAAGCTTATCTGCAACTTCCTTTTGAGTTAATTCCTCATGCCTGTAAAGTCCAAAACGTAATGTAATGATTTCCTTTTCTCGAGCATTAAGCTTTTCTACAGCTTCATACATTATCCTTTCCTTTTCATTAGAAATTGCCTCATCAATCGCAAGCATTTGATTGGTAGGAATGACATCGGCAAGTAATAGCTCGTTACCATCCCCATCCACATTTAATGCCTCATCTAAGGATACCTCATTTTTTTGCTTACTCACCTTACGTAAAAACATAAGGATTTCATTTTCAATACAGCGTGAGGCATAGGTTGCAAGCTTGATGTTTTTATCTAGTTTAAAGGTTTCTACACCTTTAATTAAACCCATTGAACCTATAGAAATTAAATCTTCTAGCAAGACCTTAGGTGACTCAAAACGTTTTGCAATAAACACAACTAGTCTCATATTGTGTTCTATTAAAACATTTCTTGCATTTAAATCTCCTTCTAGCATCTTCTCTACATACATTTTTTCTGCCTCTTCTGATAAAGGCTCAGGTAGGCTCATCTGATTATATAAATAACAAACCTCATCCTTTTTAAACAGCTTAGATAAAAGCTTCAATAATAACATTTCTATCCCCCTAATAAGTTTGAACCAAACATCACATTAAAAGCTATGTCTCCATAAGCTAAATAGACATCCTTTTTTACATACTTATTTTTAATTTTTATTTTAAAGCTTTTTACCTCAAATATAGGAATCTTCTTATTCGTACTCAAACTTTGAATGGTTATTGTTTTATAATAATGTCCAATTTGAATATTTCTTTTCAAAAATACAATTGGAATATTATCTTCTGTTGTAAGGAAGTTTCCTGTATCACAAAAACCACTTAAATAGATTGTTCTATTATCATCCTCTATCATCACCTCATATTCCAAGACATCCGGCCTAAAATGAAATTTTTTATAAATCGCATAGAAGGCAAATAAAACTAAAATACCACCCAAACAAATTAAGACTACACTAAAATGATTCATAATTTTATAAAGAATACCTGCACTCCCTCCTAGTGTAAAATTAAGCATTAAATAGATTAAACACAAAAATAATGCCTTAGTTGGTCTTTTGGTTATAAATGGGCATATCGAAATTATCATCATCATGAGATAACGCATATCTTCTATCTGATAAGGTATGAAGATATATAATAGGATATAAATACCATCTAGAACACAAGAAATAGAGATAGCTATCGTATTGGGTTTAATTCTTAACAAATAATAAGCTATCTTCACAAAACATAAATGAATACCAATGTTTGTAACAACTAGTAGCTCAATATATTTCATGGTGCTAGTATAAACCATTAGAAAACAAAAAAATGTAGAAAAAAAAGATAGTCCAAAATTATTTTTAGACTATCTTTAAAATTGATAAATTTAATTTATTATTCGATGGTATTTACTATAGCTAATACTTCATCTGAAAGTTGTTTTAGCTTAGCATTTGATTCTTCTAAGGTTTCTCCTACAACACCATAGTAAACTTTTAATTTAGGTTCAGTTCCTGATGGTCTTAATACAAACCACATATTATCATTTAGATAATACTTGATTACATTACTCTTAGGAAGATTTATAGTTTCTGTTGTGTTAGCCTTAAAATCCTTTTTCACACTTAGCTTAACATCATCCTTAGCTAAAATATCAAAGCTCTTTAGACAAATATCATTGGTTCTAAAGAAATCCATAATTCTTTGGATCTTTGCAGCACCCTCTAAGCCTTGTAAACCAATATTTGTAATGCCTTCCTTGTAATAACCATATTCTTCATATACAGCATTTAAAGCATCTACTAAATCCATACCCTTTTCACGGTAGTAAGCAGCAGTCTCACAAAGCATTAATATTGCTTGGATAGAATCCTTATCACGTACACAATTAGATACTAGGCAGCCATAAGACTCTTCAAAGCCAAATACATATGTACCTTTGCCACCTTCCATTTCTCTAGCCTTTTCACCAATAAATTTAAATCCAGTTAAAGTGATTTCGACCTTCATACCATACTTTTCTGCAATAGCAACAGGTAATGTGGAAGATACATTTGTTGTAAATACATAACCATCCTTTGGTAATGTATTTAATTCCTTACGAGTTTTTAAAATATAATCTAAAACTAAAGCGGCAGTTTGGTTTCCTGTAAATAATACATATTCTCCATCATGCTCAACTGCGATACCTAAACGGTCAGCATCTGGGTCAGTCGCTAAAACAATCTTAGCACCAATTTCTTTTGCATAAGCGATAGCCTCATCATAGGCTTCCTTATTTTCAGGGTTAGATGTTTTAACTCCTGAGAAATCAGGGTCATTTGTCATTTGACAAGCAAGTGGGAATACCTGATATCCAACACTCTTTAATACATCAGGTGCAAACACCTGTCCTGTACCATGAAGAGGTGTATATACAAGCTTGAAATCCTTATCTAGATTTGGACGTAAGATAATCTTCTTTACTTCCTTAATATATGCCTCATCAACCTTTTTGCCAATATATTCTATATGCTTATGATTCTTAGAATGGTCAATTGAGAAATAATCATCAATCTTATTAATTTCAGCGATAACCTGATCTGCATCCTTTGGTACGAGCTGACATCCACTTTCATCATAAATCTTGTATCCATTATATTCTTTTGGATTGTGAGAAGCTGTAATCATGATACCACCAACACATCCAAAATGACGTACTGCAAAGGATAGCTCTGGAGTTGGTCTTAGCTCCTCAAATAAATATACATGAAAGCCTAAGGTTGCAAGGACTTCAGCAGAAATTCTTGCAAACTCCTTAGATTGATGACGGTTATCATGAGCGATAGCTACGCCTCTTTTGAATGCTTTCTTAAATTGAGATAAATAACGTCCAAAGCCTAAGGTTGCTTTAGATACAATATAGATATTCATACGATTTGTACCAGCACCTAAAATACCTCTTAAGCCACCCGTACCAAACTCTAAATCTGTCGTAAATGCTTCTTGTAAAGCATGGTCATCCATTGCATCTAATTCTTTTTTTAGTGTTGGATCAAGATTAGGATTTTTCTTCCATAACTCTGCTTTTTCTAAATAATTCATACTAAATTCTCCTTTTCTACTTCAAGTTAGAAAAGGCATAATCTATCATTATGCCTCTTATAATCTTACTTTGGTTGTTTTCCAATATAAGCTAAGATACCACCATCAACATATAGGATGTGGCCATTTACTGCATTAGATGCATCAGAAGCTAAGAATACAGCAGGTCCTGCTAATTCTTCTGCCTCTAACCAACGACCAGCTGGTGTTTTAGCAATAATGAATTGATCAAATGGATGACGAGAACCATCTGGTTGAACCTCACGTAGAGGTGCAGTTTGTGGTGTTGCAATATAACCAGGTCCAATACCATTACATTGGATATTAAACTCACCATATTCAGAACAGATGTTTCTAGTTAACATCTTTAATCCACCCTTAGCAGCTGCATAAGCAGATACAGTTTCACGGCCTAATTCTGACATCATTGAACAAATGTTAATAATCTTACCATGACCTTTCTTAATCATTGAAGGTATAACTGCTTTAGCCATAATAAATGGTCCATTTAAGTCAATATCAATTACCTGACGGAATTGAGCTGCAGTCATTTCAATCATAGGAATACGCTTAATAATACCAGCATTATTAACTAAAATATCTACTACACCAACTTCCTTTTCAATTGTAGCAATCATATCATTTACTTGATCTTCATTTGTTACATCACATACATAACCATGTGCTTTAATGCCTGCTTCCTTATAAGCAGCAAGTCCCTTATTCACTAAATCCTGGTTAATGTCATTAAATACAATCGTAGCTCCTGCCTCAGCAAGTCCTGATGCGATAGCAAAGCCGATACCATAAGATGCACCTGTAACTAATGCAATCTTACCATCTAATCTAAAATCATTCATTTTCATATTATATTTTCCTCCTTAATAAATTATCTTAAATCAGTAGTTTTGATATTATCCATATCATCAAATTCTTGGTTTTCTCCACACATTGCCCAAATGAATGTATAGTTAGAGGTTCCAATACCAGAGTGAATACTCCAGCTTGGAGAAATAACTAACTGCTCATTTTGCATAACAATATGTCTTGTTTCCTGAGGCTGTCCCATCATATGGAATACAACATTATTATCAGGAATATTGAAATAGAAATAAACCTCCATACGACGCTCATGTGTATGAGAAGGCATTGTATTCCAGCCTGATCCTTCTGCAAGTTCTGTCATACCCATCGCTAATTGACAGCTCTTACATACATCAGGATGGATGTACTGGTTGATAACACGCTTATTTAAAGTTTTTGCCTCTCCACAAGGACGATGATTAGCCTTATCAAAATCAATATAATAGGTTGGATAAGTTTTATGAGCAGGGCAAGAAGAAATGTAGAATTTAGCAGGGTTCTTTGGATCATTTGATTCAAATACTACCTCCTTTGTTCCCATACCCACATACATACCATCCTTAGATTTTACGTTATATACCTTACCATCAAGTGTTACCTTACCAGCTCCACCAATATTGATGATACCTAATTCACGACGTTCTAAGAAGTATGCAGCTCTTAATTCATCTGAGGTTTCAAGAGGTAAAGCTTTTGTTACAGGCATTACACCACCAGAAATTATACGATCCTGATGAGAATAAACAAGTAAAATATCATCTGCTTCAAAAACCTTCTCCATTAAATAATGACGTCTTAAATCTTCAGTTGTATAATGCTTAGAATCCTCTGGATGATTTGCATATCTAACTTGTAATTTCATACTATTCTCCTTTTAAAATATTTTTAACAAAATCAAAGCTTTCCTGCATATCCTCAGGCTTTGAGCCTTCAAAGATGAGATAAGCATTTGGATTTGTTTCTTTAATTCTTTTTAGCAAATAGGAATAGTCAATTAAACCTTTCCCTATTGCACATTGCTTTAAAGCACCATCTACTACGATAAAATCCTTTAAGTGGAAGATAACAATCTTTCCCTTAAATAATTCTAGACATTCTTCAAATATTTCCTTATATGATTCATAATTAGAAATTGCTAAATAATTATAAATATCTACTGTATAAAATACATGTCCATTGTCAATTTCATCGACTAAACGCTTCAAAGCCTTAGGTTCAAACATACAATGACCGTAAGCACCCTCTAAGGCAATATTTCCATTTACTTCTTTAGCATACCCAGCCAAATCAGCAAATATTCTTTTTACCTCTTGATAAGCCTCTTCTGTTCGATTTAAAGGATTGTATGTCCACTTATCATCATTAAAGGACCCTGTCTCAGAACCAACAAAATGGCCTTCAAAATCATTTAAATATTTTAAATGCTCTTTAAATTTAGCTATATTGGTTTTAACTAAATCTTTATTAGAATGAACAGGATTAAAGTACGCTCCCATCATAAAGATTTCTATACCTTCATTTGCAAAGGCTTGATGGATAGCTCTTGCCTTTTCTTTACTCAAGGTTCCTGGAAGTCCAGTTTCTCCTTCAACTGCCTTATTTAAAACAAGCTGCACACCATCAAAGCCAACCTCTTTCGCGTGTTTAGCTAGAGTTGTAGGATCACTTTTTCCAAAATCATGGACACGAACACCTATTTTCATTGTAGCCTCCTAATACACGATAAGGGTGCTACTCGGTAGCACCTTTATTCGTAATTTATTTATTAACGTTGTACACGTCCGTTAGCATTACCGCCTGCTAAGGATTCAACCTCAGAAGCAGATACTAAGTTGAAGTCTCCATTAATCGTATGCTTTAATGCAGATGCTGCAACAGCGAACTCTAATGCTTCTCCTTGAGTTTCCTTAGTTAATAAACCATGGATAATACCACCAGAGAAGGAATCTCCACCACCGATACGGTCGATGATAGGATTGATATCATAACGTTTAGATTCATAGAATTCTTTTCCGTTATAGATTAATGCCTTCCAACCATTATGTGTAGCTGAGAAAGATTCACGAAGTGTAGAGATAACATATTTGAAACCAAATTCTTTTGCCATTTGTTCAAAAATCTTATGATATCCTTCTGCACCTGTTTCACCAGCTTCAACGTTTGCATCTGGTTTGAAGCCTAAGCATAATTCTGCATCCTCTTCATTACCGATACATACATCAACATATTGCATTAAAGGCTTCATAATAGAAATTGCCTTCTTAGAAGTCCATAGCTTCTTACGGAAGTTTAAATCAACAGAAACTGTTACACCATGACGCTTTGCAGCCTCACAAGCAAGACGAGTCAACTCTGCTGCCTTATTAGAAATTGCTGGAGTAATTCCAGACCAGTGGAACCAATCTGCACCTTCCATAATTGCATCAAAATCGAAATCCTCTGGTTTAGCCTCAGCTATACTTGAATTTGCACGGTCATAAATAACCTTAGAAGGACGCATAGAAGCTCCTGTTTCTGCATAGTAAATACCTACACGATCACCACCACGAGCGATGAACTTAGTATTTACACCATATCTTCTTAATGCATTTACTGCAGCTTGTCCAATCTCATGTTCAGGAAGCTTAGAAACGAAATATGCATCATGTCCATAGTTTGCACAAGATACTGCAACGTTTGCCTCTCCTCCACCATAAATTACATCAAATGAATCTGCTTGAACGAAACGAGTATTTCCTGCTGGAGATAATCTCAACATAATTTCGCCCATTGTTACTACTTTTGCCATAAAACTTTTTTCTCCTTTTTCTTAATCTACTTTAATTTTTATTACTGCTTTTTCAACAATTTCTTCATCAACCTTGGCTTTTGCAAGATGTATATCTTCTTTAAACACTAACGCAAAGCTTTCCTCAAGTGTGAAATAAACTGCATCTGAAGCACTATATTTTGTAACATCCTTATCTGTATTATAAGGTGTAGTTACCTTTAATGTTGGGTTTGTAATATCCGTATATCCGAATAATTCTTTCCCCTTTAGCACAATTTGTAAATCCAAATAGTGCTCATGATTTTCAAAATAGCATTCCTCTAAAGGTCTTGCAACATAGGTATCACGATTGACATAAACGTTCTTACCATCAATTTCAGTCTTTCCCTTTGGAAGAGCCATTAAATCATTGTTTAAAACAAAATCTATAGCTGTATCAATATTTTTACTGATACCCTTATAGCGTTTGATATCTCTTAATTTTGCTACTATCATATTATACCTACCTTACGACCTCTGCACTGCCATTAGCTGCCATAAATGTTTCTATATCCTCACAGGATAGTACCAAGGCATCACCATAAATCGTATGCTTTAATACAGAAGCATTTAAGCCATACCTTACAGCATAAGCAGGGTCTTTAAAATTTTTAAGCAAGCCATGAATAACACCAGATGCAAATGCATCTCCTCCACCAATACGATCATAGATATTAAAGCGAATTGGTTCAGTTAATTCCCAACTTAATTTTTCTCCATCTAATTTAAAATAATATCCAGCTAAAGAATTCTCTGTTGCAGAATATACAACACGATCTGTACCAAAAATATATTTCAGTTTGTACTTTCTTATCATCTTAGGGAAAACATTTCTTCTCTTTTCTGATAATGTTGTGCCAGTAAAGTCATCATCTAGTGGTATTTCTAAAATTGTATTTGCATCATAGAAACTTGCAAATACAATGTCTACATAATTCATAAATTCCTTATAAACTGGTCTTGCCTCTTCTACAGTCCAAAGCTTAGAACGATAGTTAAAATCAAAGCTTACATGAACTCCATATTTTTTAGCTTCCTTACAAGCTCTTAAAGCAACCTTTCTAACTCTTTCACCTAAAGCAAGTGTAATACCACTTAAATGAAACCATGTTGCATCCTTAAAGATTTCTTCCCAATTAAATTCTTCTTCCTGTATACGAGTAATTGCGGAGTGCTTACGGTTATAGATGACCTTAGAAGGTCGTCCACCAAAGCCTGTTTCTAAGAAATAAATACCAATCGTAGATGAACCACGAACAACATATTTTGTATTTACTCCATGAGAAAGTAGGTGAGTAATCGCACCATCTCCAAGCTGATTTGGTGGAAGTTTAGAAATGAATGCTGTATTGTGTCCCATATGAGACAACGCTACAGCAACATTAGCTTCTCCTCCTCCATAATTTACCATAAAGGAATGCGTTTGATTAATCGTGGAATAATCTGGCGTAGAAAGCCTTAGCATGATTTCTCCAAACGTTAATATTTTTTCCATATATGAAATCCTCAAGTTGGATTACTTAGCTGCTCTTGCTTTTTTAACTTCTTCAACAAAACGAGCTGCCATTTTAGTTACAGCGTCAAAGTCGCCTTTCTTAGCACCTGCTGTCATAGATGAACCAGCAGATACAGCAACTACACCAGCCTTAATCCAGTCTGCGATATTGTCAACATCAACACCACCAGAAGGCATTAAGTTAGCATAAGGAAGTGGTCCTTTAACATCCTTAACAAATCTAGGTCCTAAAATATCACCAGGGAATAATTTAATTACATCACAACCAGCATCTAAAGCCATCTTAACTTCTCTAACTGTTTGAGTTCCTGGAACATAAGGTACTTGATATCTATTGCAAAGTTTTGCAACTTCTTCATCAAAGCAAGGAGAAACAATGAACTTAGCACCATTTAAGATAGCCGCTCTTGCAGTTTCACTATCTAAAACTGTACCTGCACCAATTAGAACATTAGGATCCTTTGCATAAGCCTTAGAAAGGTTTGCAATAATGTCGCCAGCTCCAGGTACTGTGTAAGTAACTTCGATAGCATTTACTCCACCCTTAATGCATGCTTCAGAGATTTTTAAGCCCTGTTCAGTGCTTTCTGCTCTAACAACAGCTACTACTCCAACTTCAGAAATTTTACTTAAAACATCAAACTTTTTCATTTTTATAATACCTCTTTCTTTTTCCATATTTAACAAATGAAATGTTCATATTCCTATTATAAATTGATTTCCATAATTTGTCAATGAAAGCCTTATCATAAAACTTAAGTTTTTGTGAAAAAATGAATTTGAAAATAACAAGGATTTACAATTTCCTATATAAATTATAGAATTCAAACATATTCTGTGTTTTCTCGACAACTTCATCTTTAAAATCAGTTCAAAAAGAAAAGATGCTTATAAACAAATAAATGTTATAAAGCATCTTTAATAGGTTATCTTAAACCATGACAGAATTTATATTTTTTTCCTGACCCACAAGGACATGGATCATTTGGACCAACATGCACCTTCTTTTGATCAGGCTTTTTCTTAACTGATTCATCCTTTACCTCATTGGTAGTTAGTCCCTTCATAGGGTCTTCTTCCTCTTTAGGTAATTGAATTTGAATCTTAGTATGAGTGATATATTTTAAAATTTCTAAATTGATATTTTCATTTAGCTTTTGGAAACGAGCATAGCCTTCTTGTTGATAGATTTCAAGAGGGTTGGTTTGGGCATAGGATTGTAATACAACGCCTTGACGTAACCCTTGCATATCATCAATATGCTTCATCCAATATTGATCTAAAACTCTTAAAGAAACATCCTTCAAATAAATTTCAAATAGATTTTCAGGTAAATCCAAATGATATTTTTCTCTTGCTTCCTTAGCGATATTCTTATTTGCTTCCATATAGCTATAAGCTCTATCACATATATAATCCACAATTTGCTCATCATCTAATGTCTTTAAAACATTGACATCAATAGAGTTTGGTGGCAAAAGAGGTCCATTAAAGCTTTGAGCAATCGCATCATCATCAATCTCAAATTTCTTGGATGTGATTTGGCGCATATGAGAATAGCTTACATTTTCTACTGCTCTTCTAAGCATATTCTTTACAAGTTCTTCTAGGTTTTGAACCTTTACAACCTGCATTCTTTGTTCATAGAAGATTTCTCTTTGACGACGAATAACATCATCATACTTTAAAACATTCTTACGAGAGTCAAAGTTATTTCCTTCAACTCTGGTTTGGGCTGAGGTCACCGCTCTAGACACCATTTTAAAGGTAATAGGATCATCTGGATTTCCATCCTTATTCATCAAATTAATAATCATTGCAAGTCTATTCTTGAAGGTGTCTCCACCAAAGCGTTGCATCAAATCATCTTCAGCAGAAATGTAGAATTGAGAGAATCCAGGATCTCCCTGACGACCAGAACGACCTCTCAACTGGTTATCAATACGACGAGATTCATGGCGTTCTGTACCTAGTACAACTAAACCGCCAAGCTCTTTAACTCCTTCGCCAAGCTTAATATCGGTACCACGACCAGCCATATTTGTAGAAATAGTTACACTCTTTAACTGACCAGCCTTGGCAACAATTTCGGCTTCACGCTCATGATTCTTGGCATTCAAGATTTCATGGGGAATGCCCATTCTTTTTAACATTCCAGAAACTAACTCTGATGTTTCAACGTTGGCAGTACCAACCAATACTGGTTGTCCAATTTCATATAATCTTTTTACCTCTGCGACTAAAGCATTAAATTTTGCTTTTTGTGTAGCAAAGATTAAATCAGGCATATCCTTTCTTATTACAGGTAAATTCGTAGGAACCTCTACAACATACATATTATAGATATTTCTAAATTCCTCTTCCTCTGTCTTAGCAGTACCTGTCATACCAGATAGCTTCTTATACATTCTAAAGAAATTTTGATAAGTGATTGTAGCAACAGTCTGTGTTTCCTTTTTAATTTCAACATTTTCCTTAGCTTCAATTGCTTGATGCAAACCCTCAGAATATTGTCTTCCTTTTAAAATACGGCCTGTAAAGGAATCAACGATTAGGACCTCTCCATCTTGAACGACATATTCTTTTCCATTAGCAAAGATATAGTTTGCCTTCATCGCATTGTTGATGGCATGAACAAGTTCAACATATTGTAAGTCATAAATGTTACTTACATTAAATACCTGTTCAGCTTTAGCCATACCTGATGGTGTTAATTGAACATGACGAGACTCAATATCAATTTCATAATCCTCTTCTGTTAAACGCTTCGCAAAAGTATCTGCACGCAAATATAAAGAAGAGTTATTTTTAGGAGCTCCTGAAATAATCAATGGCGTTCTTGCCTCATCAACTAAGATAGAGTCAACCTCATCGATGATGGCATAATTCAATCCTTTTACTTGAGTGATTTGATTTTCATTACGAACCATATTATCTCTTAAATAGTCAAAGCCTAACTCACTATTTGTAGAATATAAAATATCACAAGAATATGCTTCTCTTTTTTCTTCTGAAGAAAGCTCACGTACATTAAGTCCAACGCTCAAGCCTAAGAAACGATAAATATCACCAATTTCTCCTTCTGTCTCACGTCTTGCCAAATACTCATTGACTGTAACAATATGAACTCCTTGTCCACTAAGTGCATTTAAATAAGCAGGCATAACAGCAGTTAAGGTTTTACCTTCACCTGTTTTCATTTCTGCAATATTTCCACCATGAATGGCAATTGCACCAATCAACTGAACATGGAATGCTTTCATTCCTGTCACACGAAAAGCAGCTTCTCTAGCCACTGCATAAGCCTCTACTAAAATATCATCTAGAGTCTTCCCGTTTTTTAATTTTTCCTTCAATTCAACTGTTTTATTTTTTAATTCGTCATCAGTTAATTTTGAGATAGTAGGCTCTAATGCTTCTACCTTTAGTGCGATTTTCGCACAGCGTTTCATTTCCTTATGACCTGAATCAAATAATTTTTTTAATCCCATTATCGTTCACTCAAGAGTATAGTACTCTTCCTTCCTAACAAAATAACACATTCTATAATACTATAAACATAAACTTTTTTCAAGTTTTAACCAACATTACAATCCTTTTTTCTTCATTTTTTAAAAGGAAAGAGGCTCAAGAAAACCTGAGCCTCATATTTAAAGTATTGCAAAATTTTTAATAAGAATTAGAACAATCTATTTTGCTGTAGTTTCAATCACAGCATAGTTGCCATCATTACGTAGATAAATTACGTTGGTCTTACGTGTTTCCTTATCTAAGTAAATAAAGAAATCATGTCCTAAAAGCTCCATCTGATCAATGGCTTCTTCACGAGTCATAGGCTCTAAGTCAACATTCTTATCACGAACAATTCTTTCTTCCTCAGGCTGAACATCCACATTACGTATTCCTTTTTTACCTAATTTGTCCTTCATACGATCATTGTAGTGTCTTACCTGTCTTACGAGCTTATCAATAGCTCCATCAATAGCGGCATAGATATCCACTTCTTCTACTTCTGCACGAAGTATGATATTTTTGGCTGGAATTGTTATTTCAACCTTATGGAATGCTTTATACACCTTGCAAACCACACGTGCTGCTAGATTCTCATGGTCTGGCAAAAGTGCTTCTAGCTTCGTAAGTTTTTTTAACGCATACTCCTTATTTGCATCCGATGGTGTAAACCCATTCTTTCCAACAATTTCTACCTTCATAAAATATCACTCCTTTTCCTACTTATATTATAGCATAAGTTAAAAGCGTTTTCAATAGATTATAACTTATACACATTTTGAGCTTGTAACCCTTTTTCACCAACAACTAGGTCAAACTCAACCAATTGGCCTTCATTCAAAGTTTTAAAGCCATCATCTAGGATGCTACTATAATGAACAAAAATGTCATCATAGTTTTCCTTAATAATAAAGCCATAGCCCTTTTCATTATTAAACCACTTAACCTTGCCTACTAGCATAATTCCTTACCTCCCTTAAGTTTACTATAATCATACATCTTTTGAAGTATATTTTTCAATAAAAAGAGTACCAAAAAAAACGACTATTTTTTCAGTTCACAGCATACCAATAAAATCGATTTTTTTTGCGTATCTGCAAGAAAACTTAAGCATTCAATTTGAATGTCACTTTCTTTAAAAGAATCCAAATATACTAAAAAATAATCTTGATATCGTCTCATAAAATATTCTACAATTTTAGATATCTCCTTTTGGTATGCATCCAAATTTAATTTGTAGGTATTCTTGAAAATGGAAACGATAGAAAGCCCATAGTTTTCTAAAGGTATCTCTTCATATCCAAAATTGATTGGATAAGAAGATCTACAAGTATTACAAATATAATACTTTTTTGTTTCAAATAAGCTTAAGAAATTCCGTTTAACATAAAATTTTTTCTTACAATTAAAACATATCATTTTTTCACCTCATATAAATAATTACCAAAAATGACACATTTTTTTAAGAAAAATAAAAAAAGGATGATTTTTTCATCCTTTTAACGATCAACATTATATTTGTCTGAATCCATACGGAATTCATTGATAATTGAAGCCCCAATTAATATATCTGATTTAATTTTGTTCATTTGTTTCTCATCTAAAGGCTTAGAAACACTTACCTCTAAGGAATCTCCACTATTATTAATTAAAATATAGAGATTTCCTTTTGTAAACACATAATAGATACCACCCTTATACATGCGTTCTAGTTCTTGCATTTTCTGTATCATAATAGGAGTTAAGATATAAAATGCATCTTCTTTAGAGTTGGCATAGCATTTAAAGGTTTTATTAAATTCGATTACCTCTGTTTCAAAAGGAACTAAAGGCTTATATTGAAAGCCTCGAGTAGGATGATTGACTACCTTTAATTCTATTTTTAAATTTCTTTGAAAATCAATTTTAATTACCCTACCCTTAAAATAGGTTTGATAAGAGGTTTGTGTATGTCCATTAGAATCTGTAGTTTGATATTCTTCTTCTAATACACAATCACACATCTCATAAGGAACCCCATTATAGGTACAGGAAATATAGTCCTCTGTACGATATCGATCTGGAGATCTTGCAACCTTCAAAGAATTAATCTCAGAAATAGATATACCACCATTCATTTTATAAACTGCATCTACTCCTAGTTCTTCTTTAATAAGTTTTTTAACCACAAGCTCCTTAAACTTTTTTCTAAACTTATTTACTTTAGAAGATGTGACAATAACGAGCACAATAGCTATTGGCATAAAAATAAACATTAAAAAGGGAATCCAAAAGAAGCAAGCTATCCCTACAACAATCAATCCAATAGCTATAGCATATCCTATTTTACTTTTTTTATTTACGCTTTTTCTTTCTTGTTCCAATTCTTCTAATTGGCTTATATTTTTATTTTCCATACTTCTCACCACTTCCATTATACACGACTATCAACAAAAACTAAAGAACATGATTATTTATTAGTTAAGTTTTTTTCTTTGTCATAATCAATTATATCATAAAATCCATATTCTTTCAAAACAAAAGACCTACCTTTTAAGATAAGTCCTTACATAGTTTTATTTTATTCCAACTAAATTTATGATCTTTTATTTAAATGGTATACAAGTTCTTTTAATTCATTACAAATTGTGTCTATTTTTTCATTTAAAAATTCATTGCTTAATTCATCTACTCCTAATAGATAATCTGTTGAAACATTCAAATATTCTGCCATCTTTTTTATAATATCACTATTCATTAGAGTATTTTCATGTATATAATTATCTAACGTTCTTCTTTCTATTTGTAAATCTTCAGCAATTTTTCTTCTTTCTAATCCACGCTTGGTTATAATTTCATGTAATCTAGTTTTCATAATCTCAAACTCCATTTCCTAAGACTTTCTTATATTCTAGCATTATATTCTTATGCTTTCCTTATCTTAGAAATAAATACCTGAAAATGGAAAGAAAATGTAAAAAGTCCTAAGATTTCTCCTAGGACTAAATGGATTAAATTTCTCGAACTGCTTTGAGAATAATCTCTATAGCTTCTTCTAATGGAAGCTCTTGTTTTTCTAAAGTTTCTCTGTTTTTAAATTCAACAATACCCTCATTGCTTCTTTTACCACAGATAATCATATAAGGGATACCCATAAGCTCCCAATCCTTAAATTTAAAGCCTGGCTTAGCGTTTCTGTCATCTAAAATAACCTCTGACTTACCACATAATGCTTCATATGCCTTTAAGCTTAATGCCTGTTGATCGGCATCATTAAAATTAATTGGAACAATGACAGCATGATATGGAGCTACATTTAAAGGCCATTTGATACCAAATTCATCATGGTATTGTTCTACTATAGACTGTAAGGTTCTAGAAACACCAATTCCATAACAGCCCATAACCATAGGAACATTTTTTCCTTCTTCATTCACATATACACAGTTCATAGGCTCGCTATACTTGGTTTGAAGCTTGAAGATTTGTCCGACCTCTATGCCTCGCTCTTGGCCCATAGGCTTTCCACATACTGGACATAAGTCACCTTGAACATTCTTTCTCAAATCACAAACCTTACCTGTAAAATCTCTACCATAATTTACATTCTTATAATGGTAGTCTTTCTCATTTGCACCAATGACAAAATTAGATAATTCTGTAACCTCTTCATCTACATAGACTTCACAACCTAAATCCTTTGGTCCAACAAACCCATGAACACTTTTTAAAGATTCAATTTCAGCATCACTAGCAAGCTCTAAATAGTTTTCATTAGAATTTAGAGCATTAACTAATTTAATTTCATTGACCTCACGGTCTCCTCTTACTACTACAGAAACTAGTTTTTCATTTACATAATCATGATAGATTAAAGTCTTAGCTGTCTTCTTAGAATCTACTCCTAAAAAGCTTGATATCTCTTCTATTGTTCTTTGGTTTGGAGTATGTACTTTTTCTAAAGGTAATTCCTTTTCTTTTTGAGTTGGAACAAGCTTGGCTGTAGCTTTTTCTACATCTGCTGCATAGCCACAAGCATCACAATAAACAATTTCAGATTCTCCGATATCAGATAAGGCCATAAACTGATGAGATCCATTGCCACCAATATTTCCTGTATCTGCTAAAACAACCTGATAATGAAGTCCTAAACGAGTAAAGATTCTAGAATAAGTATCATACATATTCTGATAGGATACATTTAATCCTTCTTCATCCTTATCAAAGGTATAAGCATCCTTCATTAAGAATTCTCTACCACGCATCAATCCAAAGCGAGGACGTCTTTCATCTCTATACTTTGTTTGAATCTGATAGATATTTAAAGGTAAATTCTTACTAGATTTTACTAAATCACGAACTAAAGTTGTGAAGACCTCTTCATGAGTAGGTCCTAAACAGAATTCACGTTCATGACGATCTGTTAGACGCATCAACTCTGGACCATACTTACTCCAGCGTCCAGATTCTTCCCATAACTCCTTTGGCTGTAAGGCAGAGCACAAAATCTCTACAGCTCCGGAGGCATCCATTTCTTCTCTTATTATATTTTCTATTTTATGTAAAACACGTAAGCCTAAAGGTAAGAACTGATAAACTCCTGCTACCTGAGCCTTAATCATACCTGCACGAAGTAATAAGATATGGGAATCAATCTTAGCTTCCTGTGGTGCTTCCTTTAGTGTTGCGATTAACATTTTACTTGCTTTCATAAACTAAAACACTTCCTTTTCATAAAACACAACAAATTATACCATACTATAACTATAAAATCTATTCATATAAAAGCATTTTCTTAAAACTTTTTAACACTTTTTCTTTTCATTTTATAAAATATAGTGTAAAATAAAATAAATCAATTACGATGGAGGAAATTTATGGATAAGATTATTGCCAAAAATGAACTGGGGATTTTTGCCTTGGGCGGACTTGGTGAAGTTGGAAAAAATATGTACTGTATTGAATATTTGAACCAAATTTTCATCATAGATTCAGGAATTCTATTTCCTGATGAACACCTATTAGGTGTAGACTATGTCATCCCTGATTATACATACTTAGAACAAAATCAACAAAGAATTGTGGGTCTTTTTATTACCCATGGTCATGAGGATCATATTGGAGGAATTCCATTTTTATTAAAGAAGGTTACAATTCCTAAGATTTTTGCTGCTGGAGTTGCAGTTGATTTAATTGAAAGTAAATTAAGTGAATATCCTGACCTTTTATCCAAGGTCCAAATTGTAGAATTTAAAGCCCATTTTACATATAAATTTAGAGGTGTAGAGGTTTCTTTTATTCGTTTAAACCATTCTATTCCAGATGCGTATGCTATTGTGTTTACAACCAATCTTGGTGTAATTATGCATACAGGTGATTTTAAAATCGACTTTACTCCTGTAGGACCTGCAGCTGAATATGAAAAGCTTGCTTCCTTAGGTCAAAAGGGTGTCCTATGCTTACTAGCTGATTCTACTAACTCTCTAAGAGAGGGATTTACAGAATCTGAAAGAAAAATAGGTGCTTCTATTAAAGATTTATTCTCCAAGGTGGAAGACAGAATCATTGTTGCAACCTTCGCTTCCAATATGTTTAGAATTGAACAGATTATTGAAGCCTGCGTGGAATCTAAAAGGCATATTGCTGTATTTGGTCGTTCAATGGAAAAGGCTATTGAAATTGGACAGCAAATTGGTTATATCAAACCGCCTAAAGGAACAATCATTGAAGCTTCTGAAATCCATAAATATAAACCTCATGAATTATGCTTCTTATGTACTGGATCTCAAGGAGAGCCTTTAGCTGCCTTATCTAGAGTAGCAAGCGGAACTCATAAAACGATTAAACTGATTCCCGGAGATACCATCATCTTCTCTTCTAGTCCAATCCCTGGCAATCAAGAGGGTGTAAATAAAACAATTAACCTATTATTCAAAAATGGTGCAAATGTTATTACGCATTCTCCTTTAGCAGATACACATACCTCAGGGCATGCTTCTATGGGTGAACAAAAGCTTATGCTTTCTTTAATAAAGCCTAAATACTTCTTACCTATCCATGGAGAATATAGAATGCAAAAGGTACATGGTAATACTGCAATTGAATGTGGTGTAAATCCTGAAAACATCTTTGTCTTAGAAAATGGTGATGTTGTAGCCTTCAGTGAAGATGGTGCACGTCTTGCTGGCAAGGTTCCTTCTGGAGAGGTTTACATTGATGGTACTGGAATTGGTGATATTTCTTCTAACATCATTAGAGAAAGAAAGTATCTATCTGAAGATGGAATGTTTTCTTTAGTCATTACAGTAGATGTATTTAAAAAGGAAATTCCAATTGAACCTCAGGTTGTATCTAGAGGATTTATCTACATGAAGGATAGTGAGGCACTAACTAAATCCATTGTCCTAGAAGCAACAAAATTTTTAAACGCTGAAATGAAAAAAATGAAGGTATTGAACTTCAATACCTTAAAATATAGCTTAACAGAATTTTTAAATCATTTGATTTATGCTAAAACAGATAGAAAACCAATTATTATTCCTGTTTTTATGCAGATAGATACAAGACCTTAAGAGCTAGAGATTTCTCTAGCTTTTTTTATGTCTTCTAATAGCATAGGAATTTGATTTAACGTTGGCAAAGGATAAAACTCTGAAGGTATAGCTAAACTTATTAAATTACTGCTAATAGAAAAGGGCTCTGTGAATCCTAATTTAAGATAATTAGGTTCCCAAAGCTCCTCTACCCTAAAGATATCTTTAGGTTCGGCCAGAAAACATCATTTCTGGACTACATTATTAATATATGCCAACTTATATAAAATATGATTTTATCTTAATAATTCTATCCAATTCTTAGGGAATCCAAATTGTTGTAATGGTTTAAGAACTTTCTCTTTCGTATTTTTGGTAATCTGATTGATAAGCACTTTCAAAGACTCGTTCCATACTTTTTTATTTAAACATAATAATTTCAAATTGTATAGTTGGAGAAATAGTAAATCCTGATTTAGTAAAGAAAAACCAATTTTCTTTTTTTGATTATAATTTAAATTAGGTTTGGTAGAGTATTTCTTATTATTTAAAATGTCTAAATGACAACAAGCATTTCTAATGTTTTTAACACATATCATATTTGATAAAAAAGTTGAAATACTAGTATGATTAAATTCTTTTATCACTATTCTTTCAATGTCAAGTGAAAATGTCCGAAAGAAATAGATAGTTTCACCAAAAGTAAGTTTCTGAATAATAGCAGAAATTGGCAATCTTACTCTACTGCTTTTCACAAAATATTTTTGCAAGAAAACATCATTTGGCGCTTTTCGAAAAGTTTGTTTTATATTCTCAATTTTCTTTTTAAATTCATTTTTATACTTTAAATCTAAAAAGAAACTATTCTCATTATAAGGATATTTATTATTGTAAAGCATAAAAATGGATTTTGTTAAAATAGATTTAAAAGTTATTTCTATAGAGGAAACTATATTAAACAACTGATTTCTTAAAAAACTATCAAATTGTATTTTTTTAATTATACGTTCAAAATTGATGTTTGACCAATCATTTTTAGAATAGGGAAAATATCTTTTTATACGATTAATGTCGTTGGTATTTAAAAAGTTTATCACATTAGAAGTTCTTTTAAATTGAATATTATAATGTTCTAGATATTCGACATTTGATTTAAAATCTTGATTCATTTTTTTATTACCTCCCATAAAAAAAGCCCTAAGGATATCCTTAGGATTCGGCCAGTTCAGGGAATCCCGACTGGATCTACGAATTCATTATAACATCTTATAAAAAATAAATCAATATATTTATCAAAATTTTTCATTATATTTATAGTTCTACATTTTTCTTGTTATAAAATCAACTCAATGGTTCAATTTCTCTAGCTTTTTTTATATCTTCTAATAGCATAGGAATTTGATTTAACGTTGGCAAGGGATAAGCATCTGATGGAATAGCAAGAAAGTGGGTACAGCCTAATAATAAAAGTTCTGTTTTTAAACCTTTAAGTTCTTCTAAATAAATACTGATATCCTTCTTCTTTTCAATTGCTTCAATAAAATCTGTTCCATCAATTACTTGAACTTGATATTTCTCTTTTGCATAAGCAATAGTTGTTTTAGATCCTATCAACGTATGATTCGGTGTCAAATAAGGAATAAAATAATCAAAAACACCAATTACCGGAATTTTTAAATTGTATTTTAAAAATGAATAAGCCAAAATAGAAAGAGTGTTACATGCCAAGATAATTAATTCAACACCTTGTTCTATTAGGCATTTAGAAAGATAGTAAGCTCTTTTCAAAAGAACTTCCTTAGATTTATTCCCATAAGGAAAAAAACCTTGATCTAAAAGAATAATCAATTGGTCTTTTTCACTTTTAATTTGCTTTGCAACAGCAAGACCACCTTTACCACTATCAATGATTCCAATTTTCATACAATCACCAATTAAGTTTATGTGAAATATATGAAATATAGGCAAAAAAAATGATCTTAATGAAGTGAGTTCATCAGGAGCAAATTATTCTGTTTATGCCTATTTTATATCTATCTTTCCTTTTTACTAAATAAAATGAAATTTTTTTATTTTCTAAAAATCTCTGCTTTTTTAAAAATTTTTCTCAAAAAATAAGGGTTTTGCACCATCTAAAGTTAAGTGATTTAAGGCTTTGGAAAGACGTTAGGAAAAATGAAAAAATGGGGCTATCTACCCCATTTGCAAAGCATAAAAATATGTGCTATTATAGGCTTGGGACTAAGGTCCGCTTAAGGAGGATACTATGAACAAAGCACACGCTTTAAAGGAAACTAAAAACGTGTCGTGGAGGCTGCTAGATGGAATATCTAGTCCTACTTATAGTGCTTTTAGTCTTACTACTAGCAATTATAAGTATCCTATTTACTAAACATAAATAGGACCAGCATTGGGAGACCATATAGCATAGGCATTATGCTAAAAATCGTTAATAGTTCCCTTTAAGCAAAAAGGTAGGTCCGCAGCCTACCTTTTTCGTTTGAGATCCATAATCGTTAACATCTATATTATAAACTAAAACTTTATTTTTTACAAGTACTTTGGGCACTTTTTTATTCAAACTATAGTTTTAATTCTTTGTACTAATCATCGTGCCTCAACTCCAAAAGAAAAAATCATTAAATATAAAAGGGGCTCTGAATCCTAATTTAAGATAATTAGGTTTTCAAAGCCCCTCCCTAAGGATATCCTTAGGATTCGGCCAGCTCAGGGATCCCCTGTCTGGGTCTACAAAAACATTAAGAGCAAAAGTAAGATATTTCTAATTTGATACTTTCTTATAGCTAAGGCTGTAAGACTAGTTCCATTTCACAGCAATTGCTGCAATCGCCTTCCTTGCTATAGGAACAACTACGATCAAATTTGAATCCACTTAAATTATTTGAATCCATAACAAATTCATTAAGAACCATTGATTCTAAAGCTTCACTTTTTTCATCCATTTTTTCACCCCTTTATAATTTTATATAATTCTTCTGCCAAACTACAATCTTCTGGATTGATGATTAAAGGAGAGCCATTGACTCTTTCTCTTATTGCAGGACAACTCGTACATAATGTAACCAAGTTACAATTAGAACATTTATAATCTTCATCATCTTTTATTTTCTCAAAACTAAAGGATTTTATTTTCTCCCACAAATAAGAAAATTCATACTTTTCTATATTTAATCCTTTATCTCTCATTTCAATGCAAGGACAAATATTACCTTTGTAATCAATAAAGGCACTACATCTTCCTGTTGAGCAATAATATTTTCTTTTAGTCAAAGATTTAGGAATTCTCTCATACTCTTCTAATGATTCTTTTAAAGTTTGGAAATGATCAGAAAACTTTTTAGTTAAGACAGCCACTTCTTCTGCAGGAATTTGATATCTCTCTTTGGATTTATTATCTATTGTAGGTGTTATTGCAAAAGAAAATCTAAAAGGGACTTCTAATTGATTTGCTAATTCCATCATATTTCCAATATCATTTTTCAATAATGAGAAGATTGGGGATTTTATAGAAACATTTATTCCTAGTTCTTTCATTTTTTTAATATTATCTATTACCAAATTGTACATATTTCTTCTACGCGTAGTTTGATAATATAATTCTTCTGTCGAACCATATAGAGATATATCTACCTCAATTGGTGGATATTCTTTAAAAATCTCAAGCCACTCCTCATCGATCAAAGAACCATTCGTGAAAATTTCAACTAAAATACCTTTACGTCTTGTGAATACATAGATTTCTTTAAAATCTTTCCTAGTAAATGGATCCCCACCACTAAAAAAAATCATCATAAGTCCATTGTCATATAATTTGGTAATTATCTGTTTAATTGCATCTGTTGAAAGCAGCTCCTCATTATTATGATGATCTTCTAAGTAACAATGTACACAATCAAAATTGCAATAAGGTGTTAACTCAAATGTACAACCATAAAATGTTCTTTCATTTGCCCATTCAGTTTTGACAATGTCACTAATAAAGGATGACTTATGACTATTTTCCCAAACCATTGCATAATCATTATTATCTAAATATTCAATAAAAGCGTATAATTCAACCTCTTCTATAAATTCTTTCGCTTGATAAAATACCTCACTTATTAAAATGGGTGTTTTAATAAGTTGGGTAATCATAAATGCTTTATAAGATATTTCTGGAATCTTTTTCTTTGAATAATCAAAGTGAGGATTAAATAGAAAATATCTATTTCCGATTTTTCTGCAAATTGTTGAATGCTGTAGCATCACATATTTATTTTTATAATCCATTCAAGTCCTCCTATTTTGATAAATTTTATAATTAATTTATATGAGTATCAAACGCTAGTTTTTATAAAATGCTAAGACAAGCCAATATGATAGTTAGAGTCATTTTTAGGATAGTAAGCATCATATTGGCACCGCATTAGATAATTACCACTTGCTTTTATAAAATTTACAAGAAGTTTGATTGCTATTAGTGCTCCAATTTTTCAAATAATGAAAGCACCACTCCACTCCATTTTTAACTCCAAAATATTCACATGAACTGCATGTTGGCATTATAGTCACCTCCTTTTTAATCTTCTATATTTATTAATTTTATAATGGCTCTTTTATATATTACCATTTGGTTGGAATACCATTAACATAGTGCCAGTAGTATCCTGGGGAAGTTTGTTGCGTTTCGGAGTAATAATAAATTCTTGACAGGGTCAAACATGAATTTCCATCATAAACTTTAATTTTTTCCCACTCATCTTTAGTTCCTTTATAAAAAACATTTTTTAATCTTCCACAAGAAGAAAATGCATTATCATATATATATTTAATATTTTCAGACAAAACAACGGATTCAAAATAAGTACAACCAGAAAAACAACTCTGAGATATGGCCAAAACATTATCTGGTATAATGATACTTTCAAGGTTTGTACATCCCGAAAATGCATTATGTCCAATAGTTTCTAGACTATCTGGTAAAATTACACTCTTTAATCTTTGATTATTTTGAAACATATAATTAGGAATCCTAACACCATCTGTTATAATTATTTCTTCAACAGATCCTAAACTGCCGAAATTTCCAAGAAACTCTCCAGCAACAATTGCTTTTTTAATTCTCCAATAAGAACTCGAAGCAGCTAATGGTTTAATCGTAGGATGTCCCGTCAAAGATAAATACTCTATATTTTGGCAATAAGAAAACACATATTCATCAATATATGTAACACTTTCTGGTATATCAATTCCTTTAAGACCTGAACAACCGTAAAATGCCGACTTGTAAATATATCGCAAATTATTTGGTAATATGATTTCTGTTATCTTTGAACAGCTTGAAAATGCATGTTCATATAAAGCATTCGTATTAGTCAATGTGACTTTTTGTAAGTTATTTGGTAAATAATACTTGATATGGCTTGAAGTTTCAGGTATATAACAGTCCACCTCATAACTATTTTCATATTGAGCTTGACCAAAAATATATTTAAATTCACCACTGATTTTTCCATCTCTGTCCGATCCAGCAAATGGTATTGTAAGGCTTTCTAGACTGCTACATCCAGAAAAGCAACCATATCCCATACTGATTATGTCTTTAAATATAATTACATTAGTTAATTTAGAACAATCTTTAAAGGCATAATCCTTTATGTTTTCTCCACTTATGATTTCAACAGATTCAAGATTGCTTTTAGAAATCAAGGAAATTACCATTTCTGGAATTACAGCATTGGTAATCACTTCACAATTTTGGAATGCAGTGGAATCTATCGTTTCTATTGTAGCAGGTATTTTAATACTATGCAAACTACTACATTCTGCAAAAGCCAATTCTTCAATCCTTATCACACTATCAGGCAAATTTATTACTGATAAATTACTACAATTATAAAACGCATTTCTACCTATAGCTTCAATATTTGATCCAATAATTATATTAGTAATTTTTGTACAATTTTCAAAGGCTTTTTCTTTAATAGATGTTACAGGTAAATTATTATAACTTCTAGGAATAACGATTTCTAAATCTGTTGCTGTCCCAATGCTAGATACAGAATAGCTTATACCATCCGAATTTAGGTCAAATTCTAAGCCTTTAGAGTAATACTCATATTTACATGTTTTACATATATAGTCTTCATAATTATGTTCTTCAAAATCATTTTTTTCAGTTGTATGCTCACATATAGCATTATGCCAATGATTTTCTTCATCACTATCCCATTCATTAGAATATGTATGACCCAATGCATTAAGGGATACAGTAAAAGTAAATTCTTGTTTATCTATAGAATATGTATAAGTTTCCTTACCAGCTTTTAAGCAAGTTGCATTTGCAATGCTAAATGTATAATTTATTTTATTTAATGCAGGAAGTTGATGGTTTTCTATATGTGTAGAATTTTTACTACATACTCTACTTAGAGTACCTATTTTATCTTTAGTAGGTTCTAAACTAACCTCCCATTGGCCATACTCATGAGTGTGAGTTAACTTTGCTATTGTTTTATCTTCTACATAATCACAAGTACTACATTTTCTTTCCTGTGTTCCAGTAGATTCTTCTGTTGCTTCAATAGTTGTTTTCCAATCACCAAAGTTATGCTCTTCTTCTTCTGCTTTTTCACCACAACTACATTCTTTCCAATGCTTTGTTGAATTAGATTTAGAAAAATCATAAGAATGTGTATGCTGTGTTCCACATGATGTAAGTCCTAATAAAGGAAATAATATCATTAGAATTAAAAGTATTTTTCTTATGCTTCTTATATACTTTTTTGTATCTTTCATTTTTGACATAATTTTTCCTCCTAAATAAAATTATTTACTTTCAATTATTACTTTTGTTTTTACATTCATATTTTGAATGGATGATGTTAATTCACACAATCTTTTTTCCTGTTGATTTTCTATTTGAGATATTTTATCTAGATTGATTGCAGTTGCAGTTTGTAAGGATAAAATAGATTGATTTATAATGCCTAATTGCATACCTACAATATTAAAACATTTGATTACACTATCTGTTAAAGCCGATACTTTATTTGAAAGATTATCTATGGATGAAATAATTTGATTTAATTTCTTGTCACGCTCATATTCATTAACTGCTACTGCATTTTCTTTCATAGTAACCTCTCCTCTTTATTTCTTTAATCAACTGCATGTGCTTCATCATCTTCTCCAGATATATCAATTATATAAATTAATTTTCTTTCTCCATCAAAACCATCATAGCCTTTGCTCCCAGAATTATAATTTCCTTGATGATTTCCTGTAGTACCACCAGCAGCGCCACCAGTTCCCTTGTCAGTTGTTTCCTTTTTTAGTTTAGTTGAAAAATAACATAGTGAAAATTTTGTGTTAGCTGGTCCTAAAAGATAAGCTTCCTCTATATCTCCACCATTGCCTCCATTACCACCTGTTCCGCCAGTAGCTGGATTGAAGTTATCTTTATCAACATTACCTCCATTGCCTCCATTGCCACCAGCTCCACCTATTCCAAGGTCATTTATAATTACTCTTTGAAAATCTGTAAGCTTGCCACCAATTAAAGTTACTTGTTTATCATCAAATGGAGATTTTGAAGTTCCACCATTTCCTCCTCTACCTCCGTTTCCACCATTGGCGGGTTGAGTTAAAAATGCTTGATCTCCTATTCCACCATTTCCTCCTCTACCTCCATTGCCACCATTACCGCTGACAAATAAAATAGCAGATTGAATTGTGTTCATTTCAAAATAGATTCTACTTCCTTGAATGCAATAGCCACTATCAGCACCATTACCACCAGCACCACCAGCACCTGCAGTTCCTTTGCCTGACTTTGATGCTCCTTGAGCACCGTTACCGCCATTACCACCATTTCCTGCAATAATAGATAAAGTCGTATCATATGGTATCTTTTTAAAGGTGACATTAATAGAATGAATTGCTGTTCCACCTACTGTTCCGTTTCCTCCAGCAGAGCCTGTAGATGTAGCATTTATTCCATTAAAGCCATTACCACCTTGAATTTTCAATGTTCCTTCTGCATTGATAACTAAATCATTGGATTGAATTGCCTTTCCTCCAATTGATGTTGAGACTTTAGAATCAGCGCCATTTATTTCACAATATCCATTAGAAAAGAGTTCTAGACTTGTACAGTCTACTGCTGAATATTCACTCAGACTAGAACTTAAAATAGCATTATTTAGATGCAAATTGATTTTTTGGTTTCCTGAATACTTTATAACACTATTCTTATCCATTGATAATATTGAAGCATTTGTAATAAATATATCAAGTGCACTATTACGAGAATTTACAGATAAAGTTAAAGAATATGTTTTTATATTTGTAGTTTGTTCAGAAACAATGCTAGAACCAGTCATATATACAGCCGCATCTGTACTTAATACATTTATTGTTCCATTATTTTCAGTATCTAGATTAATCATTCGAACTGTTCCAGTTTTAGCAGTTAAAGTGATTTTCTTTGTTGTAGATAATACTGTACAACCAACCTCTACCTTCTCATTTTCTTTTGTATTTTTAGTTGGAGTAATTTTACAACTTCCATCATTACTTACCTCAAGACTTGCAGTTCCAGAAAGAATTTTCCATTGTATTACATCACACACTTTATCGCTTGGAGAAATTTGAGGTGTAAGAATACTATAAGAACTTAAATACAGATAATCTCCTGTATTAGAAGTTATTCCTTCTAAAATCCAATTAATTTTTTCATATTTACAAGTAGTACATATATTATTTGCATCAAACGTATGAGCATCTTTGTTTGATACTAAATCTTTATGTGTACAAGTAGATTTATGCCAGTGATTATTAGAATCATAACTCCAATCCTTTGAATAAGTATGGGCATTTTCTTGTTTCTCTATAGTTCTTGTTTCTTCAAATTTACAGATAGAACAGCTTCTTGATTCAATACCTGTTGTAGTTTCAGTAGCGGCTTTACTGGTAGTCCATGCTCCAAAACTATGATTTTCTTTTTCCGTTTTTTGATCCTTATGATCACAAGTTGCCTGATGCCAGTGTCCTATAGCATCACTAGACCAAATTTCTGAATATGTGTGCTTATGAGTACATGCTGTTATCAAGCATACTCCCATAAGCATAATACTTATTGATAATATTATTTTAAATACTTTATTTTTCATATTTTTCTCCTATCAAATAACAATGTAGTGTGGCCAATTGAATTAGCCACACTTTCTATAAATTACCACTTGCTTTTATAAAATTGGCAAGAAGTTTGATTGCTATTAGTGCTCCAATTTTTCAAATAATGAAAGCACCACTCCACTCCATTTTTAATTCCAAAATATTCACACGAACTGCATGTTGGCATTATACTCACCTCCTTTTTAATCTTCTATATTTATTAATTTTATAATGGCTCTTTTGTCGCCATTTTCTAACGCTAATTTATAATACTGATTTGCAAGTTCTGAGTTCTTCATTCCACCTATTCCAAGCTCATAGCACATGCCTAATCTATAATAAGCTTGAACATATTTTTCCTCAGCCAACTCTTTATACAAGGCAAAGGATTTAGTTTTCACTATTTCATTACTAAAGTAATAATCTGCCAAAAGCTCTTTTGCACTTAAATTTCCTTTTATCATTGATTTATTCAGGTATTCTAAAGCCAAATCCACATTTTCATATCCAAATTCCTTATTTATATAAATTAGTCCTAAATAATATTCCGCAAGTGGATCGCCTAATTTTGCTGCTGATTGGAAATACTTAATTGCTAAATCTTTATTTTGGAGATCCTTGCAAAATAAGAGAATGTACCCAGCATTTACCATTGCTTCAGGATTATTTGTTTCGGAAAGATCTTGATAAATTTTCAAAGCCTTTTTCACATCATTTATATGCTCTGAATTTTGATAAAGAGTTGCAAGATTAAATCCTGCTCTTTGATGTCCCATTTTATATGCTTTTAAATATAATTCTTCTGCTGTCCTTAAATCTAAGGAAACCTTTATGCCTCTTTCATAGCAAACACCTAAAACAAATATTGCTTCAACATCATCTTTTCCTGCTAATTCTTTTATTTCATTAAAACGTGAAAAGAAAATCTTCTCTATATTAGAATCTTTAATATACCCTATGGATAATAAAATGTATAATCCATAGGCACATAGAACATCTTCTAGATGAGAATAAAAAATTTGATAAGATTTGTCAAACTCTTCACTATCCAAAAATTCTTTTCCTTTATGATAAAATTCGTGTTTCATTACAATTTATCAACTCCAATTTTTATAAATATTTCTTCTTTACTAACAATATAATTTAAATTATGTATTTCCTTTAATTGATTATCTTTTTTGATTTTTTCTATTAAAAAATTTATATTTTCAAATACTAAACATTCATAAGAATAATCCTTTATCCAACGTAATAATTCCGAATGTATTTCTGATAAATATCGCTTCGTTTCAAAATCTGGTTTAGTTATATCAAGGTTAATTCCGTTATTAACTGCAGTAATCAATTCCTCTTTAAAATTATAATAAATAAATATATTATTATAATGAAAATACATGAGATTTTTACTTTGCAAATAATTATCACCATTTACATAATAAATGGCTTCATATTTAAAGTCTTCTTTGTTTGATAAGAATAATTTTATCATTTCCTATTTTCTCCAATCTTTATCTTCATATGGTGTATTTTCTACACCATTTCTTTGTAGTTTAGATACTTTCCTATCTAATCTCTTTTTCCAAAATCTTTGAAACCAATTCTTGTTTCCAAATATCTTTACTAATTTTGGACTTATCGCATAATACATTCTTATAAAAGTTCTTCCATACCATGTTTGTCCTAAGGTATTATCTCTATATCTTCTTAATGTCCATACTTGAGGACAGTCGTAAGAACCATATACGCAGGTTGCTACATAGCAGCCATTTTTAGTATTAGACGATGTGTTGGTAATAGATGAAAGTTTTTTCAATCCCTCTTTTGCACCATTATGGCCCTGATTAGCTGCTTTTGTAAACCACATTTTTGCCTTATCAAAATCCATACCTCCTTCTCCCTTTACAAGCATTATGGCCAAATTATACTGGGCTGAAGCATGTCCTTGATTTGCTGCTTTTTCATACCATGATGCTGCAATTAAATAATTTTTTTCTACGCCATGGCCATGATAATACATATAACCTAAATTATATTGAGCGGCAGAATCATTTTGAGCAGCAGATTTTTCATACCAATATCGTGCCATATTATAATCTTGGGAACAACCCCAACCATTATCATATAATACTCCCAAATGATATTGCGCTTCAGCAACTCCATTCTTTGCAGCCTTCTCCAGCCAATATTTAGCAGTTACATAATTTTGAGGAACACCAAACATACCATGTAAATAGACACTAGCTAAATGATTTTGAATTTCTACATTACCGCTATTGGCAATTTCAGCGAGTTGTTTTAATTGTGATTCATCTAAATACATTTTATTTTCTCCAATCCTGATCTTCATATGGTGTATCCTCTACACCTTTTCTTTGTAGTTTAGATACTTTCCTATCTAATCTTTTTTTCCAAAATCTTTGAAACCAATTTTTATTTCCAAATACCTTTACTAATTTTGGACTTATCGCATAATAAACTTTTATGAAGGTTCTTCCGTACCATGTTTGCGCTAAAGTATTATCTCTATATCTTCTTAATGTCCATACTTCTGGACAATCATAAGAGCCATATACACAGGTTGCAACATAACATCCATTTTTAGAAGTTGAGGAAGTTACAGGACGATTTAATTCTCTTAAAAGGTTAATTGCATCTTGATCCCCCTGATTAGCTGCTTGTTCTAACCAATATTTTCCTTGTTGTATGTTTTTCTCACAACCTAAACCATTTAAATGTAAATATCCTAGATTATATTGCGCCGAAACATGACCTTGGGTAGCTGCTTTCTCAAAATAATACTTTCCTTTTTGATAATCTTGTGGGCGTCCTTCTCCTTTTGCATAAATCCATCCTAATACATATTGTGCATCATCTAATTTATCAGCAGCAGATTCAAAAAAAGAGATAGCCTTTTCTTTGTCTTCTGTCACTCCTAGTCCGTTAAAATATAGCACTCCTAAAAGGTATTGTGCTTCACGCATATTCTGAGAAGCTGCCAATTCATAATAATATTTTGCTTTAGTATAATCAACTTGCACACCGTGAAGTCCATAATGCAAAATGCCACCAAAATGAAGTTGAGCATCCAAATATCCTAAATTTGCTGCTTTTTCAAAATATTGCAAAGCTTTTTTAATGTCTACAGGAACTCCATAATCTCCCTTTTCGTAAAATATACCTAATTGATATATTGCGTCAGGATAATTTTGTGCTGCGGCTTTCTCAAACCAATATTTAGCTAGCTTATAATCTTTTATATTAGAAAGAGTACAGTACCCTTCAGCTAAAAGGCTTTGTGCTTCTGCTAAGCCTTGATTTGCTGCCTGTTCTAACCAATGCATTGCTTCTTCATTTGAGGTCACACCTATGGATTTTTTACCTAACCATAATTGTGCATCCATATCTCCTTGTTTTGCAAAGGGAACTATTTCTTCAATTGTCATTTCTTCATAATTCATTTGGATTTCCTCCTAAAATTTTTATTTTGAACTATTGTTCAGCCACCTATTAGAATAATAGATGGTTTAATTAAATCATTTATGGTCTAATTTTATCATTTTTAGGGGTGTTTTACAACAATTTTAATTTGATTTGAATATTTTCTTTCTAAAAAAGACCATCTATTATTCTAATGGGTGGTCTTTTTTATATAGTAAAAGCCACCAACTTGTTATTGGTGGCTAATTAGTTATAGGATTTGTACTATTTTGTTCATTTCTTGAATCTTGTATTCAAGTAAAGAATGAGCATATCTGTTAAGTGTAATTGCTACATTGGTATGCCCTAAAATTTCTGATAATGTCTTGATATCCATACCTAATTCTAAAGCTCTAGTAGCAAAGGTATGTCTTAGACAGTGAAAATTGTAATGCTTGATTTTACATTTCTTTAATATGGATTCAAAAGTTCTTTGATAGCTTCTTGCTTCTACCATTGTTTTACCTCTTGTATGGATGAGATATTTACATGACGATTTATTTTTATAAATTGTAAGTAAGTTAATAATCTTATCAGGCAAGGGAATAACTCTATTAGATTTTTTAGTTTTTGGAGATTCTACTATAAAGTCTTTCTTTTTATCTATTCTAAGGGTATAGGAAGTTTTTCTTATATAGAGATACTTTTTATTAAAATCTATATCCTCCCAGGTTAATGCTAGAAGTTCTCCTAATCTAATTCCTGTATAAAGACAAATAATAATCCCTAGATAGTTATTTTTATTATTCTTTAAACAATATTCTTCTATTATCTTTTGTTCTTCTCTTGTTAAAGCATTTACTTCTTTTTCTTTGGAAGGTGGTAATTTTATTGTAGAGGTTGGATCTTTTATAATATAATCCAAATTCATTGCAAGATGAAATGCTTGTTTTAATACAGAAACAATGCTAGATACTGTATTAGAAGCTAAAGGTTTGTTTGTAACAAGATTTCCTCTTTTCAACTTTTCAATGACAAAATCTTGTAGGATTGTCGGGGTTATGGATTCTAATTCATAATTTCCTAATATGGGGTTGATATGGAGCAAGGTAATGTCTTGATACTTGCTGTAGCTCCTTATCTTTAGAGTGAGTTTGGCATATTTATTTAGCCATAGATTTAATAATTCTTTTAGTTTCATATGTGTGTGACTCCTTTTTGCATAATTATATAGCAAAAAAGAAAATAAGTTAGAATGAAAACTTTAAGAATAATTAAAAAATCTTAGTAAAAATAGTATTGAAAACATACTTCTTGTATGTATATAATTGAGTTGGTCGTAAGACCGCAAGGCACTGCCTTGGACAAGGCTAGGGAATAAGTTCTATCTAAATCGTGCAAATTGTTCGTGAAACGTTTTGTTGCACAACAAGAAATGAGGTGAGGATAGAATGAGTTTGATCTTTACTATTGTTGTTACGATTTTAAATTTAGTAGTTTCTATTGTTCAATGGATTACTATCGAAAGAAAAATTAAACTTCAATATATGATGATTTCTTCAGCAATGAAGAAATTATCTAAAAAGAAAAAAACTACCTGTAGCCGCCAAGCAAATAGGTAGTTTTTGAAAGTATAACATAACAATACTAGATAGGACTACCTAGCCTTGTTTTTTTATTACACTTATATTGTATGCTATTTTTTCTATAAAATCAATACTTTTTGTACACCTAGAATTTTTCTTTGATTATAGAATAAAAATCCGTCTTATGCTCCACATCTTTTTTAAATGCATTAAATACGGCCATAGTTACATAGGAATCATTAAAGGCATCATGAACCTGTATTTCATCATTTTTATAATATGTTTGATATAATTTAAATAAACCTGGTTCATTTTTCAAATGATAATAGGTCTGAATGAGTTTACAAAGATTCACATATCTGATTCTATCACTCAAATTTTCTACGTTATGGATTTCAAAGGAATCATTTAAAATTAGTTTATCATTCTTTCCAAAAATTAAAATACTAGGCTGATATTTTAAAACCAACATTTTAAATTCCTCATAAAATTCACTATAAGGTATCGCATTGCGATGAAACTCTTCTCTAGATATATTCAAAAAATCTAAGGTTCTATTACTGATATCCTTATGAATTTTCGGTTGAATATAGTTGTTATATCGAGAGATTTCATCTCCCTTTCCATTGACCAATACATAACCAGCTTGAATAATTTCCATTCTATATCCTTTTCCTGAAAAATTATAAGATGGCATTGTCATTTCCAAATCTAAAAATAGTATATTTCCTAAGCTATTCAAGAAATCTGCTAAGGAACCATTAAGTTCCATTCGATCATAATACAATATTTTTTGAAACAAATTGATGCGATAGATTTGATGAACATAATTTACCAAATAGGCAGCAATCCCATTCTTTGTAAAGTTCTTCTCCTCATCATAATCTAAATCAATGTAGGTACCTGGATATAAGTATCTCCTAAATTGACTAAACTGACTATTTTGAAAATGTAAATACAAAATTCGATTATGCGTTTTTATTGCAACTAATCTATTTTTATTTTGTGTTTTATAAATTCTTCCAATAATGCGCATATTAATCCTTCTTTACTGAGATGGCAACTCCATCACCAAGTTCAAATATTGATGTATCATAATTTGGATTTTTTAACAGATATTCCTGATATCCAGCAAGCTTACGAATAAGCCCTCTTACAGATCTAGATTGTGCTTCATACTCATCTTTGTTTACAAGACCATGGAAACTCATATTATCAGAAACTACAATTCCATGTGATGTAAGCAAAGGTGTGTAAATTTCAAAAAATTTCGTGTATTGAGCCTTGGCAGCATCGATAAAAATCAAATCAAAAGATGCATCCTTAACAAATTCAAAAGCCTCTAAGGCATCACATTCAATCAAGCGAATTTGACTTTCATATCCTGACTTTTGAAAAGTATCCTTAGCAATCTCAACCATTTCATGATTTCTTTCAATGGTTGTAATTTGACTCCCACAAATTCTTGCCATACGTGTTGCAGAATAACCGATAGCTGTACCAATCTCTAAGATATGCTTTGGCTTTGAAATTCGGATAATCTGTTCTAATAAAGCTAATCCCTCATCCACAATGATAGGAACATGATGTTCCTTTGCGTAGGTTTTCAGTTCAATATCTAAATCTGTCCAAACCAAATTTAGGGGATTACTCTCCACAGTTTCCATCGCAGTCACAGTCTTCTGTTCCACAGCCACTACAGCCTCCACAATTTCCACTACATCCCTCAGCCTTATCTTGACTATAATAGTCGTTGACTAGTTCTTCTAGCATATCCCATTCTTCATCTGTTTCAATTGCGTGTAGGGATCCGTTACCATCACCATTTTCTTCATAGCTAGCTGCAGAAAGCTGCTGTTCTCCACGTGGCTGAAAAATAACATAATCTTTGTTAAACTCTTCACTATGGTATGTAAATAAGATATCACATGTAACTTTCTTGCCATCCTCCATAGTTAAAACTATTGTACGATCTTCCATCATAATTCTCCTTTTTTAAAAACTCATTTTATCCAAATAATTTTGTAAAATGACAACTGCTGCCATTTCATCTTTTTTCTTTTTTCTGTCTTCTCTTCTAACATTTCCAGAAATCATAGCCTTATCAACTAAAACTGTAGTTAAACGCTCATCTTCTAGTATAACCTTTAAATTGCCTTTTTCTTCAAGCATTGCTTTAAAATCGTAAGAAATTTGAGCACGAATCCCTTGATCGCCATTCATATGCTTAGGTAAGCCTAGAACAACTGTAGTAACATGCTCCTTTTGACATAGCTCACATACATACTCTGCTGCAAGAGCATAGTCATCATCTGGAAAACGAAACGTATCTAAAGCCCTAGCTAAAAAGCCTAGTTCATCAGAAATAGCAACGCCTAAGGTTCTACTTCCTAAATCTAATCCAATTGTTTTCATTGAGCAAGTTCCTTAGCCTTTGCGATAGCTGCATCAACCTTAGAGGCGTCCTTACCACCAGCTTGGGCAAGATCCTTCTTACCTCCACCGCCACCTTGACAAAGCTTGGCAGCTTCCTTAACTAGCATAGAGGCATCTAAAGATTTGGTTGCACAAACAAAGGTAACCTTATCTTGATCTACACTTGCAAAGAATACAACATCTAAATTTTTATTATTTCTTAAAGCACAAGCCATATCTTTTAGCAAAGCAGAATCCATTGCATCTACTTTAACAAATAGCTTGCCATCCTCAATACTATTATCAAAACGATTTAAATCAGATAAAGCACTTTGGCTCTTCTTTGCATTAAATTCTTTTTCTAATGCTTTTAATGCAGCCTGAGCTTTTGCAAGCTCGTTTCTCATCGCTAAGATATAGCGATAGCCTACTTCCTCAGGTTCTTTAAAGCTATAGCCAAAGCGTAAAGCAATTCCTTCAGAAGCAGATGTCTTTAAAAGTTCATGTGCCTTATTTAAAATTGCCTCAATGGATTTAGAAACATTATCTGTTGATGCTTTCACATATTGCATAGCATTCTTAGAGGTTGAGGCAGTCACTCTAAAAGTACCACTACCAATAGACTCTAGAGAATATATTGCAAAGCTTTCAATTAAAGAAGTATTTTCTACATGGGTTCCTGCACAGAACTCTTTTGAAATACCCATATCTACTACACGAACCGTGGAACCATATTTTTCTCCAAATAGGGCCATAGCACCTAATTCCTTTGCTTCTTCAATAGGGAGTACTAAAGTATTCACCTTATGTGCCTCTACAATATAACGATTCACCAAATCCTCAACAGCTAAAATCTGTTCATCAGTTAAAGCTGTATAGTTATTGAAATCAAAACGACAATAGCTAGCACAAACCTGTGATCCCTGTTGATGTACATGATTTCCTAAAACCTTCTGTAAAGCGGCCTGTAATAAATGCGCACTGGAATGATTTTTCTTAGTTAAATCACGATTTGCTTTATCCACAATCGCATCGACCTCATCCCCTACTTGGAATGGATTTTCTTCTAGGACATGTAAATGTTGTCCATTTGGCATCTTGATTACATCTATAACTTTAATATCATTTATAGTTCCCTTATCACAAAGCTGTCCACCAGAAAATGCATAGAATGGAGTTTCATTTAAAACAATACCTTCTTCAAATACACCAATAACCTTAGCCTTTTGACTAAGTGTATGGTAGCCAATAAAGGTAGAAGGTTCTTTAAAATTCAAATATGCTTCATTTTGTCCACCCATAGAGTTTTCATCCTTACGAGCATTTCTAGCACGTTCCTTTTGTTCAAGTAAACAAGCATTGAAGCCTTCTTCATCTACAACTAAATTCTTCTCTAAAGCATATTCCTTTGTAAGTTCAATTGGGAATCCATAAGTGTCATATAAAGTGAAGGCATCTACTCCTGAAATTACCTTATCTGCCTTAGCAGCAATTGCCTCAAAACGCTTTTCACCAGAAGCTAAAGTTGCCAAGAACTTTTCTTCCTCTGAAGAAATAATCTTCTTTATGATTGCAGCCTTTTCATGTAAATATGGATAATATGGATCCATAATGGAAATAACCACATCAACCAACTCTGCCATAAATGGTTTTTCAATTCCTAAGGATTTAGCGTATTTAGAAGCTCTTCTTAAAACTCTTCTTAAAACATAACCTCTTCCTTCATTAGACATAACTGCTCCATCTGCCACTGCAAATGTAACAGTTCTAACATGGTCAGCGATGACTCTAAAAGCTCTTTGATCTTTATAAGCTACACCACTGATTTCTTCTGTCTTTGCAATAATAGGGCGGAACAAATCAGTATCATAGTTTGTTTCTGCTTCCTGCATAACAGAACATAATCTCTCTAATCCCCAGCCTGTATCTATATTCTTAGAAGGTAATTCTTTATAATCCTTACGGTCTACTCCCTCTTTAGAACTGAATTGTGAAAAAACAATATTACCAATCTCAATGAAGCGGTCATTGTCAATATCATTTGCAATAAGTTCTTTTCCACGTTTATCATACTTTTCTCCACGGTCAAAGAACATTTCCGTATCAGGTCCGCATGGGCCTTCTCCGATTTCCCAGAAATTTCCAGCTAGAGGAATTAAGTGTTCTTCACTAATTCCCTGCTTCATCCATAATTTCTTGGCCTCTAAATCCTCTGGATAATAAGTAATGAAAATTCTATCCTTATCAAAGTCAAACCATTTCTCACTAAATAATATTTCATATGCATAGGCAATGGCCTCTTTCTTAAAATAATCACCAATAGAGAAATTTCCTAGCATCTCAAAGAAGGTATGGTGGTAGGTGTCGCCAACATTTTCAATGTCATTCGTACGAATACACTTCTGTGCATTAGTAATTCTTGGACACTCAGGAACAACTGAACCATCAAAATATTTTTTTAAAGGTGTAACACCAGCGTTTGTCCATAAAAGCGTTGGATCATCATGCGGAACTAAGGACGCTGAAGGTTCTACCTTATGTCCTTTAGATTTATAAAAATCTAGCCACATTTGTCTGATTTCACTTGATGTCATTTTCTTCATAAAAAATACCTCCATCATAAATAACTTAACGTATAATATTTTACCAAATTATGCAAGTATTATCAAGAAATAAACCTGCATTCCTTACAAAACATTTTAAATTTTCTAAAAAAAATCTATTTTTAAGACAAATCCCGTTTTTTTAAATTCAAAGATTTTTTTTAGTATAATAAAAATAGGTGATACCTTTGACACAAAAAGAATTTATAGAACTCATAAAGAAAAAAAGGCTAAGCCAAATGATTTCTCAAAAGGACCTAGCTAAAATGATTCCTATATCAAAAACTGCATATTCTAAAATTGAAAATCATCTTCAAAACCCAACTGTTTTTGTCATTCAAAGATTAGCTGAAATCTTTGATATCGATTTAAATATTTTAAAAAACACTTCTAAAGAAATTATGAACTATGATTAATTTTTTTACAATTGTGAGGCGAAAACATGAAAAAAGAAAAAGGACAGGTAGTCCCATTTCTTATTCTATATTAATTTTTTTCAAGACTTGCTTCATTGGTTTTTTAATACAACTAGTCTCGCTTAGCATCATACCAACAAGCATACCTAAGCCTAGCATCATTAATTTTTTCAATTCTTTTCACCCATTCATAGTATGGAATGATATAGGATAACTATAATGGAAATTTATTCCATAAAGCTATATGGAGTAATATCCTCCATATCATATTCTCCTAAGGTATCAAATGGAATAGTTGCATCCAAAATCTTAACCTCATTCACACGGATACCTTGTAATAGATTGAGTAAGCCCGTCTGTCTTTGAGGCTCTAGAGTTTTTACTGCTTCTCTTAAGGTATTTACATCACCTAAAAGAATTAACTTCTTTTTGGCACGAGTCATCGCAGTATAGATGATTTTTTTTCTAAGCATCATATGATAATTTGGTAAAATTGGCATAATCACATTGTCATATTCACTACCCTGGGATTTATGGATAGAAATTGCATAAGCAAGTCTTAAATTATCCACTTCTTTGGCTGGATAGGAAACCATACGTCCATCAAAATCAATAAATAAGGTATCCTTGTCATTGACCTTAGTAATTCCTTTGATAATACCAATATCTCCATTCATCAGTTGGAGAGTTGGATCGTTTTTAAGCTGTAAGACCTTGTCATTCTTCTTTAAAACCAAATACTCCCTGACAAGTTTTTCTTCTTCTGGATTATATCTAGTGGTGATAGCTTCATTGACTGCATCTATCCCTGCAACACCTGCATACATTGGAATTAAAATCTGCATACCTGTCTGTAAATCACTTCCTGTTGCAAGATAAGCATCAATCATTTTAAAAAGCATTTGATTTAAACTTTTTGCATCACAAGGATAAAAATATACCTCTTTTTTATCACTAAACACTCTAAAATCGACATCTCCTGAAAACACCATATGAGAAAGCTTTACAATATTTGAATCTCTTGCCTGACGCATGATCTCAAATAGCTTTACTGTCATAAATAAATTAGAAGCTATCAAATCATGAAATACATTTCCTGGTCCCACAGAAGGTAACTGATTTTCATCTCCAACAAGGATGATTCTCGCGCTTAAAGGAATTGCCTTAAATAAAGAGGCTGCAAGGTTGATATCAATCATAGAGGACTCATCTACAATCACTAAGGAACAGGAAAGTGGACTATCCTCTGAATAGGTAAAGCCTCCCTCATAGTTATACCCTAAAGCCTTATGGATGGTAGTTGCCTTAAAGTTGGTTACCTCACTCATACGCTTCGCTGCTCTACCTGTTGGAGCCATCATAGTAACCTTATAGTCAAGTGTATCACAAGGGAAGGTTAAGTTATTTAATATTGCATAGCTTCTAAGTATACCATTAATAATGGTTGACTTACCTGTACCTGGACCACCAGTGATAATGGTAAGCTTATTGGATAGAGCTTTAAAGATTGCTTCCTCCTGTAAATCCGTATAGGTAATAGAAATGTCTCTTTGAACATCCTTGATTGCTTCTTTTATTTTATCTGGTTTAAATTCTCTTGTATGATGTTTTTTTAATTTTTGAAGTGCCTCTGCACATTTAATCTCACTTTTATATAATAGAGGATCATAATATCTATCTTCATCTTGAATAATCTTTTCATTTTGAACTAAATTGGCTAAGGCTTTAGAGAGTTCATCCATTGTAATTAAAGGATTGCTACCTAATAACATATAGCTTGAATTGAGGAGTTGTCTAGAGGTTAAAAAGGTATAACCCTGTTGATAACAAACTGTGTTTAAGGTATACCTTATGGCTTCTCTCAATCTAAGTGGGTCATTTTCCATAAAGCCAAGCTTTAATGCTAAAGCATCACTCTTCTTAAAACCAAAGCCTTCTACATCATAGATTAAGGAATAAGGGTTATCCTCAATCCGCAGTGCTGCCTCTGTCCCATAGGCATCATAAAGACGATAAACCATCTTATTGGTTAAGCCATAGCTATAAAGCTTAATAACAACCTGTTCTGTTGCATAGTTTTGTTTTAAGGTTTCTACAATAACCTTCTTTTTTGCATCATTCATCTGCTTCACAGAATCTAAAACAGAAGGCTCATCCATAATCTTTTGAATACAGTCTATACCTAATTCTTCTACAATGTTCTTTGCAAGCTTTTGACCAATACCAAAAAACTTATCACTTGAAAGATAAGAAATGAGTCCGTCCTCTGAGAATGAGTTACTTCTTGTATAGGATTCTACCTTAAACTGCTCTCCATACTTTGCATGCTTACTGTATTCTCCTACAAACTCATATTCTAAGCCTTCCTCTAGTTCGATAAAAGATCCTACTATAATAATCTCTTTATCCTTGGTCTTCACTCTTGCAACCTTGTATAAGGAATCTTCACTTTTATAAATATAAGAATCAATACTTCCGTAAATAATCTCGCTCATCAGTATTTTCTTCTTTCTTCATCATAATAAACCTGATCAATAATGGCACCACCCAAACAAATCTCTCCATCATAAAATACGACAGCTTGACCTGGGGTTACTGCCCTACATAAACCTGGATAAAATACTTGAATTGTATTTTCATCCACATATTTCATTGTTACAGGGATATCCTTTTGACGATATCTAAATTTAGCTGTATAGGGATGGTCTTCTAATAATGGATCACAAATCCAGTTAAAATCCTTCGCGGTACACCAGTTAGATTCAAGATAAATACTATCATGACCTTGTCCAACGATGAGTTCATTTTTTTCTAAATCCTTACCACAAACAAACCAAGCTTCACTTTTGAATTCGTTAGAACCACCTATACCTAAGCCTTTTCTCTGACCTATGGTATAATACATTAATCCATCATGTTTACCGATAACCTTACCCTCAGGTGTAACCATATTTCCTGGTTTGGCAGGTAAATAGTTTTTTAAGAATTCTTTAAAGTTACGCTCTCCAATAAAACAGATTCCAGTAGAATCCTTTTTGGCTGCAGTATAAAGATTTGCCTCAGCTGCAATTTTTCTAACCTCTGGTTTTGTTAGATGTCCAATAGGAAATAAAGCTTTCTTTAATTGTGCTTGAGTGAGCATACACAAAAAATAAGTCTGATCCTTATTATCATCTACTCCACGAAGTAAATAGCTTTTATCCTTTTCGTGGCGTACTCTTGCATAATGCCCCATCGCAATATACTCTGCGCCTAAGGAATCTGCCTTCTTTAAAAAAGCATTAAACTTAATATATTTATTACACATAATATCTGGATTGGGAGTTCTTCCACTTTTATATTCATTTAAAAAGTAGGTGAACACCATATCCCAGTATTCTTCTATAAAATCAATACGATGAAGTGGAACATTTAATTGTTCTGCCACTTTTACTGCATCCTGATAATCTAACTCCTGTGGGCATACATCGTTATTTAAATCTGGATTACCTAATATATCGTTATTCGTTGCAGAATCCCAGTTTCTCATAAACATTGCTTCTACATCATAGTTTTCATCCTTTAATACCTTGAGTGCAACACTAGAATCTACACCACCAGATAAACCTAATATGACCTTTTTCAAGAGTTTCACCACCTTATATAGAAATATTTTAGCACATAGTTACAGAATAATCTAGAAAAGACTTTATTTTTTTTGTATAATACGTATGGTGATATCTATGCAAAATGAAAACGAACATACCTATGATAATGGATTTCATCCTAAAGAAGTTCATTTAAAACCAAAATATAAGTTCTATAATCAAAATATATTCTTCCGTTTTTTTGCTTGGCTTACTGTTTTATTTACAAGATTATGGCTGATTTTTCCAAGATTTTTTATGGGCGTAAAAACAATTGGAAGAAAAAATAAAAGAAAGGTTAAAGGTGCGGTTATGGTTTCTAACCATATTCATCCCTTAGATGCCTTCTTCTTAGCAGCTACGGTTTATGGTAGAAAGGTATATGTGACAATGCTTGAAAGCAATTTAGGCTTTGGAATCGTATCTCGATATATGCGTATGGCAGCAGCTGTTCCCATTCCAACAGAGCGTAGACAATTAAGACGCTTTAGTGAAGATACAGAAAAAACTTTGAAAAAAGGAAAAAATATTTTATTTTATCCAGAGGCTGCCTTAATGCCATATTGTGATCATATTAGAAACTTCTTACCAGGTGCTTTCCATTATGCTGTTAGTTCGAATGCTCCTATAATGCCTTGTTGTTTTACCTTCCATAAGCCTAAAGGAATTCAAAAGCTCTTTAGAAGGAAAAAACCTGTAGTTCATTGTAATTTTTTAGAGCCCTATTTTATCACTCCTAGAGAGACAAGAAAAGAAACTATAGAAGCTACTGCACAAGAGGTTCACGATATAATAGAAAACTATTTTATAGAACATAGTGATTACTATTATAAGGATGGACAAAAAATAAAATAAAAGTGTTCTACAAATTTGTAGAACCTTTTTTATTCAAAATATAAACCATAGATATCTAAATATGCATAAGGAAATTGTTCACTGCCTTCCTTTTGAAATCCATACTTTTTATATAATCTTACCGCTTTAGTATTACAAGCATCTGCTAAAATCCCTAACCCCTCAACTCCCATTGCCTTTGCCTCTTCTATCATGGATTTAACTAAGAAAGACCCATAATGCTTTCCTACATAGCCATCCTTCACCATGACTCTACCAAAGCTTTGTAAGTTTTCTTTTTTAAATGTGTGAGGTGGATATTCAACTTCCGCTGGATGGAAACATGCATATCCTACAATCTCTCCATCCTCTTCAAGAATTCGTCCATAGCCTTTTTCTATATCCTCTATAATCATTTCATCAAAGGGATAGCCGTCTAGCCAAATCGGTAAATTTTCTTCAACTATTCTTTTTTTAACCTCGTTTTTCATAGTTAAGATTTCATTAATATCTTTTGGATTTGCTATACGGTATTTCATTTTCATCCCTCTTTTCTCTTTCCTATTATACAATATTTATCAAAGTTTGAAAATTGTTTTTTTAATCTGTCAAAAGTGTTCCTTTTTTGAAGGATGCATTTTATTTAAAAGATTTTAAATCTATGATATGATACTATTAGGTGATGCCTCATGACAGAATATGAAACATTGGAGTATCAAGATAGTAAAGAAATTATTAATAGCACCATACTTGGTTTTTTTATAGGACTTGCTGTCATTGTTCCTGGAATAAGTGGATCAACCATAGCAATCATTTTTAAACTGTATGATAAGCTTTTATATGCAATAGGAAATATATTAAAGAAATTTAAACTTTGCTTTATTTTTTTGATTCCTATTGTTCTTGGAGCCTTCTTAGGCTTTGGTTTAGGTTTTTTTGCAATACAAAAGCTTTTAACGATTTTCCCTTTTGCAATAACAGCTTTTTTTGGAGGATTAATGATTGGTGCATTCCCGGCTATATCAGATGAAATTAAAGACGATAAAATCACTTTATCCAAAGCACTTCTATTTCTTCTTGGTTTAGGAATTCCCTTAACCATAAGTGTCGTTTCCACATTTATTCAAGGTGGAAATCAAAACTTTGAAGATATTCAGTTTTACCATTATCTTTTATTTCTTGTAATAGGGTATGTCATTGCAATTACACAGATAGTTCCTGGATTAAGTGCCACGGCTATCCTAATGGCCTTCGGCTATTTTAGACCTTTGATAGAATCTGTGAGCATCAGCTACATAGCATCAAATCCAACAATCATTGGGATTTATATTTCTCTAATTATAGGTTTTATTATAGGAATGATTTCCTTTTCAAGCTTCTTGACAAAAGTATTTGATAAGAACCGAAAGCTAGCCTTTTTTATGATCGTAGGTTTATCCTTAGGCTCTATACTTTCTATGTTTTTCAATCCTGATATCTATGAGACCTATCAGTCCTGGATTCACGGGAATATGTCCTTTGGATTAGATTTAGGCTTTGGAATTCTACTTTTTATTATTGGCATATTACTCGCAGCAAGCTTTTTAAAATATGAAAAAAGACAGAAATAGACATTCCTCTTGTCAAGCAATAGAAAAAGGTTTAAAATATTCTATTGTGAGGTGAGATTTATGCTATGCTTATGCATTGTTATAGCTACCATTTGCTTAATTATTGCATCCATATTGTTTTTTCCTACAATAAAGATTGGAAATCATAGAATTAGCTGTTATTGGGTTATCTCTTTAATTTCTGCAGGAATTCTTCTCATTTTCAGACAAGTTTCTTTGGAAAATATTTGGAACAGCTTTACAGCAAATACAAGTGTGAATCCATTAAAAATTTTAGTTCTCTTTATCTCTATGACCATTCTTTCCATCTTCTTAGATGAAATCGGATTCTTTAGATATATAGCTGTTGCATCTGCACACAAGCTAAAGGGAAGTCAAATGAAGCTTTTCTTCGGCTTTTACGCATTAATCTCAATTTTAACTATCTTCACATCCAATGATATCATCATTCTTACCTTTACACCATTTATTTGTTACTATGCAAAGAATACGAAAATCAATCCTATTCCATATTTAGTTTTAGAGTTTGTGGCAGCCAATACCTGGAGTATGGCACTTATCATAGGAAATCCTACGAATATTTATTTAGCAAGTGCACTGCATATTGATTTTTTATCCTATTTAAAAATCATGATTTTACCTACAATTGTTGCAGCAAGTATTTCACTTTTACTTTTATTTTTAATTTTTAGAAAAAACTTAAAAAAACCTATGGAGGAATTTACAGAAGAAATTAAGAAACCTAATTTGATTCTTCTCATCATAGGCTTGGTGCATCTTTTTGCAACAACAGTTCTACTGGCAATCGCTTCTTATATCCAGTTTGAAATGTGGATTATAGCTATATCCTTTGCTGGTAGCCTATTACTTATAACTACACTATACCTAGTCATTAGGAAAGAACGGCTAACTCCAATTAAACTGACTCTACTTAGAGCCCCATGGAGCTTAATCCCTTTTGTATTATCTATGTTTGTTTTAGTTCTATCCTTAAATCAACAAGGCATCACGAAAACACTAGAAGATTTACTGCTAAAGCTTCCACCAATTTATTCCTATGGCATAGGTGGAACAATTGCTGCAAATTTAATTAATAATATCCCTATGAGTGTATTATTCTCTAATCTTTTATCTAATGCTCCTTCTACTGCAATTTATGCAAGTGTTATTGCCTCTAATATTGCAGCATTTATCACTCCAATTGGGGCACTTGCTGGAATTATGTGGATGAAACTTCTTAAAACGTATGATATAAAATTTAGCTTCAAGGATTTTACCTTATATGGCTGTATCATAGGAATCCCAACTCTTATTGGTGCACTCTCTATACTTTATATATTCTAAACGTACTAAAAAACACTCTCTGCTATAGAGAGTGTTTTTATTTTTTTAAGCAACGTGATAGGGATTACAATTTTTTGTTCTCTTCTTTTTCTTTCCATCTAGTTCTTTTTTGAGCTTTACGAATATAGGGAAGAGTTTTTTTAACAAACTTTTCAGTAGCATAAATAATAAATGATTTCAGTATAGCACTGATGATGATCAGCACAATCCCACTTATCAATATGCCCATCCCCCATGGCGTGTATTCAAAAATACAAAGACAAGCAATTCCAGCAACAATAAGTGCTAAAGAAATCCACGCCAAAACCACAACTAAAATAGAATGAATTCTAAGCTTTTTAGGAAGCTCTGAAAAGTCGTAGTCAAGCTCATCATATAACTCTTCTATAATGACTGCAGTATTCTTATATCTTTTAATTTTAATTTCTGGTTTCTTATAAAGCTGGTTAAATTGTTCTTGATTATAATTATGTGCTGTTTTATATAAAACTTCTTTGCCATCTATATAAAACTTTAGTTTTAGAGAATAAAAGGTATGATAATTCCACGCTAAATTTCCTGTTTGTCCATGCTTAATTGACATTGAGGAATAGTCACAAATGGCAGCAGTATCCTCTATCCCATACTTCAGTGCTCTCAAACTTTGGTAATATGGGATAAGCCTCTTTAGACACTGGATAAATAAAAATACTGAAAAGCCTAAAAAGAAAAATATAAAGATGCTGATAAAAATTATCGCACTTAATGGAAATGGACTACCATCCACCCATATTATAATTAAACCTACACTAAAGGCTGTAAAGATGATACATACAACTAAACCAATATAAGCCCACGTAAGCTCTTGTTTAAGAATTTGTTTTATTTCCTTATTCATAATTGTATTTATCACCTCTTTACCATTTTTTTAATGTAAAAAATACCTTCATTTATTTTGCAATAAGTGAAGGTAATTTCATCAAAGCTGGTGCGGGTAACAGGAATCGAACCTGCACTCCAGGGGAACTAGATTCTAAGTCTAGCGCGTCTGCCAGTTCCGCCATACCCGCATTTTTCTTAACGCAATAAGTATTATATATAAGATAGTTTTCAATGTCAAGAAAAATCGTGATTTTTTTAAAGAATTTAGAAGATCTCTAAAGATTTATAGTAGCAATTAGCATCGTACGATCGTCATTAATTTCAAACCCTATGCTTCTATAAAAACTGATTTCCTCTTCTTCGTAAGGTGATACAAGAACAACAATTTGGTATTCTTGAAACTGCTTTATAATTTCTTTTACCAGTAACTCCTTTACCCCTTTTGAAATATACTTTGGTAAAGTCTTAAGTTGTTCTATATAAATTTCATCTTCTACAATAGACACTTCTATGTACCCAATTGGCTTTTTCCCTTTTAATGCAACATAAACCATTTCCAAATCTAACTCTTTTTCTGGAGTTAATTTTTTAAATATCTTAGAATATTTCTCGTTATATTTACAAATGGAAATAGAATTTAATGAAATACTTTTTGCTTTATAAAAAGGATTCCATTCCATAGCATGATGGGAAATTTCTATATCTGCATGAAGTTTATTTAAAATGGATTTAATATTTTCTTCATTATTATATAAAAGATATTCTAAACTACTACCTGCATACTTTGATTTTAAGAATAAAATAACCTCTTCTAATCTTTTTTTGGCAGTACCAAATAGTAAATCTATGGATACATAATGATCATAGGCATCTCCACCAAATAATCCTACTAAACTATTGTCCATCCAAAATCCATAGACATAGCTTTTTTCTCCTTCTAAAAGGGAAGTAGCCACTTCATTTGCATCTTCAAACTCTGAAAGAGAATCTAAATAACTTATTAAAATGTTCTTATCCGTAACCTCTTGAATCATATCTGTTTCTCCAGTTTTATCTTTTCTTTAGAACTCTCATTTTAGCACTATGAGAACGATTATTATTCTTAATTTCTTCCTCACTAGGAAGCATAGGTTTTTTTGTGATCAGTTCAAAAGGGGCCTCTTCCTTTACAATCATAGGAACTCCTTTTGGAATGAAGACTGTACTTTTTTCTTTAAATATAGTTTTACAAATTCGATCCTCTAAAGAATGAAAAGTAATAACAACTGCTCTACCACCTGGATTTAACATATCTAAAGCATCTAGTAAACTATCTTCAAATACTCTTAATTCATCATTTACAGCAATTCTTAAGGCTTGAAAGGTTTGTTTTGCAGGATGTCCCTTTTGTCTTAACACTTTAGCTGGTAAGGCACTTTTAATTACTTCTACTAATTCTAATGTTGTCTCAATAGGTTTATTCTTTCTTGCCTCTTCTATTTTTCGAGCAATCAATTTAGAAAAAGGCTCTTCTCCATAACGATATAAAATTTGAGAAATTTCCTCAAAGGAATACTCATTCACAATATGATATGCGGATAGTTCTTGCCTTTGATTCATTCGCATATCTAGTGGTGCATCTAGTTTGTAAGAAAAGCCTCTTTCTTGAATATCTAGTTGAAAGGAGGAAACTCCTAAATCATAGATTATACCATCAATATGGTCTACTCCAAGCTTTGTAAGTTCCTCTTTTATGTTTACAAAATTAGAAGCTATAAAAGTGTAGTTTTTTCCTACAGCATCTAATTTTTCTTTTGCTCTTGTAAAAGCATATTCATCTTGGTCAAAGCAATACAAATGACCAGTAGTTAATTTAGATAGGATTAATGAACTATGCCCACCACCACCTGTTGTAGCATCCACATAAATTCCATCTGGCTTAATGTCTAGCATATTCACAGCTTCTTCTAATAATACAGTGGTATGTGTATACATAGTTCTTTCCTCCTTTATCTCTTATATATTATATAAATCTTCTTTTTTAATTTCTAAATGATAAATATATCCCGCTGCTAAAGCATATAGCAATAGGTACAGAATAAACCCATAGTAATATGGATAACTTACAGCCTCTTTAAAAGAAATTCCAATAAAGATATAGCTAATTAAGAATCCTATCCATAAGCAAGCATTTCCAATTAATTTTAGGATTCCCTTGGTGAACAATCCCCATAATATGGTTATTCCACTTAAGATGCAAAATACCATTACCCAAACTTGTTCTTTAGTCAAAGCTAGGGCAGAGACTGTACTAACTTCCTCTTCTATAGTTCTTTCTAAGAATGGATAAGCCACATAGAAAATGATACCTATAGTTCCTAAGACTGTAGTTAAACATCTTGGAAGTGTAATTACAGAATGGGTAGGAACGTGTGAAGAATCTAGTTCTAATAATTCTAGCATCGTTTTATTTTTACATAATGCCATCATTGCTGGAATACCAACACAATAAAGCACTACAGCCTCACCAAGACCAACAGTCAACACATTAAACCAGAAAGCCTCAGGCGCAAATAAATCAAAAGCAAGACCCAGCTCTACAGATACTATAATCGCGTTACTAACAACTGGAAACAGAGAAGCTATCTCTAAACGTTTCAGTTTAAGCATTGGTAAAACTGCAAGTATTGTTGCAAGCGTTCCAAATACCATATCATACCACCCCATCGGTGATGTTGTATTTGCAACGAAACAACCAACAATTAATGCATAAGCATATTTCGGATTTAAAGCTACCAATAAGATAAGTATCTCCGAAATACGAAATTGAACTGCACCATAAGATATAGGTGCAAGTAGCCAGGTTAATGCCACATATAATGCAGCAATTATCGCTGACTGTGCTATAAAGCGAATATTCATTTTTTTCATTTTTAAATCTCCTTGTTTTTTATTTTGGAAGATGGTTAGGCAAGGAACATCTTCTACGATATGAGATTATACCATAAAACACAAAAAAGGCAAAATAAAAAAGAAAAATTGCCATTTTTCTTTTTCTTAAATTACTTATTAATATCATCTTCTATTATTTTTCTTAAAGATGGCAAATCCATTTTAATTGTATCATAAATAAATTTTAAATTCACATTCCCATAATCATGAACAAGTCTATTTCTAAACCCTTTTATATCTTTCCAAGGGATAGAAGGATGCTTTTCTTTATAAATGAATGATACATTATCAATATTTTCAGAAATCTGAATAAGTCTAAAAACAACAGAATCTAAAAGCACCTCATTAAGTTCAAGTTCATTACAAGTAATATTTTTTGTATGCTTTAAAATATGATCTATATCTTTTATTACTTTCATTAAGTAATAAATATCATTCTTTACTTCCGTCATAAATCTTAATTCCTCCCTCTAAAATTTCTTCTAATAAATCACGATTATGTTCAATCTGATCTATATGTAGTAAATCTACTTTTTTATGCAGTTCTTCTCTTAATCTTTCTGCAAGACCAAAAAGTTTTATACCCGTGATGTCAGAAGAAATAAATAAATCAATGTCACTTGTAGGCGTCGGGTTTCCTTTTGCATAAGATCCAAAAAGATAGCAAAACTTAATATCATATTGAGAAAAAACGATTTCTACTTTTTCTTTAATTTGCTTTTGCGTTAAAATGCCATGTGTTTCATCTATTGCATTATATTTTGACAATTTTTCCATTAAATACAGATATTTAATAGAAGAGACTTTACTTTGATCATTTTCATAATTTTTATAGGTTCTTAAAGGCATCGCTACTAATTTAGACGCTTCTACCTGTGTTAGTTGTTTAGACTGCCTTAATTCTTTTAAATTCATTATCATCACCTATTTATATTATAGCACAGTTGCACTTTATCATCAACAAAAAGTGCAAAAATTGCACTAAACAACAAAACATAGGGCAATTTTTGCATTATCTTAAAATGATTATTCTATGATTTATAGACATAATAATACCTATAAATAGAAAATAGACACCCCTAGTGTCTATTTCTACCTTTAATATTTACTTAAAAATATTATTCTTCAGTCTTCTCAGCCTTAGGAGCAACTACTAATTTTCCTTTATAGAAACCACAGTTTGAACATACTCTATGAGCTAATGTTAATTCGCCGCAGTTAGGACAAGTAATCATTCCAGGTGCTTTTAAAGCTAGATGAGAACGTCTAATAGCCTTCTTCATCTTAGAAGTTCTACGAAAAGGTACTGCCATACTTCACACCTCCTATAATAAATCCTTCAGCTTCGCAAAAGCAGGATTAATACCATCAGATTCATCCTTTATGGATTCTTCTTCATCACTTTCAAAGCTAACTCCTTCAGCTGTTACAGTCATAGGCTTATTCATAAGCACATTGGTTAAAACTGCTTCTTTAGTATCTAGCGTTTGTTCAGTAATAATAAAAGCATCTTCAATTTGATCATCTGTAGTAAAAATCTCTTCAGCAGTAGCTGAAATCTTATAAGGTACATCCTGCAAGGTAATAGCACATTGCATCACAAGATCCACCTCAAAACTAAAGGTAACTAAATAAGTATCTAAGCCTCTCTCATGAATTACATAGTCTATCTTTGCAATACTTACAGAACGAATATCTTCAAACCCTGATAATTCAGGAGTCAAGTCCAATTCTTCGCTTGTATGATATGGCATAGAAAGCTTACGTAATTGAGCTAAAGTTAAACGCATAAAAAATCACCTCAGCTTTCTAATTATATAAATTTTAGAGACAAAAGTCAAGAAATATTTACTTTTCGATAATAAGAAGGAAAAAATGACTTAAGCAATCATTTGTTTAAGTCATTTTATTATATCTTTTAATGCCAAGTAGTTGGAACTCCATCTACATAATGCCAATAGTTTCCTTCTTCCGTTGGTTCTTCCTCACTATAAAAGTATAAAATGGATTCTTCTAAAGCATTGGTAACATTTTCCCATGCTGATCTAGTCCCCTCAAAAAATACATACCTTAAAGCCGTCGTAGTTTCAAAAACACTAGAATCAATAAGAGTAATATCTTTCAATAAGACTGTTTCTAATGAAGAACAATTACCCAAATAATATGAAGGAAGAGTTGTACAATTTGGAATATAGATTTCCTTCAAATGAATCATATTCCTTAACTCTCTAGTAAACAATGTCCAATTTCCATTTAAAATAATTTTTTCTAAAGCCACAGGGACATAAGCTATTTGCAAATTATTTGTTGGTCCAATTTTATAGGAATTATCATAACTAAACTCTCCGAACAAAACTCTAAGCAATGGTTCATTATTAGAATAGTTATTATTTATTTCTACCGACTTAACACTATAACATCCTGCAAAAGCTCCAGATCCAATTTTAGTAAGTGATTCAGGCAAAACAATTTTTTGTAATGAAATACAATCATTAAAAGCTGTTGAAGATATTTCCTGGATACTAGATGATAAATTGATTTCTACCACATCTTTAAACCCTGCAAATTGTGCTAAATTTAGCTTTTGAATTTCTGGATTTGTTATATCAATTTTGGTTACTAGATTAGCATTATTTTCTTCATCAACAAAATAAATATGCTCTGCGCAATCTGCAAATTTATATTTAGAAGATGCAAAATTAATTTTTGCCCAATCATTTTCATTTCCTTTATAATAAATTTGTTTCAAATTTGGACAGGTGTCAAGCCCAGTCCCTCCTGAAACACCTTCTAAAGTAGAATCCAACCAAAGTTCTTGTAAATTTATACAATCCTTAAACACCGTTTTTGTCGCATATTGGTAACCAATATAGCTCACATGGTTTAAATGAATTGTTTCTAGATACTTACAGCTTGAAAAGGTTCCAACGATATAGCCACCATATAGACTAACTTCTTTTAATGCCAAAGGAACAAATCCTTCCTTTGTGTCATAGGAATCTGCAAATGCATTTAAAGAAAAATAATCTGCTAAATGAGGAGCACTCTTTAATGTATTTGGTAAAGATAATTTCGTAATTCCACTACAACCATCAAGAATTCTTTTTTCAACATTTTTAACAGTAAATGGAATACTAAGTTCTGTTAAACCAGTACAATTTAAAAAGGCTTTAGATTCAATAGTTTCTATGCTGGTTGGAATATTTATCTCTTGAATCATAGTTTGATTTGCAAATGCATTCGTTTTAATTTTTACTACTGGCTTATTATCCATATAGATTTCTGGGATATGAATCGTTGTTCTTTCTTTTGCAACACCTGTAACAACATATCCTTCTAATTCATTATCATATTCATAAGTTAAATATTCCCATGCTGCCAAATCACCACATCTGGTGCATATTTCATTAGAATCATAACTATGACCTAATGCAGGAATCTCTTTTTTTGTACTATAGTCGCATCTACTACAATATTCATATGCTTCATAACCAACCTCTTTACAGGTTGGAGCTTTGGCAGATTCAGTTTGAATATCATGACCAATAGCTTTAATTTCTTCTTCTTTAATTTGAGTAGTGAATGCCTTATTTTTAAATTGTGCTGAATAGGTAATTAATCCTGTTTCTAAACATTTTGCAGTTTCAATACTTTTTGTCACATCAACAGTTTCTGATATTATGTGAGTTTGATTTCTATCACATAAAATAGTTGCTGTAACTTTTGTATTATCTTGGTTCCAAGAATAGGTTGCCTGACCATATGCATGATCTAATGCAGGAATACTTTTATAAGTAGAATAAGAACATCTCTTACAGGTATCATATGCTTCATAGCCTGCCTCTTCACAGGTGGCAGCTTTGCCTTCATGATGTTCTAAATCATGACCTAATGGTTTTTTCTTATTATCTTCATAAAAGTCACCACATTCTTCACAAAGATAAAGAGTAAAACCTTCTTCTGTACAAGTAGGCTCATTAACATCTTTTAAGTATTTATGCTGATGCCCACAGCTTACAAAAAGCATAGGCAATATACATATGGATAAAATCCAACATAATTTGCTAATTTTTCTCATTTTTATATTCCTTTCTTTTGCTTATAAAATAATTATACCCCCCCCCCGACCATTTTTGTCAATGGAAAAATAGTATTAAAAACAGGATAAAAATGATATAATATGAAGTGAAATGAAAGGATGATATTATGAGTAGTTTTAAAGATTTAAGAATTGTAGATAATTTTTATCAGACATCTTCCTTTTTCCCTATGCCAACCATATTGATTGGAACCTTGGATGAAAAAGGAAATACCTCCTTTGGTGCATATTCTCTTTGCTTCCCCTACTATATTGCTGGAAAAGACTATTATGCAATGGTATTAGAATGTAGAAATAGTTCAAATACCTGCAAAGGAATTTTAAGAACTGGAAAATGTAGTTTAAACTTTTTACCTGATTCTAAAAAGTATTTTAAAGAAATTGTAAGACTAGGATTTCCTGGAGAAACTCCTGAAGAAAAAATGAAGGACTGCATTTTCACCTTAGAGGAAGGATTAAGGAAGCAGGAAAATCCTAATGAAGTTTATCCTAAAGTTATCCAAGAAGCTTTTCAAGTTTTTGAATGTACTTGGGTAAAAGAATTAGATAATGCTCAAGAGGATACAATTCAAGAAGAATATAATGGTCCTTATCATGACTTCAATGGAATCACCTCTAAATATGGAGCACATTTTATTTTGAAAATAGACAAAATTTTAATGAAAGAAAAATACTATACTTCTATTGTTGATGGTGTAAATAAAAATAATTTTCCTAAAGTCCTTGTAGATTATGGCTATAGAGATTCTACAAACTTCTGGTGTTCGCAATTTAAAAAGCCTTTTGCTGAACCAATACCTAATAAAGAGGTCGACATTGAATCAGTAAAATATGCAGCAAACCGTGCAGACCCTGTTGTGAAATTTTCAGATGATGCATGCAGGACTATGGTGAAAATTCCAAGAGTTTTTCTATCTATGGTTTTAAAGGGATGTGTAGCATGGGCAAAGGAAAACAATTGTACCTTAATCACCGCTAAGGAAATGCAAATCATTAATGATAAACGCAAGGAAGAAAAAAACAAAAAGAAAAAATGAAAATCATAAACTAAAAAGAGGCAAGAAAATCACTTGCCTCTTCTTTATACTTTTACTTTTCTTAAATAATATCCCTTTACTTTTGTTTGCGCATTTGTCCTAAATACTTTTAAAAGAATATGCTGATAAAATTTTCTTTCTTCTTTTCCATTGGATAAACTTACGTATGAACTACAAAAAATAAAATTATTTTTTACAAACATATTCATAGGATCATAACCAACAATACGAGAAGGGAACTCAATATACTCTCCATTTTCTATCAAATCTTTTATAAGTGCATATTCCTTAGAACATTCTTTTTCATGATTTTCTATTTGCTTATAAATAGATCTATAGTTTTTTATATTTATATATTTTGGTTTTATGTTCGTCATAACATTATGAAAAATAGACACTCCATAAAACACTTTAAAATCTATAGAAAGACTTTCCAATAAAGAATAAAGGAATACACCACTATAATAACTTCTTCTACGAGGGTCAAGCTGAAGTTCTAAAGATATAAGTTTTTTAGAGTAGACTTCCATTTGTTTAAGGTATTTAGATAAGGATAATGCTTTTAAAGCTTTTGAGGAAACATATTCCGCAGTACCCTCTATAGTCTCTGCCTTAACTTCATTTAGTGAGGATTGTGGATCATAATCAATCATCTTCTTACGAACATAAAAAATATTTTGTAAAATTTCTATATTTGGATGTTCATAAGATTTTACTAATAATTTTGAATCTTTATATCTTAGACTACAATACTTTTCTGTAATAGGGCTAAACAAAAGTTCAATGTCATCAGGATATCTATCCTCTTGGTTTTCCATTTGGAAACAATGAAACATTTCATGAACAAGATTGGCTGCTAGAATATCCATATCATCTATTTCATCAAGTTCTAAATTCCAAATTGCTATAATCTCTTGATTATACTGGATGGCTGTATTTCCATAAAAAAAATCTGGTTTTGGAAAAACTTTATGATTTAAGCAGGCTTCTTTTTCATTATATAGCGCAAAAGGAAACTTGTGAAATCCATTCCATAAAGCATTAAAATCTAGTTGGTCAAGTAGATAATCCACCTCTTGATATACTTTTTCTAAATCCATTCTTTTTCCCTCTTTTCTATTTTATTTTAGCATAGAGCAAGCGGGGAAATAAATTGGAAAAGCTAGGAGTTTTTCCTAGCTTTCTATAATGTCAAGTATTTGCTTTATTATCATTGGTTTAGCAATTACACATAATCTAGCATGAGTTTTAGAAGGAGTCTTTAAATAAGAGAAACGAACAGAATTTTCTTGATTCACTATATCTAATACGTTCTTGAGTTTATCTTCTAATGAAGCATTCCACTCTAGGTCTACTACAAAACAACTCGTATCTACATTCACTGTATTCAAATAATCATTTACCATACCTTTAGATTTAATGATTAATTCTGCCTCTACAAACTTTTCTTTGAAAAAATTTTGAATTTCTTCTTCGCTAAACTGCCACTTGCCTTTTACCATTTGGCCATTCAATAGACCTAGCTTGATATAATTTCTTAAAGTACGAGTTGTCAGTGAAGTCATCATGGACAAGGTATTCATATCATAAAATATAAAAGTTTTTTTCATGGCAATATGTTTTATTCCTGCTTCTGAAAAGATATCCCCAAAAGGAGTATATCCTAATGCTTCGTAAAATCCTTGGGCATGAATTTGAGCATGCAGATGTATTTCATTTATACCATTAATTTGAGCCTCTGCAAGCTGCATAATCTTTCTACCATAGCCTAGAGTTCTATAGTTCTTCTTTACACAAACTCTACCGATGATTGCAGGATTAGATAATCTCACTCTTGCATAGGCTATAAGATTTTCATTTTTATAGATACAACAGTGAATGGATCTATCCTCATCAGATTCTATTTCTAGTTCTACTGGAACATTCTGTTCTTCAATAAAAACCTCTGTTCTTAAAGCTTTGATATCCTCATTGATATCATAAAGTATCTTACTTGTTTCCATTTTCACTCTCTTCAAACTTTAATTCTAAATCCACAAGACCTTCATAAAATTCTGGTTCATGGGTAACTAAGATAACACTACCAGGGAAATCATTGATACTATCCCAAAGCTCAGCTTTAGAATAGATGTCTAAATGATTGGTAGGCTCATCAAAAATTAAGACATTGCTTTTTTTCATTGTCATAAGAGCTAGTCTTACCTTTGTCTGTTGACCTCCAGATAGATTCGTCATAGGCTGTAAGGACATTTCTCCTTTGATGCCAGCTGTTGCTAGAACACTTCTAAGCTCCCCATCTGTTTTCATCGGATAAAACCTTCTTAAATAGCTGATTGGAGTAGTAACAGAGTCATACTCTTCTTCCTGTGCAAAATAGTTTAAATCTGCAGAAGGATTCCATACATATTCTCCACTAATTGTCGGCAGGATTCCTAAAATACTTTTTAAAATTGTGGATTTCCCTATTCCGTTATGTCCTAGGATAACCACTTTTTCGTTATGCTTCAGCAAAAAATCTATATCAGATAAAACAGGATTCCCATTGTAGCCGACAGTAAGTTTTTTTAGTTTTAATACTTCCTCACCAAGACCCTTAGAAAATGGAAATTTCAAATGCATCGGTTCATGATGCATAGGCTTTTCTAAAACCTTAACACGCTCAAGCATTTTTCTTCTCGATTTTGCCTGTTTAGAAGTGGTTGCACGAACAATATTTTTTTGAATGAATTCTTCTGTTTTCTTAATCCATTTCTTTTGATTTTCAAAAGCGTTTTGATATTGTTCATCTCTGATGGCCTTTTCTTTCAAATATAGGTCATACTTCATTTTATAACGAACCATCTCTTTATTCGATAAACAGTAAACAACTTCACCTATAGTTCTTAAAAAATCCTCATCATGACTAATCACAACAAAGGCTTTATCAAAATCAACTAAATACTTGGCAAGCCATTCAATATGCGCTGTATCTAAAAAGTTAGTAGGTTCATCCATCAATAAAACATCTGGTGCTTCTAACAATAATTTTGCAAGATAAACCTTTGCACGTTGTCCACCACTTAAATGATTTAAATGTGTATCCATTCCATAGTTTGCAATACCTAAGCCATTGACTACATTGCCAAGGGTAGAATTCATTTGATAAAAATTCTTTTCTTCTAATTCTTCTTGAATACTTTGAGCACGGCTTAAATATTTTTCATACTCAGATTCAGCACAACTACACAAAGCTTCATAGTAGGAGTTCATCTGTTTTTCTTTTTCCAATAGTGGAGCAAATACCTCAGTTAAATAATCATAAATAGAGATATCTTTTTTCACCTTTAACTGCTGATCTAAATACCCATAGGTAACATGGTTTAACCAAGTGATAGAGCCTGCATCTGGAATTAAGTTTTTGGCGATTAAATTCATAAATGTAGATTTTCCACAGCCATTATCTCCAACTAAGACGATATGCTCTTTAGGCTGAATCCGAAAACTCACCTTATTATATAAGCCAACATCGGCATATTTGAATTCTAAACCTTCAACCTCTAATAGTCCCACTGTCACACCTCCTTACAATAAGATAGGGTCTATGAAATCATAGACCTTATCTCTTTTAATTTTTCTCTTTTACATGCTTTAAAATCATATCTATAAATGCATCAATAGATACAGAAACTTGTTCTTGTTTTCCATATGGACGATAATTTACAGTATTAGATTCTAGTTCCTTATCCCCTATTACTAAAGTATAAGGGATCTTCTTTGTTTGAGCTTCTCTAATCTTATAACCAAGCTTTTCATCTCTAAAATCATTTTCAAAGCGGATTCCTGCAGCTTGGAAGGCTTCATTAAGCTTTAAGCAATATTCCTTATGCGCATCAGCTACTGGAATTAGCTTTACCTGAATTGGAGCTAACCAAGTAGGGAATGCACCCGCATAGTTTTCTGTAATGATACCAATAAAACGCTCTAAAGATCCAAAGCAAGCTCTATGAATCATAATAGGTGTCTTCTTACTTCCATCCTCTGCAATATACGTACAGTTGAAACGACCTGGAAGCTGCATATCAAGCTGTACAGTACCACACTGCCAAATACGGTTCATAGAATCTCTTAGTTTGAAGTCAAGCTTAGGTCCATAAAAAGCACCATCACCAGGATTAATTTTAAAGCTATGCCCAGTAGCAAGACAAGCCTCTTCTAGTGCTTTTTCAGCTTCATTCCAAACTTCAATTTCACCAATATAATTCTCTTCAGGTCTTGTAGATAATTCAATAGAATAATCTAGCCCAAAGATAGAATAAACATAATCATATAAGGATAAGATTCTTGCAACCTCATCTCCTACCTGATCTTCTTTTAACATAATATGAGCATCATCCTGAGTAAAGCCACGAACTCTAAATAACCCATTTAAAGCACCACTTGCCTCATAACGATGTACATTACCCAATTCAGAATAACGAAGTGGTAACTCTTTATAAGAATGTAGGTCATTCTTATAAACTAAAATAGCTCCTGGACAGTTCATAGGCTTAATTGCATAAGTACCATCTTCTACATCAATTGTAAACATATCATCTTTATAATGATCCCAGTGTCCTGAGGTTTCCCATAACTCACGGTTAAGCATAATAGGAGTATTGATGGTCAAATACCCACGCTTCTTATGCAAATCTAACCAGAAATCCTCTAGTGTTCTTCTTAATTGGTATCCCTTTGGCAACCAGAAAGGAAGTCCTGGACCATACTCAGAAAGCATAAATAAATCTAATTCCTTACCTAGCTTACGATGATCTCTTTTCTTTCTTTCCTCTAAATTATGTAAATGAGTCTCTAAGCTTTCTGGTGTTGCAAAGCAAGTACCATAAATACGAGTAAGCATTTCATTTTTAGAATCTCCACGCCAGTAAGCGCCTGATACATTCAAAAGCTTAAAATTCTTTAAAACACTTGTAGAAATCACATGTGGACCTCTACAAACATCTGCATAATCTGCTTGTTCATAAATGCCAACCTCTTCATCATCTACAGCATCAATAAGTTCACATTTAAATTTATCAGAAGCAAATTTCTTTTTTGCCTCACTCTTTTTCAAATAATAATGTTGAATAGAGACATTTTCCTTAACAATCTTTTTCATCTCTGCTTCAATCTTTGGTAAATCCTCTAAAGCGATAGGATGATTCACTTTAAAGTCATAATAGAATCCTTCTTCGATTGCAGGACCTACACCAAAACAAGTATCAGGATACAATCTATGCATTGCATGAGCAAGTAAATGTGCACAAGAGTGATTTAAAACATCCACTGCTTCTTTATCTTCTAAAAGAATTAATTCTAGCTTGCAATCTTTAACAAGTGGTGTTTTTAAATCCACTAAAGCATCATCCACCTTAGCAACACAAGCCTTCTTAGCAAGACTTGAAGACAATTCCTTTGCAACCTCAATGATTAATTTTCCTTCTTCAACCTCTTTAATACTTCCATCTTTTAAACTAACCTTTAACATATTATTTATCCTCCTTAATTATTTCCTAATCTCAAAATATAAATTGGTTCCCTTAACAATAAAAAAATCGTCCTAGCTAAAGGACGAAAAAGTTTTCCGTGGTACCACCTTAATTTTAGAATTTCTTCTAACACTCTAAAAATTCTTAACGCGAATCAAACGAAGTGGCATTTCCTCCACCCATCTTTAAAGGTAGTAACTAAATATACTTTATAGATACTTTCACCAAATGTATCCTCTCTAAAATAAAGTTCATATTCAATCGTGTCCTTTATCAAACGATTTGTTAATATTATATACTAATTTATTTTAAAATACAATACACTAAAAAAAATTTCTACAAACCTTAAAAA
>JAIDZC010000021.1 GCA_029057785.1 Anaeroplasmataceae bacterium
GAAAAAGGATACTCATGATTTCTATTTTGAGGATGAAAAAAATATTTATTACATTAAGATAATTTATAATTTTTCTAACCATGAAATTTGTATCAATAATGCCATAAAATGGCAATTGAGAAAATTAAGTGACCATAATGAAACTATGACATTTGTAGAGGGTATTGAGCCTTTAATGCGTCTTGATTTAACAAGCACAAATAAAAAAGAACATAAATTATTTATTATTTACCCAAATGTTACTGCACTTTTAAAAGTGATTAATGAATGTGAAATGGTTTTTGTATATCCAGATACAGAGGTTTATGGTTCACAAGTTATTCCATATAAGAAAATAGTTGAGAATATGGATTTATTAGAACTTTAAAATTTGCTTTACAAAATTGAAAAGAGGAAGGAAGGGATTAAAAATGCAATATGATTTAGAAGCATTAGAATTTCATGATGTGCTTGCAATACTAAAGCGATATGCTAAGACAAGTTATGCGAAAGAATTGATTGATACATTAGTCCCTACCAATGATTTTGATGAGGTTGTCAAAAGGAATCAAGAAACTAAAGAAGCATTTATGGCCATTGTAAAGCTATCTGATATTCCTTTAGGAGGGTTATATCAAGTTAAGGGAAGTCTAGAAAGAGCTCAAATTGGGGGTATTTTAGAGCCACAGGAGCTTTTAAATGTTGTAGGCCTACTTGATTGTGCTTCTAATGTTTTACGCTATTTTAAGAGCCTAGAATCAGCTAAAGTTGAGATTCCTATCTTAAAAGGGTATATTGATTTACTTACATTTTATCCGACAATCAAATCAAGTATTACCCTAGCTATTGATCCAGATGGAAATATCAGTGATAATGCTTCAAGAGAGCTTTTTACAATTAGAAGAAGTATTATTTCCTTACAAAATAGACTTAGAAGTAAATTGAATGAGCTTTTGAATTCAAAGGCTTCTATGCTTACAGAAAACCTTATTATTATGAGAAATAATAGAATGTGTTTGCCTGTAAAGATTGAATATAAAAACACATTTAAGGGTATTGTTCATGATATTTCTTCATCAAATACAACCTGTTATATTGAGCCTGAGGCAACCATCGAAACGGCAAATCAGATTGATAGCTATATAGCGATGGAGAAAAAGGAAATTGAGACAATTTTAAAGAATTTAAGCCTACTAGTAGGTGCCGAGGCAGAAGGCTTGAGGCAAGACTTAGAGATTTTAACTAGAATAGATGTGATTTTTGCAAAGGCATTAATGGGCCGTGATTTAGACTATCAGGAAGTCAAAATTACAGATAAACAGTACTTTAATTTGAAGAAGGCAAAGCATCCATTAATTGATCCAAGTAGTGTTGTTCCTATCGATATTGAGCTTGGGAATTCACATAATGCAATCATTATTACAGGACCAAATACAGGTGGAAAAACAGTAGCCTTAAAAACAGTGGGATTACTCCATGCGATGATGATGTGTGGACTTATGGTTCCTTGCAGTAGTGAATCAACGTTAAGTGTTTTTTCTGAAATTCTAGTGGATATAGGCGATGAGCAATCCATTGCCCAGTCCTTATCTACCTTCTCTGCACATATGAAAAAAATGAATGAAATCCTAAATGCAGCCACCTTCCAGTCTTTGGTTTTACTAGATGAGCTTGGAAGTGGAACAGATCCTAAGGAAGGTAGTAGTCTTGCTACTGCGATGATAGACTATTTGAAAAGGCGTGGTGCTAGATTGTTAGTTACAACCCATTATAGTGACTTAAAATCCTATGCCTATCGAGAAAAGGATGTCTTAAATGCATCTGTTGAGTTCAATACAAATACATTGCTTCCAACCTATCGCTTGCTTATTGGTGTTCCTGGCAAATCCAACGCAATTGAAATTGCGAGTCGTTTAGGGATTCCAAAAGAGATTATAAGTGCTTCAAAAGGATATATGCAAAGTATTAATCCATCTGAGTCGTCTAAGCTTATGGACAATATGGAAGAAGAAATTACAAAATTAAGGGCTCAAGAAGAAGAACTACAGCATAAAATAGAAATGTACGATAGTTTAAATCAAAAGCTTTCTTTAGAAAAGATGTCTCTCACAAAGCAAAGAGATAAAATCATAGAAGCATCTCGTGCTGAGGCTCAAAAAATTATAGAACAAACAACAGAAGAAGCAAAAGAAATTTTAAAGGAATTAAAGGAAAAAACAAGTGGTGAGTACAAAGATCATGAGCTTGCCACCCTAAAGCATCAAATTAAAAAACTAGGTGCTAAAGAGGATGATGAGGAATTATTTGATGAAACCTTAGTAGTTGGAGATTATGTCTTCATTAAATCCTATGAGCAGTATGGTACAATCACTAAGCTTAAGAAAGATAAATTTACAGTTCAAATGGGACAATTTAGTATGGATTTTGCTAAAAAGGACTTAGTTAAAGCTACAAAGCCTAAGGAGAAACCACAAAAAAAGACAAGAATGAGCGGATATAACCCGGCCTCTCATGCAAGCCTATCCTTAGATTTACGAGGGAAAAGATATGAAGAGGTAAAGGACCTTATGGATAGCTATCTTGATCAGGCCATTTTAGGGAATTTAGAATCTGTTTCAATTATTCATGGCTTTGGTACAGGTGTCATTAGGAAGGCCGTTTGGGAGTATTTGAAAAATTGTCCATATGTGAAGAGTTATCGCTATGGGCAAGAAGGAGAAGGCTTAAATGGTGTAACTGTCGTTAAACTAAAATAAGGACGGATACCATTGATTTATGAATATAACGGTTCAAATTTAGCTGACGGCTTATACTATTTTTATGCGTCATGGAATTCCAAATGCAATGTACTTGCAGAACGGATTACCAAGCTAAATATAGAATTTAAAAATTTAACAATTTATAAGGTGAATACAACTAAGTATCCACAATTAAAGAAGGATTTAAAAATAAATAAAATTCCTTCCTATTTGCTGATACAAAATCAGCAGGTTATTGCTAGGAAGGATGGAAATTTTGACTATATAACACTTAAAAAATGGTTAAATGAAAGGATTTAGATAGCTATGGAATATGTATTGATCATAGGTCATGATATGGATTATTCAAAGTTTAATTTTAAGAATAAATATGTTATAGGTGTAGATGAAGGTGCTTATCAGGCACTAAAAAATGGAATAAAATTGGATGTAGCAATCGGTGATTTTGATTCTATTGATCAAGAAAAATTAGAGTTTATTGAATCTCAAACAAAAGTGATTCAGTTGCCTGATAAAAAGAATGATACAGATACTAGAGCGGCCTTAAAGCTTTGTAAGGATGCCTCTAGAATTATTATTTTAGGTGGAATTCAAGGAAAAAGAATTGAGCATTTTATTGCAAATTTAATGCTGATGGAGACCTATAAGCATGTTGAAATGTTGGATAATAATTCTCATATGTATATTATGGATTCCTCTTTTAGCATCAAGAAAACAGAATATAAGTTTATCTCCTTTTTTGCCTTGTCAGAAACAATTATTACATTAGAAGGATTTAAATATCCATTAAATAATTATGATTTGAAAAATACAGATCCATTAACTATATCTAACGAACTTGCAGAAGATAGAGGGATTGTTACACTGAAGGGTGGAAGAGTTCTAGTCATTCAGTCTAAGGAAGATGTAAAGTAGTATGAAAAAGTTTGCAAGCTATCTAATCCCTTCCTTAGTAGCTACAGTACTCATGAGTATGTATGCTATGATTGATGGCATATTTATTGGGCAAAAAATAGGGGATGCAGGATTGGCTGCCATTAACATTGTTTGGCCCATTACAGCTTTTTTACAATCTATTGGCTCGGCTTTAGGACTTTCTGCAGGTATACTGATACAGAAGAAATTAGCCATAGAGGAATATAGGAAGGCCAGTCAAATTAAGCTTACAGTCATCCTTCTTGGCATTGGGCTTGCAATATTTTTTGGATTAATATTTTATTTTATCCGTGTACCATTATTGCATGCTTTAGGGACAACAGATGCTTCCTTTTCTTATGCGCTTGCCTATCTGAAAATGATTTTAATTGGTGGAATCTTTCAAATTTTGGGTATGATGCTGATTCCTTTGATGAAAAATTCTGGTAAAGTCAAGCTAGCTGCCGCTGCCTCTTTAGCCTCTATGGCTACAAATCTTATCTTAGATTATATTATGATTTACGTTTTAAATATGGAGCTTATGGGGGCGGCTCTAGCCTCTGTTTTGGCTCAGGTAGTAGGAGCTATGGTCTGCCTAATAGCTTATTTTAAGGAGCTAAAAGGAATAAATTTCACAAAAGAAATGCTTCTAGATATCTTTAGGACAAGCCTGGCACCATTTATACTTGCGTATTCCTACTCCATAGTGATTATGATAACGAATATTGCTTGTACTCACTTTGGCGGAGATGAAGCAGTAGCGGCATATACGCTTTTATCCTATATCGCCTATATTCTTATGTCGGTAAGTTGTGCAGTGGGGGATTCTATACAACCTTTATTTTCGTATCAAGAGGCGAGAAAAGAATTTAAAGAAAATCGTAAAATGCTAAAGTTATGTATGGGAATTAGTCTAGGAATGGTTTTGATTTTTGATGTTTTATTGGTTATTTTAAGACGTCAACTTGGATATTTGTATAATTTATCAGATACAGCCTATTCCTATTATGTTTCTGGATTATACTATTATTTGGCGGGAGGAATCTTTCTTTCACTTTTAAAAGTAATATCAAGCTATTTATATGCAATAGATTCAAAGCTTTTTGCAAATATTTTGGTGTTGGTAGAGCCTTTTGTTGTTGTCCCTCTCGTTTTAACAATTTTTAGTGTATCTATACAGCTTACAGGAATTTGGCTATCTTATTTGATTGGACAAGTAATCTTACTTGCTATTGCTGGAACCTTACTATACTTACAAGAAAAAAAACATTTCAAAATGCAACTAGTGTAAAAAACTAGATTAAGTGATATTTTAATAATGATATTTAATTACCATAAAAAGAACAATTCGTTAACAAAACTAAAATTGCAACAAAAAAAAATATTTCATCAACAATGTAGTTTTTAAAAACGGATGAAATGATTTTTATAATGTGAAACACATACATATATTAATTATATATAGTTTTCATAACTGCTTGCATTTTGAAATAGTGGACTCAAATATCACGAATCGAGAATCTGTAAGATAGAAAATGAGTTAACTCGATAGATGGAAAGGATGGTTAGCATTATGGATGGATTTTTTATCATAGATAAACCAAAGGGAATTACTTCGCAAGGGGCAGTTTTAAAAATAAAGAAGCAGTTTCAACTGAAGAAATGTGGACATACAGGTACTCTAGATCCTGATGCTACAGGTGTTCTAGTTGTTGCTTGCGGGGAGGCCACCAAGCTTATTCGTTTACTAGATGAGAAGGATAAGGAATATGAAGCAACAATTGTTTTTGGTTTGGATTCAAATACATTAGATTGGTATGGAACCATAACAAAGGAAGAAGAAATGCACTTTACTCTTTCTGAACTTGATACTGCTTTGGAAAAATTATGTCTTCAAACCTTGCAAATACCACCAATGGTTTCTGCTATAAAAGTAGCTGGTAAAAAGCTTTATGAGTATGAAAGAGAAAATAAGAAAGTTGCATTGGAGCCCAGAAAGGTCCAAATCAAGCGTTTAGAGCGTCTTTCTGACCTAAGGAAGGTAAATAATCATCTAGAAGTAAATGTCCGTATTTTGTGCTCTAGAGGCTTTTATGTCCGTAGTTTTGCAAGAGATTTAGGACAAGTCTTGGGGGGATGTGCTATTTTAAAGGATTTAAGAAGACTAAAAAGTGGACGTTTTTATATAGAAAATGCAATAAAACTAGAAGATTTAAAGAAAGAGCATCTATATTCTATAGATAAAATCTTTAATTTTCCTCAATTAGAGGTCAATGATTTTGTTGCAAGATTGGTGAGAAATGGCGTAATGTTAGATGAACGGCAAATAAAAACAAACGAACCATTTTACATTACGCATAATGGTGCTATAATAAGTATATATGAGGTTGTTGGAGAAAATCAGTATAAGCCTGTTGTGATATTTAAAGAAAGCTGAGGTGTATTTCATGAAAACAATACATATAAAGGATAATGACCATGAACTCATCACAGAACCTCTTTGTGCTGCAATAGGGAACTTTGATGGAGTACATTTAGGTCATCAAAAGCTAATAGAAGAATGTAAAAGACATGGATATAAGTCTGCAGTTTTAACATTTTATCCTCATCCATCGGTATTTTTAAAGAAGATTCCTGATTATAAGCTCATCACTCCAATTGAGCATAAGGCGGATATTTTAGCACATATGGGAATTGATTATTTGATTATTATTGAATTTAATGATGACATTGCTAAAATTTCGAAAGAAAGTTTTATGCTGTGGATGAAGCGTTTAAATATAAAATCCTGTGTTTGTGGATATGACTTTACCTTTGGCAGTAAAGCTGAGGGTACAATCATAGATTTAGCTAAAGAATTTGAATTTTATGAGGTAAAGAAGTTTATTTTTGATGATGTCCGTGTTTCTTCAAGCTATATTAGAGAGCTGTTGTCTTTAGGCGAGGTTTCTAAGGTGAATCGTATGTTAGGAAGAACCTTTTCTATTCGTGGTAAAGTGAATTATGGGACTCAAAATGGACGTTTGATAGGATTTCCTACTGCGAATGTAGATTATAAAAACTACTTTTTACCTGCAAATGGTGTATATTTTGTGACAGTACAAATTGACCATGTATTATATTATGGAATGTGCAATATTGGCAATAATCCAACCTTTAATTATTCCTATATTCGCAGGCTAGAGGTCAATATTTTTGGCTTGGATGCCGATATTTATGATTCCCAAATCGAAGTATTTTTCCATGAAAAAATTAGAGATGAGGCTGCATTTCCTTCTAAAGAGGCTCTAATTTCTCAGTTAGAAGCAGATAGAAAAAAGTGCTATATGCTTTCAGTAAATATAAATTTCACAAAATAATATATTTTTTCTTGAAAACAGGTTCAAATTTTGTTATAATTATAAAGGTCGATTTCTTTGTATATGGAATTCCTCATTCCTATACTAGGATATTCGCGTAAATTTTAAAAGGAGGAAAATACTTATGTTAACTAAGGAAAGAAAAGCAGAATTAGTAAAGACTTATGGTAAGAATGCACAGGATACTGGTTCAACAGCTGTTCAAATTGCAATCTTAACTGAAGAAATCAATCTTTTAAACGTGCATTTTGAAAAGCATATCCATGATTTTCATTCTAAACGTGGTTTAATGTGTAAGATTGGTCAAAGAAGAGCTTTATTAGATTATTTAAAGAAAAAAGACTTAAAAGCATATGAAGAGCTAATTAAGAAGCTTGGCTTACGTCGTTAATTAGGTACTATTTTAGTACCTTTTTCTTTTGTTTTAAGTTTTTGTTCGACAATAAGAGATACAGAAACTAATTTTTACGAAATTTTTGTTTATTTTAGTGGATTTTATGATATAATAATCCTGTTATGAATAAAAAAGATAAGAATTTTAAGGAGAAATTAAAATGAGTGAAGTAAAACGCTTCGAGTACAATTGGGCAGGACGTCCACTTGTAGTAGAAATCGGAGAGGTTGCAAAGCAAGCAAATGGTGCTTGTATGGTAACCTATGGAGGAAGTACGGTTTTATCAGCAGTTTGTTCTAATAATGTAGCATCAACCGCAGACTTTTTCCCATTAATGGTATTATACCAAGAAAAATTATATGCAGCTGGAAAGATTCCAGGTGGATTTTTAAGAAGAGAAGGTAGACCTTCTGAGCATGAAACATTAGTTTCACGTTTAATTGACCGTCCTATTAGACCTTTATTTGCTGAGGGGTTTAGAAATGAGGTACAGGTTGTAAATACAGTATTATCTAGTGATCCAGATTGCACTACAGCTATGGCTGCAATGCTAGGATCCTCTATTGCATTAATGATTTCAGATATACCATTTGAAGGCCCTATTGCAGGTGTTGTTGTAGGTAAGGTAGATGGCAAGCTAATCATCAACCCTACTCCTGAGAAGTTAGAAAAGTCAGATATTAACCTAACTGTAGCTGGTACACATACCGCAATCAACATGGTTGAGGCCGGTGCCCGCTTTGTAAGTGAGGATGATATGTGGGAAGCTTTAAAGTTTGGACATGCTGAAATCCAAAGGCTATGTGATTTTGAGAAGGAAATCGTAGCTGCTTGTGGCAAGGAAAAGGTAGAAGTAGAGCTTTTTGAAGTCAATAAGGATATTATGGCTGAGGTTAAGGCTTATGCAGAAAAGCGTCTAGTAGAGGCAATTCGTATCGAGGATAAGCTTGAGCGCTATGCAGCAATTGATGCTATCAATGCTGAGACTCTTGCTCACTTTGATGAAAAGGTATTTATTAAAGAAATTGAAGGCATTAAGGTTATTGATACTGAAGAAAAACAACAATATCTACGCCATGTACAATACACTTTAGATGACATTTTACACACTGAAGTACGTCGTTTAATCTCTGTTGATAAGGTACGTCCAGATGGTCGTAAGGTAGATGAAATTCGTCCGCTTTCTAGTAGAATTGATGTATTACCACGTGTTCATGGTTCTGCATTATTTACTCGTGGACAAACTCAGAGCTTAGGAACTGTTACTTTAGGTTCTTTAGTAGATAGCCAGATTATTGATGGGTTAGGAGAAGAATCTAATAAGAGATTTATGCTACACTATAACTTCCCTCAATTTTCAGTAGGTGAAACAGGTCGTTATGGTGCTCCAGGACGTCGTGAAATTGGTCATGGTGCCTTAGGTGAGCGTGCTTTATCCTATGTTATTCCTAGTGAGGATGAGTTCCCATACACGATTCGTGTAGTATCTGAAATTCTTGAATCCAATGGATCTTCATCTCAGGCAACGATTTGTTCAGGAACACTAGCTTTAATGGCCGCAGGTGTACCTATTAAGGCTCCAGTTGCAGGTATTGCTATGGGATTAATTACTTATGGTGACGATTATACCATTTTAACTGATATCCAAGGACTAGAAGACCATTTAGGAGATATGGACTTTAAGGTGGCAGGTACTCGTGAGGGTATTACGGCTCTTCAAATGGATATTAAAATCAAAGGTATTACATATGAAATCCTAAAAGAAGCATTATATCAGGCTAAACAAGGTCGTTTAGAGATTTTAGACCATATGGCTACTACAATCTCTACAGTTCGTCCTGAATTAAGCCAGTATGCTCCTAAGGTAGTTACAGCTAAGATTAATCCAGATAAGATTAAGGACGTTATTGGTGCTGGTGGTAAGACCATCAACGCTACAATTGAGCGTTTTGATAATGTTAAGATTGATCTAGAACAAGATGGTAGATTATATGTAATGCATGAAAATATGGACACTGCTAAGGCTTGTCTACAATACATTTTAGATTCAGTTCGTGAAGCAGAAGTAGGGGCTATCTATACTGGTAGAGTCACTAGAATTGAAAAATATGGTGTATTTGTAGAGCTTTGGGAGGGTGCAGAAGGCTTATGTCACATTTCTAAACTAGCATTAGAAAGAGTTGAAAAGCCTGAGGATGTTGTATCCTTAAATGATGAAATCATCGTGAAGTGCATTGGTGTTAACGAAAAAGGTCAAATTGACTTGTCTCGTAAGGACGCTTTAAGAGATGCACAAAAGAGAAATGAAACAAAAAAAGTAGAAGAATAAATCATTCAAATGAGGTCCTATCAAATATAGGACCTTTATTTATCCTCCCCAATAAAAAATCCTCATTTCCTTGATTTGTTAAAAAAATAATGATATACTATACTTTGGCAGTTGGGTAACTGAGCCTTCGGGTTAGGAAAGTCCATGCTAGCACAATCTGAGATGATTGTAGTGTTTGTGCTTAGCTAAAAAATAAGCTAAGGCATAGCAATATGACGGCGGAAGAAGCCTAAGTCCATCGGATATGGCGTATTTCTATAACGTGCCACAGAGACGAGTTCTATAGAAATATAGAAATGAAACGTTGGTAAACCCCTCAAGCTAGAAACCCAAATTTTGGTAGGGGAGCTCTAGGAGGCGAAATGAAGCTATTCTAGGGGCAAAGCAATTTGCAGATAAATAGTTACCACCTATTTATAGGTACAGAACATGGCTTATAGACTGCTAAAAGAGGATGAAAGTCCTCTTTTTTCTATAATTCTACAAATTTATTAAAAAAAAGTGTTGACATACTATATAATACATAGTATACTATTGGTGAAAAAATAATTTTGCATATTTTTTTAGACTTAATACTATGCATTACATAGTATAAAGGAGTGATGAGATGAATGTTCAGATAAAAAAAGGAATCGTAGAAGTGTGTGTTCTAGCAAGTTTAAGAAAAGAACCCTCCTACGGCTATAAAATAATCAGTGATATTTCGGAGCTTATAGAAATATCGGAATCCACACTATATCCTATCTTGAGACGTTTAGAGGCTCAGGATTACTTAAGAACATTTTCTAGAGACTTCAATGGAAGAGTTAGGAAATACTATGAGATTACTCGTTTAGGAGAGAAAAGAATCAAGGAATTTCTTGATGAGTGGAGAGATATGGAACGAGTGTATGAGTTTATTAAAAGGAAGGGATAATTGATGAGAAAAAGAGAATTTTTAAGACGTCTAGGAGATGAGCTTTCTCACTTAGACCGTGAAGAAAGAAATGACATCTTAGATTATTATGATGAATTGATTGAAGATACAATTGAGAAAACAGGTCAAAGAGAAGCTGATGTTATCTACGATTTGGGTGAGATTGAAGATATTGCAAGAAGGGTTGATCCATCTTATAAAAGAAAAATCCGTTATGAAGAGGAAGAAGACCGTCCTAGACGCGAATCTAGAAGAATAACACGTGAATATGAACATAGGAATCGTAGAGAGGAAAGAACAAATTCAGGAGCTAAAACTGGAATAGGTATCGTTTTACTGATTTGTTTATTCCCTGTTTGGATTGTTCTATTTTCATGTTTGTTTGCGGCTATGCTGACTATAATAGGGGTTGGAGTTGGATGCTTTGCTGGAGGCATCGTTTGTATATGGAATGGAAGTACACTATTTGCTACATCCTGGGCTCATGCAGTATTTAGAATTGGTATAGGAGTGACTTTAATAGGAATTATACTAATTGTTGGACCATTGTTGTTAAAGATTGTAAGCTTTATTGGTCATATTGTTCTTTCTGTCTTTAGATGGTTGTTTGGTGGAAGGAGAAGAAATGCATATGAAAATTAAGGGATTCATAATTACAGGCATAATCCTTACTATACTAGGAGTTGGTGCAACTGCAGTTGCAAGTACACAAATGGATTTCAAGGAAGGTTATCCAGGATTATTTGCTGATCCTAATCTAGAAAAAAAAGAAGAGACCTTTGGTGAAATCAAAAAGATTTCTTATGATGGTACAGATGAGAACATTGATATTATCTATGGCGAAGGTGAAAATATCTTTACTTACTATGAAAGTGACACTTTGACTTATGATATATCCTATGATGAAGAGCTAAAGGAGCTTTCTATTATTCAAAAGCATTCTTTTACTTTCTTTAATTTCTCCTTAAGCAAGAAGGCTACTTTAAGCATTAATTCTTCTTTAGATGAACTTCAAATGAAAGCGGCTGCTGGAAATGTTGGTATCAAGGATTTAACAATCACAAAAGCGGATGTAGATGTTTCTGCTGGAAATTTGAAAATTGAAAATTCTAGTATTTCTGCATTGGATTTGGAATCTGATGCAGGAAATGTAAATCTATATGATTTGACTGTAGATTCTAGTGTATTTGGTGTTAAGGCAGGCAACCTAAAAATTGAAAATTCAAAAATAACAAGCTCTGTTATCCATTCAAATGCTGGGAATGTGAATTTGAAGGATTCTACTTTTGATACTGTAGAAGCAAAACTCAATGCAGGTAATCTTACATTTAATGGAGATATTCTTATCCAGGCAGAATTTAAAGTGGATGCAGGAAATCTTAAGCTAACTCTATCAAGACCACAAGCCTCTTACACTATGAATGGTGAAGGAGAGGGAGAAACAATAATTCAATATAGAGTTTCTGCTGGTAATAAAAAAATATATTATGGTGATTAATTAACTATAAATTCCTCTATTTTTGGAGGAATTTTTCTTATTTATTGAAAAAATAAGGTATTTTTGATAGAATATATAAAGTGTTAGGAAGTGATGATATGAAGGATTTAGAAGAAATGAAGAAGCGCCAAAAAATGATCCGTAATTTTTGTATAATCGCTCATATCGACCACGGGAAGTCTACCCTTGCAGATCGTATCTTAGAAATCTGTGAATCTGTAGATCAAAGAACAATGCAGGATCAAATTCTTGACTCTATGGAGTTAGAAAGAGAACGTGGTATTACAATTAAATTGAACTCCGTAAGTATGATTTATAAAGCAAATAATGGGCTTGAGTATGAATTTCATTTAATTGATACTCCAGGACATGTCGATTTTACCTATGAGGTTTCTAGAAGTCTTGCCGCATGTGAGGGTGCAATCTTAGTCGTAGATGCTACTCAAGGCGTAGAAGCCCAGACGCTTGCCAATGTTTATTTGGCTTTAGATAATAACTTAGAGATTTTACCATTAATCAATAAAATAGATTTACCTTCTGCAGATCCTGATAGAGCAAAACAGGAAATAGAAGATGTTATAGGAATTCCAGCATATGAGGCGGTTTTAGCATCTGCCAAAACTGGAGTAGGCGTTAGAGATATCTTAGAACAGGTTGTTTCCTACATTGCTCCTCCAAGTGGAGATATTTTAGCTCCTACAAAAGCATTAATCTTTGACAGTGCTTTTGATGCTTACAGGGGTGTAGTTGTATTGGTTTGTGTAAAAGAGGGGATCATTAGGAGAGGAGATACCATTGAATTTATGGCCTCTAAAGCTAGATATCAGGTTGTTGAAATTGGTGTGCGTACCCCAAAAGAGGTTCAAAGAGACTATTTGATGGCTGGTGATGTAGGGTTTATTACAGCCTCCATCAAGGATATTTCTGATGTGAATGTCGGGGATACTATCACAGTAGTTGAAAATCCAGCTCAAGCTCCTCTTGCAGGTTACCGCAAATTAAATCCTATGGTATTTTGTGGATTATACCCTATTGATTCAAAGCAATATAACGATTTAAGAGATGCTTTAGATAAGCTTAAGCTATCTGATGCTGCCTTAGTCTTTGAACCAGAAACCTCTCAGGCCTTAGGATTTGGCTTTAGAACAGGCTTTTTAGGCTTACTCCATATGGATATCATTAAAGAGCGAATCTCCCGTGAATTCGGCATTGAGCTTATTGCTACAGCTCCATCTGTTTCCTATCATGTGTATTTGACAGATGGAACAATGAAGATTATAGATAATCCTAGTGGATTACCTAGTATTCAAACAATAGACAGAATAGAAGAACCTTTTGTTAAGGCAACCATTATGTCCCCTACAGAATATGTTGGTGCTGTTATGGATTTATGCCAAAAGAAGCGTGGTATTTTTATCGATATGCAGTATATTGAAGAGACTAGAGTAGTTATCCACTATAATATTCCTTTATTAGAGATTGTCTTTGATTTCTTTGATAAACTAAAAAGCTATACTAAGGGCTACGCCTCTTTTGATTATGAACTAGGAGATTATGAAGCATCTAAGCTTGTTAAAATGGATATTATGTTAAATGGAGATGTTGTAGATGCCTTATCTACCATTGTGCATAAGGATTTTGCCTATAACAGGGGTAAAATCATAGTAGATAAACTCAAGGAAATCATCCCAAGACACTTATTTGAAATTCCAGTTCAGGCGGTAATTAACCATAAAGTTATTGCAAGAAGTGATATTAAGGCATTAAGAAAAGATGTTCTTGCCAAGTGCTATGGTGGAGATATTTCAAGAAAGAAAAAGCTATTAGAAAAACAAAAGGAAGGAAAGAAGAAGATGAAGGCTATTGGTAGTGTAGATGTACCACAGGATGCCTTCTTAGCTATTCTTTCTACTGATGATTAATAAATAAAAAGGAGAAGAAGAGTATGAAAAAGGAAAATTGTCCATACTGTAATTATGGAGAAACACTTGCTAAATTTGGCTATTTAGCATTTGAAACTGAGGTATCTGAGGTCATTGTATTTAAGGACCAAACACATCCTGGAAGAATGATCGTAGCTTATAAAAAGGATCATGTTGCTGAAATTCAGGATTTAAATGAAAAGGATAGAAATGCCTTTATGAAGGATGTTGCTGATGTTGCAAGAGCCATCCAAAAGGCATATCATCCAGATCGTATTAACTATGGTGCCTATGGAGATACCCTAGGCCATCTACATTTCCATCTATGTCCTAAGTATGAGGGACAAGCTGAATGGGGTGGGACCTTTGTGATGAACACTGGTAATCTTGTAGATGAGAAGGCTTGCCAAGAGGTTGCAAAGAAGATTATAGAGAATTACGAGGCTTAGAATTTTAGATTATAGAATACGAGAGTTGACAAATTCTTTTTCTATGATAAAATATAATTATTAAGAAATGAATTATGAGGTGGACAAATAATCGGACTTCCACGCCTATATTGGAGATGCTTGAGCCAGTTCGGCAAGCCATAATTCATTTCTTTTTTATTTTCATGAAGCCTTTATATCCTTTTGAGGCTATTTTTTTATCCAAATTTACTATAGTTTGATACCTACATGATAATATTCTATTTTCTTGTGGATGCAACAATAGACTCAAATGATAATATTTATTTTTCTGTAAGGTTGGATACAAAATATTTATTCTATTTTCTCCATGCTTTAGATCCTTTGCTATATAAAAAGGAGAGTTTACTATATTAATAATTATTTGTAAATAATTAGCTTCTTTCTCCACAAATTCAGGGTGTTTCGCTTCAATATGATTTTTCCCTCTTTTAGGTCTAATGAAGGAAACAAGGTTGCTTACTTTTCCGAAGTTTGAATACATAGAATAATCAAATACAATAGATTCCTTTTCGATAAGGTATTGTTCCTTAGGTAGATTTATATTGAAATGTTGCTGATTTCTAGTGCAAGTCCTAACTCTTTTTTTTTATCATAGAGATAGTATATAATAAAAGGTTAGAAGCGCAAAGAATTTTTAAATTGATAAAATATTTATTTTTTCTTAATAAAAATGAAGAAAAGAGATGAAAAATAGTCAAATCTCGTAAAAAGTATCATTTTTATTGTTTTCTTATGAAAAATAGTGTATACTTATAGTGTCATATTAAGGGGAGGCGATGAGCCTGAGAGGATAAGGATCTACCCTTAACCTGATCTAGGTAATGCTAGCGTAGGGAATAATATGAGTTAAATACATCTCATTTATATTCTTTTTTATGCTTGTCCTAGTGGACATTTTTTTATTGAAAAAGGAGAAAGAAATGAAAAAACAAAAATTTAGTACAAGAGTGCTTGCAGAAGTAGCTATCTTTGCTGCCTTAGCCTTTGCACTCGACGCTCTTCAGAGTGGAATCTGGAGAGGAGTATTTGCAAGTGGAGGCTCAATCGGTCTTGCTATGGTACCCATATTCTTGATTGGATATCGAAGAGGATTATTACCAGGAGTATTATGTGGTCTAATTGTCAGTCTTGTGCAAATGCTTGGTGGGATTTATGTAATCAATGCTACCACCTTTGAAAACGCGTTTTTACGCGTTATGGGACCATTTTTACAGGTGATGCTGGATTATGTACTTGCTTATACTGTAGTTGGTCTAGCTGGCGCTTTTGCTGGAATTTATGCTTCTTGCGAAAAAAGAAGTAAAAAGATTTTGTGGATGATTGTTGGTTGTGTTATTGCAGGCCTTTTGAAGTATGCATGTCATGTAGTAGCTGGAGGAGTATTTTGGTTAAATCAGGGATCTAGCTTTATGAATATTGCAGATACTTCATGGCTTTATTCCTTCATTTATAATGGAGCATACTGTATCCCTAATATCATCATTTGTACAGCTATAATGGTTGTATTAGTTCGCTTTTATCCACAGTTTATTGAAGTAAGTGAAAAAGTTATAAAACAAGAAGTGGAGGTTGTAATAGATGAATCAGTTAAAGAAGAATAGTGAGCTTATTAAAAGAATTCTAATCATTCTTTTAGCAGTTGTTCTTATGGCAGCAGCTATTACTTTATTTTCGTTAAGTTTAGAGGTTTATGAGGGTGGCTTTGATGCAGATATGGATTCTATTGTGTTGTTTTTCTGTGGAGTAGCCCTTCTAGTTTACGGAATTTACAGTGTATATGCACTTAAAAAAGGATGCTCTCTTCAAACGATGTATTATGGTTCCTTTGGAGCAATTTCAGTACTTATGGGGTTTTATCCTTTAGGAGTATTCTTTAAAGCAATGGCAAAGAAAAAACCTTTTGTAGAAAATCAAGAATATCTATATATAGGTATTCTAGGTATTGTTATGATAGTTTATTTAATATTTAGCTATATTAGTGAGCAAAAAGAAGATACTCAAGCGTAAGGCTTGAGTTTTTTTTCTTATAAAAAAGAAGAGGAAATTCCTCTTCTAATTTATTCTGTTTCTTTTTTAGTCTTAGTAGTCTTAGCCTTTGAAGTAGTTTTCTTAGGTGTAGTCTCTTTCACCTTTAAGCTATCACGAATTTCTTCAAGTAGAACAACTACAGGATCTTTAACTGGCTCCACCACTTCCTCAACTGCTTCAGCAGCTGCCTCTTCAACTACAGCTTCAGCTTGAGCCTGCTCCTCATCAGCTTTTTTAGCTTTTAAGCTTTCTTCAAATGCTTTACGTTTAGCACTTAAGGTTGAGAATACCTTTAAAATGATGAATAGTGTTAAAGCAATAAAGAAGAAGTTTAAGATAGATTCAATGAATGCACTCCAGTCAATATAGTTTAAAACCGTATAAGCTTTTCCGTTTGGACCTAAAATAACTGCATCTGCAGCTGTGCTTGCATCAGCTAGCTTTGAGTTAGGTAATATGGTGTATAGACCAGAAGACATTCCTGGAATGTGAGAAAGACCCCAATTTACAACTGGCATTAAAATGCTTTTGTTTAAAGTAGTAACGATTGTATTAAATGCACCACCAACGATAACGCCGACAGCCATATCAAGAACGTTGCCACGTAAAATGAAAGCCTTAAATTCTTGAATTAACTTTTTCATATTTCCCTCCATTTTTATTTTCTAGTACAATTATAGACAAATTTTGCCTAAAAGTAAAGGGATAAGAAATTTTTATGAGAAAAAAGAAGAAAACTAGACAAAATTATGGTATAATTGAATTGGTGATTGCAATGAAAAAAATTGATGTTCATACTCATTTGATAGGAAATATCTGTGGGATAGGATCTGAAGGAGAGCTGACGCCTATTGGCAGTGGAAAAGCTGTCTATGCAAGTGGCAAGGTCATTCAACTTATTCCAGAAAAATATGGAGATAGAAGCCTTACTCCAGAGATATTGGTATCTGTTTTAAGGGAAAATGATGTAGAATTTTCTGTGTGCTTACAAGGAAATTATGCAGGGTTTCAAAATATTTATACCTATGAAGCAGCTTTAAAATATCCTGATATGCTTATTCCAGCTGGAACATACGATCCCTTTTTTAGAAACAAACAGCTTGTAATCAAGCATTTATTTGAGGATTTGGGAATCAAGGTTTTAAAAATGGAAGTTTCTAATGGTTCTGGACTTATGGCGAATCATTCAACTGTTGATTTAAATGGTGAAGTTATGCACGAGGTATATCAAATGGCTAAGGAGCATCATCTCATCTGTTTTATGGATATTGGGCGACCTGGGAACAACTGTTATCAGGTTGAAGCTTTGAGCAAAGCAATCAAAAAATATCCTGAGGTGACCTTTATTATCTGTCATCTCACAGCTCCTCAACATGAACAAATGCATATATTAGAAGAAAACTTAAAACTTTTAAATTTAGAAAATGTCTATTTTGATATTGCAAGCCTTCCGAATAATACAAAACAGCCCTATCCTTTCTTTGAAGCTCAAAGCTATATTCGTAAGGCCTTAGATATGATGGGAATCAATAAAATTTTATGGGGAAGTGATTTTCCTGCAGCAATGAATTACTGTAGCTATGAGGAAGCCTATAGCTATATAGAGGATAGTAAGCTATTTACACAAGAAGAGAAAGAACATATCTTATATAAAAATGCTAAGATGCTTTTCGGAGGATTGCTCAAGTGAATGGAGTCTATATCCATATTCCATTTTGTAATTCCATCTGTTCTTATTGTGATTTTCCAAAACAAGTAGCCAAAGAAGAGGTAAAAGAAAAGTATTTAGAAAGCTTACTTAAAGAATTATCCGCGTATGAAAATGAAGATTGGTTTAAAGAATGGTCCAAAAAGACAGAAAGTGTATATATAGGTGGTGGAACACCTAATAGCTTGAATCTTCTTCAACTTGAACAACTATTGAAGGCTTTAGAACCTTATTTAGGAACCTCTAAGGAAAATACGATTGAAATCAATCCAGAGCTCTTAACAGTATCTCAGGTTAAGCTATTTAAGAAATATAATATCAATCGAGTGAGTATAGGGGTACAAACCTTTGATGCAGCATTAATTGAAAGCATTAGGAGAAATCATACTGAAGAAATAGTATATGAGGCAGTGAAGCTCCTTAAAAATGAAGGAATCTCAAATATCAATATAGATATGATGTATGGTCTTCCAGGGCAAACTATGAAAGAGTTAAAAGAAGATGTTAAGAAGGTTTTAAAGCTAAAGGTACCTCATCTTTCTTATTATAGTTTGATTTTAGAAGAAAAAACCATTTTGGCTTATCAAATGAAACATACTCAAATTACTCTTCCTGATGATGATTTAGTCGTGGATATGGCCAATTATTTGACCAAAAAACTGAAAATGAGGCAGTTTAGGCACTATGAAATCAGTAATTATGCTAAAAAAGGCTATGAATCGATACATAATTTAGGATATTGGAATTGTGAGGAATACATTGGCCTAGGAGCAAGTGCTTGTGGCTATTTTTACAATAAAAGAATTCAAAATGCTGCTTCCTTACATTATTATTATGAGGGCAAGAAAACAGAAACGTATATTTCTGAACGCGAACAGAAGCAGGAATTCATGATGTTAGGGTTAAGAAAGCTTAAGGGAATTCGTATAAGTGAGTATTACTCGAGATTTAAAACATATCCAAAAGATGATTTTGACCTTGATTATTTATATAAGAATGAGTTAATTGAAGAGAAAAACAACTTCATTCGAATAAAACAGGATAAAATATGGTTAGGAAATCTTGTGTTTGAAACTTTTGTAGGGGGTGACGAGGTTGAAGGATAGAGAAGTTAGCTTTTATGAGTTTTCAGATTTTAGATATCACTTGCAAACGGATAAGCGACTAAGCTCAAATACAGTTTCTGCCTATATGACAGATTTAGAGCTATACGGAGAGTTTCTAGTGAAATATCAAAATTTAAGAGATATTACAATGGTGAATGAGGATCATATAAATAAATATATAGCCTCTTTAAAGCGTGCAAATATGTCAAAACAGACTATTTCAAGGAAAATTATTGCAATTAAGGAATTTCATAAGTTTTTATATTCTGAAAAAATATCAGATGAAGATCCTGCCAAATTTATTGATTTACCGAAGCCATCCAAGCCTTTACCAGTGGTTTTAAGTAAGGATGAGATTAACCGAATGCTAGAATCTATTGAAACAGATACACCACTCGGTCTTAGAAATAAGGCGATGATAGAGACACTTTATGCCTCAGGCTTACGTATTAGCGAGTTAGTTGGTTTAAGCACTGCGGATATTCATTTAAGAGAAAAGTATATTGTTGTGGTAGGAAAAGGTAATAAGGAGCGTATGGTCCCTTTAGGGGATATGGCGGTACTGGCTTTAAGAAATTACATTGAAAAAGGAAGACCGTTCCTTTCTAAGAAGCCTGGAAATACATTATTTTATAATTATCAGGGAAATTCTATATCTAGACAATCTTTATATAAATACATTGTAAAACTTGCGAAGGACAATGGCATAGAAAAGGAGATTTCTCCTCACACCATACGTCATAGCTTTGCAACACATCTACTTGAGGGTGGTACAGATTTGCGAATTGTTCAGGAGCTTTTAGGCCATGAGGATATCTCAACCACTCAAATTTATACACACATTGATCGATTAAGGCTGAAGGAAATGTATGAGCATACACACCCTTTAGCATTAAAAAATAAAAAAGAAGGAGAATAGAAAATGTTTAAAAGAGTATTTTTAGTTGTTATGGACTCTGTAGGGTGCGGAACAGCCCCTTTGAGTCATTTATATGGAGATGATGGAGCAAATACCATATCTCATATTGCAAAGGCCACAAATGGTATTAATTTACCTACCCTAGAGTCCTTTGGTTATGGTAATTTAACAGACATTCAAGGTGTTAAACCAAATTCAAACCCAATTGCCTATTATGGTAAAGCAGATGAGCTTTCTACAGGTAAGGACACAATGACAGGACATTTTGAAATGGTAGGAATACATACTACACAACCATTTAAAACCTTCACAGATACCGGATTTCCAAAGGAATTGATTGACCTATTAGAAAGTAAAACAGGTCATAAAATCATTGGTAATAAGGCAGCTAGTGGTACTGAAATTTTAAAGGAATTAGGAGAAGAACACATTAAAACAGGTGCAATGATTGTCTATACATCTGCAGATAGTGTACTTCAAATTGCTTGTCATGAAACCTATTTCGGACTTGAGGAGCTATATCGCTGTTGTAAAATTGCAAGAGAAATTTGCTTAGATGAGAAATATAAGGTGGGTCGTATTATTGCAAGACCATTCCTTGGCGAAACAAAAGACACCTTTAAGCGTACTCCTAATCGTCATGATTATGCATTATCTCCAGCTCATGAAACGACTCTAGATGCCCTAAAAGAGGCCAAATTTGATGTTATTTCCATTGGAAAGATAAATGATATATTCAATACCTGTGGCATCACAGAAGCCTTTAAAAGCGTTTCTAACCACAATGGAATGGAAATACTAAATGAAGTTGCAAAAAAAGATTTCACAGGCTTATGCTTTGTAAATCTAGTTGACTTTGACGCATTATACGGACATCGAAGAGATGCAGTTGGTTATAAGGAATGTTTGGAGGAATTTGATAGAGATTTGGCAACCTTTTTACCACTGATGAAAGATGACGATTTACTTATGATTACGGCAGATCATGGAAATGATCCAACCTGGACAGGAACAGATCATACAAGAGAATATGTACCTATTTTTGTATATGGAAAAACTCTAAAATCTGGTAACCTTGGAACACGCAAAACATTTGCTGATTTAGGTCAAACAATTGCCTCTAATTTTGGTGTTGAATTACAGCATATAGGCACAAGTTTTTTAAAGGATTTAAAGTGATGGAAAACTTTCAATATTATACTCCAACAAAAATCTTTTTTGGTCGTGAAGAAGAGAAAAAAATTGGAGAGATTTTAACTGAATTTCATGCTAAAAAAGTTCTGGTTCATTATGGGAAAAACTCTGTAATAAAAAGCGGTCTTTTAGATACTATTAAGGCTTGCTTAAAAAAATATCAAATTGATTTTTTAGAGTTTGGAGGAGTAGAACCAAATCCGAAATTATCTCTAGTTGAAGATGGAATCCACCTTGTAAAATCAGAAGGCGTGGATTTCATATTAGCAATTGGTGGAGGGTCAGTCATTGACTCTGCAAAATCGATTGCTGTAGGCGCGCTTGTAGAGCATTCCACTTGGTTATTTTCTACCCATAAAATGACCCCTAAAAAGGCAATTCCAGTTGGGGTAATTTTGACCCTTGCAGCAAGTGGTTCAGACATGTCTGATTCCTGTGTTATTACGAATGATAAAACTAAAGAAAAAAGAGGGTTTAATAGTCCTTTAAATAGACCCAAATTTGCGATACTAAATCCGGAATTAACTTATACAGTTTCACCCTATCAAACGGCATGTGGAATTGTAGATATAATGATGCATACATTAGAAAGATTTATATCCAGTGGAGAACCTAGTGAACCTACGGATTCAATAGCGATTGGATTATTAAAATCAGTATATCGTGCTGGTCAAGTTGTCATAAAGCATCCTGAGGACTATGACGCAAGAGCTACATTATTATGGGCAAACAGCTTGTCTCACAATGGCTTAACTTCCTGTGGAAGAAATTTTGTTATGTCAGTGCATCAGTTAGAACATGAGGTTAGTGGAATGTTTGACAATGTGGCACACGGAGCTGGACTTGCGGCATTATGGCCTGCCTGGGCTAAGTTTGCTTATCCAAATGCAAAGACTCGATTTGAGCGATTTGTTTATGAAGTTTTAGAGATTGAACGTACCGATTCTTTAAATCAAGATATATTAAAAGGAATTAATAAGTTTAAAGATTTTTTTAAAAAGTTGGGAATGCCAACCAGTTTAAAAGAGTTAAATATAACAGAAGATGATATTGAAAAATTAGCTTTAAATGTCACCTTCAATCATACAAGAATTATAAAAGACGTAATAGAAATCGACGAGGCAATGGCCTTGAAAATCTATCGTGAAGCTCTCTAAATTCATCTTGTTAGATAGTCCTTAAAGGGCTATCTTTTTTTATGTAAAAAAATTAATTTCAAAGTTTAACTAGTTTTTAAAACTAAATAAAAGTATATAATAAACAATACCATAAGTTATAAAAAAATAGATAAAATTAAAAACAAATTATACATAAATAATGTCACATTTGTATGTATACTAAAAGTGTAAAAAATACAGGATCATAACCTGGCAAACTGAAATCACAATTGAAGATTGGGCGTGATGCTCAGAATTTGAAGTAAAAAAAGGTCGTTTTTTTAGCTTTTATAATATGAATAATCCATGTAGAAATCATGCGAAAAATAGACATCGAAAAATGGGATATTTTATATTAAAAAATTAAGAGCGTAAAAATGCGTCTGTGGTTTTGACACATTAGTCTAAAATACCTAAAAAAGCAGTAATCCACAAATTACGTGCTTTTCCACACATAATCAATATTTCGCAGAATTTCAACGTATTTTAATGGTTAACATAATATATATTATAGGAAGTAATTTACGTTTCGAAAAAGGGCTTCTTTGCGTTTGAAAAATATATTCATCTATATTCTTGATGGTATTTTTTGACCAATATTCAGCATATTCAGGAGATTAAACACACTCATTATTATAGAATTGATGTAGTTTGACAAAGAAACCTAAATTATATTAGCCATCGACAAATCATTTTATGGGTGTTTATCCACTTTACTGTCTAAAATCCTCATATTCATGGGTTTTGCCTCTTCTTTTGTATTGTCGAAAAAAAATACCTCTCTTCCTCTTCTCTTTTGGAAAATGGGGGATTTCGTTTTGCCTTTCATTAGCAGAGTCGAACGCGTCCTGCCAAAAATAAAAAGGAAGATTGATCTTCCTTAATGCTTGTCTGTGAGATAATCAAATATGCTTACTTGTCGATTGCTTGGATCAAAGGTCTCATCATCTATTATCCTTATCCAAGTTGCAGATCGACCAGTTCCATTTGGACGAATCTTGTTTTCTTTTTTTAGATTTTCTAAAGCTCGATTGATGGTAGAATCTGATAGGTATGGGTTCTTGATTCTGATTTCTTCCTTTGTGAATACATTCCCCATCTTAAGAATTGAACTTTCAACACTTTCAATTTTCTTGATGCTTTTGTCAAAGCTATACATGGATCTTTTGGATTCAATTTCGTTGTATCCCTTTAATAGTAGTTGGATAGTTAAGCGATTGAGTATGGCTGTTTGAGCAAATCCTGTTTCCCAATTGAAGCTAGCAGATACTACTGCACTCTTGAATTCCTCTTCATGATTTAAATAAAGTTCAAAGAAACTTATGTATTTGAATACATTGAATCTTTCTCTGAATAATAAACAGTAATAAATCAATAGGCACATAAATTCATTTTCATCATTAAAAATTTTGACATTTGAGATATCGACGAATAGATTTGTTGCTAGTTGGGTTCCTTCTACTTGATTGCTCTTCATGAGCTTCTTGTAAAGGCTTAGAAGCTCTTCAAATGTATTCCTTAATGATACTCTTTTTTTCTCTCTTAAAAGGTTTACTTGAACCTCTTCAATTCGAGTGCCAAATCCGACCTCTTTTACACTTCCAAAAATGCGTTTTGCAAGGGCTAAAAATTCATTTGAAGTGAGCTCCAAATCATTCCCTCTTGATTGAAGAATTTTGAATACTTCTTTGAGGTTTGCTAAAATCTTTTCGTCGTTCGTTTTTGGAGTGCTATTCTTTTGAATTATGAGTCTAGATCTATTTTCTGTAATTTGTAAATTTAACACTTTTGCAGCAAAGAAAGTATCCTTTTCAATGGTGTCTTTAATGATGGTTTGCATATCTGTTTTGAAGATGTCCTCATAGTAGAAATCTTTTCCTTTAAATCGGTACAGATTAGTTAAGTCCATTACAAGATCACTTGGATAACTGATTCGTTGCATATTCTCTAGGCTGTACATTTTATCACTTCCTATTTTCTACTAAATTATAACAAAAAAAGACCTATAAAACAAGTCATTTTACATAAGAAAAAGGACGCTTGTCACGCCCTTTAAATTAGCACTTATCTTTTGTGTAGAAAATGGAATCTCCTATGAATTCTCTTATGATAGAATTGCATGGAATCCACTTATCAGAAATATCGGTAAAATACTTTAAAAATTTAACTAAACGATTCGCTTGAATGAAGTATGGGCTTTCAGTGTCTACTGCTTCTAAAAGCGGCAATGCATGCTTCTTCAAAACACATAGTTCATAGGACAATTCTGAGTTGAAAACGAAGTCGGCATTAGACTGATGTGGGTAGATCCATTTGAACTCCCCTCGTCTTACACTAGGCCACATTTCAAGTGTCTGTTCACAACTAGAATTTCTTGTTTCAAAATCTCTAACCATTCTTCTGATTAATCTAATATCAGATAGAGAAATAGGGTTATGATCATCTATATGAAGCTGTGCTTGTGGTGCAATATAGACCTTGAATTTTAATTCTGAAGGAATGGATGGAGTTAATTCATCATTTAATGCGTGAATTCCTTCTATCATAATTGGCTGGTGCTTACCAAGCTTTACAGGCTCTCCAAAGGATCTGGCTTGAGTCTTAAAATTATATTTAGGTAAAGCAACCTCTTCTCCATTAATTAGTTTATAAATGACCTCATCAAAGAGCTTACGATCTAATGCATCAATATGCTCGAAATCTGGTTTTCCATATTCATCTATAGGAGCCATATGACCTTGATTATAAAAATCATCTACGCTAATCATTAATGGATCAATACCTAAGGATTTTAATTGAATTTTTAAACGATTGGTGAAGGTGGTTTTTCCACTTGATGATGGACCAGCAACTGCAATTAAACGCAAGGTGTCAATATCACGGGCTATTTTTTCTCCTAAAGCTGCAAGTTGGCTATTATGACGTGCTTCACAAATATTGATAAATTCTAGGGCTTTACCTTGTTCCACAATTTCATTCATTTGTGATATATAGCTTGCTGTAGTAATATTTCCCCATCGATTGGCCTCTCTTAAAGCATTTTGGAAGACTCTTTCATCCTCAAATGGTGGAATTTCTCCTTTGTTTTCTGCGCGTGGATATTGAATGATAAATCCAGGAGCATATAGTCTGAAATTATATGCTTTTATATATCCTGTTGATGGTAGCATATAACCAAACATATAGTTCTTATAGCCTCCACATTCATACATGTGTACTGTAGATTCTTTTCTGTAGGTTAAAATCTTTGCTTTATCCTTAAAACCTATCTCAGTATAGTATTGATTGGCCTCTTCCTTAGAGATACTGAAGCGTTTGATTGGCAAATCCTGAGCGATAATATTATCTAATTCGGCCTTTATTTTATCTAAATCTGCCTGCATAAAAGCATGATTAATATTAGATACACTTGCAAAGATAGATCTAGATACACTATAGTTAAAAATAACTCTAGCCTTAGGATAAATCCTTTGAATGGCCATAATCACTAAATACCTAAGCGTAGATTGATAAATTGTGGCAGCTTCTGTATCTGTTAATGTGAGGAGTTCAACGTTACAATCCTTATCAATGATATAATCTAATTCACGAATTCGATTATTTATTTTAGAGGCTTGATATTGATACTTATCTCCTTCTATAAGCTCTGATACACGTATTGGCTCTTCTTTTGTTATTGTTTTACCTTGAATTTGTATTTTCATTATAATTCCTCCTTTTTTAAATTCATAGTAGTTTTGTTAAAAAGATTTTATGTTATATAATACATTATAGAAGTATTAAAATTATCATATAATCTAGTTTTTAAGACTAGTTGTCTTTTGAATTTTTTTTCTTCCGGTATCTTGGGTATCAATTATAGCACATTCATGGAAAAAATGCTAGCATTTAAAAGCTGTTTTGTATTTGGTCCATAATATGTCAAAAATTATGCTCGAAAAATGGCGTATTTTCAGCAATCGAGACAGGTATTTACCCATAATATTAATTTTCAATCTCTAATTTTGCGTTTAATTGCAAATTTGGGCAAATCCCTTATTCGCTTAAAAACTGGCTTTATTTCTATTTTTGCTTTAAATTGATTATTTATGCATCAATAAGAAAAAAACGGCTAGAATGGCCTATTTTGAGCCTTATTTTTGATGATTATAGTTTAAATTGTTGAGAAAACTAATTTGAAGTATTTCTCTTCTTTTTTGGTCAAATTTATACAAAAATGCTCTTTTTTTATAAAATTTTGCAAAAAAAACTAGTTAATAAAAAAAGATAATAGTATTTTATTAAGTAATTATTAAACTTTTAATTAATTTGTAATCTAGTTTTAAACACTAGATATCTTTCGAAATAAAAAATCTCTCATGTGAGAGACTTCTTATAAGATGATTGCAATTAAATTATTGTGATTAGAATTCATGATCTTATCTAGAACATTCTTAATCTTATCCTTAGATTTATCGGGTAGACCATGAATTTTTGATTTCATAGAGTCATTGACGATGTCAGAAAGCTTTTTGCCAAAGAACTCCTTATTCCATAGAGCTTCTTCGTCTCCATCACTATTCAAGCTTTCCATCAACATTCTAGATTGATCTTCAGACCCAATGATTGGTGTGAAGGATGATTCTAAGTCAACAGCAATCATATGGATGCAGGATGCCTTTGCAGAAAGCTTAACACCATACATGCCATTCTTCTTAACAACCTCAGGTGGTAATAGGTGCATATCAGCAATTCTAGGCACAGAAACACCATAACCAGTCTGTTTAGCCTCTAAAATAGCTGAATTAACTTCTTCATATACTTCATTTGCCTTTTTAGACTGATATAGATAGCTGATAAAGTCTTTTCGGGTCTCACAATACTTTCCAAGCAGTAAATCAACGATTTCCTTATACTTTGAGTCATCTAAATCCAAAACAATACTTGCTTTACCTGTAGATGCTTCTAAAAGCTCAAGCTTAACATCTGAAAATTGATTTGCGTTTCTAAGCTCCTTACAGATGTTGGATACATCTTTAACCTTCTTATATTTCATTTCAACATCCTGGATTGTATCCATAATGCTTTTCTTTAATGGAATATCTTCTCCAATGGCATCAATATAATCAGGTAAAGAAATTTCTAAATCAGATATTGGGAATTCCTCTAAAGCTTTAGATAAAACTAGATTTGCATCCTCTTGAGTCATTTTTAGCGCAGATAAGCAAACAACATTTACCTCATACTTAGACTCTAAGTCTTTAGCAAGTGCCTGAGCCTTTGGATCATTAGGATCCTTCGTATTAAGCACAATGACAAATGGCTTATTCATTTCTTTCATCTTAGGAATAAGTTTTTCTTCAATCTCTTGATATTCCCCTCTAGTAAATTCACTAAAAGAGCCATCTGAGGTTACATAGATTCCTAAATTGGAATGATTGAAGATTACTTTTTCTGTACCTATGGATGCAGCCTCCTGAAATGGGATAGCCTCATTATACCAAGGTGTTTTTACGAGTCTTGGCTCCGCATCAGTACCAAAGCCTTCAGCTGATGGTATGATTTCCCCTACACAATCCACAAATCTTAAATTCATTACTGTGTTATTCACATTTAATTCAATAGAAGTTGAGGGAATAAATTTTGGCTCTACAGTCATTATCTGCTTACCCTCTGCCGTTTGTGGTAGTTCATCTAAGATTTTATGCTTCATAAATTCATCTTCGACATTAGGTAAAATCAACAATTTAAAAAACGAATTAATTAAAGTTGACTTTCCACTTCTGCAAGAACCAACAAATCCAATAAATAAATCACTCTTCATTCTATTTGATAAGCTAATTAATGCCTCATCATTCATATAAATTCCTCCTCGTTAGTCATAGAAATCCTATGTACCAACTATTTCAAATATTCCTATATTGAAAAGAAATCTATAAACCTTTTTTATATTTTTATTAAAGAAAAAATCATCCGAAATTCGGATGACTGTGATTTTATAGTGTGTGTGTGATCTCATGAGTAAATTGGGAGATAATATATAGTGCGAAATCACACACACTTATATAATACAACATTTTTTTCTAAAAATAAAGCATTTTTTTCATTTTTTTTAATTTTTTTTCATTTTTTTATCAAAATCGACAGTAAAATACACACTTTTTCATTCATTTTCTACAAATTAAGCTATATTCGCAGCTAAAACACGTAAAAAATTTTTATAAGCTATCTTTTCAATTTCTTCTTTTGTGAAGCCTTGATTATGCATTTCCTCAAAAAGCTTAGGCATAAATGAAGCATTTTCTAATTTTATATTAGGATTAATTCCATCAAAATCACTTCCAAGGGCAATCACATCAACTCCTGCTAAGTTTTTGATATATTTCATATGTTCAATCACACAGGAAATCGTATCTTTTCCTATCTCTTCATTTTCATTTAAAAATGCAGCACAGAAATTCATTCCCATAACACCGCCATTTTCCTTTAGCTTTAAAATCATATCATCTGTTAAATTTCTAACATGATTGCATACACCTCTAGCATTCGAATGGCTTGCAATAATAGGTTTAGAAGAATACTTTAAACAGTCGTAGAAGCCTTTATCAGAAAGATGGGAAACATCAACAATCATTCCTAACCGATTCATTTCCTTTACCATTTTTATTCCGTACTCTGTTAAACCCTCTTCTGTGTTTGGATTTTTAAAATCAGGATGTTCAGTAAGTTTGAAATTGGGATGTCCTACACCATTTTCAAAATTCCAATTTAGACATATCATTCTTACCCCTAATTTATGGAATGTACGTAGATAGGCTAAATTAGATTCAGTTACTCCACCCTCTTCAATTGTAAGTAAACTAGAAATCTTACCTTCTTTTTGATTTTTGGCCACATCAGAAAATTTTAGCACAGGTGCAATATATTCTTCATATTTTTCAATTTCTTCATAGTAACGATCTATCATTTCTATACAGTATTGAAAAGGATTTGGTGTTTTCTTTAAATACACAAACATCGCAAAGCATTGAAGTAAGCAGTTTCCCTCTTTTAAATGCTTCAAGTTAATTTGAAGGGGAGCATCTAAAAGATGAACATCTTCCTTTCCCATTAGCTCAGATATTGTATCACAATGAAGATCAATGTAATTCATTATATTCCTCCGTTACTAAAAATTGTCTGATTTCACATACAAACATTGTATGAAGATCTCCATCATTATAGTACTGTGTTTTGATCTCTTCAGGTAAGTTTTCGTATGGTAAATCTATAGAATAGAGTTTTTTCATCTTAAAACAATATGTGGCTTGTCTAATATAGGCACCATCATAGTCTGGATCATAGGTATAAGAAAGGTTTGCATTTTTCATCTTATCTTCATTTTTTCCTGAGTGTGTCCCTATATATAAGACATTCTCCTTATATTTTTCATCTAAAAAGGATAATGTAACGCTATCACTTTTTTCTAAAAAGGAGTAGGTATGTCTTGATTTTCTTACAAAGACATATGCGACATCCTTTCCCCATAAAACGCCTATTCCTCCCCATGAAACGGTCAAAGAATTAAAGCCTATGGTTTTATCTCCTGCCGTAAGAATGGCATTTTTTTGTTTTAAATCGTTGAAAATATTTTCCTTATAATCTGTATTTTGCTTTTTAATCATACTGCACCTCGCTGGACCATAATCATTACAAATGAAATTAAGTTGTTTATTAAATGAAAAAACCAAGAAGCATAAACATTTTTATTACATAAATGATAAGTTAAACATAGTAAAAATCCACTAAGCATATAAGGAATACAGATAAGTAGATTCTCTAACGAGCTATATTCTGCTTCTAGGAAGGTTGTTACTACATGGGGAAGTGTAAAGACTAGAATAGATACAACATAGGAAATAGCGATATGATATTTTTTTAGATATTCAAAAATGGCTTTTCTATAAATAAGCTCTTCTACAATAGGAGCACACACGACTACCGCAAAAAACATAGCTACTGCTCCACCATTATGAATGAGAATTTCTATAGAGGATTGATTTATAGAAGTTTTATTGATTATTTTATCTATACCAAATTCAATTCCATAAGATACTCCATAGCCTACAGCTGCACATAATGGAATGAGCCAGGCTAATTTTTTATATCCATTTACAAGCCCCTTTGCATCTTCTTTTATATGATTTCTCATATAGAAAACGACAATTCCAAATAAAAGAATATACATTAAAAGATTTGCGAAAGAATTACAAAAAACATAAAGTTTCTTATGTGCTTCTTCTAAATCTTTAAAATTTGTAGTAGAAACGACTTCTAGCAATCGAGTTGGACTTAATCCTAAACTATTCGTGCCATTATAAAAGAATGCCAATAAGATGATTAAAATGCTTCCTCCTAAAAGAGTTAACAAAAAGTAACTCACTACCGCCACAGTTTTATTTGGCTCTAAGATTGGATTTTTTACCTCATTCATGAATCTCACTTCCTATTCCCAACAATTATACAATATTTTCTTTAAAAAAACTATTAAATTTTATAAGAAACCCTAAAAAGAAAAAGACCCTATGGTCTTCTACTTTTTAGGTCTAAAAATTAAAGCTATCATTACAGATAAGAATATGGTAAAGGCTATACCCGCACTTGTTTTACCATAAATTCCTGTAAAGATACCAATGTAGCCTACTTCTTGAGCTTTTTCTAATCCTGCATGAACTAAGGAGTGTCCGAAGTTTGTAATTGGTAATGCAGCACCAGCTCCTGCAAAATCAAGTAAACGATCGTAAAACCCTCCAAAATCTAAAAGAGTTCCAAGACAAACGAATAGCACTGTCATATGGCCTACAGTTAATTTAAATGTGTCTTTTATGATTTCTGCAAGACCACAGATGGCTCCACCAATTAAAAATGCATATAAATAAATCATGATTCCACCTCCATGCATATAGCATGTGCAATACAAGGTAGACTATTCTTTTGATTAATCATAGTTGGATTCATCAAGGCTCCTGTTGCACAAAGGAGTACCTTCTTATAATAACCCTCTAGCATTCTTTTCTTAATATAGGATAGAAATACTGCAGCTGAGGTACCAGGACCACTCCCACCGGCTAAAACATTCTGCTGATTAGTATCATATAAAATAAGTCCACAGTCATTATAGTTATCTACTTGGCCATATTCCTCTTTTAAAGCCTTTAAAACAATCTCATAGCCATATGTAGATAAATCTCCAGTCAAAATCAAATCATAGTCCTTAGGAGCCGTATTTGTGGCTTTAAAATGAGCAAACAGAGTTTCTAACGCTGCTGGAGCCATTGCTCTTCCAAAGTCACAGGCGTCTGTGAAGCCAACATCAATGACCTTACCTAACGTAAAGTTTGTAAACTTGATTTTTCCTTTCTTGCGTGATAATAGAGCACTAGCTCCTATCGTTGAAGTAAAGGTTTGAGTATCTTCTTTATTTCCACCATATTCTACAGGGTTTCTAAATTGACGTTCTGCAGATTGGTTATGGCTTGAGGTATAAACTAAGATATTCTGAATACTTTCATTTTCTAATAGCAATCCTGCAAGCCCTAATCCTAAGCTAATTGTTGAACAAGCGGAATAGATTCCAATTAAACTGATGGGAAGACTTCTAAAGGTATAGCTAGAGGTAGTAAGCTGATTAGAAAGCTCTCCGCCTATTGCTAAAGAGATATCTTCAGATTTTAAATTTTCTTTTTCTAAGAGCATATCTATTGCTTTAGCTAAAATATCAATTTCACTATTTTCAAAGCAAGAATCCTTGCATTCATCAATCGAGTCAAAATAGTTTTTTAATGGTCCTTTACCTTCTAATTCTCCTGCAACAACTACTGAAGATTCTAGATAAACATTCTTAAACTCAAAGGTCATAATAGCACCTCAAAGATATATCTTATACTTGCTACTATAATTGCTGAGGTGGTTCCTAAAACAATGACACTCCCTGCCAGCTTCAAAGCATTGGCACCTATTCCAAGTACAATTCCTTCCTTATGATATTCCATAGCAGAACAAACAGATGCATTTGCAAAGCCTGTGATTGGTATTGCAAGTCCACATTTTGCGATTTGGCCTAGATTGTCATAAATACCAAAGGCTGTAAGCATTCCTGCAAATAAAACCATAGTTAGTGTCATATATAAAGAAGCATCCTGTTTGTCTAAATGTAAGATTTGATAATACAAATCAAAAAAGAGCTGACCAATAATTGCTACACCACCACCTGTAGAAAATGCCAAAAGAAAGTTTTTTAGCATAACTTTATAATCCTTTTTTACGGCTATCAGCTCTTGATAATATTTTCTTGTTTTTTCCATAAAATCACCATCTATAGTATGACAAGAATCTTATGATTTTATTTACAAATGAAACAAAAATAGTTTAGTTTATTAAAATTTATTGATATCATTTATGATAAGATCTATGATTTCGGAGTCTCTCAGTTGTTGGGTATTGATTTCTTTTCCATCATTCGTAAGCAGCTCCTCTTCCTCTTCATCAATACTTAATGCAAGATAATAGAAAAGTTTATTTTTCTTATGCTTAGAGCTAATATTTACCTCAAAAGTGCTTGCTTCATCCCAATCATACTCTATTTCAAGTTCCTTTTGCTTTATCAAGATTTCAATCTCTAGAATTTGATTTGTGAAAAGCTCATACATCACATGAATAGTAGAGCTTGTATTAGATTTTTCTTCTAGCATAGAAATAAACGCTTTTCTTCTTTCCTTTTCCTCCTCTTTTAAGCTTTCTTCGTTCTTCTTTACATCTTTAGACATTTCCAATCGATAAAAAACCATTAAGAGTAAAACAATTCCCATGAATATATAAACTGCCCATTGAGGAAAATCTTTCAACGTGAATTTTAATACTAGTAAAGCAATAATCATTACTGTGTTTATGCCTATTATGATCCATTTTTTTATATTCATAATGTATACTCCTTATTTATTTTCACAAATAGTATACAGGATTTCTTTTTTGAAAGCAATAAAAATAGATTAGACACAGAGATCTAATCCTTTAAGAAGAAATGCAAGCTACCATTTTTTTGAAAAATGAAGCTTAGTCCCCTCATTTACTTTACTTTCTACTGTAAAAGAATCACAAAACATTTCCATAATCGTGAAGCCCAAGCCGCTTCTTTCTTCTTCCTTTTTAGTTGAAAAAAGTGGTTCTCTAGCCTGTTCAATATCCTCGATTCCTTTACCATAGTCGATAATATCACAAGAAACCTTTTCATCATCTACCTTGACATTCATTTCAATATACTTATCTTCCTGATTATCATAGCCATGAACAATACAGTTTGTTATCGCTTCACTGATAACTGTCTTTAATTCGTTTAAAAAGGTAATTGTTGGATTTGCATCCACAATTAAAGCACTGACAGCATTTCTAATAATTCCTATATTACTTCTTTTAGAGATAAACTTCATATAGATTTCATTATACATAATTATCACCCTTTCCTTATATCTTAAATTCCCGTTAAGGAAATTAAGACTGCTTCTTCATTTTCACGTATCTTACATATTTTAGCTAGTCCAGAAATATAAATAATACGTTCTATTTTACTGTTGACATTGCTGATGGTGATATCACCATTCCTTTTCCTTAATTGATGATATCTTCCAATAATAAAGCCTATACCTGAGGAATCTAAGAATGTCAGCTCAGCAAGATTTAATACTAAATGATTAATTTTATAGCTATCAATATAGTTAGCTACCCTCGTTCGCAAATCACTGGCACTGACATCATCTAATTCTCCTTTTAATCTCAAGATTAGAATATCCTTTTTTACATACACGCCCACATTTAAACCCATATAATCACCTTGAAAATAATTATAAAGGAAGTTAGAAAAATAGTGTAGTCCTTCGACAAAACTAGTGCATAAAATCGTATGCCAAAAATAGACAAAAGAAAAGACTATAACCATTTGTTATAGTCTCTTTTATGTTATGAAATGATAAAATTTAAAATCTATTCATACTTTTTGACGATATCTCTAGCAACCCAAACTCCATTAGCTCCCGCTTGAGCAAGACCTCTAGTGATACCAGCACCATCTCCACCAACATATAATCCTGCTACTTTCGTTTCAAAATGTTCATTTGTCACAGGACGTGCTGAATAGAATTTTGCCTCTACGCCATAAAACAAAGTATGCTCATTTGCAATACCTGGGGTGACATGATCTAAAGCTTCAATCATTTCAATAATAGATTTCATTGTATTATATGGCAATACAAGCCCTAAATCGCCTGGAACGGCCTCTTTAAGGGTCGGTTTAACAAATCCTTCATCTAGACGCTTTTGAGTCGTTCTTCTACCCTTACAGATGTCTCCATAGCGTTGTACAATAACTGATCCACAGGAAAGCTGATTGGCAAGTCTTGAAACCTCATGTGCATATTCATTTGGCTTATCAAAGGGCTCAGAGAATTTATGTGAAACAAGTAAAGCAAAGTTAGTATTTGTACTTCCTAGTTTGGCATCTGCATAAGCATGACCATTTGCTAAAATTGTTCCACTATGATTTTCAACTACGACATGGCCACTTGGATTAGAACAGAAAGTACGAACTACAGTTCCAACTGAGGCACGATAGATAAATTTTCCTTCATAAAGATTTTTATTGATTTCTTCCATAACTACATCATTGGTTTCTACACGTACACCAACATCCACTTGGTTATGAGTAAGTCCAATTCCATGAGCCTCACATAGGGATTGTAGCCAGGTTGCTCCATCTCTTCCAACTGCTAAAAAAACTTGATTACATTCTAGGAATTCTTCTTTAATCTTGATGCCTTTAACAATATTGTCTTCTATAACAATGTCCGTAACCTCAGTTTCATAGCGCATATCTATCCACTGATTTAGATCATCAAAAATACGAGCCATAATTTTTAGGTTATTTTCAGTGCCTAGATGTCTTACCTTTGCTCTTAGAAGCTTAAGCCCAACTGCGTAGCCTCTTCTTTCAATTTCTCTAACCTTATCAGTTGTTGGGTCAGTAATTGTAGTTGGAGCGCCATACTTTAAGTTGATGGAATCTACATAAGAAATTAACTCTTCTACAAGTTTAGGTTCCAAATAATCTGTCATCCAACCACCAAATTCGCTTGTAATATTAAATTTTCCATCAGAGTACGCACCAGCACCACCAAAGCCATTGGTAATAGAACATGCTGGATGGCAACCAGAGTGCCCATTTTTATCTATAGGACATTTAGAAATTTTGTGTTGTAAAACGGGACAGTTTCTATGATAGATATCATGGCCCTTATCAACTAATAGAACCTTAAGTTTTTCATTTTTCTCGTGAAGCTCATAGGCAGCAAATAAACCTGCTGGTCCAGCACCTACAATAATGACATCATATTTTTTCATATTCTCACCCTTCAACCTACAAATTTTGATAAAATCTTTTACTACACTACTATTCTATCACAAATAAATCAAAAAACAATGAAAATAGTTTGATTTTCTTTTCTTCTTTAACTAGTTTTTTTTATAAAGATATGGTATAATGATAATAGTAGCAATTTTCGAATTTTTTAGAAAAGGAGGGTTAGCATGTATCAAATAGGGGATTTCGTTGTGCATAGTGGGCATGGGCTATGCTCTGTACTTGAAGTTCACACAGAGGAATCAAGCTATTATAGATTGGAAACCTATCATAATAAGATGCTAATTACTCTGCCTATGGATAAGGCACCTCTTTTCTTACGTCCAATTTTATCTAAAACAGATGTTTTTAAGGCATTAAATGACTCTGTTCTTCTTTCTGAAGAGTATATTAAGGACAATAAAGAAAGAAAAATTCAATTTCAACAATTGGTAACTTCTAATAATATTATGGATACACTTCATCTTCTAAAGATGATTTATCATATTGCTGAAGATAGAAGACTAGAAAAGAAAACATTGGGTTCTTTTGATACCCAGTTTCTTCAACAAGCAGAAAGAAAATTATTTAATGAAGTTGCTGTTGCTACAGGAATTACAAAAGATGAAGCACAAGCTGTTGTTTGTGAGCGTTTAAAATCACAATTAGTTTATTAATGAGGTACTTCTATGCAAAAAGTTATTATTCCATCAAAATATGATTCGTTGCCTATATCTGCAACGCTATATGATACAGCAGAACCTAAAGGCATTGTTCAAATTGTTCATGGTATGAAGGAACAACAAATGCGCTATGAGCGTTTTGCAAAATTTTTAAATGAGAATGGTTATATTGTCTTAACTTCAGATATGCGCGGGCATGGCCCAGATGCTAAAAAGCTTGGTTATATGGACGGAAAAAAGCCTTGGGAGGCTCTTGTTTTAGACCAAGTCACACTTTCTGAATATTTAAAAATAACCTATCCGAACCTAAAATTATACCTATTTGCTCATTCTATGGGAACTATTGTTTCAAGAAATTTGATTCAAAAGAACTCAGATTTATATGAGAAGGTTATTCTTTCAGGCGTTCCAGCCTATCAGAAAGCAACATTTTTAGGAATTTTTATGGCAAACTTAATTGGCTTATTTAAGGGAAATACATATGTGTCAAAATTCTTAACGAATTTAACAGATGGTAGCTTTAATAAAGCAGTTAAGAATCCAAAGACTCCTGTTGACTGGTTATCCTATAATGAGGAAAACGTACAATATTTTCTAAATAATCCTTATTGCAATATTCCTTTTACTGTCTCTGCTTATAAGGCACTATACCATTTGGTATGGGGAATGCATAAGCACGACCGTTATATTGTGATAGATTCAAATAAGCCAATTCTTCTTCTTGTTGGCAAGGATGATCCATGTCCTTTAGGAACGAAGGGTTTAAAGCATTCTGCAAACACCCTTAAAAGAGCAGGTTATAAAAATGTTTCTACAAAGGTTTATGAGAACATGCGTCATGAAATCTTAAATGAAACCAATTATGAAATTGTATATTCTGATATACTAAACTTCTTAAATTAATTAGAAAACGCTATTTGGCGTTTTTTTTGATTTTAAAGTAGATTTTATAATTTTATAGAAAAAAATCCTCAAATAGGTGTCTTCCATAAGGAATTTTCTTTTGTGGATGTAGAAATAGCCCACTATCTTTGCAAGTAAAGCATAGTGAGCTATAATTTTTATTTTTCAAAATACAAGACACTAAATTGAAATTTATCTTTGAAACGGTTTATTAAAAGAGCCGATTTCAATTAAGTTGCCTTCGGGGTCAGCAATGTAACAAGTTCTTTGTCCCCATGGTTTAGTTGTGGGTTCAAGTACGGGAGTGGCGCCCTTACTTATGGCATCGACAAAGTACTTATCAACTTCTTCAAAAGTATCCACGTACAACGCTATTTCAAAATGTCCGTTAAGCCCCTTAACATATTCATACTTTCGGCTCGTCATACTTTCAAATTTGTTTCTTCCGTAAAGCATAAACAATGTACCATCTTTAATTAAATATACATTAACAGTATCTTCGCTTTCTTTAATTTCAAATCCTAATACATCTCGGTAAAATCGAATCATTGTTGCCATATCGTTTACAAACAAGCCAAATCCATCAAGTTTCATAAAAGACCTCCAAATTAATATTTATCGTAGTAATAGTATATCGAAATTAAACAAAAATAGCAAGGTTTATTATTTAATCCTTGCTATTTCTATGAAATACACCATAATGGGTATTTTTTTTACTTTTTCTTTGGTAATGGTTTTAAAACAACAACGTTTTCAACCTTTTTAGCCTTAGGTGCAGCTTCTAATGCTTTTTGAGCTGCTTCACATAAGCCCTTGAAACCTTCTGCATCATTTACAGCCATTTCAGCTAACATTTTTCTGTTGATTGCAATATCAGCTTTAGCTAAACCATTGATAAATCTTGAATACTTCATACCATTTAATTGGCAAGCAGCATTAATACGGCTAATCCATAATTTACGGAAGTCTCTTTTCCTTGCCTTTCTGTCACGATAAGCATATGCTAAAGAACGCATAACTTGTTCATGAGCTGTCTTATATAAAGTATGTTTTGAACCATAATAGCCTTTTGCAAGCTTTAATACGGCCTTACGTCTTCTTCTTGTAGTGTATCCACCTTTAACTCTTGGCATATTCTTGTTACCTCCTTAAATTATAATAAATTAGAAATTAATGGTTTAATACGTTTAACGTCAGTCTCATGAACTAAACCACTCTTTGATAAATTTTTGTTTTGTTTGTGGGTCTTATTTGTTTTTAAATGTCCTGTATATGCATGGCCACGTTTAATTTTTCCAGATGCAGATACTTTGATTCTTTTCTTTAATCCACTATGTGTCTTTTGCTTTGGCATAATCTTAACTCCTTAATCTTTTGATGTTTTTGGTGCTATTACAGCAAATAATGTTCTACCCTCTAGACGAATTGGTGATTCTAAAGTTGAACATTCAGCAAGTCTTTCTACAAAGCGTTCAATCACTTCTTTACCTAAGTCCTGATGAACGATCATACGACCTTTAAAGCGTAGAGAAATTTTCACCTTGTTTCCCTTTTCTAAAATCGTTTGAGCTTTTCGAGCCTTTGTTTCAAAATCATGCTTTTCAATTGTTGGTGATAGTTGAATTTCTTGAACTACAACAACCTTTTGATTTTTTCTCATTTCCTTTAATTTCTTTTGTTGTTCAAAACGGAAACGAGAATAATCCATTAATTTTGCTACAGGAGGATTGGAGTCTGGTGAAACTAAAACTAAATCTAGACCACTATCCTCAGCCTCTGCTAGAGCCTTCGCACGTGGCAATACGCCTAGCTTCTCTCCCTTATCCGTAATTACTAACATTTCCTTGCAGCGGATTGCATCATTTACTAAATCCTCTGTACCTCTTTTTTGCTTATTAATAATTCCACCTCCGTATGTGTAAAAAAACAAAAGGGACGCAAAAACGCCCCTTATTATTTATTCATCCATTGTGTGACTTTTTGCCTACCAATTCATCAATCAGGCGAGAAACGGGCGTTTCTTCTTTCCACTTATTTTATTTACCTTTTAAATAATATCACTATTACAATATAATGTCAAGCATTTTTTAAGGAAAATTTATTAAGTGTTACTTATGTCCTTCTTTTGAAATTGTATAGCTATTCCTATGCCAAGTAATAGACAAATCCCACTATAAATAAGTAAATTTCCATTTAGGATGGGCCGACTACTAACAAATTCAATTTTGGGTAGAAAAATAGAAAGTGTAGGCTGCAATTTGTCAATTCTTAATAGCATTACGGATAGAATATGGAGAATAAAAATCAAAATGGGTATAAAATAGGAATTAATTAAAATAGCTAAGAATTCTCCAAATAATAAAAGTTCAATCATAGGCAATGCAATATAAAGAATTAAAACTAAATCTGTATATTTTATGACGAAGCCTGGAAATACTAGAACGCCTATTAGATCTAGCAAAAGTATTTGAAATACTAAAATGGTTATAAGGATGATGAAATTTGCTAAAAGCTTGCATATAATAATTTTAATTCTGCTTGTATTAGGAACAAACATTGGGTCAAACAGGGCTAATGTTGAGAGCTCTGCTCCTACTAAGAATGCAACGAGTACACCATCAATAATCTCTAGAAAAAATATGGATTGTTCTAAGTAGTTTAGATGATATTGTGCTGATGCAGACACATACTTATCCATTTCTAAAGGTAGACCCGTATTTAGGAGGAGCACTATACTCCAAATGAGAAGTACAATTCCGAAAACAATGAAAGTAACTTTATTTAAGTGATAGGAAAGATATAACCGAGTTAATTTAGCGATACTACTTTTTTTTGACATTACAGATTCCCTCCTTAAAATGATATATAATAGGCTTTAGCTCCTTATAAAGAAGCTTATTATGCGTACTGATAATTACAGTTTTCTTTTGACTTAAAAGCTCTTTTATATCCTCTTTAAATAAATGAATGGCTTCTGTATCCAATCCATCTGTAGGCTCATCAAAAAGATATAAATCTCCAGCATTTAATATCGTCTGTAGAATTCCTACCTTTTGTAGCATTCCTTTAGATAAAGTTCCTATTTTCTTGTTTGGTAGATGATATTTATTCATCCAAGATTCTAACTCCTTATCACTAGGAGTAATAGGAAGGTAGTATTTTAAATAGGTTTCTACTGTCAAAAGCTTTGGATAGCTTCTTTTATCTGGTAAATAAACCATTCTCTTAAAGTCATTAATCATTTTCCCATCTTTGCTAGAATTAAAAATGACATGAGAAATAAGTTTAATAGTTGTAGACTTCCCACTTCCATTTTCGCCTACAAATAGATAGAGGTTTTCAGGCTCTATGGAAAGATTGACCTGTACAAGTCCTCGATCATGATGATAGTTCTTTTTTACCTCCTCTAATTTAAGCATAGATCATCTTGCCTTCTCTTTTTGAATTTTTATAGTTGAGAATAGAAATATCGTTTGCTAGATAGGTGAAATCCTCGATATAATAGGTTTTTCCATCAAGTTCGATTAGAATACATCCTGTAGTAAAAAGCGCTAAATTTGGGTAGGAAATGGGCATAAAATAGTAATTTTGCTTAGCGTTTAATTTAAACGGATCTTGTTTCTTCTTTTCTGCAAGTAAGGTATGCTTTAAACTCGCTTCTAGACGTTCACTGTCGTAAAGCTGATCCTGTTCAATTTGAGTAAGATCAACATATGCAGGACCAATAGAAATATTTGAAAGCTTTTTATACATTTCATCTAGCTGTATTGTGAATCCGACCATATGAAGTTCTCCATGAATATAGGCATAATTTCCATAAAGATCATTGAATTCTAAGGGATGATAATCTCCATGATAAATGGCTATATCTCCTATATAGCACTCTAATGTAAAGGTATCATTTACTACTTTTAAAGAGCAATCATTAAAAATCATATCTTCATTAGAGATATGTAAAAGATTACAGGAAATTATATATTTAAAAAAGGTTTCCTCTTTTGTTGTATAATCCTTTTCCTTAGTCACTAAAACATCTTGTAATTGGTAGCTACTTTTGTCATCAATCAAGTAATAGCTATTTTCTTCTACAAATTCAATAAGAGTATTTTCATTATTTCCAAAAACTTCGAAGCACATTTTTTTGTTTTCTTCATAATGATAAGTTAAAATTCTAGGAATTGTATAATAGATATTCTCATTTACAGTTTTTTTGTTTTTACTTAAAATGAATATTGTACTTAAAAGAATAAGACTACTTAGTGTTATTCCTAAAATGAGTTTCTTCATAGTTTTCTTTTCTCCATCCTAGGGTATTGATTTACTAAAGTGAAATATTCAAAGCCACAGCTTGCAACATTAACAAAGCAGATGTAGCAGGCACAAACACCATTTGTTACACGAGCACTTCCCATAAGATAAACTATGGCTCTACTCCCTTTTTCCACTGTAACCTTGAGCTTTTGAGTTTCCTTCCTAGAGGATGTAGTTGTGCTACTATAATCTACCCCTGCCTTAGCAGCTAAATCGGTCTTAAAGCTTTTAATACTTCCCTTTGCAGTACCACTCAAGCTTCCTGAGACACTCCAGGAGGTTTTATTGGAAACATCCACAACGACATCTAGCTCATAGCTGACATCTGTATCTCCGCGATTTTCAACATTGTAGAGAGTTGAAGAGATATAAGTAACTTCAACATTTTGATTCACGGTATAAACATTTACTCCCCAAAATGTTGGCTTTTTTACATAAGTCATATATTCCTTCATTTCTTCGTCGGTAAAATATCTAAGTAGTTTACCATCTACCATCATAATTTCGTTATAGGTTTCATATGAATCTTCGGCATAACATTCCACCATACCACATAAGATAATACAAATGAAACATAACATAACAGCAACAATTTTCTTCATAATATTCTTCCTTTCTTTTGTGCTTCATAATAAATAATTACCAAAAATTGTCATTTTTTATATTTTTATTTTAATTTTTTTTAAAAAAAGAGGTTTTTTATGTCTAGAAACCCAATAACTAGTCTAAGTCAATTACTTTTATCCTTAAATCCTTTTGAATATGCGACACTAGCATATATTATTGGAATCATCTTAAGTGAAGGGCTAAGCTATAATGCGCAAGCATCTTTAGGTAACTTTTATAATCTTGTAGGTGAAGTGATTCAAACCATAGGAGCTCAAGCCCAAAATTTAGATTCTTCTCCTTCTGAGTCTTCTAATGTTGATGATGCGATAGAGAGTTTAAAAGGAAAAATAGGAAATATTGAGGAGATTATCAATAAGTTTAAAAGCATATAAAAAAGGATACCCTTTTAGGATATCCTTATTTCCATGCTTCATAGTGTGTTACATTGCTTACAACTTCTCCATCAATTTGAAGGGCGGTTGGACGATCAAATGTTACTTCAATATGCTTTGCCTCAATTAAAGTGCAGTATTTTTTCTTTTTTAAATGCTCTCCTTTAAATATTTTAGAGAATGTGAGTAAAGCGTTAAGACGGCATGCCTTACGCATAATCACAAAGGATAACTTATCAGATAGACGATCCTGCTTTGGTGCTACCATCATTCCGCCTCCATAATATTGTCCGTTCATCGCAGAGGCGAACCATACTTTTTTAAAATTAAGCTCTTTTCCATCAACTAAAACCTTAGCATTAGGACATTTATATTTGGTTAGCAAAAGCTTAATAGCAATACTTGTATAATTGATATTTGTTTCTCCTTTCGCCTTAAGAGCATCTGCAACCTCACATACCATTCCATCAATACCAAATCCTATACCATTAATATAATTGGTTTCTTTTCCATTAATTTTTACCTTAGGTAAATTTTCTAAGTACGGATTTAATAAAACAACATTTCCATTTTCATTGATATCTCTTAAGAAATCATTTCCAGTACCAGCGCGATATAGATAGAAGGAGGCCTCTAAGCTATGTCCTTTTAGTGCGTTTGCTAGGTGATTTAAAGTACCATCCCCACCTACTAAAATAATTTTATCCTCTGGAAGAATGTGATTTACAAATTCCTCTTGATTGATTTCTAAAACATTCATTTCCTTTAAATCAGGATATTTTTCTTCTAAAGCAATTTTAGCTTCTTCTTTCATTTTTTCTCCTTGACCATTTCTAGCAAGTGGATTAAACAATAAGTAATTCATTTTTTATTTTTTCTCCTTTTCTTTTTTTATTAATTCTTCGGCTTCTAAGGCGAGCTCTTTAGTATTTTTTTCTATAACTTCCTCTTTAGGAATAACTTTTACTACTTTAAGAATTGTCTTCGTTCCTCTAAAGGGGAAATGTTTAGCAATTGAATTTGTATTTTCAATAGTACAAACAGCAATATCAACCTCTGATTTGGTAGCTATTTTAAAGGATCCAGGATGAAATGGTAATAGTTCACCTGTTTTGCTTCTAGTCCCCTCAGGGCAGATATAAATGCTTGCCAAATCCTTTTCGATATAGGTAGAGGCCTTTCTTACCATTTGTATGCCAGAGTGTGCATCATTTCGATCTAATGCTATAAAACCAGCTTTATGGATAAAGGCACCACAAATTGGAATCTTAAGATTTTCTATTTTAGTTACACAGATTAAAGGATGAAGCCCTAGCTTGGCAATAGCAATCATAGGGTCAAAATTTGAAATATGATTTGTTATAACTAAATATCTTTTCTTTGGATCTAGCAATTCTTTTCCAACGAGCTTTACACGTGTTCTAGAAAGGAGTAAAAGCTGAAAGATCGTCTCCTTTACCCAGAAATACCAAAATCGATTGGGTTTGTTTTTTTCTTTTTTCTTACTAATAAAAAGAGAGATGATAAGCAATAAGATGACATAAATTCCAAATATCGCAAGAAAGCATATAGGAATTAAAAGTATGGGAACAAAGAAATAATACCACTGTTCATAAAGATGAGTAAAATAGTAAATTGTTCCTGATATTCCTATGCTCATTATTAAAAAGATAATAGTAAGAATCATCTTTTTCACATCCCTTACTTACTCATTATACCATAATTCGACATAGGATTTCGACAGAAATTGCTAAAATTTTAAAAAAAGATAAAAAAAACCTACAGCAAATTCTGCTATAGGAAATTTTATCCATTAATTCACTTTTAAAATTTCAACCATTTCTTCTAAAGATTTTTTAGAACCTGTAAAATTTGGCCAAGCATGAATTCCATCTTCTTCCTTTCTAGGAATGATATGGAAATGAAGATGAAATACAGATTGTTCTGCCGCTTTACCGCTTGCATTTAGCACATTTACACCATCATATCCTAAATCATCAACATAATGCTTAGAGATAAGACGGATAGCTTCTGTTACTTTAGAAAGAGTGATAGAATCACAATCTAAGATATTAATCACATGCTTTTTAGGAATAACTATAGTATGCCCATCGACATCCTTTGCAATATCTAAGAATGCATAGGTATATTCATCCTCATAGATTTTGTAGCTTGGAAGCTCACCACTTAATATTTTACAAAATACACAGCTCATTTTCTTCCTCCTACTTGAGTAAGGATATAAGCTTGCTGGCAGCTATATCAAGTACACTAGCATCGGCCTCTTCTACTAAACCTTGATCTACTAGACTGGCTGTATCAGGCTGAATAGGCATTTGATCTAATGGAGTTAAATCATAGATTGCTGCAACCTCTTCTAACTTTGAAACACCAAATGGATGAAGTTTTTCTCCACAACAAGGACATTCCATATAACTCATATTTTCAACTAATCCAAGTGTAGGAATATTCATCATCTTACACATATTCACAGCCTTACCTACAATCATAGATACCAAATCCTGAGGTGTAGATACAATAACAACATCATCTACAGGAATAGATTGGAATACAGTTAAGGCTACATCTCCTGTTCCTGGTGGCATATCAATGAACAAGAAATCCAAATCCTCCCATAAAACATCGGTATAAAATTGCTTTACAGCTCCACCAATGACAGGACCACGCCATAAAACAGGCTTTGTAGGCTCATCAATCAATAAATTGACTGAGATAAGCTTAATGCCTAGCTTTGAAACTTGAGGAAACATTAATTCTCCATTTCCCATAATTTGAGCATTTATACCAAATGCCTTTGGTATAGATGGACCCGTAATATCTGCATCCATAATACCTACCTTATAGCCTTTTTTAGCCATATTTATAGCAAGTAATGAGGTAACTGTAGATTTACCTACTCCACCTTTACCAGATACAACACCAATAATTTTTTTAATGTTATTTTCTTTTGCAGTTTGTGCAAGTAAGGATTCACGATCATTACAATCCTTCTTAGAACAATTTGAACAATTATGATCACATGCCATAGTTATTAACCTCGATTCACAAAAATTTTTTAAAAACATATAGTAATAGTAAGGAGGTGCCTCATGCAGTATTATCCACAATCAACATATTACTATCGTGGAGAGGACAATCGTGGGCTTCTATTACCACTGCTTGTTGGGGCGGCAGTTGGATTTCCCTTTGGATATATAGCTAGCAACACGAACAAGAATAATTATAACAATTATAATCCTATGCCTTATCCTGTTCAGCAGTATCCAATGTATCCAGTACAGCCTATGCCACAGTACTATCCACCTTATCCATATATGCCTTATTAGAATACACAAGTATTCTTTTTTTATTCTTCATTCTCATGAGAAATATCTAATTTTGAGATAATCTCATTGATTCTATTTCCATATTCTAATGCTTCATCATGAACAAATATCAATTCAGGCATTTTACGTGCCTTAATTTTTTTTGCAAGTTCACTTCTTAAATAGCCTTTACAATCTTCTAAAGCTTTCATATAGTTTTCTACTTTTCCTTGATAGAAGGTAAAGTAGATTTTCATATAAGATAAATCCTTTGTAATACGAACCTCAGTAATCGTAATATTAGAAAGATAATTATTTTTTGCATCCTTCCGTAAGATCAGGGATAATTCACGTAAAGATAAGGATTCTAAGCGCTGTAAAGATATACTCATTATCGCTTCAGCTCCTTCATAATAGATGCCTCAATAACGTCCATTTCTTTTATATCATTGTAGTTTTCAATCGTAAGACCGCATTCATAGCCCTGACGAACTTCTTTAGCATCATCCTTATATCTCTTTAAGGAGCCTAATTTACCTTCGAACACAACAATACCCTCACGTAATACTCTTACTAAGGAATTTCTTTCAATACAGCCATCTGTTACATAGCATCCAGCAATAGTTCCTACCTTGGAATTTTTGAAGATGCTTCTTACTTCAGCCTGACCAATTACAACTTCCTCATAAACTGGATCAAGCATTCCCTTTAAGGAAGCCTCAATATCATTTAAGACATTATAAATGATATTATATAGACGAATTTCAACCTTTTTAGTGGCTGCTTCATTTCTAACTGAAGCCATAGGTCTTACATTAAAGCCAATAATAATTGCATTAGATGCTTCTGCTAAGGATACATCAGTATCTGTAATTGTACCAACAGTTGCACGAATGATATTTACCTTTAAATCTTCTATGTTTAATTTTTCTAAGGAAGCCTTTAATGCCTCAACAGAGCCCTGAACATCACCCTTAATAATTAAGTTGAGTTCTTTTGTTGTATCCGCATCTGAGCGCTTAAATAAGTCTTCTAATGAAGTTGCCTTTCTAGCAGCTGCATCAGCATTCTTCTTACGATTAGCACGTGCCTCGGCTGTATCTCTTGCTGTTTTTTCATCGTTAAATACCATAAATTTATCTCCGGCAAGAGGTACTGCATTTAAACCTGTTACGGATACAGCTTTAGATGGAGTTACAGAATTGAAGCGTTGATGGCGGTCATCTTCCATCGTACGAATACGTCCCCATGTGTCTCCACAAACAACAACGTCCCCAATTTTAAGTGTACCATTTTGAACTAAGAAGGTTGCAAGAGGACCACGTCCCTTATCTAACTGTGCTTCAATTACAGAACCCATTGCCAAACGCTTAGGATTGGCCTTTAATTCTTTCATTTCGGCAACCAATTGAATCATTTCTAATAGTTGATCTACACCTGTTCCCTGTAGCGCAGAGATAGGTACAAAAATTGTATCTCCACCCCATACCTCTGGAACTAGATTGAACTTTGTTAATTCTTCCATAACACGGTCAGGATTTGCTGCAGGTTTATCCATTTTATTGACTGCAACTATGATTGGGCAGCCTGCTGCCTGAGCATGTGCAATTGCCTCTTCTGTTTGTGGCATTACACCATCATCTGCAGCAACAACTAGGATTACGATATCTGTGATTTGAGCACCACGAGCACGCATTTGTGTAAATGCAGCATGGCCTGGAGTGTCAATGAATGTAATTGGGAAGCCCTTATGCGTCACTTGATATGCACCAATGTGTTGTGTGATTCCACCTGCTTCTCCACGTGCAACACGGGAAGAACGGATGGTATCTAGTAATGTAGTCTTACCATGGTCTACATGTCCCATAATTGTAACTACTGGTGGTCTTGAGACTAAAGACGCTTCATCATCTTCAACGACAATTTCATCATAGCGAGTCACATCAGTAATGACCTCATCCTTTAACTCATAGCCAAATTCTAGAGCTATCAATTCGATCGTTTCACGATCTATAGTTTGGTTTTGATTTGCAACTATACCAGCTTGCATTAACTTCATGATAATTTGAGCATTTGTTTTACCCATTCCACTAGCAACATCAGAAACAGTCATTCCATCTTTATAAACTAAAATATTATCTTCCTTGGCTTGAGCCTGCTTCTTATTTTTTGCTTGTGGGATATTTGCAGTTCTTTTATCCTGCTTGTTTATTTTCTTTGCCACAAAAATCACCCTATTTCTTTAATATTTTTAAAAACCCTTGATTTACAATCCCTATAACCATACGATTGTTTTTACCAATTGCATGGGATAATTCATCTGATGTATAGCTTTCATCAATTTCAATATGATAAAAGCTTGCCTTATCTTTAAATTTTTTCTTTGTATTGTCACTGGCATCCTTAGCCAAAAACAAATAATGAATTTTGCCAGTAGCAATATCGTTTAAAACGCTGTCTTCTCCACTAAGAAGTCCGCCTGCTCTTTGGCATAGTCCTAAATTATTTAATATTTTATCCATAAATTATTCTAAATATCCCAAAAGCTCTTCATAAATCTCTTCTGGAACATTTACCTCCAATTTGCGGTCTAATGCCTTATTCTTTTTCGCAAGTAAAATGACAGACTTATCTTTTTTTAAGTAAGCCCCACGACCATTAGCTTTCCCTTTTAAATCAATGATTACAGAATGCTCAGGTGTACGAACTACACGAAAAAGATCTTTCTTTTCACAAACTTCTTTAGAAACAACACAGGTTCTTAAGATTTGTTTTTTTTCCTTCATCTTATAAACCTAAAATTTGGATTAAGCCCTTCTCGTAGGCTTCAGATGTAGGCATAATATCAATCTTCCAGCCACAAGACTGAACTGCAAGACGAACATTTTGACCAGATTTACCAATGGCTAAGGATAGATGATCATCAGGTACTACAACCTGAGAGGTTTTGGTTTTTGCATCGATTTTCAATACTTTTGTAACGGATGCAGGTTGTAAAGAATTTGCAATCAACTCTTCAGGATCCTGACTCCATTTGTAAAGATCAACCTTTTCACCACCTAAAGCATTTACAATTTCACGGATACGGCTTCCACCTTCACCAACACAAGAACCAATTGCATCCACTCTTTCATCATTTGAGTAAATGGCTATCTTAGTACGATCTCCTGGATCACGGGCAATACCCTTAATTTCAATAATACCATTTTTGATTTCTGGTATATAGTTCTCAAGTAAACGAGTAACCAAGTTACGTTCTGTACGGGAAACAACTACCTTTGGCTCTTTTGTTGTTTGTTCTACCTTCTTTACGTATACCTTAATAAAATCACCTATTCCAAAATGATCATTAGGTAATAAATCAGATACAGGTAAAATGGAAGTAACATTAAAGCCTAATTTTAATGTTAAGAATCTATCCCCTACATTAGATACCTCGGCATTGATCATTTCATTTTCAAAATCTTTGAAGTATAAATATGCCTTTTCTCTTTCTAGAGTACGAACACCTTGCTTATACATGTTACCTGCAGCTAAAATTGTCATACGGCTATAGGTCTTAAGGTTTTCTTGTTGGATTACTAAATCACCAACCTTATAGCTGCTTTTAATCTTCTTTGCATCCTCTAATAGCATTTCAGCATATTGAGGTTCAGTAGATTCTTCCTTAACCTCTTCAGCAGGTTTTTCTTCTTCTAAAGCCTCAACATCTTCTTCATGTTTAGAGTAGTCAGTATACTCTTCTACAACCTTATGGATGGAATAAAGAAGAATTTCATTTTTATCCTTCTTAAATTCAACACGACAAGAGGTGTTTCCATGCTCCTTCTTAAAAGCCATAATTAAGGCTTTTTCCATACATGCTAAAACCTCATCAACATTAAAGCCTCTACTTTCTGCATCCTCTTCAGCTAGCTTGTAAAAATCCTTATTAATCATTTTCTTATCCTCCTATACTTTTACTGCTAATCTAATGAATTTTATTTCTTTATAAGGAATATGTATTGTTTTAAATCTTCCTTTAGCATTAAATCTTAGAACAATTTCCTCGCCCTCTACTGCCAAAAGATTTCCTTCATAAATCATATTTGGAACTTCTATATGAATAAAGGCACCAACATGCTTTGTGACCTCTTCTAAGCTCCTTAGTTCCTTTTCTGCACCTGGAGAAGAAACCTCCAAAAAATACTCAGTCATATCCTGATCTAAAGAATCTAAGCGCTCGGATAGATATTCATTGCAATCTGCAAGACTATCAATATCTATGCCACCTTCTTTATCTATACAAACTCGCAAAATTAAGGCATCTGCTTCTTTTACAAGTTCTATAGAATAAAAGGTTAAACCATTTTCTTCTAGATATGGAAGGAGCACTTCTTTTACCTTAGTTAAATCCAATAGGATCATCTCCAATCAAATAAATAAGAGAGGTTTTTGCCTCTCTTTCATAACTATTTATAGTATAACACTAATATGTAGATGTTTCAAGCAAATTTGGAAAAAAGTTTAAAAAAGTGCCTCTTGATGGAAAGGATCCAGCTTTTGATACTCTCCATTATAATAATAAGAATAAATCATACGGTATACTCGAGGAGTAATTCCAGGAATATGATAGATATCTTCAAATCTTGAAATAAGGCTTCTGTTTGCCTCCAAATTAGCAAGCTGGATTTCATCTAGCTTGGCAAATTTTTTTAAATGCTGTAAATCAAAGCTTTGAAATGCAGAAATCATTTGAATTTCTAGGTTAGAAGGACCTTCAATATCAAAGCAGATATAGCATTCAATTGTAAGAGGCTTTAGATATTTTTCCATAATCGGTAAAACACTTACCATTCTTAAACCATCCTCATCACACCCTAAAAGTGGAAAAGCTACTTCTGTTATTCCATATTCCTTGTAATGCTTAACAAAGTATTTTAAGGAATTTTCAATAGTTTCAAGATTGGTAGGGAATGCAAAGGATTCATAACAAAGCATATTGATTACTTTAATAGAGTCTTCTTCAAACAAATAAGATTCATAAAGCTTCAAGCTTCTTTCCTTAAAACGGTTTAAATAATCCTGATACATCCTTGGAAATCTTGTAGAAAATTCTAATCCTTCCTTAGAATCCATATTTCCAGATAGATTGATTTGATTAATAATAGCACTACATTTTGAATTGATACAATCACAGTTCAAATATTTGACCATATCTTTTCACCTCGAATCATAAAATAAGAAACATCCATTTTATAAAAGTATGGATGTCTAAAAAAATATATTATCCTTTTAATCCCTGTGTTTGGCGTTCCATATTTTCTACAACGATATCATGTATTTCGCCTAAAGACGCAGCATACTCTAATACCTTCCATGGTGTATTTGTATGGAAATGAATCTTAATTAATTCATCATCTCCTACTGCAAGTAGGCAGTCGCCTTTAATATTTTCTGTAATATAATCAGAGATAACATCCTCATCTAAATCGTGTCCTGCAATTAATAACTGTGTGTCAAATTTGTATTCTAACATAATATACTTCCTTTCTTCTATGCTTTGATTATAAATCAAAATGCTGATTTCTTCAAGAAAAAAATGCTAGAATGGGGTTCTAGCATTGGATTTATATTATTTTTTTCTAAAATAAGCAACAGAATATATCTATAATAAAGCTCCACAAATGCGGAAATTCTCTTAGGATTGTACCACGTAATTCTTCTTGTGTGAAATCAGATATTCCATTTGATGTATGGAAAATAAAATCTCCTTGGCACATATCCCCTATAGCAATATGAGCATTAGCATATCCACCACAGGCTATATTTTTCGCAATGGCACATCCTCCAAAGGAATAAAGCCCTATGGATAAACCACCAAAGCTAAAGAGTCCAACTGCAACACCTCCAAAGGCCAAAGCACCAATGGAAATAGCTCCTAAAGATACGAGTAATCCTAGAGAAAAGCAAGCCCAGGTGAATAGTCCTAAGCCTAATAATCCAAGGGTGAAAACTCCTATAGATAGAAGACCAATGGAAACGACCCCAGTGGCAATATTTCCAATAGCAATAATCCCTTTTGCCCGATATAGACCAACTCCAAAGTGAACATGTACTAAGGGTACTCCAAATACTTTCCTTTTACTTACATATTCATAAACCTTACTTTTAGACTTTATTTCTACTTTCTTTTCTTCTTTATTTCCGACAAGCTCATCTATAGATATATGAAATAATTTAGAAATATCTATTAATATATCCATATCGGGAACTGTGATACCCAACTCCCATTTTGAAATGGTCTGTCTTGTTACATGAATTTGACTCGCCAAATCCTCTTGTGATAAATTATGTTCCTTTCTTAATTGGATTAAATGTTCACCAAAAGTCATGAGTGCTTCCTCCTTGTTTATTTCTATTCTATAGTTTGTTTATAAAAAATACAAGCAAAACAAGTTGGAAATGCCGCACTTTAAATTAACATTTTAAAAAAATGATGTTATAAGATGAATTTAAGAGGAAATTTCTTCCAAAATATCTTTTTTTTCAAAATATAGTACTTCATCATTTTCATTCTCATTTTTCGTTATAGATATGAAAGGTGCTTCTGTATAGTGGTTGCAAACAATACATCTACGACCAATCCCCTCTATTTGATATTTATGCTCTATCTCAAGATATCTCCCACAATAACAATAGGAATAATGAGAGTTATCATCTTTTGGGAAATATGAGTAAGTATAACCATGCTGATGATTTGGAGAATACATATAAATTGTATATTCACCTGTACCTATCCAGTTAAACCCTCTAACTCTTAAATAAATCGTTTGTGATTTATTTAGTGCATATGTTATCATAAAATTATGATCTTCATCATCTATGTCATCTTCATAAGTAATTCGCCCAGTTGTACTTTGACCCACTTTGACTCTATGATAAAGTTCACCATAAGTATCCGTATCACCTGAGGTTTTGAAGACATAATGAGCTGTTTCAGGAGCAGTAAAGCTATACCAGTGACATTCCCCAGTTCCAAGCGTCTTGGTGATATTTGAAGTATAAAGTAATGTTATCACCTCAGGAGTATAGTATCTAGTCCATTCTCCTTCATAGCTTGTTGTAGGGTAGCTATTCTCATGTCTTGTCACAGAAACGTAGAAATAAGTTCCTGAGTTTATCACATTTTCCCATAGATATTCATCAAGAGAAAGGCTATTTTCTTGTGTAACATTACTTGTTCCAATTAGAGTTCTAGTAGAATCGTAAAAATTTAGTTGATAACTATAATTGTTATAATAGTTTGAATCTTGTTCAGGCTTATAGGACCAACTAAAACTAGCACCATTTATATCGATTTGATCTGCAGTAGCGATAGATGGAGCTAGTCCATAATAAGATAGAATTCTTCCATAGACGGAAAACTCTTCTTTATTAGAGTACATATTTCTAAAGTAGGTATCAAATTCTTGAAATGTAGTTGCATTACTATTCGTAATTAAATCCCACATCGTTTTATGTCCTAAAGTCAAACCATCTCTATCCATATCATAGTTACTGTCATCATACATTTCATAGAAAATGGACTGAATTGTTCCTTCATTATCCTCTCCCAATTTTCTACTATCTGTTAAGGAATATCCCCAACCTCTAGAACCTATATAGTTAGAATCTCCTACATTTGGAATATTCATTAAATCCTCTGCAAAATACTGTTGAGCCACTATAGCAAAATAAGTTGGAAAGCATTCCTCCCACGCCATTTTGTTTCCCTGGAGTTTGCAGTCTCTTTCCTTTATAGCCTTCTTTGCAGCTGCACAACTTTTACATTGAGGTTCTTCATTAGAATTAGGACTTCTATCCTCTTCTGCAAAACCTTTAAAATGCTTCATATAATGATCTGCCATTCGAAGATCATAATGATCTTCTCCTGGACCATCATCAAAACCTAATCCCAATTGAACATGATGTCCATATTCATGCATTATCATATCCCACAAGGAATAAATGGGATAAACTGAATTAGTGGATCTTCCTATAAAAATTGTACGCTTTTCAAAATCAAACCATGCGGGATCATTATTGGATTGATTATGTGGATATACGACAGTTGTAGGTGCAATGTATGAGCCATACATTTCTTTTACATATTTTGATGCATAAATAACAGGCTGTGTAATTTGAAGAGCGTGACAAATGAATCTATCAATTGTTTCATTTTCATTAGTGAATTTATTTTTAACAGCTCCTGTCATTAAAAAAATCTTAGAGAAATTTAACATATCTCCAAATTTAAAATTTTCTTTATAACCTATATTTACACTATATTTATTGCCATCACTATTACAGACTTTTATGTTTTCGCCTTCAGCTACTAATTCTATACTCAAATTATGGTTCCCATTGCTAAAATCTAAAAGCTGTGTGTCTTTTTTAAAGTCAAATTGAAAGTATCCATTTTTATCTGTATAGGTTGATCCTATTTTTTTCCGTCCACTAGATTGTACATCCCATAGTTCTACAAGAACATATTGTAAAGGATGAGTCTTTTCCTCATCGGTTTCCTTATTACCATCTTCATCCATCCATTCAAAAGTACCTTCTACAAACGTATCAGGTGTTTTTGAAGAAACTAAATTTGGTGCCACTTCCCTCAAAGTTGAAAGCCTGCCTACACTAATATCTACATTATATTCTTCTATATCGTTAGTACTATAAGAAGTAGGTGTATCTTCTGCTGCGTTAACATTCATAGAAATGCCCAAAAATAGAGCTAATATTATAACTAAAAAACTTATTATTTTTTTCATACAACTTATCTCCTACCTGCTATTTTCTAATAACGTAATCACACCAATAGGATTGATAGTCATCAAATGGAATCAACGCAGATATCATATAATAGTCAATTACTATTTTAGAGGGGAAGTCAAAAGTGCTATAATGATTGTGCTTGACAAATGTTGAATCAATTAAATCAACTTCAGTATCATATTCTTCTTTTGTGATTATTCCTTCTTCATAAGCAATATTAATTAATTGTTTTGCACGTACATTTGGTGTTACATCATAGCCATAAGTTAAACATTTCTCATCTATAGAAAAAAACATTCTAATATTATTTGAATAATATGTGTAACTATCTCTATTACTTTCTACATATGGCATTACTGAAATTACCATAGGTCTATTTTCAGATGCACACCTAAATATCCGATCGACATATTCTTTTTTCGTGATAATATTCTTTTCATATAATCGATTTAAGCTTTTATACATCGCCAAATCAAATGCCTCAACAATGATTTTTTGATAGGAATTATCCTCTGCTTGATACTGTATAGTTTTCGAATTACTTTCATCTATTAGGATTGTTCCTAATTCATCATTGATATGATATATAAACTGCATTAGCTGAAAGTCATTATTATAGTAATACCTATAATCCCTATAAAAATTATAATACTTTCCACGTTCTTCTTCATCTTCTTTGCGTCTTCTTATGAGTTCTGCTTTATATTCTTCAGACATATCAAAATCTAATAATACCAATATATGATCGATTATAGAAATTGTCTTTGTGGCCTTTACTCTAAGCTGAATATCTACAGGAGATTCTGTAACTCCTAAATCAACTCCAAATTCCTTACAATCGTTATAGACATATTCTGTTGGAGATAAGAAGGTGAAATTATCTGATATAAACTTTATTTTTAAATCGCTTGTTTCTCTTTCAGGATGAAAGTGATCTATTCGATATCTTATTACAAATTCTTCATCATAATCATAGGTATCTTTTTCTATGTCTATTCTATAAGAAATCCAAATTGATGTCACCCGAAGAGTTCCGCTTGGCTGACCAAGTCTATAATCGAGGATATAATCGTCGCTACCAAAATGTACCCCTTCTTTTACATAAGGTTTTGTTTTGTCTATAGGTTTCTTATTTAAATGAATTGAAACAAGTACAATTGTAAGGATTACTGCAAAAAGTAGAATACCTGTACTACTAAAAATTATGATATGGTTTCTTTTCTTCTTGATTTGATTATTCATAGGTTTCACCTCCCACTTTTTTACTCTAGATACTGAAAGATTTATTTTTTATTATATACTATATTTTTAATAACAAAGTCACACCAATAGGATTGATAGTCATCAAATGGAATTAAGATATGACAAATGTAATAGTCAATAAATACTCTCGAAGGAAAATCAAAAGGGTTATAGTGACTATGCTTGACATATGTTGAATCAATTAAGTTTATTTCAGTATCATATTGCTCTTCTGTAATCATCCCTTCTTCATAAAGGATTGTAACAAATTCTTTTGCTGACTCATTTCTAGCTAATCCTATATATTTTCCAGTCATAGAAAAAAACGCTCTAAAATTATTTGAACTATATATAAACCCATCGTTATTATTTTCGTTATATTGTAGAACTGTAATTACCATAGGTCTATTTCTAGATGCATTCCTAAATATCCGATCAATGTATTCTTTTTTGGTAATTATATCCTTTTCATATAGTCGATTTAAGCTTTTATACATCGCCAAATCAAATGCCTCAACAATGATTTTTTCGTAATAATTATCTTCCGTTTGATATCGTATGGTTTCCTCGTAACCTTCGTCTACAAAAATCGTTCCTAATTCATCATTGATATGATATATGAATTCCATCAGTTGAAAATCATTGTTATAGTAATGATTATAGTCATTATAGAAATTAAAGTTCTTTCCTCTTTCTTCATCTTCCTTATGTCTTCTTCTAAGTTCTGCCTTATATTCTTCAGACATATCAAAGTCTACTAATATTAAAATATTATCTATTGCAGGAGTCATTTTTGTGGCTTTTACTCTAAGTTGAATATCAACAGGGCATTCTGTTGATCCATAAGAAACATGAAATTCTTTGCAATCCTTATAGACATATTCTGTTGGAGATAAAAAGGTAAAATTATCTGATATAAACGTTATTTTTAAATCGCCTGTTTCTCTTTTAGGTTGAAATCGAAGTAATCTATATCTTATTATGAATTCCTCATCATAATCATAGGTATCTTTTTCTATGTCAATCGCATAAGTGAAATGAGGTGCGTCTGCCATAATGGTTCCCACTGGCTGACCAAGTCGATAATCCATAATATAATCATCGCTACTAAAATGTATCCCTTCTCTTACATAAGGTTCTGGTTCTTCTATAGGTTTCTTATTTAAATGAATTGAAACAAGTACAATTGTAAGGATTACTGCAAGTAGTAATACACCTGTACTACTAAAAATTATAATGTGATTTCTTTTCTTTTTGTTTTGATTACTCATATTTATATACCTCCCATTTAATTCTTATCCAACTGAAATTATGTAAAAAAATGTAATAAGCAAAATTATAAAAAAGTAGCTTTTCTTATGTATTTTTCAGTGATTGAATTCTTTTATAATATAAGTTTAATATCTTCTTTATTTCTATTATACACTATTTGTAAGAATAAAAAAACTATATAATGTGAATTTTTAGTATAAAACTTACATAAATCTAAAATAAAAGCTCTTCATTTTGAAGAGCAATTTTTTTATGTGGTGGAGCCGGGGGGAATCGAACCCCCGTACGCAGCAACGCCACTATACTTTCTACACGTTTAGTTTATTTAAAGTCTTCATTTGCCCTAAGCAAATAAACAAGCCAAAGACAAACTACGCTCTATTAGATTCTTCTACCGAGTTAGAGTAGCACTAGATAGGTATATCCTATATGAGTTGAACCTTTGAAGGAATGCTATAGGAGACAAACCTTGCAAGGCCGCTTGGATTAAATTAGCAAGCGTATGCAGCGCTCATATTGTTAGAGCGTGCAAATAAATGAGTATTTTTTGCGGTTATTTAACCTCGACGTTTTTGAAGCAGACTACTGCTACGTGCTTATATAGCTTAAATTGCCACGGCGAATCCATAAACGACCCCATGGAATTCTATAGACTTATGCTATAGAATTAATATCTTGTTGCATCCTTTAATGCTTTTTCGATTCTTCTTTTACTATCCTTTTCTTTTAGAGATTCCCTCTTATCTGTAAGCTTTTTACCTTTACATAAGGCTATTTCAATCTTGAGCAAAGAACCCACAAAATAAGCCTTTAGGGCAACTATGGCTAAACCCTCAAGCTTAACCTTAGTGGCAAGCTTCACTGTTTCATGCTCATGAAGTAAGAGTTCTCTAGAACGAAATTCATCATGATTAAATATGTTACCTTGATCATATTTTGCTATATTCATATTGATGATATAGGGCTTATTGTTCTTAATTAAAACATAGGCATCATTGATATTACATTTGCCTGCTCGTACGGATTTGATTTCTGTTCCAGTGAGCTTAATTCCAGCTTCAAATTTGTCTAGGATAAAGTATTCAAAACCAGCCTTTTTATTTGTACATACGATTTTCATACGCTATACCTCACCTAAATTATAGTCGTTTAGGAACATAAAATCAACCCTTTGTGTGGCTCTATCCGCATGAATTACGATAACTTCAACCTCATCTCCAAGCCTGTAGGTAGTTTTTCCATTTGTATAAGAATGATTTTCTTCATCATAGGAAAAATATCTACTCATAGAGTCAAGACTTACAAGTCCTTCCACTCCATTATCTAAGGTTACAAATAAGCCAAATGAGGTAAGAGAGGTAATGACACCTGTGAAAGTAGAGTTGATGTGCTTTTCCATATACCAAGCATATAGCATATCATTCACTTCACGTTCACAATCAATACTACTTCTTTCACTTTTAGAGTTTTTTAACGCAATATCTGACAGGACTTGATTGAAATGATTTATATCCTCTTCTAATTTTTTTGGATGAAGCAAGACCTGTTTAATTATACGATGAACCATCAAATCAGGATATCTTCTGATAGGGGAAGTGAAATGACAATAATATTGCATTGCAAGACCATAATGCCCTAAACAGCTATCAGAGTATCTAGCCTTCATCATACTTCTTAAAACAAGGTTATGATAAATTTCCTTATGGGGAAGTTCTTCCATATTTCTTATAATTTTTTGAAGGTCAAGAGAGCTAATTTTCTTCTTGTTAAATTGAGTTTCTATTCCCATAGTATTTAATTCTTGAAAGGTTTCTAATAGCTTATCTTGATCTGGCTTTTCATGGACACGATACATACAAGGAAGATTCATAATATTCATATGATAAGCGACTGTCTCATTGGCCATCAACATGAAATCTTCGATTAGAAGTTCAGCCTCATCTCTTTCGATTGGAAAAATTTTTATTGGCTCTCCCTGTTCGTTTAATTTGAATTTGTATTCTTTAATCTCAAAATCTAAAGCGCCCTTTTTCATTCTTTTTCTTCTAATGATTTTAGAAAGCTCTAAAGAAGTCTTGAGTGGGTCAATTAAATCTGGATAAAGTGCTTCAATTTCTTTGTTTCCTTTTAGGATTTCATTGACATTTTTATAGGTCATTCTGTGGTTAGAGCGTATCACTCCCTCTACAATTTCATAGTCAATGAGATTTCCTTCCTTAGATATACGCATTAAACAGGCTAAAACCAAGCGGTCCACACCTTCATTTAAAGAACAGATTCCATTAGAAAGCTTATGAGGAAGCATAGGAATAACTCGATCCGCAAGATAAACTGAGGTACCTCTTTTTAAGGATTCCTTATCAAGAGAGCTTCCCTCCTTCACATAATGAGATACATCTGCAATATATACTCCTAAATCATAGCTTCCATCTTCATTTTTATCTACAGAGATGGCATCATCAAAGTCTTTAGAATCCTCCCCATCAATGGTGATGACAAGTTGATTTCTAAAATCTCTTCTATCTTTATATTCCTCTTCTTCTACATAGTCTTTTATCTCATGAATTTCATCATAGACCTCTTTAGGAAATTCTAGCTGAAAGCCAAAGTTTAAGGCAATCTCGCTAATCTCAATACCTGGATCATCCTTATGACCAATGATTTCTAAAACCTCTGCCTCAATGGCGGTTCCGACATAGGAAAGCTTTCCATAGACTACCATATCCTCTTCAAGGTTAGGAACTTCTTTTTTTACAATAGCTTTGATTGGAAATCTTGGATTAGAAGAATAAATAAAGGATTTAGGCTTTCCTTTTTTCATTCTCCTTTTGAAATGTCCAATAATGAATTCATGACTTCTTTTTACTACCTTGATAATGGCACCATTACAAAGTCTATGGCCACTAAAATAAGGGTAAAATAAAACAGTATCTCCATCATAGATGTTATTTAGAAAATCTTCTTTGACAAAATAGTCAGCTTCTTCTCCCTCAACAGTAATAAATCCATATCCTGCATTTTTTATTGTGACTATACCACTCATTATGAAGCCATAATATCTTGTTCCTTTTGGATGATAAAGTATGTCGGCTTCTACTAATTCCTGTAGAATTAGGATCAATTTTTTCTTTGAAATGTTAGAAAGAGACTGAATTTCATCGAATTCTGTAATTCCCTGCTTGATTAAATTGAGTATTTTTTCTTCCATACTTCATCACCTCCTTTGTAGGAAAAAAAAGAGATTTCTTTCGAAATCTCAAGCTTGATGTAAGGCAACAGATGCAATAACAGATGCAACAAACAAAGCACCTAGAACAATTGTTGTTCTTTGTAGTACTAATTCAAGTCCACGAGCCTTTTGATTTTTAAATAACTCTGACTTGCTACCATTGAAGGCATCATTTATATCATCTTTAGAATCTTGCATCATCACGATAGCAATTAAAGCGATTGATAAAACCAATACAACATAATCTATCCATAACATAGGCATAAATCTCCTTATATTTATCTTAAAACTTCTTAACAATTATATCATTAAGTTATCTTGTTTTCAACAACTTATTTAATTATTTTTAAAATTAATTTTGAATCTACTAACGTTTTACTAATTTGATAAGCACTTCTTAGAAGCTTTTTGGTCTCTTCTACATCAGCTTTATTAGAATGTAGTGTAGCTAAAATGTCTCCTTTACATACCTTATCATTTACCTTTTTCGCTAAAACTATACCCACACTATGGTCGATACTATCTCCAATTTTACTACGACCAGCACCCAACATCATAGCTGCATTACCAATAGCAAGAGCATCAATGTGAGTCACATAGCCATCCTCTTCTGCAACAACCTCAGTTATATACTTGGCAGCCTTAAATTTTTGAGGAGAATAGATGTAGCTTGAATCTCCGCCTTGAGCCTCTACAAGCTTAGCTAAGGTATTTAAGCCTTCTTTATTATCAATTTGTTTTTGAAGAAGTGCTTTAGCCTCTTCAATTGTATTTACAAGCTTAGCAGCTAGTACTAAATGTGATGCTACCTCTAGGCATAATTCTGTGAAATCCTTAGGGCCTTTTCCATTTAAAGTATTTATGGCTTCAATCACCTCTAAAGAATTTCCAACTGCAAGTCCTAATGGCTCATCCATATTCGTTAGGATGGCAGTCATATCTTTTCCACAATTTTTACCGATATTAACCATTAGGGTTGCAAGCTTTGTTGCATCCTCTACATTCTTCATAAATGCACCACTACCTACTTTTACATCTAGACAGATAGCATCAGCACCACTGGCAAGCTTTTTACTCATAATAGAGGAAGCAATTAAAGGAATAGACTCAACAGTACCCGTAACATCTCTTAAAGCATAAAGCTTTTTATCTGCAGGAGCTAGTTCTCCTGTTTGTCCTACAAGAGCGATACCAATTTCATTTACTTGCTTGATAAAATTCTCCTCACTCATATTAATATCATAGCCAGGAATAGCCTCTAGCTTATCCAAAGTACCACCAGTATGACCTAAGCCTCTTCCACTCATCTTAGCAAATTTAATTCCTAAGGATGCAACAAGAGGTCCTACAACTAAAGAGGTCTTATCTCCAACTCCACCTGTAGAATGCTTATCCACTTTAATTCCTTTTATAGCACTTAAGTCTAAAACATCTCCACTATGTAAAATACTTTCTGTTAAGTAAGTGGCTTCTAAGTCTGTCATTCCTCTAAAATAAATAGCCATTGTTAGGGCAGAAGCCTGATAAGTATCTATTGTACCTGCTGTGAATCCTTCTATAAAAAATTGAATTTCTTCTTTGGATAACTCAAAGCCATCTCTTTTTTTTATAATTATATCTACTGCACGCATATTTAAAACTCCTTTGTATCGTATTTGTATACATGTATTGTATCATTTTTTAAAGAAAAAGAAAAGAGGAATTATAGCATATTATAATAGCCTAAAATGCAAAAATTGCACTCTTCTTTTGCTTCAATTTCTAGTTGTAAAGCTTCTAAGGAAGCCAGGTCTTTTTGATTTAGCCTAAATTCAATGTAGAATATATATTTTCCGATGATATCTTTTCTAGGACGGGAAAGAATTGCACTTAAATTAATTCCATGGTCATTAAAGCTTTTTAATATGGAATATAGGACACCAGGTTGATCTAATTTAGGTGTAATAACAACAGAGCAGCACAAATTACTATCTTCATGAATTTGAGGAGGCATTTTAGATAGCAAAACAAAACGCGTTTCATCTTTAATTTCTCCGATAATGCTTCTATAGACACAAGGAAATTCCTCTAGAGAAATATGACTTGGAAGAATTGCTCCTATATTCCTTCTTTCCTTCTTTTTTAAAAGTTCTAAGCTTTCCATATTAGATTGAGTAATAATAGGAGTCAAATTGTGCTTTAAAATAAAATCCTGACACTGTCCATAGGCTTTAAACTGAACATAGACCTCTTTGATTTCTTCTATATTTTCTAAATAGCTTGCAAAGTTAAAATTTACATCAAGCTTCACTTGCTTGTGAATAGATGCCTTAGTCTTGATAATACCATCCAAGCTTTCCATCACAAATCCATCTAATGTATTTTCAAAAGGAACTAAAGCATCTGTTTCATTATCTATATGGTGAATAACCTCTAAAATATTAGGAAAGTATTCAATTTGATAGTTGCTTTTCAACTTTAAAGCTGCCTTATCAGAATAGGTTCCCTTAGGACCTAAAACTGCTAGTTTCTTCATTTTTTCACCTCATAGATTGGACTCATAAGATAGGTATTATTTGAATCAAAAAGATATACACTTTTCTTGTTGTCTTGTTTAAATATTATAGGAGAACCTTGAAATAAAATAGCCGTATCATCTTCTATTGCATACCCATCATAGGGATAATTCTTTACTTCCTCGTTATAACAGTCTAATCCATTATGATCATAGTGTGGGCAGATGGTAATAGGAAGAATTCCTAATCCTTCTACCATTTGATAATTATAATTATGACCTTTGTCCTTATAGCTATAACGATCTCCCATTCCAAATTTAGAAAATAGGATGGCTCCTGCAGAAATCCCAATGAACAGCTTTTCTGTATCCTTGTATGCTTCAAGTATATGATCTATTTTATATTCTCTTACTAACCGAACTAATTCTTCTGCACAGCCACCACTAAAATAGATGACATCTGAATTGTGAATAGCTAGTGCAACATCTATTTTATCTTGAAAGTTAGTTAAGCAGTCTACAGTATAGTTCTTTGGCACCAAAGCCTTAAATTTCCGGATAGCATCATCCATTTTAGGATAAGCAGCTAATGGAATAAAAAGAATTTGATTAGGTCTTATATTGAGGTGGGAAAATATTTTTTCCTCTAAAGTAAAGTCGGTTAGATGTGGAATGCTTCTTCCTCCGATTAAAGCATAATGTGCCATAACCTCACCTTCTTTTTCTTGCCTCTAAGCGATAGATTGGTCCTAGCTTTGACCATTTTTCTTCAAATTCAGTTTCTATATTAAATATATCCTCATCCTTATGTAAATCTAAGGAAATATTAGAAATTAGCCAATTATTCTCATTAAAGGATTCCAAAGAAAATTCAAAAAGTTTCCTATTATCTGTTTTTTGATAGATTGCACCATCGTTAGTTAAAATTTCTTCATAGCTTTCTAAAAAGCTTTTATAGGTAAGTCTTCTTTTCTTATGAGCAGACTTTGGCCAGGGATCTGAAAAATTGATATAGATTAGGGAGACTTCATTTTTGGCGAAGACATCTAATATATGATTGGCATCTAAAAGGATGAGTTTAAGATTCGAAATCTCTACCTCTTCAAGCTTTTCAGATGCACGCAATAAAACAGAGTCATATTTTTCTATAGCGATATAGTTTATATCAGGATTAAGGCTAGCAAATTGAGTAATAAATTGACCTTTTCCACAGCCAATTTCGATATGAATCGGGTTATGATTTTGAAATACTTCTTTCCATTTGCCTTTATGGTCTATGGGATTGTCTATAAAATATTTCTTATTTTCTTTTAAGCGCTCATAGGCATGTTTTACTTTTCTTAATCGCATACTTATTTTGTAAGCTCATAAATTGCCTTTGCATAAATTAGAATGGCATTTTTGAAATCCTCTAATAGCATATATTCATCAGCAATATGGCATACATCCTCTCTTCCTGGCATAAGTGGTCCATAGGCAACACCATTTTCAATAAATTTGGCATATGTACCACCACCAATTGTGATTGGTTCTGCAGTAGTATCTTTTGTTACTTCTTTATAAACATTCATAAGAGTAGTTACTAAAAAACTATTTGGGTCAACATAATGGAAACCACCAAAGCCTAGAACATTTGTTTTTAAATTCGCTTGCTTAGCAGCTTCTTTAATTTTTTCCTTCATTACACTTTCATGTTCTTTTCTAGGAACACGAGAATCTATACCGATTAAAACAGAACCATCTTTAATTTGAACCAAGCCAACGTTACTTGTAAGCTCCTTCATTTCCTCATCATATAAATCATAACCAAGCTTTTTTCCAAATGGATCAAAAGTTAAATATTTCACAAAAAAGTTAGATAAGGTTGAAGGTGCAGCCTCATTTAAAAATTCAAATAAAATAAAGCTTGCGTTTAAACCATTTTGAGGAACCATCGCATGAGAGCCTTTGCCATAAGCGTAATAGGTATCCTTCTCTACCATACCCTCATAGTGATTTCTTTCTAAGAATTCAAGATATTCCTTCTTTAAATTTTTAGAGAGCTTCATAGAAGCAAGTGCTGGAACAACATTATATCTCGTACCGCTGTTAAACTCTGTTATAATTTCAGAATCATCTAGGCTTCCTTCAAAGTTGAAGGTCATATGAGCCTTTTCTCCATATATTAATGGGAAATCGGCATCAGGGGAAAAGCCTAAATCTGGAACAGGATTTTTCTTGAAATAATGAGCAAGACATCTAGAACCAGATTCCTCATCACAGCCCATAATCAATCTTACCTTTTTCTTTGGGGTAAATCCTTGGTCTTTTAGAAGCTTCATAGCTAAATAGGAGGCAACTAAAGGTCCCTTATCATCCATAGTGCCTCTTCCAAAGAGTTTGTTATCAGAGATATTTAAAACAAACGGATTTGTTTTCCAAGTTTGTCCATCCACAGGAACAACATCAAGGTGAGCAAGAATACCTAAAAGCTCTTTCCCTTTTCCAAATTCAATATGCCCAGCATAGTTTTTGTCATTTAACGTATCAAAACCATCCTTTTTTGCATATTCTAAAATAAACTTTAAAGCGTGCTTATTTTCTTCTCCAAAAGGAGCGTCAGTTTTTGGTTCATACTTCTCTAAAACCGTTTTATAAGAGATGAGCTTAGATAGTAACAATAAGCCCTCATCTACATAATCTTCAACATGAAATTCCATAATCTATCCTTTCTTGAAACGCGAAAAAGGATTAAAATAATCCTTTTAAAGTTCCATAGTTAAATTTTTTTTAATTGCAGATCGCTTCATCAACAAATTATTCGCTCTTTGGTAGTGCTAAAATAGAGGAACAAATGGCATCACTATCATAATTGAATAGCATTTTGATCGTTTGATTTGTGATAAATACACCTGCCGTAGATTGTTTTTTTAATTCTTCTAAATCTACTACTTCTAAATCTTCTACTTCAAAATGAACTCTACCATTAATTGTTTTTACATCAATAATATTATTTCTTTTGCCTAAAGCCTCTACTAAATGCTCTATAAATTCCTCATTCACTTTGATTTTTGGTTGTTTTTTCTTTAATAAAATAACTATAATGAAAGCCATAAGGGCTAAACAAACAACACAAATAGATATAATGATAGGTAATGCTGTTGCTAAAATATACATACTATACAACTCCTTTGTTTTATTATAAATCTTTTTTTTGATTGAAACAATCTTTTTTCTTAAGAATATTGGCGTTTGTCTAAGCAATTTTCTACCTAGTATCATACTTTATGATAGGAGGTGAATTCATAATGCCAATTGAAACTGTAAATGACTGCCTAGATTGTAACTACATTAGAGAAACAGTAGCCAGAATTGATAAGCTACAAAAGGAGGTTATTACTGTAGGTGAAAATCGTTGTATCAGCTGTGACACATCTTTATTCAATCCTGCAAATAATACAATTCCTGTAGCCTTATACAGTGAATGTGGAACCTTATTTACTGGTTTAACCGATGTAACAGGAACGACAACATCCTTCTTTAGAATTGAATCAATTCGCTGTGGAAGATTTGTTACTCTTAGATTATTAACTGAAGATGGTGGAACATTAACTGCAACTCTTAGAACAATGATTCTTGATTTAGATAATGTTAAGGGAATTCAGTGCTTTGAACCAATCACAGTAGAGTTATGTACTTCCTCTGTTACTCCACAGGCTTAAGCTTATTTATAGCCGAATTTCTTAAAGAATTCATTTTTAAAATCTAATAAGCGATCTTCTTTAATGGCTTTCCTGATTTGAGCCATTAATTTTTTTAAGAAGGCTAGATTATGTAAGGTTAATAAACGCATACCTAAAATCTCATCAGATTTTATCAAATGATTTAAATAGCTTTTTGTAAATGTTTTACAGCAATAACAATCACATTCAGGATCAAGGGGAGTAAAATCCTCTTTTAAATTTTGATTCTTAACCTGGATTTTACCATAGGAGGTAAAGGCTGTTCCATGTCTTGCATTTCTAGAAGGTAGGACACAGTCAAACATATCAATACCATTGATAGATCCAATGATTAAATCATCAGGAGAGCCTACACCCATTAAATATCTAGGCTTATCCTCTGGCATAATTGTCTTTAGATATTCTAACATTTCATACATTTCTTCTTTGGATTCACCCACGGATAACCCACCTATAGAATATCCTGGAAAGTCAATTTTTTTAAGTTCTTCTAAACAATATTTTCTTAAATCTTTATTTCCAGCACCCTGAACTATGCCAAATAAGGCCTGTGTTTCAGGGTTTTTATGTGCGTCCTTTCCTCGTTTTGCCCAGCGAATAGTTCTATCAATAGATTCCTTTAAATAGGCTTCACTTGCATGAAAAGGAGGGCATTCATCAAAACTCATAATGATATCAGCACCTAAGTTATTTTGAATCGCAATAGACTTTTCAGGGGATAAGAACAGTTTTTCTCCTGATTTATGATGTCTAAATTCTACACCCTCTTCTGTGATTTTGCGGATTTTAGATAAGGAAAATACTTGAAAGCCACCACTATCTGTTAGAAGGGCATGGTCCCATTTCATAAATCCACGAACACCACCAGCCTTTGCAATCAGCTCATCTCCTGGCTGTAGCCATAGATGATAGGTATTTGCAAGGATTAAACCATCGCTAACCTCTTCTACCTCACTTGGAATCAAGGTCTTGACATTGGCTTTAGTTCCAACAGGCATAAAAATAGGAGTTTCAAAATCCCCGTGAGGTGTATGTAAAATACCATAACGAGCACCTGTCTGTTTGCAGGTGTGTTTTAATTCATACCAAACTGTTGGCATCTTAAATCACTTCAGCTTTCTCTATTACAACAGGAACTAAAGGCATATCATTATAATTGACATCTACAGATGCAATTTTATCAACGACCTCAATTCCTTCAGTTACAGCACCAAATGCAGCATAAGATCCATCTAGATGTGGAGCATCCTTATGCATAATGAAGAACTGTGAGCTTGCTGAATCAGGAAACATACTTCTTGCCATAGAAATGACACCACGACTATGTAGCAGAGGATTCTCTATGCCATTTTTAGCAAACTCTCCTTTAATTTTTTCTTTAGAACCACCTGTGCCATTGCCAAGTGGATCTCCTCCTTGAATCATAAATCCTTCAATAATTCTATGGAAGGTTAATCCATTATAAAAGCCAGATTCTACTAATTTAAGAAAATTTTTTACTGTTATAGGAGCAATAGTAGGAAATAACTCTAGCTTGATTGTTCCAAAATTTTTAACCTTAAGTAAAACTTGTGGATTTGTATTAGATAGTAATTCTTGATAATTCATATAAAAACCTTCTTTCTATTCTATGAACATCGCATCTCCAAAGGAGAAAAAACGATAGTTTTCTTTAACTGCCTCATTATACGCCTTTAAGATAAATTCTCTTCCAGCAAGTGCACTTACAAGCATAATAAGCGTAGATTTGGGTAAATGAAAATTTGTAATTTGGGCATCAATTGCCTTAAATTTATACCCTGGATAAATAAATATTTTTGTAGATGCACAACATTCTTTAAATCCATCTGCATAGGCTGACTCTAAAGTTCTTGTTGAAGTGGTTCCAACAGCAATGATTCTTTTATGTGAAGCCTTTGCTTTATTTAAAGCCTCTGCGGCTTCTTTAGATATCTCGTAGTATTCCTCATGCATTACATGATTTGTCAAATCATCTTCCTCTACAGGTCTAAAGGTTCCTAGACCAACATGAAGTGTAATAAAGATAAGCTCTACTCCTTTAGCCTTAAGCTTTTCTAGAATTTCATTTGTGAAATGCAAGCCTGCAGTCGGTGCTGCAGCAGATCCAGGATGTTTTGCATAGACGGTTTGATATCTATTTGGATCTTCTAACTTTTCATGAATATATGGAGGGAGTGGCATAGAACCTAAACGGTCCAATATTTCTACCAAAATTCCATCATATATAAGCTCAAATTTGCAGATGCCCATATCCTCTTTTGCAATACATTTGGCCTTAAGCTCTCCATTTCCAAAAGAGATGATTGAGCCTATTTTAACTCTTCTTTGGGGCTTAGCCAGAGTTTCCCAACAGTTATTTCCTAAATCTTTTAAAAGTAAGAGTTCTATGACTGCTTGAGTTTCTTCCTTTACCCCGATAATTCTTGCAGGGATTACCTTCGTATCATTAAAAACTAAGACGTCATTTTCATCAAATAAATCAACAATATCTGAAAAAACCTTGTGCTCAATGGTTTGATTTTTTCGGTTTAATACCATTAGACGAGATTCACTTCTATTTTGAAGAGGTGTTTGAGCAATCAATTCCTCTGGTAGGTAATAATCATAATCACTCGTCTTTATCATGAAAACAACCCCTTTAAATATGGTATACCAAGCTCTTCATATGCTTTTTCTGTAGCTACTCTTCCTCTACTAGAGCGTTTGATATAACCTTCCTGTAAAAGATAAGGCTCATACACATCCTCAATTGTAGAAACCTCTTCAGAGATAGTTGCTGCAATAGATTCAACTCCTACTGGTCCACCCTTAAAGGTATGAATGATTGCCTTTAAATATCTATGGTCTGTATAATCTAGACCATTTTTATCTATTCCAAGCTTAGACAGAGTTTCTGTGCATATATGAAGGGTAATTCTACCTTCATTCTTTACATCAGCAAAATCACGAACACGTCTAAATAGACGATTTGCAATACGAGGTGTACCTCTGCTTCTACTTGCAAGCTCTTCTAAAGCTTCGGCATCAATTTCGGTTCCATAGACACTAGCTGTTCTACTTACAATTTGCTTCAATTCTTCTAATGTGTAATACTCTAATCTTAAAACAACACCAAAACGATCTCGTAAAGGTGCAGATAAATCTCCAAAACGAGTAGTTGCACCAACTAAAGTAAATGGAGGTAAATCCACCCGAATACTTTTTGTATTACTATCTTTTCCTACCATAATATCTAGGACATAGTCTTCCATTGCACTATATAAAACTTCTTCTACATAACGAGGCAAACGATGAATTTCATCAATAAATAAGACATCCCCCTCGTTTAGAGTAGATAAGACTGCGGCCAAATCACCACTGCGTTCAATAGAAGGACCTGAAATCACCTTTAGGCTTGTTCCTAGCTCATTAGCTATAATCTGAGCAAGCGTTGTTTTACCTAAGCCAGGAGGCCCATATAAAAGAACATGATCTAGGGATTCATTTCTCTTTAAGGCAGCCTGTATATAGACATCGAGCATTTCCTTAGCAGAAGCTTGTCCAATGTATTCACTTAAGCTTTGAGGACGTAAGGATAAAGTATCTTCTTCCTCTACAACCTCCGGACTCACAATTCTTTCATCTTCCACTTTTTACACCTACTTTACTAATGCCTTTAAGGCTTGTTTTACTAAGGCACCCTCATCAAGAGTTTGATCAAGCTTTGGTAAGACCTTAGCAATTTCTTTTTTATTATATCCTAAAGCGAGTAATGCCTGTTCAACATCCTCTAGCTTTGTATTTTTAATCATAATTTCTTCACCAAGGTTTAATTTACCTTGTAAATCCAATATGATTTGTTGACTTGCCTTAGCACCAATGCCAGGGAATTTTCTTAAATAAGCATCATTTCTTGCTTCAATAGCTTTTACAATTTCAGAAACTGTTCCAGTTGCAAGAATAGATAGAGCACTTTTAGGACCAATTCCACTTACAGAGATTAGTTTTAGGAATAAATCCTTTTCATCCTCACTAATAAAACCATATAAATCTATGACATCTTCTCTTACGTATTGATAAACATAAACCTTGTAATCTTTGTTCAAAGAAAAGTTATAAGGATTACTTACAATAAGTAAATATCCAATACCTTGATTTTCTACTATTATATTTTTAGGTGTTACCTTAGTAACAACTCCTTTTATATATCCATACATCATTAATCACCATTTTATATCATACCATATTCTTACAAAAAATGAAAGAAAATTTCAAAGGGTTTTAAATATATATTTAAAAAAGGAAAATCTGCAGGATTTTCCTTAGTTTCTAGTATAGGGATTTTTAGGTGGAAGTATCCCTGGATATGGTCTTCCTTTTGGCTTTGGTTCTACTTTTTGTGAAGCCTCTTCAATTGGAGGAATTGCTTCATTTGGAACAGTAACTGAAGTTTCTACAGGTTCTTCAAGGTCTCTTTTTTGAATTTCAGGCCCTTCTACTTTGGTAATTTCTCTTTCCTTTATTTGAGGTCTTTCTTCATAAAGTGCATTTACCTTTGGATAATACTTCTGTACAAAGCTTTCGGTATTTTCTAAGATTTGCTCAATTTCATTATGAATTAAGGGAACCTTAATTTTCATTCCGCTTGCTAAGTTATAAAAATCTGTAATATGCAAGTTTAATCCTTTAAGTTCTTCTAACTCGATATGATACATATTTAAAATATCATGAATTGTTTCCCCATTTTTAACGATATGTTCTAGCATACAATCACCAATATATTATATGCGCTCTAAAACCAAAATATCTCCTTTTTGTTCTATGATTTTCATATTTAAATTCCAGTAAGAAAGAGTAGACCTTCTAATAAAGCTAATATGAGTTATATCTCTAAAATACCACCAATGCTCTAGGTCAACATCATCATAGGTCTTGGTAACTATGATGATTCTTCCTTTTGATTTAAGCATATTCTGTAGCTTTAAAAGTTCATCATAAGGCTCATAAAGATGTTCAAAAACTTCAATTAAAAAAATTGTGTCATAGGTTTTATCTAAAAGCATAGGATAATAATGCAAATCATAGTAGTCAGCTTGGATACCATTCTGATTGAGTAGATCCGCTAAGATGTGTATCTTTCCACAGCCATAATCTAGTGCGGTAGGTCCTTTTATATACTCTTTTAGTTTTTCAAATAGTCCTTTCATATACTGGATATAGCCTGCATCACATATATGAGCATCATATCTTTTTCTTTCCTCTTGAAAGGAAATTTTGGAATCTTTAGTAATTAAACCGCACTTTGGACATATCATTGTAGAGACACCTTGGATTTTTTCTTCTCTTAAAGGGATTTTACAACAACATTTCATAAATAATCCATCCTTTTTCTTTGACTATTATTAAAAATAATTATATAATAGATTAGATGGCGAAACAAGATAGAAAGAGGGGTTAATATGGCTATTTTAGAAATTATTGATAATTTTAAAATGGAATATAAAAAAATCATTCAAGATTTTTCTGTTATAGACAAAAATGACCCCATTACTTCTTCTAAGCTTGGCGATTTAGATAATTCCCTTAATGCATGGACATCTACATTAAAGGATTTATTTGTTAAAAACAACAGGCATGAAGCAGATTATGAGAAGAAAAATCTATCTCATTTCACAAAATATCAACAAAAAATAAAAATTTTAAATGATTCTTTAAATAAAAACATCAAAAGTATTACTAAGGATTATATTGATGCTTGTCAAAAATTAAGACAAAAAATTGAAATTGCCAAAAAAGATACAAACTATAGGATTGAACAATTTGAAGTCGAACTAGACTATTTTTTAGCTACGTCTGAACAAAACAAAATTATTCTTACAAATGATTTTCAAGATGCAAAAAAAAGATTTGATTATCAAAGAGATGAGGCGAAAGAATCCTATCTTGAAATTGTCAAAAAAAATAATGCGATTCTTAAGCAGATTAAAGAACAACTCTACGAGCATTACAAGAGAGATATCGATGAATTATTAAGCAAGCAGGCTGAGGAATTAGAAAAGCTTAAAAAATTCGTTGAAATACAAGAAATGGAGCTTTCTTCTATTACAGCTGCATTAGAAAATGAAAAAAGTAATATGAAGGAAAAATATAGACAAGAAAGTGCCAATTTAAATGAGAACATCAAGAAGATTGCTGATGAGAAAAATAAACTGATTGATACTGCTAGGGGCCAATATACAAAGTCTATGAATGATGCTAATATTGAAAAAGAAAATAAAAAGGCAATATATCAAGCTCAAGCTCAGGCCCTATTAAAGGAATTTGTTACCAAAATCAATGTGATAGATGAAAATACTTCTTTAATTAAAAAGGAGTTTGAAAAGAAAACCAATGATATAAAAAGAGAATACTATTCTGATGTATATCAAAAGACAAAGGTATTCCATCAGCAGTTAGAACAAATTTATAATGCTACTTCTGCCTTAGATAAATATACAAGTCATGTCGTGCGTTTTAAGAATAAGCAACATCAAATGAATATCTTCATAACGAAAAAGGAAAAGGAGTTAATATTACTTGATTTAACTAGAGATAACACAATTAAGGTTTTAAGTAATCGTAATGATAAAAACTTCTTAGAAATAGATAAAAATTATGCCATAAAAAATATTAACGATCAAGAACAATTTGATAATAAATATTATCAGGAAAATGATAATATTTATGGAAATGATTTTAACTATACAGTAAAAAATGCAAACTATAGATTCTCTCAACAAGCGAATCTTCTTCGCTGTCAATCTCAAATACGTACAAAGCTATTAGAAAGAAATTATGATGGAATTAGTGCAAACTATTATAAGAAAATTGAAACTATCCAAAACAAAATCAATAGCTATAAATTAGCGATTGACGCAACACAAAAATTAAATACTATCGTTATCCAATATTTAGAAGAGAGCTATAAAACCCAGCTTCACCATGAAGAAACAAATAATCTTTTGGAAATTGAAAAGAATAAATTGTTAAAGGAATATAATCGTACGCAATATGAACATAATATACAAAATATAACTCTTGCAAAGGAATATGGCTTTAAAAAGATAGATTTAGAGAATCAAAAGGCTTTAGAACAAAAGAATTTAAGAATTGTCTTAGAAAACTTGATTCTAGAAAAAAATAGTGTATCTGCTATTTATTCGATTAAACGTGAAGAATTGAATGAGCATTTTGCAAAAATTAAAACGCAAATTATCAACAACAATGATTTAAGAGTATCTAAAGAGGAATATGTTACGAATTTACTAGATAATGATGTATATTATTTAGAAAATTTAGTGCATTCTTATTCTACGTTCTTTAATTCTTTAAAGCGTAATTATTTGAATATTATTGGGGTTGTCTTAGAAGATGTATTTCCTAATGATGAAAACTATCATTACTTAGAATCCTTATTGAATAAGTTTTTAGAGTTATTTTTGATTTTCATCAGAAATGTTATACAGGATTTCCAAGAAACAATCACTTCTGTTTTAACAGAGAAGATGGACTATATTTATTCATTTAAGTATAAGTCATCTTTTGATTCTTTGGAAGAACAGCATGAAAAGGATATCACCGAAATTAAGGAAAAGAAAAATAATATTTTGGATGAAATCGATAGTTCAAATAAAACAATTGAAAACTTTAGACAAAAAATTTACACTTTGATTAATGATAATGAAATGTTAATTCATAATAATCAGCAAAGAAAAAAGAAATTAGATTCTGCCACACAAACAATCCTGAAACAAACAGAACTCAAAATAAAGGATTATAAAGAAAAAATTGAGGATTTTTCAAAGATGATTCATATGCACAATGATGATTTGTCTGATTTAAATCAGCAGCTTTCTTCTAAGAATGCAGAGTATAAAAATGAATTACAAAAGATTCAAAAAATGTTTAAAGCTGATATTAAGATATATGTGGATTATAAAAATGCAATCGAAGCCAATTTAAAAGCAATTGATCTTCAACTTCAGGACTTCCTAAGTAACCACTTAATGCAATCTACTTCTTCTAAGAAATTTTTATCTGAGACGGAGCAGTCTCAAAAGAGAATTCAAAGAATTATGTTAAATGCTAAAAATATAGTTCTTAAGGATCTAGATTCCTTTATCAGGGAAAGTCAATTAGATACCGAAAAGAGAAAATTGGATTGTGCTCAAGAATTTAAAAATGAAGTCAAAGAATTTAACCAAAAATATAATAAGGCTACTTATGATTATCAGACTGAGTATCATGAGACTATTGCTACTCATGAGAAAAAAATTGAAGAACAAACCATATTCCTTAATCAGATGATGAATCTATATGACCATAAACTAGATATTGCCAATCAAAACTTTCAAAATGATAGTAACATATTAGATGCCTATCAACAACAGCTTAGAAATCAATTCTTCGCTTCTTACTATGCGTTAGATGATAACTATCAAAGAATAATGGATTATCACCAAAATTTAAATTCTGAAAAAGAAAATAAATTTAAAAGGGATAAGGAATTGATTCAAAAGAACAGAACTGATCAATTGAATCAATTGAATTTAAAACTAAAGAAATTCATTAAAACAAAAAATGAAGAAATTGAACATCTTCCAATTGCATTCAAATTTAATTCTAAGATGCTCAATAAAGAAACAAAAAAGAAAAATATTCAGCTTCATGAGGATATGAAGGTTGCTAAAACAGAATATAATCTTCAAAATAAACACATTGAAAAGAATATTAGAAGCCTAAAGGCACATTTGGCACAGGATAAATTCCAAAATGAAATTAATCAAAAAAGAAATATTGCCAAAGAAAAGAAAAACAATATTGTGAATTTAAGACAGTCCATAAAAAGCATTAAAATCAATTTATAAGAGCTATGATTCATAGCTCTTTTCTCTTTAGAACAAAAGGAATAAAAATATTCCTCTAGAGGTTAAAAACCTCTAATTTAGTGATCCTATTAGTTATTCTATATTCCTATAGTTTAACCTTTACTCTACTTGGGTTTGTTAGCCCTCTCCACATAAAGCCTATATTTAGACTTATTTGTGTTACTTTTATATTTCTTTATTTTTATTCTTATAATGATATTTTCAAATAGAATTTCCTAAGACATAAAAAAAACTCTATCAAGTAAAATTGATAGAGTAAATTGCATTATTTTTTTAACCAAGATGGGAATTCTTTGCGCTCTTTAGGTTCCTTTTGCTCACTTACACCGAACCTAGCTTCTTCCTTTTTCTTACGCTTTTCTTCTTTTAAGCGAAGTTTTTCTTGCTTTCTGGTTGATTTTATATCAAAAATTTCTTTAGTCTTATTGAAAGTAGAATCCTCTTCCTCATCAAAATCGTCTATTTCTTCTTCCTCATCACTGATATGTGTATGATTTAATCCCTCATATTCGATGTTATTTTCAGAAACATTCTTATAGATTTCAGAAGCTAATTCATCATAACCATTATTTTGTGCCTTAAGCTCATATCCTGTGGCAATTACAGTTACAATCATTTCATCACCTAGATCATTATTATAAGCTGTACCATAAATAATGTTTAAGTCCTTATCACAATTGTTTCTTATTTCAGCCAAAGCAATCTCAATTTCTTTAGCAGCAAGATTTTCAGAAGCAGTAAAGTTAACAATGGCATCAGTTGCTCCATCAATTGTAACCTCAAGTAATGAAGAACGAATCGCATTTCTTGCAGCCTTTAATGCACGATCAGGTCCAGTTGCAGCACCAATACCCATTAGGGCAGTACCTGAGTTAGCCATAACATGGCGCACATCGGCAAAGTCGACGTTAATCATACCTGGAATAGATATGATCTCAGAAATACCCTGAACACCTTTTCTTAAAACATTATCTGCTTCACGATATGCTTCTAGCATAGGAGTTGATGGGTCAACAATTTGTAATAATCTTTGATTTGGAATAACAATCAAAGTATCAACATATTCTCTTAAAGCTGTAAGACCAGCTACAGCATTATTCATACGTTCAGGTCCCTCAAAAAGGAATGGTTTTGTACAAATACCAATAGTCAAGCAGCCATTTTCACGGGCACACTTAGCAATGACAGGCGCAGCACCAGTACCAGTACCTCCACCCATACCACAGGTGATAAATACCATATCTGCTTCGCTAACCATTTCACGAATTTCATCTTCACTTTCTAAAGCTGCCATACGACCAACATCAGGATTTGCACCTGCTCCATGTCCACGAGTAGTATGACGACCAATTAAAAGACGATTTCTAGCTTTGGAATATTTTAAATCTTGAGCATCTGTATTCACAGCAATAAATTCCACGCCATGTACTTCATTCTCAATCATATGATCTATAGCATTTTTTCCTGCACCACCAACACCGATAACCATTATCCTTGTTCTCGCAGCTTCTAGTGAGTCAAGTTCATCAAAAATCATTTCTATCCCTCCATCTAAAAAAATTCGGAAACTCCTTATTTATTTTACATTAAACGCCATTTTTTTTCAATATGGAAGTGATAAAAAAATTATTTTTTTTTAGTAAATTAAACAATTGTTATTTCATACTTCAATTTAATGCCAAATTCTAGTTCTGCACGTCGCTGAATTAGCTCAATTAAATTTAAAATTTCACTGCTTTTTGCGTTCCCTGTATTGATAATAAAATTTGCATGCTTTGCACTTACTGTTGCATCATGGAAATGAAATCCTCTCATCCCTAAAGCATCAATTACCTTCCATGCTGGAATCAAGGGATTATTTTTGAAAATAGATCCCATATTTCTGCTTTCCAAAGGTTGAGCAAGTTTTCTTGCCATAGTTCTTCTTTCCAATATTTCCAGTGTTTTCATTTTCTTTATGTTAAATCTAGCACTAAGAATGATTCCATCAATGAAATGAAATATGCTCTTGCGATATGAAAATGCACAATCCTTATTGTTGATTGTTATGATTTTGCCAGCACTATTGATGTAGGTTACATCAATCAAGTGATTTTTAATTTCATCTTTATAGGCACCACTATTGTTATATATTGCCCCACCTAAAAGACCGGGAATGCCGCCCAAAAAGGATAAATCTCCCCATTCTTCCTTACCTAAATCGTAGGCTAATTTGGTGGTTGGATAAAAAGCACTGCAGGTCAAAATATTATCTTTAATCTCATACTGATAGGGAATTTTTCTTAAGTGGATTACAATTCCTTTATAATCTTCATCTCTTGCTAGTACATTGCTTCCATTTCCAAGTAAGAAATAGGAAAGCTCATGGTCAATAATATAGGCAAAAGCCTTTTGTAAGGAAGAAATACTATTTGGTGTATATAGCAGTTCTATTCTACCTCCACAACCAATTGTTGTTAATTCCTTAAAGGTATAGTTTTTTTCTAGAATACCTAAATTATTCTCTAGGATATATGCTTCGAAATTCATATTATTTCCCTATCTCTTCAATTATTTTTTCACAGCTATCAGTTACTACTAGATTACGTTGATTTGCAATCATCTTTTGCATCTTCTCCTTATCATTCAATAAATAGTCAATATAGGAATCAATATTGTTTTCTAACTCCTTTTCTTTCATTAGCTTACAACACCCATGTTCTTCAAAATATATTGCATTTAGATATTGATGGTTTTGGCTTGTATTTAGGCTTGGAACCAATATACATGGTTTGCCAATACTAAATATTTCATAGGTTGTTGAAGCACCTGCACGAGAGATGATAAGCTTGGATTGAAGCATAAAATTAGGCAAATCATTTATATATTCATAAACTTTCACATTCGGTAAATCCTTATATTCATCATAATATCTTCCAGCAATCAAAGAAACTGTGTAATATTGATTCAACTGCTTGGCTAAATTACAAAGTGGTCTTGAGCCTAACGATCCACCAATAATTAAGATATCTGTAGATAAGCTCACATATTTTTGATAGGACAGGTTTTTTGTCAATGTAGGAAGTCCTGTCACTATATACTTTTTCTTCATGTTTTCTAAGGGATATGTTAAAAAGACTTTCCTTGCAAATCTTCCAAAAAAACGATTTGTTTTTCCTAATATGACATTTTCTTCTAGAAGATATATGGGAATTCTTTTAAATATTCCATAGAGTAGAACTGGGAAGCTGACATATCCACCTGTAGAAATAATGGCCGTAACATTTTTCAATTTCAGCTTTAAAAAGCATTTTAAGATTCCTAAAATATGATTGTTTTTTAGATTCATTCCATAAAAATGGATATCATGCTTCTGGCAAAGACGCTCTTCTAAGGAATTATAGGCACCAACATAACAAACATCAGAAAGCTTTTTTGATAAAGCCAATAAGGGCATAATATGCCCACCCGTTTTTCCACCAGTTAAAACAATCATTGATATCACCATTAAAACCTATGAATAGACTTAAAAAAAAATACCCAATTTCTTGGGTAATTCCTTTTATTCATCGTCTTCCTTTTGATATCGTTCAATCTCTTCTGCTGTTGCATCACGTACAATAACTTTTATTCTTTGAATTCTTCTACCATCAACTTCTGCTATTGAAATGTCTAAGGCTTTAGCATAATCCTCATATTCTTCAGTTTCTTCACTTGTCATTGTATAACAAGCAATATAGGTCATTGTAAAGCCAACCTCTGGTATGCTCTCACATTTTGCAAAAAGCCATCCAGAAAGTTTAGAAGGAACATCCTCGGGTATATCACCAACATGTAAACGTTCAAATAAATCATCTACATACATTTCAGCATCAACAAGATAGGTATTTTCTGCTGTTTGGTCAAAGAAGATATCATCCTCACCCGCAATATCATGCTCATCGTAGATCTCACCTACGAGTTCTTCTAAGGCATCCTCCATTGTTACTAAACCTGCAACATCACCATATTCACCACTAACTATAGCAATCATAGTCTTAGATTTTTGAAGCTCAACAATTAAGTCATCTGCTTTCATTTGACTAGAAACAAATTTCACGGGACGAATCAATTTTTTCCAAGATAATCTTGGATTTTTTATCAATGCTGGAAAAAAGTCACGAACATATAAGATACCTATGATATGATCCTTATCCTTTTTAAAAACAGGAAAGCGAGAATAGTTCACTTCCATAAGGAATTGCTTGACCTCTTCTAATGTAGAACTATAATCGATGGCTAACATATCAATACGTGGAACCATTATATCTGAGACGGAGCGTTCCTTTAAATCTAAAACATTTTTAATGATGCTCGCTTCATCATCTTCTATTGTTCCACTTTCTTCCATCTCATCGATTAAAATATTAAATTCTTCTTCATCAAATGTTTTTTTATCATCTTCAGAGCCCTTTTTAGAAACCAACCATTGCAATCCCTTGAAAAACAATACAAGTGGATAAAATATCAATTGCAAAACATATATAATATAAGCAACCTTAACCACTACGGCTTCTGGGCTGTTTTTGGCGATAGTTTTAGGTAAAATCTCACCAAAAATTAATAATACTACTGTTACAACTAATGTGGAAATTAAACTTACCCAATCCTCTGCAACGCCTAGTTGGATAAAGAATAAAACTGCAATAGTAGATAACGCAGTATTTACAATGTTATTCCCAATGAGTAATGTTGTTACAGTTTTATCAAAATTCTCTGTCATTTGAAGCGCCTTTTTTGCTCCACGCTTTCTATCTTCCACTAAGCTTTTCAATTTGACCACATTTGCACTTGAAAATGCTGTCTCAGACATAGAAAAGAATGCTGATAAAACGATGCAGATTAGCATCAATATGAAAAATAAAGTATTAAAAGGATTGCTAGCTGCATCCATTTTATTTACTAAGAAAACCGACCTTTGTATATCCAATTTGCTACACTCCTATAAATTAAGCTCTACTAGAATATTTCCCAGTTTCAGTAGAGATGATAATATGTTCTCCTTCTTCAATAAACATAGGAACCTTAACTAATAAACCAGTTTCAACATATGCATCCTTTAATGCATTTGTCTTAGTATCTCCTTTAACCGCAGGATCACACTTAGTAACTAAAAGTGTAACCTTATCTGGTAAAATAATACCTAAGATTTCCTCACCAAATTTTTCAATTTCAACGCTCATATTTTCAACTAAGAACTTTCTTTCTTCTTCAACTAGAGCATGTGGGATTTCAATTTGCTCATAGGTTTCCATATCCATAAATACTAAAGCACTACCAGAGTCATATAAGTATTGCATAGTTACCTTATCAATAATTGCCTTTTCCACCTTTTCAGCAGCGTTAAAGGTAAAATCGATAACTGCACCTGTTCTTAAATCTCTAAGCTTAGTTTTAACGAATGCTCCACCCTTACCAGGTTTAACATGCATGAACCATAAAATTTTGTACATATGACCATCATATAAAATTGTCATACCATTTTTAAAATCATTACTTGATACCATAAAATTCTCCTTAAAAAAATGTTCTATTTAGTATTATAGCATATTCTTTACTAATTTTCAAGAATTCCAGTTGAGAGAGCAGTTTTATGATACACTAAAGTAAGTGCGTCATATCTTCTACCATTTACCTCACGAAATTCTTTTCGAATATGACAAGTCTTAAATCCAAGCTTTTCTGCAACTTTCAGCATACGAATATTTCCAGCCCAGGTTTGAGTATGTATTTCTTGATATCCCAAATTCAAATAATATCTTAAGAATGCTTCAAGAGCATTCGTACCTATTCCCTTAGACCAAAAATCATTTTCGCATATATTAATTCCTATAGCTCGTCTTGCTTCCTTTGAAGCAATATCACTTGCAATCCATTCATAATTCTCATCTATAAGATAAGAACTTACCCAACCAAGATGCTTACCATTAACTTCAATTTCAAATTTCCACCGCAAAGTATCTTCTGAAAGGTTTCTGACTTCATTATAATATTCTGTCCAGCTCTTCTGTGTTGATTCATCTGGTTCTATGGGCTCCCAAGGAGCGTCAAATTTTGCCCATTCTGTTTGAACTGTAAACCATCTGACATAATCCTCTATGTCCTCTTCAATCATATCCCTAAGAATAATATTCTTATACTGCATTTGCATAATATACCTCTACAAAATGCTTTTCAAATAACGAATGGCTTCTAGATAACTATTCTCATGCTTACCTTGGAAGCATTTATCGCACACATCTCTTACTAAATTAACCCTCCTAAATGTCTCACGCTCATCTACTTTAGATAGATGAATTTCTAGTTTAATTCCAGAGCACATTTCTAATGCGTCTCTTATCCCCACACTAGTATGCGTATAACCTGCAGGATTAATTATAATAGCATCATAGGAGATTGCCTGCTGTAGCTTGGTGATAAGCTCACCTTCAGAATTACTTTGGAAAAATTCCAAATCAAAATGACCATTATTTTCTTCTATTATCTTTTGATTGATTTCATCTAAAGTTAAACTTCCATAATGCTCCTTAGGTCTTCTTCCTAGCATATTTAAATTAGGTCCATTGATGATTAATACCATTTTCATAACTTCAACTCCTCAATGATTTTATCTATAGTTTGAGTTAATTCAATATTTTCAATTTCAAATGTTTGAAACTCTTGGTAAGCATCTTTTCTTTCTAAATAAAGATCTTCTAATTTCTTACTTACTAGTAGAGGTCTTTCTATGGTTTGACCATCAATTCGGCTTTGAATGGTGTCGAGACTTGCTTTTAAATAGATACAAGGTCCATCCATATAGTCCTTATTCTTTTTTGTTTTAATGATGCCCCCACCACAGGAAACAACAATATTCTCTTTACAAGAAACTTCCTTCAAGCAATTAGATTCTAAAGCTCTAAAATATTCTTCTCCATAGAGATGAAAGATTTCATCAACAAATAGCATCGCCTGTTGCTCAATATAGGTATCCAAGTCAATGAAGGTATACCCTAATCTCTGAGCTAGTTCTTTACCAACTGTAGATTTGCCTACACCAGGTAAGCCTATAAAATATATCTTCATTCTTTCAACCACCTATCTATATTCGCTTCTATACTTTGATAAACTTCTTCTAGTCGATCTAATTCTATTTTATAGAAATGACTATGCATTTGATTTTTAAACCATGTAGCTTGACGCTTAGCTAAATGTCTTGTGTTTTTCTTAATCTCTTCCACAGCCTCATCATAGCTTATTTTTCCTTCAAAATAAGAAACCCATTCTCTATAACCAATCCCTTTTGGGTATATGCTCTTTTCTGCAAGGTCTTTAACCTCAGCAAATAAGCCTTCCTCTATCATTTGGTCAACTCTTTGATGAATCCGTTCATATAAAAGTTCTCTTTCCATATCCAAATATACAATAAAATAATCATATAAGGCTTCATCTTGATGGTTAAAGCTATGTATAGAGGTGCCTAAATCTTCATATACCTCTAAAGCTCTTAATACTCGTTTTCGATTATTAGGATGAATTTTTGTCTCATCAAGATTCTTATCTAGCGTTTTAAGTAGGGTATAAAGCTCTTCATTTGAATAATTCTCATATCGTTCTTGAAGGTGTGCATCTCTCTTTTTTGAATGAAATTCATAGTTGAAAAGAGTAGCCTGAATGTATAAACCAGTACCGCCACATATCAAAGATAATGTTCTTTTGTCTATAATAGCGCGTGCTTGCTTCTGGAAATCGGCAACACTATAGTCCTCTTCTGGATTTAAAATATCAATAAGATGGTGCACCACACCATCCATTTCTTCTTTTGTTGGCTTTGCAGAGCCTATATCAAGACCTTTATATACTGCAATACTATCTCCACTGATAATCTCTATACCATATCTTTTGGCAAGTCTAATCGAAAGCTTGGTCTTACCAACAGCTGTAGGTCCTACAACAACAATCACCTTATTTTTCATGATTGTATCCTTTCAAACATTTTCTCTAAATCTGTTGAACTGAATTCAATGATTGTAGGTCTTCCGTGGGGACAAGTGTATGGGTTTTTACAAAGCTTTAATTGTTCTAATAAAGAATCAATTTCTACCCTGCTTAAGGCATGATTTGCCTTTATAGAGCCTTTACAGCTAATCTGTTTGGCAATGGAATCTCTAAAGGTAATCACATCTACCTTTTTATTTTCTATCAGTATTGCAAAAATTTTTGAGATGATATTCTTAGCATCATCTAGCTTTGCCCATAAAGGAACTTCTCTTAAAACATAATCCACTTGTGACATAGGTTCTAAAAGAAAACCAATTCTCTTAAATTCATCTAAATGATCTTCTATGAATAAAGCTTCACTCTTTGTAAAATTAAATAAGATTGGAACCAAAAGCTCTTGAGTAGGTTGATTTTCTTTTCCTAGGAGCTCATAATTTTTTTCATAGTTGATCCGTTCTGCTGCTGCATGCTGGTCCATCAAATACATTCCTTTTTCATTTTGGAAAATAAGATAGGTTCCAAAAACCTGTCCTACATATTCTAAATATGGAAGTTTTTGTTGAACTTCTTCAATAGGTTCTTTTTTAGGAATATAAGGGGTAGGTTCATCCTTCAAGAGGAAAGAAGGTTTTTCTTCTTTTTTATCCATAGAAGGTGGGGATGGGATTTCTTCCTCAGGTTTTTCTTCTAAATTCCTTGTTCTAGGAAGCTCAAAAATGTTTACCTTCTCATAGCCTACATTGGTATCCTTTGTATAGATTTGTCTTGTAGGAATTAAGATGGTAGATTCTAAAGCCTTATGAATGGAGTCTGTAAGCTTAGCAATAATTTGTTCTTCATTAGATATTTTGATTTCTGTTTTGCTTGGATGAACATTTACATCAACTAGCATCGGATCAATTTCTAAATACAAAACAACAATTGGATATTTTCCAATAGGTAAGTAGGTTCTAAAGCTTTCTACTATAGCATTAGTAATATTATAATTTTTTACATATCTTCCATTCACAAGTAAAGTAATCTCTAGCTTATTTGCTCGGTAGATTTCAGGCTTAACTAAGATGATTTTTCCCTTTACACCATCTGTAATAAAGCTCTCTTCTAACAAAGATTTAGCTACCTCAAACCCATAAATCTCTCCCATTAAAGATGAGATTTGATTTGACGCAGTTGTAGAAAGGTAGGTCTTATTATCATTTGTTAGCATAAACCTGATTTCAGGATGAGCTAAAGCGATTCTATCCATAAGATAAGTTATACTTGCAAGTTCATTCTTTGCAGGCTTTAAGTACTTTAGACGAGCTGGTGTATTAAAAAACAAATTTTCAACAGTTACTGTAGTTCCTTGATTAGAAGGGATTGGACCTGAGGAAAGCATGCAGCCTGCCTGATAGGTCACCTGATAGCCACCTTTTCCATTCATACTAGAAAGAATCTGCATCTTACTTACTGCCGCAATAGAGGCAATAGCCTCTCCACGAAAGCCTAAGGATAGGATACGAGATAAATCATATTCTGTTTTAATCTTAGAGGTTGCGTGAGGCAAAAAGGCTAGACGAACATCTTCTTCGTCCATTCCCTCTCCATCATCTACTACCTTGATTTCTTTTAGACCACCTTCTTGTAAGAAAATACGAATATTTTTAGCTTTGGCATCAATTGCATTTTCAACAAGCTCTTTCACAACACTGCTTGGCTTTTCAACAACTTCACCAGCAGCAATCATATTTGCAAGATGAGGAGTCATTTTGGTTATTTTTCCCATAGTATTCTCCTCCTATTCTTCTTTAAGCTCATATAAAAGCTTTAATGCATCTAGAGGAGTTAAACAATTTAAGTCAATCTCATCTAAACGCTTTTGGGTCTTCTCTGCACGTGTTTCTTTTTTCACTTCTTCCTTAGAGTCATACTCTAAGAAATTAAATAAATCCATTGAAATTCCCTTATTTGTATTGGATTCTTCTTCTAATTGATTCAATATCATTTTACTTCTTGCTATAAGTGATTTTGGTAGACCTGCAAGACTTGCAACATTGATACCATAGCTCTTATCTGTTGGCCCGTCTAAAACCTTATGTAAGAAAGCAACCCCTTGTTCAGTTTCTTTTGCTTCAACGTGAACATTTTTTAATCGCTTCAGCTTTTGATCTAATACAGTCAACTCATGATAATGTGTAGAAAATAAGGTTACACAGCCAATACGTTCATGAACATATTCTAAGATTGCTTGAGCTAAAGCCATACCATCATATGTCGCTGTACCACGACCAATTTCATCAAAAAGAATCAAGCTATCCTTTGTAGCATTGGATATAGCGTAATTTGCCTCCATCATTTCTACCATAAAGGTAGACTGTCCAGAAACCAAATCATCTGAGGCTCCAATACGAGTATAGATTGCATCAAATATCATTAAATCAGCAAGCTTTGCCGGAACAAAGGAACCAATTTGAGCAAGAATCGCAATAGTTGCAAGCATACGCATATAAGTGGATTTACCACTCATATTTGGGCCTGTAATTAACATCATATTATAGGTATTAATTTCTACATCATTGACAATGTATCCAGATTTCATAATCATCTCTAAAACAGGATGACGTCCATCTACAATCGTGACTTTTCTATTTGTATTAAAGGTTGGTCTAACATAGTTTTGTTTTACGGCAACATCACTTAAAGCAATATAACAATCTATTGTTGCTAAATGATCTGCAAGATTTTGTAAAGATACGATATAGGAAGATGCAATGGTTCTTAATTTACTAAAAATTTCATATTCTAAAGACACAATTTGTTCATTAGAATGAAGAACAATGTCCTCATATTCCTTTAATTCCTTTGAAATAAAGCGTTCTGCGTTCGCTAGAGTAGCTCTTCTTTCATAGCCAATATCCTCAGGTAAATTAGCCAGTGCTCCTTTAGATACTTCGATATAATATCCTGTCACACGATTATAACCAACCTTTAAGGTTTTAATACCTGTGATTTCCTTTTGTCTTCGTTCGTAGTTTAATATCCATTCCTTACTATTAGTTAAAATGGATTTGATTTCATCTAGCTTAGAATCAAAGCCTTCCTTAATCATTCCGCCCTCTTTGATAGATAAAGGGGGATTATCTACTAAAGCGTCAGATAAAATGCCATATAGCTCCTGATGATCTAAAATTTCTTCTGCATAGGCTTTAGCACTTGCTAAGTCAAGTCCTTCTATCAAATTCTTGATTTCTGGAATATATTGTAAGGATTTTCTTAGCCAAACCAAATCCTTTGCATTAGCATTACCAGAGGCAATTCGACCAATAATACGCTCTAGGTCATAGACACTTTTAAAATATTCCTTGATTTGAGCCTTTTCAAGATAATGATGATTAAAGCATTCTACAAAATCTAATCTTTTTTGGATGGCAATGTGATCAAGAAGCGGCTTATCTAACCATTTATGAAGCATTCTTGAACCCATAGCAGTTTCACAATGATCCAAATGCCATAATAAAGAACCTGATTTATTGTTATATCTTAACGTTTCACATATTTCTAGATTCTTCTTTGTGAAAGCATCTAGATGAAGATATTGTTCATGAATGTAGTTTTGAATAGGCTTTAAATGGGATGGCATCTGTTTTTTTGTTTCAATGAAGTAGTGTAAAATTACTCCTATTGCAGGATGATATTCTTCTTCAATGTTTGAAACAATTCCTTCTAATTCAGAAGGAATAAGTGATTTTTCTACACGAGATAATACAATTTGATTTTGTTTTACAAATTCAGATAGTCTTTGATTCATATATTTACTATCTATGACAATTTCCTTAATGTGTAAGGATAGGATTTCATTTGCAAGAACCTCAAAATTATTTAATTTTGTGATATATCCTTCTCCTGTAGATAAATCACAGTAGCATAAAATAAAATCATTTTTGATTTGAAGAATTCCAGCAATATAATTATTTTCTTTATCGTTTAATCCTGAGTCTAATGTACCAGGAGTAATAATCTTAACTACACCACGTTTTACAATACCTTTTGCAGCCTTAGGATCCTCTACTTGCTCAACGATAGCTACTTTATAGCCCTTAGAAATTAATCTTTCAGCATAGGGTTCATAAGCATGAAAAGGGACGCCACACATTGGTACACGTTCCTTTACACCAGCATCCTTACCTGTTAGGGCAAGCTCTAGTTCTTTAGCACCAGTATGGGCATCCTCAAAAAACATTTCATAGAAGTCTCCAACTCTATAAAATAATATTGTATCTGGATAGTCTTTTTTTATTTCTAAATACTGCTCCATCATTGGAGTGTACTTTACTTCTTTTTCTTTCATAACTACCTCTTATTTAAATGCATGTAGAATAGCAAAAATAGAGATAAAAACACCTAGGAAGATCATAACAGAAACCAAAGATAAAATCACAGGCTTCAAATGAAAATTCATTTTTCTACTTCTATAGTATGGATTTTGTTCTAAAAGTGGAATATCCTTTTGGCTTTCATATGGTACATCCATGAGAGGTCCTGCTGGAACAGGAGGCATAAAATATTCTGGATCATTTGTTGGTTGGGGAAGCATTGCTTTTGGATAAGCATAATCTGATGCCATATATTCAGAAGGCATTTGATTATTTGTTTCAAGCTGAACTAATGTTTCCATCATTTGTCTCATGCTGTCATCTGGATACTCATTATCATCAATTGGTTCTTCCAGTGCAACCTCGGGTTCAATAAATTCTTCTACATCTTCAGGCTCGAATTCTCTTGCATAAGTTTCATTTTCAAGATTTTCTAATGGTTCCTTTTCTACTTCTTCAACAGCTTCTTCTTTTGAATCCAAATCAAGTACAGGAAGTATAACCTCAGTATCATCAAATAAACTTGTATCTGAATTTTGATCAATACTATCTACAACAAAGGATTCTTCATTTTCTACGACAGAAGGTGCCTCTTCAATAGGTTGTGGCTCTTTTATTTCCTCTACAGTTTCTTCAAAGTCATCCTCTTCTGGTTCAAAATTATAGGAATTATACTCATCATTGTCATCATATTCCTCTTCTTCATCTTCATAAGTATTGATTTTTTGATTTGCATTGGATTCATAAACCTTAAGTGTAGGCTTTTGATATTCTTTTTTCTTAGGAGCAGCTTGAGGATAAAGAATTTTTTCTATTTTCTTCTCAGGCTGAACCTCCTTTTTAGGCTCATCAACCTCTTTAGGAAGTGGCTCTTCTTCCTTAGGAGTGAAGACAATATTATCCATCTTTAGAGTTCCATTGTCTCTAAGGCTTTGGATTTTTTCTAAAATTTCATCAACTAATCTTCTATCGACTTTTGTCGCTTTTTGTTCTTTAGGTGTTAAAGGAGATGGTTTACTTAGTTCCTGCTCTTTTTTTTTTGCTGTACCACTATAGTTTTCTTAGTTGTGGAAGTCTTCTTTGGCTGTTGAACAGAGATGCCATGATTAATGGCAAGTCTTGCAGTTTCCTCATCAATATTTAAATATGGTAAAAGCTTTTGAATGACTTCTGTCACGATATCTTCTTGAGATTTCTTTTTCTTTGGTTTTACGATTTCTTCTTCAACGATTTCTTCAAGATGATCAAAATCATCAACCTCATCCTCTTCTAAATAGATTACCTTCTTCGCTTTTCCTCTCTTGAAATTATCAATAGCATCTAAATCTACTCTAAACTTTAGCGGAGCGGCAAAATCACTACCGATAATAGTTTTGGCTTCAATATGTGCAAATTTGGCTTGTTTAACAAGGAATAAGAATAAATTAATAAGTTCTTCTTTTTTCAATACAGAAGAAATACCTAGACCTTGCAATTTACAAAATTCATTTAATTGAGTAATGGTCATATTGCTTAATTCTCTACCCAATAACAAGGTAAGCTTCTTTTTAGCTCTCATCATATCTCTTACGTATAAATAAAGATCTTCCTTCTTTAAACGTGCTGGGATATCAAATCCATACTTTATACCTAGCATACGGATTTCTTCTTGCGAGAATGAATCTCTTAATAATTCCTCTAATTTATTTATTGGATAAGCATCAAATTCTTTTGAAAGATCTAAAGTCACACTAAAAATTGCTTTAGAATAGGATGAGAAGGTTTCTACTTTATATTTCTTCATATTGATTAAGCGAGTTACTTCACCATCCTGAAGATTAATGCCCATATGGTTGCGAATTAATAGCTTCCAAAGATTTTTGCGGTAAAGATAGTAATCCTCTTCTGAACCAATTTTTTCAAATAAGCTTTGTAGTTGGAATTCTGTGAAAGATTCATAAGATTCTAAATTCGCAAAAGCATCCCTTGTTAGAGAATGTGAATCTAATGTCTTAATTCTTTCATTCAAGGCACTTGTCAAAGCCATTGCATTAATTTTTCTTGGAATTTTTGTAGGACGTTCAGTAAAAAACTTTTTAGTTTGTTCTCCACTAAGTAATGCAAGCTTTGAAGCAATTGTTTCAAGCCCCATTCTCTTATTGAAAATAACTACGATTTCCTTATCAGTAATATATTCCATACAATCACAACCTTTTTAAAAAATTACTTCTTATACTATAATATAATAAAATGAGCAAAATTTCAATAACGAAACTTCTTTCTTTTCGAAAATATGCACATATTTTTGCATTTTTTTATCAAAAAAAGGAAAAAGTCAAGGGGTTCCTTGGCTTTTTACATTGCTTCATGAATGGTACGAGCAATAACATCATCTTGTTGTTCTTTCGTAAGTTTAATAAAATTTACGGCATAACCTGATACTCTAATAGTCAACTGAGGATATTTTTCAGGATGCTTTTGGGCATCTAAAAGTGTTTCTCGATTGAACACATTTACATTTAAATGATATCCTCCATTGCCCATATAAGCATCTAGCATCTGTACTAAATTATCAACTCTAGACATCTTATACTTCTTCCTTTCCTAAGGATTGAGGTGTTACAGAAAAGGTATTCGAGATTCCATCCCTAGAATATTCATAAGGAAGCTTAGCTACGGATTCTAAGGAAGCAAGCGCTCCTTTTACGTCTCTTCCATGCATCGGATTAGCACCAGGAGCTAAAGGCTCTCCAGCCTTTCTTCCATCAGGAGTATTCCCGGTATTCTTTCCATAAACTACATTGGAAGTAATTGTTAAGATTGATGTGGTAGGAATAGATTCTCTATAAGTGGTATGCTTTTTAATTTTACTCATGAAGGTTTTCACAAGCCATACTGCTAGATGATCAACACGATCATCATTATTCCCGTATTTTGGAAAGTCCCCTTCAATTCTAAAATCTACAATTATACCTTTATCATTTCTTATTGGATAAACCTTTGCATATTTAATAGCTGATAAGGAATCTGCTGCACAGGAAAGCCCTGCAATCCCTGTGGCAAAAAACCTTCTTACCTTTGAATCATGTAATGCCATTTCTAATGCTTCATAGGAATATTTATCATGCATATAATGAATCAAGTTTAATGTATTTACATAAACTCCTGCAAGCCACTCCATCATTTGTTCATATTTGAGAATGACTTCATCATAGCATAATGGGCCATCGCCTTCTATTCCTTCAAAAAGCGGAGAAACCTGAAATGGTTCATTTGTTTTAGGATCTATAATAAGCTCATCTTTTCCTCCATTTAAGGCATATAACAGACATTTGGCAAGATTAGCACGAGCCCCAAAGAATTGCATATCCTTACCTACACGCATTGGAGAAACACAACATGCAATACAATAATCATCTCCTAATTCTATTCTCATCAAATCATCTGATTCATATTGAATAGATGAGGTTTGAATAGAAATTTCTGCACAAAATCGCTTAAAGTTAATAGGTAAGTTTTGACTCCATAAAACAGTTAAATTTGGTTCAGGAGCAGGACCTAAATTGATTAGAGTATGTAAGATTCTAAATGCTGTTTTTGTGACTAGTGGTCGACCATCTACTCCCATACCACCAATTGATTCTGTAACCCATGTTGGATCTCCTGAAAATAATTGATTATAGGATGAAATACGCATAAATTTAATAATTCTTAACTTCATAATAAAGTGATCAATAAGCTCTTGTGCCTCATGCTCTGTAATTTTGTTGTTTTTCAGATCTCTTTCAATGTAGATATCTAGGAAAGTTGAATTTCTTCCTATTGACATTGCTGCACCATTTTGTTCCTTTGTGGCAGCAAGATAGCCAAAGTACAAGGCCTGAATAGCTTCTTGAGCTGTTTTTGCAGGTTTAGAAATATCACACTCATAGATTTCAGCAAGCTTTTTTAAATTCTCTAATGCTCTAATTTGCTCTGATAATTCTTCTCGATCTCTGATTTTGTCAGGAGTCATGTCCCCATCAATTTCTTCTTTATCCAGCTTCTTATGGCGAATGAGCTCATCTACTCCATATAGGGCAACACGCCGATAATCGCCCACGATTCTTCCTCGTCCATAGGAATCTGGTAACCCAGTCAAAATATGGGCCTTACGACAAGCACGCATTTGACTTGTATAGGCATCATAAACACCATCGTTATGTGTCTTGCGATATTTCGTGAAAATCTCTTTTACTCTATCTGTGACTTCATATCCATACATTTGGCATGCTTGAACAGACATTTTGATTCCACCATAAGGTTGTAAAGCTCTTTTAAAAGGTTTATCTGTTTGTAAGCCCACAATTTTTTCTAGTTTCCGATCAATATATCCTGCAGAATGGCTTGTTTGACTAGAGATAATATCTGTATCTGCATCTAGTACTCCTCCTGCTTCACGTTCTTTTTTGGATAATTCTAAAATTTTATGCCATAAGGTAACTGTGGCTTTTGTAGGACCTTCTAAAAAACTAGAATCTCCTTCATATGGTTCATAATTTTTTTGGATGAAATCTCTGACATCTATTTCACCTTCACACCATCTTCCAGGCTTAAATCCTTCCCATGCTTCTATCATTTTTCTTCCTCATTTCCATCTTGTATTCCTAGTACTTCTTTTGCAAAATTCATTTCTTCCTTGCTTGGTGGTAAAACAGTGTCTAAAGGATATTCAATTCCTAAATTCTGATATTTTACTTTTCCCATGGTGTGGTAAGGTAAGGCTTCAATTTTTTCAACACCATTTAACGTATCAATAAACTGTCGTAATTTTTCCAAATAAACTTTATCTAAGGTTATTCCAGGTACGATGACATGCCTAATCCACATGGATTTGTGATGATCTGATAAGAATCTTGCAAATTCCAATATGTTTTCATTTTCTACCTTTGTCAATTTTTTGTGTTCTTCACTATCTATATGCTTGATATCTAATAAAAACAAATCAGTAACCTTTAAAAGTTCTAAATGCTTTTTAACATTTTCTTTATCTTTTTTATGAAAGGTCACGCCAGATGTGTCACAGGCAGTATGGATATTCAGCTTTTTTAATTGGGTAAATAGTTCAATGATGAAATCTATTTGAAGAAGGGGTTCTCCACCAGAAACCGTCACACCACCATCCTCACCAAAATAGCTTTGGTATTTTACTATTTCTTCTAGTAGTTCTTCTACAGAATATAGTTTTGCGTTATCCTGAGTCCAAGTATCTGGATTATGGCAATACTGACATCTTAAAGGACAGCCTTTAAAGAAGATAACAAAGCGTATTCCAGGTCCATCTACCGTACCAAAGGATTCTAAGGAATGAATTCTTGCTTTCATAGGTACTCCTTTCTTTTTTAGTATGGACGAAATATAAAAAAATTAAACAACTAGAAAATAAAAACGTGATTCCCTAATAAAAAGAATCACGCTTTTATTTATTTTAATCTATTTTAGTTAGTTGACTCCCATTGAGTTGGAACACCATTGACATAGTGCCAATAATTGCCTGTCTTATCTGGTTCTACACTACTATACCAATATGCTTGTAATGCAAAATAGCTATCTGCCAAATTCCAATCTTCACTCCAAGAATCAGGCTTTGAAGGTGCTTCACAATATAGGATTAAACTACTCTTCCCCAAAAATGAGTTCATACAGCCATAAAATGCATCCTTTTCTATGCTCAAGACAGTATCTGGAATGATTACTGCAGTAAGATTATTAAAGCCATAAAATTGATTTGTATTTATTTTGGTTATGATATCTGGTATTTTTATACTTGTGACTTCTTCCCATATGTAATCATTGTTTCTTAGATAAAAATGATTTGAATTATAAGAATAGAAAACTGATCCATCAAATACGATTCTACACCAATCTTCTATAGTACCTTCATAATAAACCTCTGTTAGAGCGTAACACTTTTGGAAAGCATTCTTTCCTATTTTTGTTACACGATTTGGAAGTATTATGCTTGTTAACTTGCTGCACCCTTCAAAAGCACTCTCTCCTATGCTTTCTACACTATTTGGAATTATAATACTTGTTAACTGACTACATCCTTTAAATGTATTTACTTCTATGCTTGTTACACTATTTGGAATTACAATGCTTGTAAGGTTCTTACAATCAGTAAATGCACCCTCTCCTATACTCGTCACACCAGCTGGTATATTTATGCTCGTAAGGTTATTGCAGCCACTAAAAGCAACAGTACCTATACTTGTCACACTATCTGGAAGTACTATGCTTGTCAACCTACTACAATTGAGGAAGGCACCAATACCAATACTTGTCCCTCCTGTAATAATGACTTCTTTTAAACTTTTTGGAACTTCTACTGAATTAGTGGCGGATCTATCTGCCCCAAAGATAAAACCAAAATGTGTTTTGTTTGAAGGAAGATTAGAGCCTACAAATGGCAAGGTTATACTTGTAAGGCTGGTGCATTCACTGAAGGCACAGTAGCCTATACTTGTCACACTGTTAGGTATAACAGCTGATGTAATATATTTAAATCCCCAGAATTGATAGCCTCCTATTCCTGTTACAGAATCTGGTAGTTCTATCTTTGTTACTTCCTCCCACTGGCTATCCGTATTTCTCAAATAGAAATGCTTTGCTCTACACATAGGATTAGAATCATATGTTTCAAATCTTATATTACACCAGTCTTCTATTTTTCCTTCGTAGTAAACGTTTGTTAATTTGTCACTATTAAAGAAGGCATGTTTTCCTATCTCTTTAATACTTGTGGGTATAACTATGCTAATTAATTTATTGTATTCTTGTGAAAAAAAATCTTCAACACCAGCAATGCTTACAACGGGTAAGTTTTTATACATACTAGGAATAACAACACTATCTTTCTGACAAAGGATTGATGTAATAGTATATCCTGTTTCTTCCTCATTTAATTCAAAATTTAAACCCTCTGTGCCTTTTTGAAAGGAGCATAGAGTGCATATATCTTCTTCAAAAGTATGCTCCCCTCTTTCAATTTCATCTAGACATTCTTCACATAATTTATAATGCTCCTCTTCACTTATTACCCATTCATAGGAATGCGTATGCTTTTGACATGATGCTAAAAAGACCATCATAACAATGCAAACAGATAAACTTACAAAACCTAATCCAATTCTTTTCTTCATAACTTTTTCCTTTCCTATAGACTCTCTTAAAATCATTTTTTACTCTCTTGTTTGTCATTATTATATATCATAATTATCAAATATTCAATAAAATTCATAAATAATTTTAAAAAATTAATTCGGATTTATTCGACATAGAAAAAAAGGCTCTTAATATAATAAGAGCCGAAATACACTCTAATCAAAACTACCTGATTTATATTATTCTCCATAAAAAAATCAGTTGTCCACAAAATGAGGACAACTGCCTAGAAATACATTTACTTCTTCGTTTAAGTATTTGTTCATTTATTTTTTAAGAAGCCTATTGAAATCTTCAATAACTTGGTCAACTTCCTCCCAGCTATGAAGTGTTGCACCACAAGCTAGGTCATGTCCACCCCCACCATACTTTTTTGCAACCTCCACAATTGAAAGTTCTCTTGATCTAAATTCACCAATGATTACATTATTTTCTATATCTAAAGTGAAATTACACCAAATAGGAATCTCTAGAATTCCTGCCATAACACCAACCATGCCACGAGAAATATTAAAGAAATCTACATCAAACTTTTCAAAAACTTCCTTACCATTCTTTAAATAGGCAACACCTTCTTTTGTTGTCTTAAACTGTGTTCCAAACCAGTTTTTCATTTGTCTATCTGCTAAAGTTTCTGTATAGATATTCTTATAGATAAACTCCTTATCTGCCCCTAAGTCAAGAAGTTTGCCTGCGGTTCTTAGGGTATCTCCCGTAGTTTCTCCATATTGAAATCTACCACTATCGGTAATGATACCACCAAATAAGGCGGTTGCAGCATCCTTAGGAATCATAAATCCTTTTTCTAAAAGTAATTCTGTGATGAGCTCACATACAGCAATTTTAGAAGAATCACAAATAATATTTTCTGTAATATCACTTAAATTCTTATGATGATCAATAATAAATACCTCTTTTGCAAGCTTGTATCGTTCATCTGAAACCATATAAGATACTGCCACATCGGTAATGATGACAAAAGCATTTTTGTATACTTCATCTGATATCTCATCCATACCTCCTAAAAAGGCATAGCGTGCACTCATATCACCGACCATATAAATTTTTTTATTTGGATATGCATTCCTCAAGACAAGAGCTAAGCCTCTTTGACTTCCTAAAGCATCTAAATCCGGTCTAGAATGTCTATGGAGAATAATCGTATCATATTCTTTAATTTTTTGAAAAAGTTTTTCTTTCATATTTCTTCACCAAATCCATTATAAAGGAAAAGTTAAAAAAATAAAAGGGCAAAGGCCCTTTAATTTGTAATATTTGCAAACTTTTCAATGATTTTTCCTACAAGTGGATGACGAACTACATCAAAGGTTTCAAATTCTAGAACAGCTACTTCTTTTAAATCTTTAAGCATTTCTGAGGCAATCTTTAAGCCTGAACGCTTTGATGAAGGTAGGTCAACTTGCGAACAGTCTCCAGTAACAATCATCTTGGAATGAAAACCTAAACGGGTTAAAAACATCTTTAATTGGTCTACTGTAGCATTTTGTGCCTCATCCAAAATGATAATTGCATTTTCTAATGTTCTTCCTCGCATATAGGCAAGTGGAGCAATCTCTAATACCTGCTTTTCTATTAAAGCATTCGTTCCTTCTACACCAAGCATATCATATAAGGCATCATATAAAGGTCTTAAATATGGATCAACCTTTTCCTTTAAGTCGCCTGGAAGAAAGCCTAGAGACTCTCCAGCCTCTACTGCAGGTCTAGTTAGGATGATTTTTTGAATGGCTCCTTTCTTTAGCTGAGTAACTGCATAAACTACAGCCAAATAGGTTTTACCAGATCCTGCTGAGCCTATAGAGAAAATCAAGTCCTTATGATCTAAAAATTTTAAGTATTCTGCCTGTTTTAAGGTCTTAGGATAAATCGGTTTATTGTTTTGGGTATATCCCACTGCTTTTCTTGTTTTTAAAAAATTAAGATACTCTTCCTTACGATTAGCTTCTATAATCTTTTTTAAATAGATGATATCTCGTGTTGTAATATGGACTCCTAGACTAGATATATCAATCAAGGCCTGCATAAAAACTTCAAGCTTATCAATTTGACTAAGGTCTTCTAGATCACACAAAACAGAATCCCCATGAACATCAATTACACATCCAAAAAGCTCTTCTATTGTTTTCAAATTGTCGTTTTGAATTCCACATATATTTTTTGCATCACTAGCATTTTCAATTCTACAGCTGAGTTTCAAAAAAATCACTCCTTTACACTTAATGTACCAATGGATTCATATTTCTTCACGATAAAGGTAAAGGTATAAGAATCCTCTGTTTCTACAGTCTTAGTATTTGTAATAGCAATGATTTTTTCTAAAGAATTACTGATGTGAGTGTCAAAATCCTCTTCAATTCTTTTCTTAGCCTCTTCTAAGGCAGTATCCATGCTATACGTTTTAATTATAGCATTTTTTTTCGTTTCTGCAATTTTTTTTAAAGAAAAGAAATCAAATAAATTGAAAACCGAAGATTCTTCTTTATCAAAGAGATCATAGGTTTGCTTTTTCCCGATGGAAAAATTCATATTAAATAAAGATAAATCATAATAGCTGGAGGTTTCATCTGTTACTTGTTCTAGGTTGATTTTTTTCATAATTTCAATTTCCATTTTATCATATGTAGTTGCCATCACAAGACCTCTTACGCTATTATTGCCTTCAATTAAAAGTTCTCCTTCTCTTACGTATTTATTTTTAGAAACCATACTCTTACCACTATACACATAAAATACATCTACTACTCCATCCTTTTTGGCAACGATATCTCCAATAACAGGTGTATCTATGGTATAGTTCGCTTCATCTACATTTGCAATGTAAACAGAGATGACATTGTTTTTACAGGAGACATTGATAAAAGGATATTCAAAATAAGTCTTTTGCATATCACGTGAAAATTCCTTATAATTTAGGCTACAAAAGTCAAAGCACAATAATTTCTTATAGCTTGATTTAATTCGGTACTCAATATCACTATTGATTGGAGTTTCTCTATTAAACTCGATTTTCTTTACACGATAAATATTCATATAGAGGATAGAAAATAAAAATAGAATTCCTGCAATAAGAAGTCCATATCTAGAAAAAAAACGAAGCACCTTAGACTTCATACTTTCTATAATCTTAAACTCATAGTTTGTCCGTTTTAAAATATTAAAAGATCCACCCTCAATTTCAAAGGTTACTTCATCATCATTGATTACTAAGTTACTAGAAATAATCTTGTTACTGATTTTAAAGTAGTCATCCTTATTCATCTTAATCTTATAAACCATACCATCATTCTCCCATTTCTATTTTAACGATACCACCTTCAATTACAATACAGTCCTTATCGAGCCTTAATACCTTTAAATCATGTCCCACTATATTTATTTTTTCAAGTGATATTAAATCACTATCTATTTGCTGAATTTGCCGATAATTGCTGATGGATAAAATATTTTTATAATATTCAAATTGCATTCTTTTCACCTGCTTTTATAATATGAAAAAAGGTGGTTAAGACCACCTACAAATGTAATGATTTATATTCAAAAGTCATAAGCTCGTTCTTTATAGGATGCTTAAACCTTAAGAAGTATGCCTCTAGAGGAAATTCATAAAAATCTATTTTATGGTGGCTTCCGTATTTGACATCACCATATAAAGGATGCCCAATACTAGAAAGCTGACATCTGATTTGATGAAATCTTCCTGTTTCTAAGGTAATATCTAAAAGTGTCTTATCCTCTTTAAAGTCTATAGCTGTATAGCTAAGAATCGCTTCTGCTCCATTTAGATGAGGATAGCTCTTCTTCTCCTTTTCATTTTTTAGTAAGTAAGACTTTAAGGTTTTACTGCCCTCTAGCTTTCCTTCTACAATCGCTAAATATTTCTTCATAAAGGTACGTTCCTTTACCTGCTGTGTGAGTCTAGAGGCCGCCTTAGAGGTTCTAGCAAAAACCATAATCCCACTTGTAAATAAATCCAACCTGTGTACAAGTCCCAAATACACATTTCCTGGCTTGTGATATTTTTCTTTAATATAGTCCTTTAAAAGGGTAAGCATATCCTCTTTATCACTTCCATCGGCCTGTGATAAAACACCCTTTGGTTTTATAGCAACAAGAACATGATTGTCTTCATATAAAATCTCTATCATTGACGTTCCTTCCACTTCTTTAAAACCTTAACTAAGGCTTTTAAGGTAGATTTATCAAAGCTGTTTTGGCTATAAACCAAATAGATACCTTGGTTTGCCTTAAAGTTCAAAAGATCCATGCGCTTTACATCCTTTAATTGGTCACAAAGCTCTGCATACATAAAGCCAATACCATCTTTACTTTTGATCAGTTCTCCTAAAAGAAAAGGGGAATTAGAATGAAAGGTAGGCACTTGAGAAATATTGATATTACTATTTTTTAAATGATAGAGTGCGCCTTCGCACATTCCATTGTTTGGAGCACCTAAGATAATTGGATTATTCTTAATCATATCACGGGTGACTCTTTTAATTTCCTTAAACTTACCCTCTGTATAACAAACCGGAACGATAGACATCGTATCTAACAAAATTCCATCAAAGGCATCATCATCATAGGATCCATCTACTATCGCAAAATCAAGCTTTCCTTCTTTTAAGTAAGTGAAAATATCTGCAGAGGATAAAGTCATCAAATTGGCATTTGAATTATACACTTCAAATAATAGGCTAAGCAAATTTTTCTTTGCGCATAAAGCGATAGCCTCATTTGTAATTCCTAAGGACAATGTCTTTTTTAAAGATAGGGAATCTGAAATGGCTTCTGTTAGTTCTCTGGACTGGTTCATCATTCTTCTAGCATATTCTACTAGGATTTGTCCCTGCTTGGTTAATTCAAAGCCTTTGTTTCCAGTAAATAATACAATATCATACTCTGTTTCCAAAGATTTAATATGATGGGTTACGGCAGGCTGAGTGATAAATAATCGCTGTGCTGTCTTCGTATAATTTTTTACTTGAACAAGTGTTAAAAGGGTTAACAATCTTGGATCATTCATTTGCCTCACCTCATAAATCAAATTTATAATATAAGGCAATTATATAAATAAAATTTTAGTTTGTCAACCCTCTATAATAGACAAATCGTAAGAATGACTAAAACAATTTGAATGATGTAAAAAATAAGATCTATTTGTAATTCTTTGAAACCACTAGCTTCCAAATGATGGTGAAATGGAGCCATTTTAAATAATCTTTTTCCTTTTGTTTTCTTGAAATAGAAAACTTGTAAAATTACAGAAAGAGTCTCAAAAATAAAGAGTCCAGCCATAAGCACAAAGGCGGTTAAGGAATTTAAATATATACTGGTTATGGCATAAAATGCACCTAAGCCTAAGGCTCCAACATCTCCCATAAATAAGAATGCCTTTGGTAGATTAAAGCACCAAAACACAAATAGTGTGATATGAAGGGCAATCAGCATATATAAAATATCTACTTTTTGTTCCTTATAGGCAATGAGCATTAAGCCAATCCCAAACACGAGACTACAGCCTGCACATAAGCCATCGACTCCATCCATCAAATTCCAAGCATTAGAGCTTGCAAGCATTAGCCACAGAATAACTAGACCAAAGAACCACTTGATATCAATTTTAAATTGAAATAGCTCTAGCGTTGTAGAGTTATTATCCTTCAAATAAAAGAAAAATAATACTCCTGCAATAAGAATTTCAACTAGAATCTTCACTACTGCAGGAAGTCCATCATTCTTTTTCAGAATTACAATCAATAAATCATCGACTACTCCTAGGATGCCAAAACCTAGGGTTGCAAATAGAATCATAGTAGTTGTTTTCGAATAGGGAACAAAAAAAAGAGGGAGTACTAAAAAGATAATACCACCCATTGTTATTGTTCCATTCTTCTTTTTATGTGAATCTAGTCCTAAGGTTCTTTCTGTCTGAGATAACCTTTTAAAGCCTTTCACATATACACTATATAAGAATACTGATAAAAGAGATAAAGCCAACAGCTTAATGATTTCTAATCCATTCATGAATAACCTCCAAATCTGAATACGGATATTTTACACCTTTGATATCCATATATTTTTCACAGCCTTTTCCTAATACAAGCAAATAGTCCTTTTTCGATAAACTCTCTAAAGCGGTAATAATAGCTTCCTTTCGATCCGGAATGATTTCAACTTCTTTTTCTATGGCTGAATGAATATCTGAAATAATTGCCATAGGATCTTCAAATCTTGGATTATCTGTAGTTAAGATAATTCTAGCCTCAATAGAGTTTAAAAGAGCTCCAATCATAAATCGTTTTTCCTTCTCTCTATTTCCACCACAGCCTAGCACAATATGCAAATTTCCTCTACATAGCCTTTTGGCTTCTTCAATAACCTTTTTTGTGGCCATATAGGTATGTGCATAATCTACCCATATTTGTTTCTCCTCATACCTGATGACATTCATTCTTCCATCTACAGGTTCAAATCTAGAAATAAAATCTTGAAATTTTTCAAAAGGAATATGAAATACATTACATAGACATAATATACTCAAACAGTTCATCACATTAAATTCCCCTAAGAGCTTTGTCTTAAACAGGATATCCTTTGTATAAAAGGATATTCCATTTTCCTTTACAGAATGAATCGTTCCTAAAATATCTGCATGATCCTTTACTCCATAGGAAATCACATGTGCATCTGTAAACTTACTAAAGCTTTTAAAAGCTGAATCATCTGCATTTAGTATAGCATATGCAGTTTTTGGAAGCTTAATGAAAGGAATTAATTTACAGAATAAATATCGATCAAGTGTTTTATGATAATCCAAATGATCTTGGCTAAAATTTGTGAAAATCAGACAGTTATAATCGATGCCATATATTCTATACTGATCGACTGAAATTGAGGAAATTTCCATAAATACAGTAGATATTTTTTTTCTTTTGGCTAAAGAAAGGTATTGGTATATCGTCAATATATCTGGTGTAGTATTATCCAATTTACCTTCAAATCCTTGATAGAAAACACCATTTGTTCCAATGAGCATACTATTTCTTCCTATAAAATTAAAAAAATTATAACCAATCGTTGAGGTCGTTGTCTTACCATTTGTTCCTATTATACCAATCATAGTTAACCTCTTAGATACATCATGATAAAAAAATTTGGCTAATTGAGCAAGAGTCTTTCTAATATGTTCTACATAAACATAATTAACATCAGAGTCCTCTTCTTCTTGTTTGACTTCAGTTACAATTGTTTTGGCACCAAGCGCTATTGCATCCTTTATAAACTGATTTGCATTTACACGATTGCCATGAATTGCAACAAACACAGAATCTTTCACACAATCTCTACTATCACAAGAAAGCTTACTTATCTTATGATTGATTTTTGCAAGAGGAAGACCTACTTTTTTTAATATTGTATTTACCTTCATCGGTATCACCCATATCATTTTATGTTGAAGCTAAAAAAAATATCCTACCTTTTGTAGAATATTTTTGGGATTTATGTTATATGAAGTCATTTTTTACTAGAATGATGCTTGCTACCTTTATTAAATCCTCATATGAATCTTGGATTTGATTATTCTTTACAAGCATTAAAAGATATTCTAATACTCTAGGAATTTGGTGTGCTTGATAG